>CBFGMS010000135.1:0-1714 GCA_965649985.1 uncultured Gammaproteobacteria bacterium | reverse complement strand
GCGCTCGACGACATGCGCCGCCTTGGCGGCGACTACGACCACCTGCATTTCCGCGACGTGGCGCAGGTGTGGCACGACAGCTGGCCGGACATCATCCTGGTCGCGCCGCGCCCACCTGCCGAGCCCGCCGCGCAGCCAGCGCCCGCCGACGATGCGCAGGGCGCCGACTCCTCCTCCGATCCATGACACATCGACTGTTCCCAGCGCCATGACCGATACGGTATTCATCGAAGGATTCGAAGTGGAAGCGGTGATCGGCGTGCACGCCTGGGAGCGTCGCATGCGCCAGCCGCTGGTGTTCGATGTCGAGATCGCCTACGACAACCGCCCGCCTGCGGCGAGCGATGCGCTGGCCGACACGGTGGATTACGCGGAGGTCTGCGCGCTGCTGCGCCGCGGCGCGGAAGGCTGCGACTGCGAACTGCTGGAAACGCTGCTGGAGCGGCTGGCCGCCGGGATCCTGCGCGAGTTCGCGCATGCGCAGGCGGTCGCGCTGCGCGTGCGCAAGCCTGCCGCGGCGCGCGCGCTGGGCTCGGCGACGCTGGGCATCGCGATCCGCCGCAGCCGCGACGAGAGTGCTGCGTGAGACAGGCGCTGCGCTGCGCGCTGCCCGGGCGGTCCCCGCAGGCGGCGCCGGACCCGGATGAGGGCGGTTATGTGCTGATCCTGGGCGCGAACCATCGCCGCGCCCATGGCCTGCGGCTGGCCTGGAACCTGCTGTCGACCCGCTACGAGGTGCGCGCCGCCACCCGCGCGCTGCCCACCCGCGACATCGCCGGCAGCGGCCCCCGCTATCTCAATGCCGCGGTGCGCATCGCCGCCGCCTCCGCCCCTGCGCCCGAGGCCCTGCACACGCAGTTGCACGCGATCGAGCAGGCGGCCGGGCGACGGCGCGGCAGCGGACTGTGCGCGCTCGACCTCGATCTGTTCGCCCGCACCCGTGGCCTGCGGCTGGTGGAGGTGTACAAGCCGGCCGACCTGGAGCGCGACTACGTGCATGCACTGCTGCAGGTGCTGGATCTGGAGTGAGACCGGACGGGCCGTGTCGACCGATCGTTCCGTGCCGGCGCGCTTCGGCGGACGCGTTGCAGTGAACAGCTCCGGACGGACAAGCCGAAGCAAACGAGCCGAAGCAAACGAGCCGAAGCAGACGAGCCGAAGCAGGCGAGCTGAAGCAGATGAGGCCACGCCTCGCATACCGCTGGCCACGCTCCAGTCTCGGCCTGCGCCTTCTTCCGGATGTCGTCCCGAGCGCAGCGAGGGACCTGCTTTCACGCGGCCATGATCGCCCAGGGCGACTCTGCCGAGCCTCGGCAACAGCAGGTCCCTCGCTGCACTCGTGACGACATGGGGACAGGTCAAAGGACGAGGCGACAAGTCGTGGGCGGAGCGCGCTCAGATATGCAGCGTCCGCCCGCCGTCGATGGCGAGGATCTGGCCGGTGAGATACGGGCTGTCGAGGCAGAAGCGCACGGCACCGGCGATGTCGTCGGGGCTGCCCTGGCGGCCGAGGGCGGTGCGGCTGCGCACGGTGTCGAGGGTTTCGGCCTTCACCGGGTTGTCCGACCACAGGATGTTGCCGGGCGCGATGCCGTTGACGCGGGTCTGCGGGCCGAGTTCGAGCGCGAGGGATTTGGTCATCATCGCGAGCGCGGCCTTGGCCATGCAGTACACCGGGTGCCGTGGCAGCGGTCGTTCGGCATAGATGTCGACG
>CBFGMS010000134.1:0-2371 GCA_965649985.1 uncultured Gammaproteobacteria bacterium | reverse complement strand
CCGCCGGCCTGTTCCTGCTGGTGGCCACGCTCTACTCATCGGTCGGCCACGCCGGGGCGAGCGGCTACATCGCGGCGATGGCATTGCTCGGCTTCGCGCCGGAGGAGCTGCGCCCGACCGCACTCGCGCTGAATCTGCTGGTCGGCGGCATCGGGCTGTTGCGCTTCTGGCGTGCCGGCCATGTGCGCTGGCGCAACGTGCTGCCCTTCGTGCTGGCGTCCGCACCTGCCGCCTGGCTCTCGGCGCAGGTGAAGCTGAGCCCGGACAGCTACGGCCTGCTGCTCGGTCTGGTGCTGCTGGTCGCCGCCGCGGGCGTGCTGCGCAGCGCGCGCCATGCCGAGGACGAGGACGCGGCGAGCACGGGCCGGCGGGTGCCGTGGCTCGCCGGCCTGCTCGCGGGCGCGGCCATCGGCACGCTGTCCGGACTGACCGGCACCGGCGGTGCGATCTTCCTCACCCCGCTGCTGCTGTTCATGCGCTGGATGCCCACCCGCGATGCCAGCGGCACGTCGGTGGCGTTCGTGTGGATCAATTCGCTGACCGCGCTGTCCGGGCTGCTGTACTCGGGGCAGACACTGCCCGCGGTGCTGCCGCTGTGGCTGCTGGCCGCGGCGGCGGGCGCACTGCTGGGCACGCAGCTGGGCCTGCGGTGGCTGCCGGTGCGCGCACTGCGCTATTCGCTGGTGGCGGTGCTGCTGATCGCATCGGGCAAGCTGCTGTTCGCGTGAGCCTGGCCCGATCCGTGTCACACGGATGACGGGCACCGCCGTGGCAGCCCGCGGACGGGCCGCCGCAGGCGATGGCTTGATGCCGCTCAGGACAGCGGGGGCAAATGTCCGCCATGATCGCCCCATGAACCCGACACCCACCCCAATCCGTCCCGATACCCTCGATGCCACCGTCGGGGCCCTGCTCGCCCGCATCGACGGCCCGCTGCGGGTGGCCACACCGCTGGGCATCGGCAAGCCGCACCGGCTGCTCAATGCGCTGTACGCGCGCGTCGCCGCCGACCCAGGGCGCGCCATGCAGCTCTACACCGCGCTGTCGCTGGACCCGCCGCAGGCCGGTGGCGACCTGCAGCGGCGTTTCCTCGCGCCGTTCGCCGCGCGCCAGTTCGGCGAGGATTTCCCGAGGCTGGCCTACGTCGAGGCGATGAAGCGCGATGCCCTGCCTGCGCATATCGAGGTGCAGGAGTTCTACCTCCAGTCCGGTGCCCTGCTCGGCTCCGCGCAGGCGCAGCGGCGCTACGCCAGCCTCAATTACACGCACGTCGCACGGGCGCTGGCCGAGCGCGGCGCCAACTGCCTGCTGCAGAAGGTGGCGGCGAACGCCGACGGCAGCCGCCTGTCGCTGTCCTCGAACACCGACCTGACCTTCGACGTGGTGGATGCCATCGCCGCGCGCGGCCTGCCGCGTCCGCTGCTGGTGGCCGAGATCGACCCGGAGCTGCCGTGGCTGGAGAACGGCGCGGTGGTCGATGCCGACTTCTTCGACATCGTGGTCGCGCCGCCCGGGCCGTATCCCAAGCTCTTCGCCCTGCCCCGCCAGCCGGTGAACGACGCCGAGTACGCCATCGGCCTGCGCGCCAGTGCGCTGGTGCGCGACGGCGGCACGCTGCAGATCGGCATCGGCGCGCTGGCCGATGCGCTGTGCCACGCGCTGGTGCTGCGCCACACCGACAACGCGCGCTACCGCGCGGTGCTGGATGCGCTGGACCCGGAGATCGCGCGGCACCCGGCGGTGATCGAAAGCGGCGGACTGGGACCGTTCGACACCGGCCTGTACGGCTGCAGCGAGATGATCAACGAGGGGTTCCGCGCGCTGGTGCAGAACGGCGTGCTGCGGCGCAAGGTGGTGGACGACGAGGCGCTGATGCGGCGGATCGCCGACGGCAGCGCGAGCGCGGACGACCGCGCGCGGCTGGAGCGCGAGGGCGATTTCCTGCACGGCGCGTTCTATCTGGGGTCGGACGATTTCTACGCCTGGTTGCGCGGCCTCGGCGGCGACCATGCGCGCGCCATCGGCATGCGCCGGGTGAGCGAGGTCAACGAGCTGTACGGCGGGCGCGAATCGCTGGAGCGCGTGCAGCGCCGCGAAGCGCGGTTCTTCAACACCTGCATGATGGCCACCGCGCTGGGCGCGGCGGTCTCCGACGCGCTGGCCGACGGCCGCGTGGTGTCCGGCGTGGGCGGTCAGTACAACTTCGTGGCGATGGCGCACGCGCTGCCCGACGCGCGCTCGGTGCTGATGCTGCGCGCCCTGCGCGAAGTGCCGGGCGAGGACGCGGTGTCCAGCATCGTCTGGAACTACGGCCACACCACCATCCCGCGGCATCTGCGCGACCTCTACGTCAGTGAATACGGCATCGCCG
>CBFGMS010000133.1:0-2850 GCA_965649985.1 uncultured Gammaproteobacteria bacterium | reverse complement strand
TAGATCACCGGGATCGGGCAGCCCCAGTAGCGCTGGCGGCTCACGCCCCAGTCGCGCAGACGGAAATTGATCTTGCGCCGCCCGGTGCCAGCGGCCTCGAAGCGCGCGGCCAGCGCGGCGAAGGCGCCGTCGTAGTCCAGGCCGTCGTACTCGCCCGAGTGGATCAGCAGCCCGCGCTCGGTGTAGGCCGCGCCCTGCTCGATGCGCTCGAAGTGCTCGCGCACCACGGCCACCGCGGCGTCGATCTCGACCACGTCCACCGGCGCGTGCGCGCCCAGCGCGGCCGCCATCGGGTCGTCGTGGTCCTTCAGGTGCGAGGCGATCTCGGCCAGCGCATCGCGCACCGCGGCCGAAACGATCACCGGCTTCACCGGCAGGCCGTAGGCCTTGGCGAATTCCCAGTCGCGCTGGTCGTGCGCCGGCACCGCCATCACCGCGCCGGTGCCGTAGCCCATCAGCACGAAGTTGGCGACATAGATCGGCACGTCCTCGCCGGTGACCGGGTGGATCGCCCACTGGCCGGTGGCCATGCCGCGCTTTTCCTGGGTCTCCAGCTCGGCTTCGGACACGCCGCCCTGGCGCAGCTCGGCGATGAAGGCGGCCAGCTCGGGGTTGGACTGCGCGGCCTTCTGCGCCAGCGGGTGTTCGGCGGCGATGCTGATGAAGGTCACGCCCATCAGCGTGTCCGGCCGCGTGGTGTAGACCGTCAGCGGTTCATCCTCGCCGTCGACCCGGAACTGGATCTCCAGACCCTCGCTGCGGCCGATCCAGTTGCGCTGCATGGTCTTGACCGACTCCGGCCAGCCCGGCAGCGCGTCCAGCCCGTCCAGCAGCTCCTGGGCGTAGGCGGTGATCTTCAGGAACCACTGCGGGATTTCGCGCTTCTCGACGATGGCGCCGGAACGCCAGCCGCGGCCGTCCACCACCTGTTCGTTGGCGAGCACGGTCTGGTCCACCGGGTCCCAGTTCACCACCGAGTTCCTGCGGTACACCAGGCCCTTCTTCATCAGCCGGGTGAACATGCGCTGCTCGTGGACGTAGTAGTCCGGGCGGCAGGTGGCGAATTCGCGCGACCAGTCGATGGCATAGCCCAGCGACTGCAGCTGCGCGCGCATGTGCTCGATGTTGGCGTAGGTCCACGCCGCCGGCGCGGTCTTGTTCTTGATCGCGGCGTTCTCGGCCGGCAGGCCGAACGCATCCCAGCCCATCGGCTGCAGCACGTTGTGCCCGGTCATGCGCTTGTAGCGGCTGATCACGTCGCCGATGGTGTAGTTGCGCACGTGGCCCATGTGCAGCGCGCCGGAGGGGTACGGCAGCATCGACAGGCAGAAGAACTTGGGCTTGTGCGAGTCCTCGTCGACCTCGAAGGCGCGGCTCTCGCGCCAGAAGGCCTGTGCGGCGGATTCGACGTGGCGGACGGTCTCGTCCTGATAGGTGCCGGAATCGGCAGCGTGGGCGGCCTGGGCCTGATCGGTGGGGGCGGACACGGGAATGGGCTGCAATCGTTGCGAACAGCCGGTTAGCGTAACCGATGCCTCCGCGCGTGCCGAGCCCCGCCCCGGTGGGCCCGCGCTCGCATCCGCGTCCGCATCCGGCCCCGCCCGCACGCGGCCGGCCGTGGCGCGCGGGGGCGGCCTCGCGTCAGGGCGCGATCAGGATGGGCGTGCCCACCGGCACCAGGCGCCAGATCTCCTCGATCTCGGCATCGCTCACCGCGATGCAGCCGTCGGTCCAGTCGCGGTGGTCGCCGGCCGGGGTGCCGCCGTGGATCATGATGTCGCCACCGGGGTCGACCCCGGCTTTTCGGGCGCGGGCGCGGTCCTCGGCGTTCGGGTAGGACACCCGCAGCGACAGATGGAAACGGCTGCGGCCGTTGCGGAATTCGATGCGGTAGCGGCCTTCCGGCGTGCGTTCGTCGCCCTGCATGAACTTGTGGCCTTCCGGGGCATCCCCGAGCGCGATCCGATAGCGCCGCAGCAGGCGGCCCTCGCGACGCAGCTCCATCAGGCGGTCGGACTTGTCGACCCGGATCTCGTCCGCACGTTCGGCCGCGGGGGCCAGCGGCGGCGGCCAGGCGCGCGGCGCGGGACGGCCGCCGGCGGAGGCGGTGAGCAGGCCGCCTGCCAGCAGGCAGCCCGCGCCCCAGGCCGAGAGGCGCAGCAGCCGGCCACGGCTGGCGCGGTCGCGGTCCTGTTCGGGATGACCCGGGCGGCTCATGCCGGGCCCGTCCAGACACGGGCCAGCACCGCGCCGGTGTCGACGCCGGCCGCCAGCGTCCCGAACACCTGTCCACGCCCGCCGTCGAGCCGGCTGCGGCAGAAGGCATCGGCCAGCGGGCTGTCCAGGCGCAGCAGCGCGGCCGCCTGCAGCACCAGCGCCAGCCGCTCGACCAGCGCACGCGCCGCGGCCTGCTGCGTTTCCGGTGCGGCGGTCGCCACCTCGGCGAGATACGCGAGCGCCGCATCGGCGGCGGCATCGAAGGCGGCATTCCGGCCGCGCTGCGCGTCCAGTTCGGCGCGCAGTGCATCGGCGCAGCCCGGCTCGCGCGCCAGCGCACGCAGCACGTCCAGGCACTGGATGTTGCCGCTGCCTTCCCAGATCGAATTCAGCGGCGCCTGCCGGTACAGCCGTGGCAGCAGCGATTCCTCGACATAGCCCGCGCCGCCCAGGCATTCCTGGGCTTCGTTGATGAAGGCCGGCGCGCGCTTGCACACCCAGAACTTGCCGATGGCGGTGGCGATGCGCGCGAAGGCGGTGTCCTGCGTAGGCGAGGACGTCCAGGACCTCGATCATCGACGACGCCACCAGCAGCGGCGGCAGGCCCGGGTCGCCCTTCGACTCCAGCTCCTG
>CBFGMS010000132.1:0-3100 GCA_965649985.1 uncultured Gammaproteobacteria bacterium | reverse complement strand
CGTGGTTGGTGAGGCGCTGCAGCATGTCGCCGATGTTGACCACGATGGTGTCGGCATCGGCGGTATAGGGCACCCACTCGCCCTTGCGCGAGAGCACCTGCAGGCCTTCGGCGCTCGCACCGACCAGCAGGGTGATGAGATTGATGTCCTCATGCGCGCCGGCACGGACATTGGGGATGTCGCCGGTGGTGATCGGCGGGTAGTGGATCGGGCGCAGGATCGAGTTGCCGTTGTCGGTCTTGTCGGCGAAATAGTCGCGGCCCAGGCCCAGGTGAAGCGCCAGCGCGGACAGTACGCGCGAGCCCAGCGCATCGAGCGCGTCGTACAGCGCCAGTGCCTTCTCGCGGAACTGCGGGACCTCGTCCGGCCACACGTTGGCCGGCATCACGTCGGCGTACTTCTCGTCGCGCAGCTCGCGTCCGACGTGCCAGAACTCCTTGAGGTCGAAATGCTTGGAATCCTTCGCGGTCTCCACGCCGAACGGGGTGTAGCCACGGGCACCGCCGCCACCGGGGATGTGATAGCGCTTCTTGACCTCGTCGGGCAGTGCGAAGAAGGCCACGAACGCGTCGTAGGCATCGTCGATGAGCGCCTGCGGGATGCCGTGGCCGCGGATGCCGGCGAAGCCCCATTCGCGGTAGGCCGCGCCGAGCTCGGCGACGAAGGCGTCGCGGTCGCTGTCGGTGGAGGCGGCGTCGAAGCGGCCGATGTCGAGGGTGGGAATCGTGCTCATCGCGAAATGCTCATCGTGAAGGTGGGCGCATGGGGTGGACGCGCGATCCGCGTCCGGCCCCGGCGCGGGAGGCCCGTGGAGGGCATGCGGGCGACGCGTGGGCCGTCCTGCATGCCGGCCGCGAAGGATGGCGGCTGCGCCCGGCAGGCGCAAGCCGGCAGTCTGCAGGGCATCGCTCCGGCCCGGCTTGACCGGAATCAAGCCGGCCGGCGATGGCGGCTGCCAGGCGCGCGGGCCTGGCCATCGCAGGCGCTCAGACCGCGCCCTGAACCGCCGCGACCAGGCGCTCGAGGGTGGACTGCATCAGGCCGGCATCGTCGGCCTCCACCGTCACCCGCACCACCGGCTCGGTGCCGGAGGGACGCAGGAACGCCCGCCCCCTGCCCTGCACCGCCACCTGCGCCTCGGCCAGCGCGGCCTGCACGCTCGCGGCTTCGGCCGGACGACTGCCGGCGGCCACCTTCACGTTCACGGTCTTCTGCGGCACCTTGACCAGCCCGGCCAGCGCTTCGTGCAGGCCGAGTCCGCGCCGGCGCAGCACATCCAGCACCTGCAGCGCGCTGACGATCCCGTCGCCGGAACTCACCCGGTCCAGGCACAGCAGATGGCCCGAGGTCTCGCCGCCGAGGATCCCGCCGTGCTCGAGGAGCGCCTGATGCACGTAGCGGTCGCCCACCTTGGTGCGCAGGAAGCCGATACCGCGCTCCGCGAACGCCTGCTCCAGTCCGAAGTTGGTCATGAGCGTGCCGACCACCGGGCCGCGCAGACGGCCGCTGGCCTGCCAGTCGGTGGCGAGGATGTAGAGCAGGTCGTCGCCATCGCGCACGGTGCCTTCCGCGTCGACGAACAGCACGCGATCACCGTCGCCGTCGAAGGCGATGCCCAGCTCCGCGCCGGTCTCGCGCACGCGCGCGGCCAGCGCCTCGGGATGGGTGGAACCGACACCATCGTTGATGTTCAGGCCGTTGGGATCGACGCCGAGGGCCTCGACCCGCGCGCCGAGTTCGCGCAGCACCAGCGGGCCGACCTGGTAGGTGGCCCCGTGCGCGCAGTCGACCACGATGCGCATGCCGCCGAGGTCGAAGCGCCGCGCCACCGAGCCCTTGCAGGCTTCCACGTAGCGGCCGATGGCATCGCGCGTGCGCACCGCCTTGCCCAGGCGCTCGGAGGACACGGTGGAAAACGGACGTTCGAGGGCGGCCTCGATCGCCAGCTCGGTGGCGTCGTCGAGCTTTTCGCCTTCGGCCGAGAAGAACTTGATGCCGTTGTCGTAGTGCGGGTTGTGCGAGGCACTGATGACGATGCCGCCGTCCGCGCCGAGCGAACGGGTGAGGTGCGACACCGCCGGTGTGGGCATCGGGCCCATCAGCTGCACGTCGACGCCCGCGGCCACCAGCCCGGCCTCCAGCGCGGCCTCGAACATGTAGTTGGAGATGCGGGTGTCCTTGCCGATCAGCACCAGCGGCTTGCGCCACTGGTCGCAGTCCGCACCGCGCGCCTCGCGCAGGGCGTGGCCGTAGGCGTTGCCGAGGCGGAGCACGAAATCCGCCGAGATCGGGCCCTCGCCCACGCGTCCGCGGATGCCGTCGGTGCCGAAATACTGTCTTGCCATCAGTCGTTTACATTGGGGTGGATGAGGCGAGAACGTCGCAGGCGCAGCGCAGCGGCCAGCGGTATGTCGGGGCGTTTGCGCCAGCCATGCCGCGGGGCGGCGGCGACGTCGGACTCGACCCGGACGGGGTCGGCGGGCGAGGCGCCGGACAGATCCGTCAGCAGTTGTCGCACTGCCTTGCGGTGGGAAGCGTTGACCCACTGCTTGCGTCGACGGATCGCATCGCGGGCGCCCCACTGGCTTTCGGCCACGACGTTGCGGCAGTCGCGCTGCAGACTGTCCCGCTTCTTTTCCTGCGGCGTGCGTTTGCGTGTCATGGTCGTCCCCCGGCTTGGGCGCAGGCTTGCACGTTCCGCCTGCGCCGTCTGCCCCGCAGCCGCTTCAGCCTTCCGCCGCCTCGTCCTCGGGCTCCGGCTGCTTCATCATCAGCGCGACCAGCTGCGCGATGCGCCGACGCAGTTCGCGGCGGTCGCAGATCTGGTCGATGGCGCCGTGGTCGAGCAGGAATTCCGCACGCTGGAACCCTTCGGGCAGCTTTTCGCGCACGGTCTGTTCGATGACGCGCGGGCCGGCGAAGCCGATCAGGGCACCGGGTTCGGCGATGTTGATGTCGCCGAGCATCGCGAACGAGGCCGAGACGCCGCCGGTGGTGGGATGGGTGAGCACCGAGATGTATGGCAGGCCGGCGCCGCGCAGGCGGCCGAGCGCGGCCGAGGTCTTGGCCATCTGCATCAGCGAGAACAGGCTTTCCTGCA
>CBFGMS010000131.1:0-3356 GCA_965649985.1 uncultured Gammaproteobacteria bacterium | reverse complement strand
ATCCGGCTATTTTGCAGCAGTTTTCCTCAAATTACGATTTTGAGATAGGTTCTAGGCTTGAGTCGTCGGAAGTTCCGCGCGGCATCGGTATGCCGCTGATCGGACGTATCGCATCGATGCCCGACGATTCTCGTCAGGAGGTCCTCATGTCGACCCGTCTTCGCGCCCCCATGCTGATCTGCTGCGCGCTGAGCCTGCTCTGCGGTTGCGTGGCATTGAAATCGATCAAACACCCGACCGCAGAAAACAAGGCGCCGCACGGCGTCGGTTATTTTCTGCCCAACGGGCATATCAAAGTGTCGATGACCGTCGCGAAGGACGGCGATGCCGGACTCACTCGCTCGTTCTCCGTCGCCACCCTTTATTACCCGGACACCAGCCATCGCTATTCGATCCAATTCCAGAAAAACCTGGCGGCGGATGTCACGATGAATGTCGGCGTATCGACGTCAGGACTGCTCGATTCCGCCAGCTACACCTACACCCCAAAAATCATCGAGGCAATCCAGAAGCTGGCATCGGAAGTCCGTACCGAGCAAGTGCGGAAACCCGACCCGACACCTGGGCCGTGCGATACGCCGGGTACGTACTCGACCATCCTGGACCCGACCAAGACTGGCGGCGATCTGTGCAACACGTTCGACATCAAGCTCAGAAGCCTCGCAGAAGCCCTCCCGCCCCCGGATATCAATGGATACGACACCAAAGAAGATGAAGCCGGCAAGAAGGCAAACGGCATCTTCTTCAGAATGAACCGCCCTTACCTGATCACCGTGAGCGACAAGAGAACCAACACGATCGTGTTCTCCGACATCGCGCTCAGCCCGACCGAGTCGAGCACACAGTTCCTGAAACTCAATCGCGCACTGTTCGCCAGGAACAACGGCACGATCACGTTACAGAACGGGGTATTGACCGGCTACGCGCCGAACATGGACGGCGAGATCGAATCCGGCTTCAATCTGCCTGCAAGCATCCTCAAAGCCTATTTCGACTCGGTCAGCGCCTTGTTCACATTCCGCAAAGGTCGCGCCGAGGACGAAACGGAATATCTGGCCGCAGTCGAGAACTTCAGGCGTGCCACATCCAGTCTGGAAGCCTGCGAGACGGCCTATGCCTCGGGCGATGCCGCCAAGATCGAAGCCAACTGCAAGCAGGCCGACGGCAAGAAGTAAACACGCGCAACTGCAGACGCCCTGTCTGGGTCGTCCGCAGTCAGGCATGCTGCAATCAATCCACCAGGGCTCCGAGCAAGCCGCCGCCGCTGGAGGACTCGCCACTCTGCTGCGGATACACCTCCTCGTACGGCTGCACCACCACCCAGCCCTCGCCGGAGAAGCGCAGCTGGATGCTCTCGCCCGAGCCGCGGCCGACGAGGGTCTTCAGGCCGATGTCGGTGACTATCTCCGGAACGAGGTTGCCGGACCAGGCGATGGTGGCGTTGGGGTCGGTATAGACCGAGCCGGTCTTCGCGCTGACCGGCAGGGTGAGCGGCTGGTAGTGGGCGGTGATCGCGACCACGCCGTGACCGCTCAACCGCACCTGGAACAGGCCGCCGCTCAGCATGCCGGCCACCTTGCGCATCATGGTGATTTCGTTCTTGACGCTGGGCTCGAAGGCGAGCACGTCATTGCCATTGACCACGATGGACTCGCCCTGCAGGCGCAGCAGCATGATCTTCTTGCCGACATCGGCCAGCCACACGCGGCCGCGGCCCTCGATCTTCATCAGCTGCATGCCCTCGCCGCTGAAGGTCTTCTTCAGCAGATTGCCGAGCCCCTGCTCCATCATGCCCTGGCGGGTGAACTTCAGATCGCCCTTGCGCGCGATCATCGCCCCGACCTTGGCCCAGAGCAGGCCGTCGATGCGCGCCTCCAGCAGGTGATCGCTCTCCAGAGTGAGCGCCTCTTCCGAGGTATCGCGCTCGCGGGTCTCGTCGAGGAAGCTCTGCAGGGTCTTGGCGGTCATCGGGCGTCCTGGCGAAGGGGGTGAGCCGGCATTGTCGACCGAAGCCGGCTGCGGCACCATCCTGCCCTTCGACCTGTCCAGGACGCGTCATGCACGAGCCCGTCGCCCCCGAGCCTGTCACGATCGCCCACCGCACCGACGACGACGCGCGCACGCCGGTGGACGCCGCGCGGCTGGTCGCCGGACAGCCGCTGCAGGCGGTCGCCAACGCCTATTCCTCCGCGGACGATGCCTTCCACTGCGGCATCTGGGAGGGCGACGCCGGCGCCTGGCGGGTGCGCTACACCGAACACGAGCTCTGCCACGTGCTGGCCGGCAGGGTGCGCATCACCGGCGAGGACGGTGCGGCCCGGGAATACGCGGCCGGGGAGAGTTTCGTCATCCCTGCCGGTTTCAGCGGGGTGTGGGAGGTGCTGGAGCCGGCACGCAAGCTGTATGCGGTCTACGAACCGGTGACCGGCGCAGCCACGCCTTGACGCGGTGCGGCTTGACAGCGGTCGACGGCGGGTCCTGAATCCGGTGGCGGCCAGGCACGGCCGCGCATCCACATCCACACAAGGAGTCGCGCATGAACACCTGGAAGATGAAGTGCGTTCTGGTCGCCATCGTCCTCGCCGGCCTGACCGCCGGCGTCGCATCGGCATTGCCCGCGAACGGTTTCGAGATCACCTATTACGACGCGCAGGGCAACATCGTCGGCGAGAAGTCGTACTACTGCGGAAGCCGCATCTACAGCTGGGGCCAGACCACCTCGATCTACGACCGGATCGACTTCCCCTGCCTCTGAGCACGATCGCGGCAGGGCGCTCGCGCGCTCTGCCGCGTGCCGGGGTTCGGCGGGATACCCCCTGCGCAGTCGGCTAGAATGCGCGCACTTCGCAACGTCAGGGTATCCCCATGTCCAGTCTCGCCTATCGCCGCGTCCTGCTCAAACTGTCCGGTGAAGCCCTGATGGGCGACGAGGACTACGGCATCGACCCCAAGGTGATCGGCCGCCTCGCGCGGGAGGTGATCGAGGCGCGCGATGCCGGTGCGGAAGTCGCGCTGGTAATCGGCGGGGGCAACATCTTCCGCGGCGCGGGCCTTGCCGAGAGCGGCATGGACCGGGTCACCGGCGACCAGATGGGCATGCTGGCCACGGTCATCAACGCGCTGGCGATGCAGGACGCGCTGGAGAAGCTCGGCGCCAAGTGCCGGGTGATGAGCGCGATCAAGATCAACGACGTGTGCGAGGACTACATCCGCCGTCGCGCGGTGCGCCACCTGGAAAAGGGCCGCATCACCATCTTCGCCGCCGGCACCGGCAACCCGTTCTTCACCACCGACTCGGGCGCGGCGCTGCGCGCGATCGAGATCGGCGCCGACCTGCTGCTGAAGGCGACCAAGGT
>CBFGMS010000130.1:0-3415 GCA_965649985.1 uncultured Gammaproteobacteria bacterium | reverse complement strand
TGGACCACAGCTTCGAGTGCATCGGCAACGTGCAGGTGATGCGCGCGGCGCTGGAATGCGCGCACCGCGGCTGGGGCCAGTCGGTGATCATCGGCGTGGCCGGCGCCGGGCAGGAGATTTCCACCCGCCCGTTCCAGCTGGTCACTGGCCGGACCTGGAAGGGAACCGCGTTCGGCGGTGTGAAGGGCCGTTCCCAGCTGCCGGGGATGGTGGAGCAGGCGATGCGCGGGGAAATCGAACTCGAGCCCTTCGTCACCCACACGATGGGCCTGGACGAGATCAACCACGCCTTCGAGCTGATGCACGATGGCGAGTCGATCCGCAGCGTGATCCGTTACTGAACCCACGAGAGGACACGCCTTGGAGCGCATCGAACACCACCACTGTTTCGGCGGCCGGCAGGAAGTCTGGCGCCATCGTTCCGACACGCTGGACTGCGAGATGCGCTTCGCGGTGTTCCTGCCGCCGCAGGTCGAACACCGCGCCTGCCCGGTGCTGTACTGGCTGTCGGGCCTGACCTGCACCGAGCAGAACTTCATCACCAAGGCCGGCGCGCAGCGGCATGCGGCCGAACACGGCACCATCCTGATCGCGCCGGACACCAGCCCGCGCGGCGATGATGTGCCCGATGCCGACGGTTACGACCTCGGCAAGGGCGCGGGCTTCTACCTCGACGCCACCCAGGCGCCATGGTCGCGGCATTACCGCATGCAGTCGTACGTGGCGCAGGAACTCCCGGCGCTGGTGGAGGCGCAGTTCCCCGCCAGCGGCGCGCGCAGCCTGTTCGGGCACTCGATGGGCGGCCACGGCGCGCTGGTGACCGCGCTGCGCAACCCGGGCCGCTACCGCAGCGTGTCGGCGTTCTCGCCGATCGTCGCGCCCTCGCAGGTGCCCTGGGGTCGGAAAGCCTTCGCCGCGTATCTGGGCGAGGACCGCACGCAGTGGGACGCCTGGGACGCCTGCGCGCTCATCGCCGAGGCGAAGGAGCGGCTGCCGATCCTGGTCGATCAGGGCGAGGCCGACGAATTCCTCGACAGCCAGCTCCAGCCGCAGCGGCTGGTGGACGCCTGTCGCGCCGTCGACCATCCGCTCGAACTGCGCCTGCGCCGCGGGTACGACCACAGCTACTACTTCATCGCCAGCTTCATCGGCGAGCATTTCATGTTCCACATGCGCCAGCTCGGCCGCGCGGGCTGAACCGCGCCACCGCGTCTGGCGTGCGGCCCCCCGGGGCGGAGCACGGCTCCGCCGTGGCGTTTCGTGCGTGATGCGCAGCGGAGCTTCGCTCTGCTCTACACCGAAGCGGAGAGACTCGCGGTCTGCAGGAAATCGGTATAGGCGAAGCGGCCGTCGCGCAGCACGGTCTCGCCGCGGGCGATGCGCAGCGGCGCCGCGAACATCGGCCCGGCGTGCACCAGGGTGTGGAACTCCCCGTTCTCTCCGCAGGGGTCGCAACCGGGCGGCAGGTCGGCCAGCAGCGCGGCATCGAAATCGCGGCCGGAGAAGGTGCCGTCGAGCTGGGTGGTGTCCACGCAGCTCAGCGACGCGCGCAGGCCGGCCTCGCACATGGCCTGCGCGACACGCGTCGTGTGGCCGGGTGCCGCATCGAAAATCGGGAAATGCGGCGTCCAGCCATGGCGCGCGCAGAGCGCTTCGCGGTACGCGCGGATGTCGGCCAGATACAGGTCGCCGAAGGCGATGTCGCGCAGCCCGGGCAGGCGTGCGCGGGCTGCGTCCAGCGCCGCGACGTAGCTCGCCTCGTAGCTGGCATTGTCCGCACGCTGCGGCATCCAGGCCTCGAACACCGGCAGCCCGCAGGCGGCGGCCTGGGCATGCAGGATGTCGCGGCGGATGCCCTGCATGGCGACCCGGTCGTAGCCCTCGGTGAGCGTGGTCACCAGCCCGATCACCGCCACGTCCGTGCGCTGGCGCAGCACGTGCAGCGCCCAGGCCGCATCCTTGCCGCCGCTCCAGGACAACAGCAGCGGCGTGGGCTCAGGCGCTTTTGACATCGTGCAGGCGCCAGTGGCCGCCGGCGAGCAGACGCATGCGCTGCTTGAACACCGTACCGCTCAGGCCGGTGGTGACCACCAGATCGAGTTGCAGGTCGCTCTGTTCGCCGTGCACGAGCGCGTCGGGGTCGGTCTCGCCGAGTGCGGGATCGACCGCGTCCGGGTCGTCCTGTGCAGCGCGCCAGCGCTGGAACAGGCCGTCCTCGCGCAGGGCGGCCTGCAGCTCGGACGCGATGCCTTCGGCACCGCGCGAGCGGAACGCGTAGAGGCCCGCGTCGTCCAGGGCCGAGCTGTCGGGAATGCTGAGGTAGTAGCGCGTGCGCATGGACGCGTTCCGGGAAAGGAGGAACGCACAGGGTAGCGCAGGCGCGCGGTGCGCAGCCGGCGCAGGGCATGTCGCAAGGCATGCCGCAGGGCGGTCGTCATGAGCATGCGATGGGCGGCGCATCACCCCGGCGCATGGAGGCGCCGGGGTGATGTGTGCTCAGCTCAGCGTCTGGCCTTCGGCGGCGAAGCCGATGATCAGGCACCCCTTTCCGAGATTGACCATGCCGGTCATGCTCATCACGCTTTCGTAGAGATTGACGCCGTTCTCCGCGCACGCGCTGCGCAGCGATTCGTAGCCCGGCAGCGCGCGCATCTCCTCCAGCGGGCCGCCGTAGCTCATGCAGACATCGGGCGTCAGCAGACCCTCCTTGACCCGCTGAGCGGTGTGCAGGAACAGTTTGCGCGCCGCGGCATCGAATCCGCGCACCTTGGCGACCGGTTCGGTGTTGCCGGCGCAGCCGTGCAGGATGGGCTTGATGTCCAGCATCGTGCCCACCGATGCGCTGAACAGGCTCACGCTGCTGTCGCCACGCTTGCGGGTGCGGCTGCGCATGTACTGCAGGTCGCGCACCACCAGGTAGCCGTGCACGTTCGGGATCAGTTGCTCGATGCGGGCGCGGATCTTGGGTGGCTGGTCGCCGGCGGCGATCATGCGTGCGGCTTCCAGCAGGCTCACGCCCTGCGCCGCCAGTACGTTCTGCGTATCGACCACGCGCAGCGCGAACGGGGTGTTGTGGCCCGCGGCCTGCCGCACGGGCTTGTATTCGTTGAGGATCGCGAAGCTCGCCTGGTTGGCGTTGTCGTACACCGGACTGCGGCTGCGCATCACGGTGAGGCAGAAGACGTAATCGAAATCGATGACCAGCTTCTGCAGGAACAGGTCGCGGATCTGGTCGACGCTGAACGACGCGGTTTCCGCATCGATCCCGCCTTCGGCCACATCCGACTCGAGAAAGGCCAGCGTCGCGTCTTCGGAACGGGTGTCGGCGAAGGTGGTGCTGCCGATCTCCATCAATCCTCATGCGCCGCCTCTGCCGCGACGAACCACTCGCGCCGCTCATTCTTCCACCCAGGGA
>CBFGMS010000129.1:0-3661 GCA_965649985.1 uncultured Gammaproteobacteria bacterium | reverse complement strand
TTTCGGCATTGTCCGGCGCCTTCCGCAGCGCGCACACTGTACCGATCGGCCTGTCCGCGAAGGCTGGCGGGGCCCGCGTTCAGCCGCGGGCCATCCGCCGGTGACGAGGATCGGTCCGGTTGGCCCCGGATCACGCCGGGCCGGGAACTTCCTGCCGCCGCCCCGGTCCATCTCCGGTCGTCGCATCCATCCAGCGACCGGGAGCAGGCCATACGTGAGCACCCACAGCGCCCTGAGGAGTACCGGCCAGATGGCCGATGTCGACACCATCCACGACCTGGACCTGGACCTGGTCAAACGCGTGCAGCGCGGCGACTCCGCCGCGTTCGATCTGTTGGTGCGCAAGTACCAGCACCGCGTGGTCGCGCTCATCGGCCGCTACATCCACGACTGGAGCGAGAGCCAGGACGTGGCCCAGGAGACCTTCCTGCGCGCCTATCGCGCACTCGGCAATTTCCGCGGCGATGCCCAGTTCTCCACCTGGCTGCACCGCATCGCGGTCAACACCGCCAAGAACCATCTGGTGGCGCACAAGCGCCGCCCGCCGGGCGAGGACATCGACGTGTCCGACGCCGAGAACTTCGAATCCGGCCTGCGCCTGCGCGATCACGACACGCCCGAGCGCGAGCTGATGCGCCAGGAAATGGAGCGTACGGTCATGCGTGCGGTGGACGCGCTGCCCGAGGAACTGCGCATGGCGATCACGCTGCGCGAGGTCGAGGGCATGAGCTACGAGGAGATCGCGCAGAAGATGGACTGCCCCATCGGCACCGTGCGTTCGCGGATCTTCCGCGCCCGCGACGCCATCGACCGCGAGCTGAGTCCACTGCTGGACGCGCCCGACGGACGCGAGCGCGCGACCCGCTGATGGCATTGCCTTCGATTCCGCAGCCGCCGACGCGCCCCGGCACCAGGCCGCGGTGTGCCGGCCGCAGGCAGGCGGGTTCGCGTGATGCCTTCCAGCCGTCTGGAGCGTCTGCGGACGCGCCGGCTTCCGTCGCCCGTGCAGCTTCGAGCGCTTCCCGTCCATCGAGGATGGCGCATCGCAGGGCGGAACTTTCCGCGCCGACGCCGATCTTAGCCTTCGCTCACCATCGCTTCGTCGACATGCCGTCCATGGCATTGTCCGTCCGGTCCCACGTATTCAGGGTGGACCGGACCGCTTCCCAGGCGGCATGCACCGCCACCTCCCATCGCGCTGCTCTGTACGTGCCATGACCGGATCGCATTCCAACGACACCACTCTCCGCGCCGACGGCCCCGACGCCGCCCGCGACCCGCACGGCGAACCGCTGTCCGCGATGATGGACGGCACGCTCTCCGACGACGAAAGCCGCTTCCTGCTCCGCCGCATGCAGCACGATGCCGAACTGGCCGGCCGCTGGGAGCGCTGGCAGTTCTACGGCGATGCCATGCGCGGCAGTGCCGGCCGCGCGCTGCCGGCGGATTTCCACCGCCGCATCGCGCTCGCGGTCGCCGCCGAAGGCCAGGGCGCCGAGAGTCTGGAGGATGGGGAGCCGATCATGCTCGACGCGGTCGCCGGCGAACCTCGGGGTGGCTACTCCCGCGGCCACATGTCGCCGATGCCACAACCCGCCGCGGCCACTGCGCGGCGTCCGCTGCTGCGCTGGGGCGGTGGTGCGGCGCTGGCCGCGTCGGTCGCCTTCGCCGCCATCGTCGGCCTGCGTCCGGCCACATCGGTGTCCCCGGGCACGTCTGCACCCACCCAAGGGGCCGCTCTGGTCGACGCGGCCCCTGCAGGAGCCGCCGCGGGCAACGCCGCGCAGCCCATCGCCGCGCCGACGCCTCCCTCGGCAGTGGGTGGATCGTCCCCCGACACCACGATGGCCGCCGCGTCGTCCGGTACCACGGGCTCTGCTCCTGAGCAGTCGATCGAGACGCGTGCCCAGGCAGCGTCCGTGCTCGCCTCCACACCTTCGCGTGCGGTCGAGCGCGCTCCGCGCCCGATGCAGGCCGACGCTGGCGATGCTCGATCCGCCAACGCAGCGCCGACTCTGGTCGCCGCGGAGTCGATCGAGGCCGTGGCCGCGCCGCGCGTGCCCGATCTCCGGGCTGGCTTCACCGGCGATGCCGCCGACGAGGACCTGCCGCTGATCGCCAAGCCCTGGCCGCGTTCGCCGCTGTTGCAGGGGCGCATGGACGGCGGGGTGATGGTCGATTACGGCGAGGGCGGCGACGGTCGCGGCCTGATTCTCGGCCGTCCCGCGCAAGCGCCGCGGAGCGGCTCGACGCTGCTGTCGCCCTCGTTCTTCAGGCCTGCATCCGGTGGACCCGCATCCGTCGCACCGGCGGCTGGAGATTCTGCGGGGGCTGGCCCCGACCAGTCGCCGGGCCGCCCGGACGCCACTCCCCGCTAGCGGCCGGCCGCCGTCGCGCGTGGCGATCGCATGCGGCATCGCGGACGATTCGCGCGCAGCGTCGGCCCCCGCAGCTGCGGCGCCTGAGTCCCTTGCCGGTGGTCATGCCGAAGTGCGCCGTGCGCGCTGCGGGTCGCCATCCGCTTTCCGCTGAACGGTGGATGGATCCGTGGCCACATCGCCGTGGTGCGGATCTGGATCGCCGACGCACGCGCCCATATCGGTATGGAGCCGGGCGCCCCGTGATCGATGCCGCACTTCCCGCAGTGCGGGTCCCACCGGTCAACACCGGCGCATTCCGTGCATCGCCATCGGGCCGCTCCATCGCAACATCGCTCTGCACCGCAACGCCACACCGACTCCCATCTTCCATCACACGTCCGAGGTTCCGGTTCCATGACGTCCAGCATCCGCACAGACCGCTCCCGCATGTCCCGTATCCGCACGGTCGCCCTGGTGTCGATGACCGCCGTCGCCACCGCCGTCGCGATCAACATCCTGCCGATCACCGCCCAGAAGTCCGCGCCCGACGGGGCCACGTCCGCCGCAGTGGCGGGCCAGGTCGGCACCGGCGCCCCGCTGGTGTCCGGTTTGCCCGATTTCACCCGGCTGGTCGATCAGGTCGGTCCGGCGGTGGTGAACATCGAGGCCACCAGTGATGGCCGCCGCCGGGTCGCCGGCCGCAGTGAAGGCCCCGGCGGCCTGGACCAGGACCAGATTCCCGAATTCTTCCGCCGATTCTTCGGTCCCGGCGGCCCGGGCCCGATGATGCCCGACGCGCCTGACGCCCCCGACGGCGGCCCGCGTGGCGTTTCCCAGGGCAGCGGCTTCCTGATTTCCGCCGACGGCTACGTGCTGACCAACCACCACGTCATCGACGGTGCGGATGCGGTGAAGGTCACGCTGTCCGACCGTCGCGAATTCACCGCCGAGGTGATCGGCAGCGACCAGCCGTCCGATGTCGCGGTGCTCAAGATCGACGCCAAGGCCCTGCCTTACCTGCGCACCGGCGACTCGCGCACGCTCAAGCCGGGCCAGTGGGTGGTCGCCATCGGCTCGCCCTTCGGCCTGGAACACTCGGTCACGGCAGGCATCGTGAGTGCGGTGGGCCGGGTCAACCCGTACTCCAGCGAGCAGCGCTACGTCCCCTTCATCCAGACCGATGTGGCCATCAACCGCGGCAACTCCGGCGGGCCGCTGCTCAACACCCGCGGCGAAGTGGTCGGCATCAACTCGCAGATCTTCAGCAATTCCGGCGGCTACATGGGCGTGAGCTTCGCCAT
>CBFGMS010000128.1:0-3715 GCA_965649985.1 uncultured Gammaproteobacteria bacterium | reverse complement strand
TGTCAAAGATCGTCGGGATCGGCCTCAGCGCCTTTCCCCTCTTGTTGCTTTTCCCGTCGCCGCCGAAGCGTCCGAGGGAGCCGCACATTGTAGGGTGTTTTTCGTTTCCGTCAACACCCTGCTGCGAATTTTTTCTCGTCGGTCTGCCGTGAGGCGTTTCGCCGAGTGGTCTCACATTATGAAGGGCTTGGCGTTAGCCGTCAACACCTCACTTGCTTGGCCTTCAGTCGGAGGCATCTGCCTCGACCGGGCCGCATAGTCTAGTGGTTTTCGCCGTGGCGTCAACTACTTGTTTGCGGCCCCTTGCCCTTCAGCAGCTCCGTGTGGAGCCCTTGCCGGGTCGCGCATTCTAGAGGGTTGCGCCGTGGCGTCAAGCCCTCCTTTCTGCGCCCCTTCGCCGCGTCTGCCCGAGGGCGAATACGGCTGCGAGGGGCGCGCATTGTGCACGGCAACATGCGCTTTGGGAAGGGGGCATCACTTGACGGCGGCGGCATGCTTGGCGAAGGTCGCGGCTTCCCACACTCCCGAGTTGCCCTCATGCGCCTGCCCGTCCGACTGCTCGCTGCCGCCGCGTTCTCCGCCGGCCTGTTTTCAGCCTCGGGATGCGCCCAGGACAGCGGCCTGTGGGTGGAAGTGGCCGGCACCCGTTATCAGGTGGAGGTGGCGGACGACGAAGAAGAGCGGCGCATGGGGCTGATGTTCCGCGAGTCGCTGCCCGAGGATCACGGGATGATCTTCATCCACCCCCAGACACAGCGTATGGCCTACTGGATGAAGAACACGAAGGTTCCGTTGGACATCCTGTACTTCGACAAGGAGCGCCGGCTGGTGTCGCAGCAGCGCGACGTGCCGCCCTGTGCGCTGGGCGACGGCTGCCCTTCCTACCCGAGCACCGGCCCCGCGCTCTATGTGCTCGAACTGAATGCGGGACAGGCGGCGAAGCTCGGGCTGAAGGATGGGGCCTCGATCACGTTCGGCCCGGGCGTGCCTACACGGGCGGTCGATGCGCAATGACAGCCGCCCGTCGGGGCG
This sequence comes from uncultured Gammaproteobacteria bacterium, assembly GCA_965649985.1. Lineage (GTDB taxonomy): Bacteria > Pseudomonadota > Gammaproteobacteria > Xanthomonadales > Xanthomonadaceae > Lysobacter_I. The sequence continues at coordinate 2,683 of CBFGMS010000128.1, read as the reverse complement.
TCTGCCGGCGGCCTGAACGCGGGCTGTGGCAGGGCTTGTGCGTCGGGGGCGGTGCCCGCAGGCTTGGGGCATGAGCAAACACCCGGACACCGAGACGTTCTCCCTTCCCGAGTGGAGGTCGCTGGCTGCCCTGGCGGACCGCGACGTGCCGCTGCTGGAAAGTGCGCTGCTGATCGCCAGCGACGAGTACCCCGACCTGGACCCGCTCGCCTGCGAGGCCGCGGTGCAGGGGTACGTGGAATCGCTGCGCGAGCCTGTGGCGGCCATCGACGGCGCGCCGCAGAAGATGATGGCGATCAACCGGCGGTTGTTCGACGAGCTGGGCTTCGCCGGCAACCATGCGGAGTACTACGACCCGCGCAACAGCTATCTGAACGAGGTGCTGACGCGGAGGCTGGGCAACCCGATCTCGCTGGCGCTGATCCAGATCGAGGTGGCGCGCCGGCTCGGCGTGGCGCTGGACGGGATTTCCTTCCCCGGCCACTTCCTGGTGCGGCTGCCGGTGGACGAGGGCATGCTGGTGATGGATCCGTTCTACCGCGGCAAGCCCCTGGATGCCGAGGAGCTGCGCCAGCTCGCCCGGCCGCATGTGGGCGAGGACGTGCCGGACGAAACCCTGCTGAGCATGCTGAGCCCCGCGCCGCATCGCGCGATCCTGGCGCGGATGCTGCGCAATCTGCAAACGGTCTACACCGAGCGCGAAGACTGGCCGCGGGCGGTGCGCTGCGCCGACCGCATCCTGCAGCTGCTTCCCGACACATCCGAAGCGCTGCGCGACCGGGGGCTGGGCTATCTGGCGATGGGGCACCACGCCGGTGCGCGGCACGACCTGGGCCTGTATCTGCAGCGCGAGCCGGAGGCGGTGGACGCCGATGCGGTGCGCGAGCGGCTGGTCGACGCCGGCGGCGGCGGCCTGCTGCACTGAAGAGGCCGCACCGCGCGATATGTCGCGGGCGTGGCAGGCTGGCGCGACCGGCCCTCATCCGTACCGGGCCTCATCTGTATAGTCGTACCGCGGTGAGGCCCCGGGCTTCCGCGTCGAGGCCATCGTCTCGATGGCATCGCCCGGCAGGAGGGCCTGCCGACCGATCCGGAAGGTCCGGGCCGGGCTCAGACCTCGGTCATCTCGAAATCGTCCTTGGTCACGCCGCAGTCCGGGCAGGTCCAGGTGTCCGGAATGTCCTCCCAGCGCGTGCCCGGGGCGATGCCTTCTTCCGGAAGGCCCTTGGCCTCGTCGTAGACGAAGCCGCACACGACGCACATCCAGGTGCGGTAGGCCACGGTGGCGTTGGTGTCGTTCATCGGATCCTGTACCTCATGTCGTAAGGGGAAGTCGTTGCGTTGACTGGAGGGAATCGTGGCATTGTCCCATTCCCCGTCCCCTGCTGGAAGCGCACCATGTCCGGTCCCGATTCCGCCGCGCGGCCCGCTCCGCACCGGCCGCTCCGCGACCCATACCGCGACCCATACCGCGGCTTGTATCTGATCACGCCCGACGCGCACGACACCGCGCGCCTGCTGGCGCGGGTAGAGGCGGTGATCGCGCATGCGGCCTTGCTGCAGTACCGCAACAAGGCGGCGCCGGACGCGCTGCGCCGGGCGCAGGCCGAGGCGCTGGCCGCGCTCTGCGGACGGCACGGCGTACCGCTGGTGATCAACGACGATGTGGCGCTCGCGCGTGATCTGCAGGCGGGCGTGCACGTGGGCGAGCACGACGCGGGCGTGCGCACGGCGCGCGCGACGCTGGGCCCGGACGCGTTGATCGGCGCCTCCTGCTATGACGACCCGGACCGGGCGCGCGCGGCGGCGGCGGCCGGCGCCTCCTATGTCGCATTCGGTGCGTTCTTCCCTTCGGGCACCAAGCCGCAGGCGCGCCGGGCGGGGCCGGCGCTGTTGCGCGAGGCCGCGGGGCTGGGACTTCCGCGGGTGGCGATCGGCGGCATCACCCCGGACAATGCACCCGGGCTGGTGGCCGCCGGCGCGGATCTGCTGGCGGTGATCGGCGGCGTGTTCGATGCGCCCGACCCGCCGGCGGCGGCGCAGGCGCTGAAGGCCCTGTTCGACGGCGGCCAGGCCCGCCCTGACTAGGCACGGGCCGCGGCGGTCGCGCTCCGGCCGGCTGCGACCACGCACATCCATGCAAGCGCCCGGATTGGATGCATGCCGGTGGCGCCCCTTCCATTTCGATACAGACCCAAGACACCAGAGACCACAGACCGATGAAGACCGAGCGTTCCCACGCGCTGTTCACCCGCGCCCAGACCCTGATGCCCGGAGGCGTGAACTCCCCGGTGCGCGCGTTCAAGTCGGTGGACGGCGAGCCGTTCTTCGTGCAGCGCGCGGACGGGCCGTATCTGTTCGATGCCGACGGCAACCGCTACATCGACTATGTCGGCTCGTGGGGGCCGATGATCGCGGGCCACAACCATCCGGCGGTGCTGGAGGCGGTGATCCGCACCGCCCGCGACGGGCTGAGCTTCGGCACGCCCAATCCGCTGGAAGTGACCATGGCCGAGACCATCACCGGGCTGATCCCCAGCTGCGAGATGGTGCGCATGGTGAATTCGGGCACCGAGGCCACGCTTTCGGCGATCCGGCTGGCCCGCGGCGCCACCGGGCGCACGCGGATCGTCAAGTTCGAGGGCTGCTACCACGGCCACGGCGACTCGTTCCTGGTGAAGGC
>CBFGMS010000127.1:0-4136 GCA_965649985.1 uncultured Gammaproteobacteria bacterium | reverse complement strand
ACATGCGACATGCGCCATGTGACGCGCGAAGGCTCGGGCCTGAAGGCCCTCCTACACCACTGTTCCGCAGGAGCGGCTTCAGCCGCGACATGCGCCATCCGACATGCCAAAGCTCGGGCCTGAAGGCCCTCCTACACCACCCTCACCCGTAGGAGCGGCTTCAGCCGCGACATCCGACATGCCAAAGCTCGGGCCTGAAGGCCCTCCTGCATCACCCTCACCCGTAGGAGCGGCTTCAGCCGCGACATGCGACATGCGCCATGTGACGCGCGAAGGCTCGGGCCTGAAGGCCCTCCTACGGGGGGAGCGGGGTGGGCCGGGTCACGCGGCGCGGTAGCGGCCGTCTTCGCTGCGGGCGCGGCTCATGGCTTCGAGCATGTCGAGGACGTGGGGCAGGCGTTTTTTCCAGGGGCCGCGGGCGGTGAAGCGTTCGGCGATGGCGTCGAGCGTCAGCGGCACGGGGCTGGCGGACAGCACCTCGGCGACGGCGCGGACCTGGGCCACGGCGTCCTTGGGCCAGGGCTGGGGCTTGCCAGCGGGCGCCACGGCGGACGGTGTGTCGTCCGGAGCGTCGTCGGGCGCGGAGGTGTCGATGAGGGTCTGCTCGGGGGCGTGTTCCGGCACGTGCTGGGGAGCGTGCTGCGGGGCGTGCTGTGGGTTCTGGAACTCCGGGCGCAGCCAGCGCACCAGGCCGCGGGCTTCCTCGGCGGCGCGTTCGGCGTTGAGCGCCACCAGGCGTTCGAGAACGGCCTCGTCGAAGGCGCGTTTGGCCTCGTCGCGGGTCTGGCCTTCGGCCGGGGCGTCATTGCCGTGGGCCACGCGCAGCAGGGGCAGCAGGTCGGACCAGCCGTAGGCCTCGAGCACGGCGGCGTCCAGGTCGTCGTGGAGCTGGCGCAGCACCGAGACCAGGCCGTGTTCGTGGAGCGTGCGTTCCTTCGCGCTCAGCGGCTCGCCGCTGCGCAGTTTGTCCAGCACGTTGTACATGTCAGTGAGAGTGAGCCCGGGATGCGCGGCCTGTTGGCGTTTGCGATGGACATCGAGCTGCTCGGCAATGTTTCGAATTTCCTTTACAGAATCTGCAGAGTCCGCAATTGGAAACGGAAAAGTTTCGAAACAGCGCTTCTTGTTATAGCGGGGATCGTTGCCCACCCCAAGTCTGCCGCCTACCACAAGCGACCAGGCGACATGAAGAACGCTTGACACAACGCCAAGATGCCAAGCATCCCGAGTCCCGATAACGACCAAAGTCTGGTCCGGAAGAATACCCCCAGCAACAAAGAAAAAGACCCTGTGCTTTGAGGTGAGAACCGTCCCAACGTAACGATCAAGCCCGGCAATTGATTCGCGCATACGAGGATGATTTTCCCCGAAAAGCCACCAGTTGACTCTTCGGCTCTCTCTTGGGTTTTGATCCCTCTCAGGCTTGACCTTGTTTAAGAGCCACTGAAACGTGGACGGATAAATTTTCCTAAGATCATCCAGAGAAATTCCATTCGTATCGATTATCGAAAAATTTCGATATCGACCGCTTGCCAATTCCTTTCCGTTACGAAAAATCCTCAAAAGCCCAGGCTCTATTTTATCTACATCATCATTTTTTACCAGAAAACCTTCCCCATGAGGAATAACCCCCACATTGGAAATTCTTGAATTTGCCAAAAGCACACAGGTCGAAGCAACATCAGCACCAATTCTCAAATCCGCGAGAATTTTCCCGCGAAACTCAGACATTTCAACCGACGTTTCACCATCCCCAACAACCTTTTCACGCTGAACGGTAAAAAGCCTACCCTCCGCCGAACCCGCCTCCCCCACTGTCATTGCTATTCGAACAGCAGCATCTTCTGACCCATCAACCCAAGGATGATTAGGAATTGCAAAAATCAATGAAATTGGCGATTTTTTATCATTTACATGCAGTTGAATAACCGCGCGATTGAAAGCCTGATTGATTGACTTTGTAGTAATTAGACCGAAACGGCGAAGCGCCCCTTTGCGCACCAATCCGGCAGCGTGATGCCACCAGTACATCACTAGATCAACCGCATCAGAAACTTCTGGCCAAGCCGCCCGCAAAGCATCGACGTATCCATCCCCCAAGGAATCTCGAATCCTGAGCTTCCCAATAAAAGGCGGATTCCCCACCACAAACTCCGCCTCCGGCCACGCGGCCTTGCGCGGGTTGATGTACTGCTCCACCGGTCTGCGTGCGGTCTCGTCGGGGATGGGTTCGCCGGTGATGGGCGAGACTTTCATGGTCTCGCCGTCCCAGCGGGTGACCGGCAGGCCGCGTTCGTCCAGCACCGGCTGCACGTCGTCGTAGGCCAGCACCGCGTCGCGGCATTCGATGTTGCGGAAATCGCGGATGACCGGCACGGGCGGGTTCACGTCGCCGCGGGTGCGGAAGTGCCATTGCAGGTAGCCGATCCACAGCACCACTTCGGCGATGGCCGCGGCGCGGGGGTTGAGTTCGATGCCCAGCAGGTTGTGGGGGTCCACGGTTTCGCCCGCGGTGGCGTCGGCGCGCCCGCCGCCCAGGGCCAGGCCGGTCTGGCGGTCGCCGAGTTCGTCCAGCGCGTTCAGCACTTCGCCTTCCAGACGCTTGAGGTGCTCCAGGGTGACGTAGAGGAAGTTGCCGCTGCCGCAGGCGGGGTCGAGCACGCGCACGGTGCACAGGCGGTGGTGGAAGGCGCGCAGGGTCTGCACGGCCTCGTCGTGGCGGCCGTCGGCCTGCAGCACGCCGGCCGCACCGTAGGCGTCGCTCCATTCGGCGCGCAGCGGCTCGATCACGGTGGGCAGCACCAGACGCTCGACGTAGGCGCGCGGGGTGTAGTGGGCGCCCAGCTTGTGGCGGTCCTTCGGGTTGAGTGCGCGCTCCAGCAGGGTGCCGAAGATGGCGGGCTCGACGTGCTTCCAGTCGGCCCTGGCGGCCAGGATGAGCAGGTCCAGCTGGTCGCGGTCCAGCGGCAGGGTGTCGGGCTGCTTGAACAGCTTGCCGTTGAACTGCAGCACCTCGCCGGCGATGGCCGCGGAGAAGCCGCCGCCGTCCATGTCGCGCCACAGTTGACCCAGCATGCGCATGGCCACGTCGGGCTGTTCGCGGTAGCGCTGCAGCAGCTCGCGGAAGCTGTCCTTCGGCAGCAGGCGCACGTCCTCGGCGAACATGGTGAACAGGCAGCGCATCAGGAACTGGGCCACGGCCTGGGCGTCGTGGCCGGCGGCTTCCAGGCGCTTGGCGAGTTCGGCCAGGCGGCCGGCGATCTCGCGCGTGACGCGGGCGGATTCGCGGCTGGGGTCGAGCGCGAGCGGGTCGGTCCAGACCTTGCGCAGGCGCTCGCGCAGCGCGGGGTCGCGCAGGTCGGTGAGCGCGATGCGGTGGCTGCGCGGGTCGGGGAACGGGGTGTAGGTGGCGCCGGAGCGCGAGAACTCGGCGTACAGCTCGATGCGCGTGCCCACGTCCACCACCACCACGAACGGCGGCCTGCCCTCCTCCGCCGGCAGCGCGCGGGCGTAGCGCTCGGCCTGGGTGCGCGCGCGCAGCAGGGCCTCGTCGAAGCCACGGGTGTGCGCGCCGGCCTTGAGCTTCTTGGATTCGAGGACGAAGGCGCCGCGGCGGTAGAGGTCGATGCGGCCGGCGCTGGTGCTGCCGTCGCCATGGGCGAAGGTGATGGCGCGCTCGAACAGGTAGTCCTGCTCGGGCGTGGGGTGCGGGCGATCGACGCCCAGCAGGCGGCAGAGATCCATCAGGAAGCTCTGCGAGACCGACAGCTCGGAAGCGGCCACGCCGTTCCATTTGGCGATGAAGCGCTCGGCGTCGTCGACGGCGATGTCGGCGGGGTCTTGGTGATCGGCGGGGGTCATGGCGTCCTGTGCGCACGGGTCCGGCGGCTAGGGTAGCGTGCGGGCTGCCGTGGTGGCTGCGCATCGATCGCGGTGATGCGCGTGCCTCGTTGATACGAGCCCCCCGTGAGGTGCCGCTGGCTTTCAGGAGCCGGGGATCGGTGATGGAGCGAACGGTCGCGGCTGAAGCCGCTCCTACGGGAGGTGTGGCCTGTCGTAGGAGGGCCTTCAGGCCCGATGTGGGATGCGGCCTGCCGCAGGAGGGCCTTCAGGCCCGAGATGGGCGGGAGGGAGCC
>CBFGMS010000126.1:0-4526 GCA_965649985.1 uncultured Gammaproteobacteria bacterium | reverse complement strand
CCGCGAGACCTGCCGCTCCGAAGGGCCATAAACGTCAAAAGCGTAGTTCCCATAAGGCAAGCTGTTAGACAATAGCTTCGGCTTTAATGATGCGAGCATCGTTATCTGCTTCTTCGCCAAGTCTAACGATCCATGCGTTTTTAGATTGGTCATGAGACAGCGGATCGTTTTTATCTTTCCATTCAGGCTCTATGGCGGCATGTGTCCAAAGAAGATCTCTCAAAAAGTTGACATCTTTCACTATGTCTCTGTCTGTATTTTCATATTTTTTCTTTCGCTCTTCAATTTTTGCTAAGTAATCTGATTTGAGAGGATTTATTGTGTGCATGTATGCGCTTGATTTTTCGTATATGTCGATCAATCGCGAATGATTGGTGGAAATTCTTTTGCGATCAAAATGAAGCAAGTCGCCCTCTCTTTTTGGCGGCCATTCTATGGGAATCGGGAGGGCGTGAGGACTTAATTTTACGAGCTTCTTGAGAACGGCTATAGAGTTCCAGTCTCTTTCTGCGTCACCATGATCGCCGCCATTTCTTGATCCTTCTTCTTCTCTTAGGCGGCGATAGCGGTGCGATTCCTTTATCGTCGAGGCAAATACTATGTTCTCTACAATGCGACGTATCTGTAGGTGTGAAAACTCGATATCTAGCCACCATTTTCGGTCGATTTGTCGAGGCCGGCCATGGTGTTATTGATCGATCTGAAGCGAATTTTCGTCTCCTGCATGATCGCGCAGTAGATTTCAAGCGCAGTCGATGATCTGTTCACAGTTTTCGCTCACATCCGGAACACACCGAACCTCGCCGGTTCGATCGGCGCGTTCAGCGAGGCGGAGATGCCCAGGCCCAGGACGCGGCGGGTGTCGGCGGGGTCGATGATGCCGTCGTCCCAGAGGCGGGCGGTGGCGTAGTAGGGGCTGCCCTGGGTTTCGTACTGGTCGCGGATCGGGGATTTGAAGGTCTCTTCCTCGTCCGCGGTCCAGACGCCGCCCCTGGCTTCGATGCCGTCGCGGCGGACGGTGGCGAGCACGCTGGCGGCCTGTTCGCCGCCCATCACGCTGATCCGCGCGTTGGGCCACATCCACAGGAAGCGCGCACCGTAGGCCCGGCCGCACATCGCGTAGTTGCCGGCGCCGAAGCTGCCGCCGATGACCACGGTGAACTTGGGCACGCTCGAACACGCGACGGCGGTGACCATCTTGGCCCCGTCCTTGGCGATGCCGGCGTTCTCGTATTTGCGGCCGACCATGAACCCGGTGATGTTCTGCAGGAACACCAGCGGGATGCCGCGCTGGTTGCACAGTTCGATGAAGTGCGCGCCCTTGAGCGCGCTTTCGGCGAACAGGATGCCGTTGTTGGCCACGATGCCCACCGGGTAGCCGTGCAGGTGGGCGAAGCCGGTCACCAGGGTCTTGCCGTAGCGGGCCTTGAACTCGTCGAAGTCCGAGCCGTCGACGATGCGCGCGATCACTTCGCGGATGTCGAACGGGCGGCGGGTGTCCTTCGGCACGATGCCGTACAGCTCTTCGGCCGGATACAGCGGGTCGGTCGCCGGCCGTGTCGCCACCGGCACCTGCTTGCGGCGGTTGAGATTGCCCACCAGATTGCGCGCGATCTGCAGCGCGTGGCGGTCGTCTTCGGCGAAATGGTCGGCCACGCCGGAGATGCTGGTGTGCACGTCGGCGCCGCCCAGCGCTTCGGCGTCCACCACTTCACCGGTGGCGGCTTTCACCAGCGGCGGGCCGCCAAGGAAGATCGTGCCCTGCTCCTTCACGATGATGCTTTCGTCGCTCATCGCCGGCACGTAGGCGCCGCCGGCGGTGCAACTGCCCATCACCACCGCGATCTGCGGGATGTTCTCCGCGCTCATCCGCGCCTGGTTGTAGAAGATGCGGCCGAAGTGTTCGCGGTCGGGGAAGACTTCGTCCTGCAGCGGCAGGAAGGCGCCGCCGGAGTCGACCAGATAGATGCACGGCAGGCGGTTCTCGCGCGCGATCTCCTGCGCGCGCAGGTGCTTTTTCACCGTCATCGGGAAATAGGTGCCGCCCTTGACCGTGGCGTCGTTGGCCACGATCACCACATCAAGGCCCATCACCCGGCCGATGCCGCAGACCATGCCCGCGGCGGGCGCGGCGTCCTCGTACATGCCCTCGGCGGCGAGCGGCGCGATCTCCAGGAACGGCGAGCCGGGGTCGAGCACGGCGTCGATGCGCTCGCGCGCCAGCAGCTTGCCGCGCTCGGTGTGCTTCGCCCGCGCCTTGTCGCCGCCGCCCGCGGCCGCGCGCGCGAGGCGGGCGTCGAGTTCGGCCACCAGGCTGCGGTGGTAGTCGGCGTTGTCGCGGAAGTCCTGGGACTGCGGGTCGAGCTGTGAACGCAGGGCGGGCATGAGGTCACGATGCAGGCGGAAAGCGCAAGGATAACCGCTGGCGGCGACAGCCGGCCCCGGGGTGGGATGCATGCCGATCCGCATGCGTGCGCGGAGGCGGGCCGAGCGCGTGGTCGATCGCGTGGTCGATCGGAGCGCATCCGGTCGACGGCAGGCGACCGCGGGTGCGCGGCAGCCAGCGTGCCGCACCGATGCGGCGGTCAGCCCGCGCAGGCTCGCCCGCGCAGGCCCGGAAACGACGAAGCCCCGCCGGAGCGGGGCTTCGTGGCTGCGTGAGCAGCGGACTGCGCGAGCAGCGAAGCAGGATTACTGCTTGGCTTCTTCGGCAGCGGCGTCGGCCTTGTCGGCGACGTTCTGGGCAGCGTCGGCAGCAGCGTTGGCAGCGTCGGCGGTCGCTTCGGCAGCGGCGGCCTGGGCGGCGTCGGCGGTCTGCTCGACGTTGGCGGCGACTTCGCCCACGGCTTCGCCGGTGGCGGCGGCAGCGGCGTCGACGCTGGCGGCAGCGGCGTCGCCAGCGGCGTCGGCGGCGGCAGCGGCGGCGTCACCGGCCTGGTCCATCGCGGCTTCGGCCTCGGCGGCTTCGGTCTGCGCGGTGTCGGTTTCGTTCTTGCAGGCGGTCAGGGCGAAAACGCCGGCGACGAGCAGGGTGGCGAGCTTGATGTTCATGTGGACTGATCCTGTGGAAGTGGTGGGTCGGTTGTTGCGAACGTTCGCATCCGTGCGGGAGCCGGACCCCGCTGCGAAACCTGCTGCGGACCGGCTTTCGGTGTTTCCGACCGGCGGTGCACGGCATCTGCGATGCGGCGCGACACCTCCAGGGCCGGATCCGGCCGTACGACTGGCCGGGGCGGGCAACGGCGGCCCGGATGACTGCTGGTCGGCCGCCTCTGCGGCCTGCGCTTCGACCATCTGGGCCGCTTCGTCGATGGCCTGGGCTTCGACCGAGTCGAGCGGCGGCACATCGGCAGCGGGCCCTGCCGTGTGGATCGCATCGCGCCGGACGGTGCCGGGGAGCGTGTCACACGGCCTGCGGTACGGAGTGAAACGGGTGGTGCAGTCAGCTGGGGAGTTTCTTGTCGACGGCCGAAGGGCGAACCCTGTCGGCCGTCTGCCCTCACACGTGCGGCCCGCGAGCGAGCCGCGCGTGCGACATGCCTTGCGGCATTACTGGGCCGGAGCAGCCTCGGCAGCGGCTTCGGCGGCGTCGGCAGCAGCCTCGGCGCCAGCAGCGGCGGCGTCGGCACCGGCTTCGGCGGCGTCGGCGGCGGTGGCAGCGGCGTCGGCGGCGGCAGCGTCGGTACCGGCAGCGGCGGCGGCGTCGGCTTCAGCAGCGGCGGCTTCGGCAGCGGCCTGGGCTTCGGCAGCGGCGTCGGCGGCTTCGGTGCTGGCTTCGGTCGCGTCGGCAGCGGCGTCGGTGGCTTCTTCGGCCTTGTTGCAGGCGGTCAGCGCCAGGCCCAGGGCCAGCGCGAACAGGATCTTGTTCAGGTTCATGGTGAATCCTCGGATGGGTGAAGGAGGTTGAAAGGTGAACGTGCGGCAACGCACGTCGACAACATCATGACAAGCCCGCGGACGGTGTCAAGAGTCGTGTCCGGTTTTTTTCACTTTCTGCGTTCTGGCGCCGGTTGTGACGGATTTCACGTTTAGCCTGGCGGCAGGTTTCCTTCAGCACGCGGCCGGTCTTCTGCCGGTCCGGGGAGCGGGCCTGGCCCGCCCCCCTGTATTCAATCCATTGATTTCAATCCGGTTTCGCTGATGTGTGGGTGCTGCGTGGCGCCCGTGCCGCGGCCCGGTGCCGCGTGCATCCTTCAGGTCAGCTCGATGGCGATGGCCGTGGCCTCGCCGCCGCCGATGCACAGGGAGGCGACGCCACGACGGCCACCGGTGGCGCGAAGTGCGTGAATCAGGGTGACCACCAGACGCGCGCCGCTGGCGCCGATCGGGTGGCCCAGGGCGCAGGCACCGCCGCGAACGTTCAGCTTGTCGTGCGAAATGCCCAGTTCCTTCATCGGTGCCATGGCGACCACCGCGAAGGCTTCGTTGACCTCGAACAGGTCGACATCGCCCACGCTCCAGCCGGCCTTCTTCAGCACGTTGTCGATGGCCGCCACCGGTGCGGTGGTGAACCACTCCGGTGCCTG
>CBFGMS010000125.1:0-4608 GCA_965649985.1 uncultured Gammaproteobacteria bacterium | reverse complement strand
GGTGGCCGCTGGCACGTCGGTTGTCTCCTTCGTTTCGGACCGCCGGCCTGCGGTATCGCAGGCCTGGGCATGTCCCCCCGTCCCGATGGTACCCCCGCGCGGGCGGAAAGGTCACCCTGCGATGGTGCGATGCGCATGCGCGCATGCGGACTGGTTCCATCGCGATACATCTAGAGCGTGCGCAACGTCACCGAACATCCCTGCGTTGCGTGCGCGGATGCGCGCTCAGGCGGCGTCGAAGCGTTGCTGCAGCCAGTCGCCGAGGTCGCGGATTTGCTCGGCGCAGACCTGGTGCTGCATGGGGTAGCTCTTCCACTCGAGCGGGAAGCCCAGGCCTTCGAAGGTCTGGGCGGTGCGCCGGCCGGCGGAAAAGGGCACCACCGGGTCGAACATGCCGTGGGCCATGAACACCGGCTGCGACTCGGCGCCGGCGGCGCGCGCGGCGAGGACGTGGCCTTCGGCGGGCAGGTAGGTGGACAGGGCGATCAGCCCGGCCAGCGGCGTCCGCCTGCGCAGGCCGGCGGCCAGCGTGATCGCACCGCCCTGGGAGAAGCCCGCGAGCAGCACGCGCTCCGCCGGGATGCCGCGTTCGGCCTCGCGTGCGATGAGGGCGTCGACCTCGGCGATGGACTGCTCCACGCCTTCGGCATCGCCGCGGTCTGCGAAGTTCATGTCGGCGATGTCGTACCAGGCACGCATGCGCATGCCGCCGTTGATGGTGACCGGCCGTACCGGCGCATGCGGGAAGACGAAGCGCAGTGCGGGCCATTGCGGGCGCACCAGCTCGGGCACGATGGGCGCGAAATCGTTGCCGTCGGCGCCCAGGCCGTGCAGCCAGAGGATGGTCCAGGCGGGTTCGGGGCCGGTCTGACGTTCCACGGTGTCGAGCACGACGGTCATGCGGTGAGGCTCCTGCGGTGGGAGGGGCATTGTCGCCGCAGACGCGCGGCGCGCCAAACCGGCCTCGCACCTCAAGCCGCCCGCCATGCGGCGCCCGTCACGCCGGCGGGCGAGGCATCGCCGCGGTGGCGCTGGAGGCGTGCGGGCGTCCGGATTGGTGTCCGCTTCGCGTTGGGATAGGGGCAGGGAAGAACATGGGATTCGACGGTCGATGCGGGGCTGCGTTCGCCCGTCGTCGCGGCACACGGCCGCGGGGTCGACCATTCACGGCACCACGCGTGCCTGCGGCATCACCGCCGCCGACAGGGGAAAACGTTCGCATGACCGAAATGCCGTCCAGAATCCGCAAGGCGCGCCAGGCGTCGCGTCTGACCCAGGCGGAACTCGCCGGCAGGATCGGTGTGAAGCGCAGCGCGGTGACCCAGTGGGAGCAGGTGGACGGCACCACGCCGAGCATCCGCCATCTGATCGAGATCGCCGAATACACCGGCGTGCACCTGGAGTGGCTGGCGGTGGGCCGCGGGCCGGAGCGCATGGCCACGGGGGCGGGCGAGGGCATGGAGGCGTCGCCGGAGTCCCAGCTGCTGGACGAGGAGGAGCGCGCGCTGCTGCAGCGCTTCCGCCGCCTGTCCATGTCCAAGCGGCGCAACGTGCTGGACATGCTGGAGACGATGGGCAGCGCGAGCACCCCGCTCGTGCATGGGCAACCGCTGTCGCCCAAGCTCTGACGCGCATGCCCTGAGCGCGCATGCCTTGAGCGCCCGGGACTGCCCGCGCGCCACCACGCGGACCCGCTGAGCGCGCGCTCAGCCTGTTCAGCGTCGGCCGTGCATGGCGGCCACCCGATCGTGTGAGGCTGCGCTCAGCCCCTGCGCCGCACCGGGATGGCGGTGGCCGGGAACCTCGCGACCTCCTGACCGCCTTCGCGGATCGGCACGCCGTGTTCCGGCGCCCATGCGAGGGCGGTGATGATCTCCCAGGTGGCCGGCAGGCGGCCGTCCGCGTCGCGCCAGCCGGCATAGGCGGCCTCGGCGGCGGCGAAACGCGCGCGGCCGGTCAGGCTGCGGCGGCGGCTGGCGAGGGCATTGGTGGCGCCGATCGCGCGCAGCTCGCGCATCAGGGCGGCGAGGTCGGGGTAGTGCGTGCGCAGGGTGTCGCGGTCGAGCACCGGGTCGCGGAAGCCCGATGCCACCAGCGCGTCGCCGAACTGGGCGATCGAGGCGAAGGGGCTGACGTGCGGCGCGGCGTCGGCCTCGGCGAAGGCGGTGCGCAGCTCGTGCAGGGTGTCGGGGCCGAAGGTCGAGACCAGCAGCAGCCCGCCGGGACGCAGCACACGGCGCAGGCCCGCGAACAGCGCCGGCAGGTCCTCGATCCACTGCACGCACAGGCTGGAGAACGCCACATCGACGCTGTGCTCGGCCAGCGGCAGCGCGCGCGCGTCCGCGCACACGCGCAGCGGCGCGCTGCCCGCGCAGGCGCGCCAGCAGGCCCTGCGGCTGCGGGTGGGTGCGCAGCATCGGCAGCGCCAGATCCAGCGCCAGCACCTGCGCCTTCGGCCAGCGCTCCTGCATCGCGCGTGCAGCGCGGCCCGGGCCGCAGCCGAGGTCGAGCACGGTGCGCGGCGTGCGCGCCTCGGCGGGGCGACGCTCGTCCAGATCGAAATAGTCCAGCGACTCCAGCAGCCAGCCCTCGACCTCGTGCTGCAACTGCGCCGCGGCGTCGTAGCTGCCCGCCGAGCGCGAGAACGCGCGCCGGATGTGGCGTGGGTCGAAGACGGGTGAAGGTGTCATGCGGCAGGTGTCTCCGGGCCGTGCGATGCGACGGAGGTCGCGGCGGACGCGACGCTTGCGATGCCCGTTGTATCGCGTCGAGCGGCGTCGAGAAACGTCTCCAGCTCCGCCAGCACCGCATTGGCGTGGGTCAGGAACGGCGCATGCCCGGCGTGTTCCACCTGGGCGAAGCGTGCGGGCGCGCGTCCGGCGTGCTGCAGGCGTTCGGCGGCCTCGCGCATCGCGCGCGGGTCGACCAGGCGGTCGCGGCGCCCGGCCAGCCACAGACTGGGCACGCGCAGGGTGTCGAGCAGCGGGCGCTGATCGGTGGTTTCCAGGAGGCGCAGGCCGTCCACCAGCACCCGCGCCGCCGGTTCGCCGTGCGCGAACAGCTCGGCGCGCAGTGCACGCATCTCGTCCTTGGCGTGATCGGAGCCGAAGGCCTCCAGCGCGACGAAGCGCTCCAGCGTGCCGCGGTAGTCCGTGGCCAGGCCGCTGGCGAAATCGCGGAAGATCTCGGCCGACACGCCATAGCGCCAGTCCGGGCCGCGCACGAAGCAGGGGCTGCTGCACAGCGCCACCAGTGCCGGCACGCGTTCGGGCGCGCGCGCGGCCGCATGCAGGGCGAACATGCCGCCCAGCGACCAGCCGATCCAGGGCGCCGCCGGCAGGCGTGCCAGCAGCGCGTCGCAGACCGGGTCGAAGGCCAGCGGCGTGGCGTCGTCGCGGCTGCGGCCATGGCCGGGCAGATCGACGATGTGCAGGGTGTAGTGCGTGCGCAGACGCGCGGCCAGCCCGGCGAACACGCCGCCGTGCATCGCCCAGCCGTGCAGCAGGACCAGCGGCGGGCCGTCGCCGCCGATGTCGATGTGCAGCCCGTCGCTCATGCTTGCCGGAGGGTGCGGTCGCGCGCCTTGTCGGCACGCTGCTCGAGCAGATATTCCCTCACGGCGCGCCAGTCGTCGCGGACCAGGTCGAGCGTCAGCCGCGACAGACGTCGCCGCCAGAGCGGCCGGGCGCAGGTCTCGCGCACGCGTGCGACCAGCCAATCGTCCTCGAACCCGGCCCATTCGCCGGCCACCTGCATCAGGTTGACGTGCAGGGCGGGATGGACTTCGTCGACCAGGATGCGGTGCAGCTCTTCGATGGAATACGGCGAAGCCGCAAGCAGGCGCGCGATGCGCTTCTGGGTGTGCGGCGTCATCTGGGTGTCGAGATACAGCTCCCCCAGCGCGACCCACACGGCGGCGCGTGCGCCGGCATCGTCGTCCGCGACGCGATGTGCGGTCATGCCACGGCCGCGTCCGGGCCGTTGCCGCTGGCGGTGTCGCGGGCCCAGCACAGGGCGTCGATCAGCGCGTCCACCTCGCCGGTGTTGTGCAGCGAGCTGAGCGTCACCCGCAGCCGCGCGCGGCCTTCCGGCACGGTGGGCGGGCGGATCGACGGCACCCAGTAGCCTTGGGTTTCGAGTGCGGCGGACATCGCCACCGCACGCTGGTCGCCGCCGCAGAGCAGCGGCTGGATCGGCGTGGTCGAGGGCAGCAGTTCCAGCCCGCGGAACTGCGCACGCTGGCGGAAATGCGCGACAAGCGTCGTGAGCTTCTCGCGGCGCCAGTGTTCGCGTCGGGCCAGCCGCACCGCGGCGAGGCTGGCAGCGGCCTGCGCGGCAGGCAGGGCGGTGGTGAAGATGTAGGGGCGCGCGGTTTCGACCAGATGGCCGATGATCTCCTCGCTGCCCAGCACCACCGCGCCGTAGCCGCCGAGGGCCTTGCCCAGCGTGGCCAGATGCACCACGCCGTCGTAGCCCACGCCGGCATCGGCCAGCGTGCCGCGGCCTTCGGGGCCGATCACGCCGACGCCGTGGGCATCGTCCACGTGCAGCAGGGCATGCTGCACCTTGGCGACCAACGACAGCTCGCGCAGCGGCGCGACGTCGCCG
>CBFGMS010000124.1:0-4629 GCA_965649985.1 uncultured Gammaproteobacteria bacterium | reverse complement strand
GCGCGACACTGTCCGCATCGGTGGAGGCCTCACCCGCATCGGCCGTCCCCTGCCCGGGCGCCTGCAGCGGGCGGTCGAGCACGCAGGTCTCGCCGATCGCAGCGAACATGCGCAGCAGCATCGCCAGCACCTCGGGGGCGGGCGGCTCCGCGCGCAGCCGCGCGTCGCGCTGCTCGGGCGGCAGGTCCTGCAGGGTCTCGAACAAGGCCATCGCCGCCTGCCAGCGCGCACGCTCCTCCTGCGTGGGCGTGGCCTGCGAGGGCCGGACATCAGGCGCGGGCGGGGAATCGGTCATGGCGGAACCGGAAGCTCGGCTGGGGGAATGAAGAAGCACGCGGACGCAGGGGCCGGCGGCCGGCCGGCGCACGCTGGCGTAAGCGTCGGGGCCGGACAGGTCTGTCCACCTCGGAAGGACCACGCCGGCCACGGCAGGCGCCCGCGTGCGCGGCATGGGCACATCGACTCTGCATACGCAGCAAGGCGCCCGCGAGTGACAGACCCGGACATCAGCCGCCCCGCCCGATCAACCGTCCTGCTCCATCAACAGCTGCAGCGCGGCCCGCGCCGCGGCCCACTCGCGCTTCAGGGTGCGCTCGGACCGGCCCAGCAGGCCGGCCAGTTCGGCATAGTCCAGGCCCGCGAAGAAGCGCAGCTCGATGAGCGTCTTCTTGTCGGGGTCGAGCTGGCCCAGCCGCTCCAGCGCGGCATCGAGCGCCAGGATCTCGTCCGGGCGCGCCGGTTCCGCGGCCAGGCCTTCGTCCAGCTCCACCCGCACCTGGTCGCCGCCGCGGCGCTCGGCCATGCGACGGCGCGCGTTGTCGGTGACGATCCAGCGCATGGTCTGCGCGGCGGTGGCGAAGAAATGCCGACGGGTCTCCAGGTCCACCTGCGCGCCCCCGCACAGGCGCAGGAAGGCCTCGTGGACGAGCACGGTGGGCGTGAGCGTGCCGTCGCCACCGCGCAGCAGGCTGCGCGCGAGCGTGCGCAGCTCCGAATACAGGCGGCGGTAGGCTTCGGCGAGGCTGCCATCGTCGCCATCCCGCGCGGCGCGCAGCAGCAGAGTGATATCTCCGGCCATCGGGTTCCTCGGTGGTCGAGGCGATTATGGGCGATGGCCGCCGGCGATGCGCCGGGACCGGCATGCATGCGCCGACCGGACCGGGACGGCACGGCCGGCGACCATGCCGCCGCCCCTCTCCACGGCGGATGTGCGCCGAGCCACGGGCAAAAAAAAGCCCGCTACGGCTGAGCCGGTAGCGGGCTTGCTCCCTCCCCCACGTCGGGATGCGGGTCCATCGTGAAGGATCCGTTAGCAGCATGCACGCTGCAACGCAAAAGAGAACCGTCGAGTTCAGTAACAAAAGCGGGGCCGGGGTGCACGAGGCGCGTCCCGCCACGCCCGCAGGGATGTCCGTGCGGGCTCGGCTGCGGGCGTGACGGACGCATGGCCGGCGTCGAAGCAGCCGCCCCGACGCGCGTCGCGTCACTCGCACGCCAACCGGTAACGGGCCTGCAGCAAGCGCTCGCCCGGCAGGCGGCACGCGGTGCGATGCCCCCCATATGCGAAACGCTCCCGAGGGAGCGTTTCGCGGTGCGTGGTCCGCAGCCCGGCCTGCCGCACCGGGCTGTGGATGCGGCTTTGATCACTTGCCCGCCGGCACGCCCATTTCGCGCAGCAGCTCCGGAGCCGGATACACCTGCTGCATGATCCAGCGCATGTAGCGCTGGTCGACCGAGATCATCCGGTTCATCGCACCGTCGTAGACCCAGTTCGACGCCACCGATTCCCAGTTGCCGTCGAAGGCCAGGCCGACCAGCTTGCCCTGGGCGTTGAGGACCGGCGAACCGGAGTTGCCGCCGGTGATGTCGAGATCGGACAGGAAGTTCACCGGCACCGTGCCCAGGCGCTTGTCGGCCAGGCCGCCGTAGCGCTTGGCCGCGACCGCGTCCAGCAGCGCCTGCGGCGCGTCGAACGGCTCCTCGCCGGTGGCCTTGGCCGCCACTTCCTCCAGACGGGTGAAGGGCTGCTGCTTGGTGCCGTCCACCTTGGTGTACCCGGTGACCTTGCCGAAGGTGATGCGCAGCGAACCGTTCGCGTCGGGGTACACGCCCTGACGCTTGCTGGCACGGTAGTCGGCGAGGGCCTGCAGATACACCGGACGCGCCACCAGCGTGTCGCCGGCCTGCATGTCGTCGGCCTGCTCCAGGCGCAGCAGCGCGGGCATCGCCGCGACCGCGAAACGGATCGCCGGGTCCTTGCTGCGTTCGAACTCGCGGCGCGGCGCCTTCAGCCAGCGCAGACGCTCCTCGGTGCCGCCGAGCTGGGTCTTCTCGAGCGCGCGCACCGCCTTGTCCACGGCCTTCTGGTCGGTGCCGCCCAGCCACTTGTCGATCTCGGCCACGCGCTGCGGCTTGGGCAGGCGCACATATTCGTTGAGCCAGTAGCGGGTCAGTTCGCGGTCCATCACCGGGTGATAGCGGCGTTCCAGCTGACGCATGCCGCCTTCGATGCCGGGATAGTCGCGCTCCTGATAGCCGGCGCGGCGCTGGGCGTCGGCCTTGTCGCGCTCGATCGCGGCGCGGTACAGCTCCGCCGCGGTGCCGAGCAGGGTCACACGCTGCAGCTGCGACAGCACCAGGTCGCGCTCGCGGGTGGAGGCCCGCTGGGCGGCGAGTTCGCGCAGCGACGCGTGCGCCTGCAGCGCGGCTTCGCCGTCCTTGCCGCGCTTGCGCAGCCAGGCCAGCACCTCTTCTTCTTCCTTGCGCTTGGTGGCCTCGGCCTCGATGCGCTTGAACCCTTCCAGCTGGCCGTCGTAGTTCTTCAGGGTGTTTTCCATGCCGCGGGACAGGTTGGCGTACTTGACCGCGATGTCCGGCGTCTTCTTGCCCTGGGCGGCGATCATGCCGACCATCGCCTTGTAGTGGCGGCTGATGGTGGGATACGACCAGTCGGCCGCCGCCAGGAATTCGTCGGTCAGCGCGTAGCGGTTGGTGCGGCCGGGGTAACCGGCCACCATCACGAAATCGCCGACGTTCAGCGGCTTGTCGGCGATCTTCAGCCAGCGCTTGGGCCGATACGGCACGTTGTTCTCGGCATACGGCGCCGGGCGGCCGTCGGGGCCGACGTAGGCGCGATAGAACGCGAAATCGCCGGTGTGGCGCGGCCACATCCAGTTGTCGATCTCGCCGCCGTAGCTGCCGACGCTGCCGGGGGGCGCATAGGCCAGGCGCACGTCCTTGATCTCGAGATTGCGGAACAGGCGGTAGGTGCCGCCGCCGGCGAAACTGTAGAGCCGGCAGCGGAAGCCGGGCGCTTCCTCGCACTGCGCGATCAGACGCTTGTAGGTGTCCTCCAGCGCCTTGCTGCGGCCCAGGGCGTCCGGCGCGGCCGCGATCGCGGCCTTGACCTGGTCGGTGACGTCGCGGATGTCTTCCAGCACGTAGATGCGGGCATTGGGGCCGGCGCTGAGCTCGCCGCCCTTCTGCGCGGCGTAGAAGCCGTCCTTCATCAGGTTGCGTTCGGGCGTGGAGTTGAGCTGGATCGCGCCGTAGGCGCAGTGGTGGTTGGTCGCCACCAGGCCCTGCTCGGACACGAAACTGGCGGTGCAGCCGCCGAGCGAGACCACCGCGCCCAGCGGGTCGCCGGTCAGGTCGCTGAGCTGCTGCACCGGGATCTTCAGACCCGCGGCACGCAGCTGGGCCGAAATCTCGGGCAACTGCTGCGGCACCCACATGCCTTCGGCGGCCGTGGCGTGCGGGGAAGCGACGACGGCCGCGATGGCGGCGGCCACGACGGTCGACAACGGGGCGAATCCTGATCTGGGCATGGGTGAGCCTCTTGGACGGACGTGTAGGGAATGTGGAACGCGAAGGGAGCGGCGATGCGGGGACTCGGGAGCGGAGACGGAGACAGGAGGATGCGGGATCGGAAACGTCGATCGCCCCGAGATGATCGGGGCGCGACCACGTCGTGCCGCCTCTTACTGCCGCATGGATCCGCCCCGTCGGGCACGGTCCCGTGCGCAATCCGAGGCATCCCCCGAACCGGCGACGTCACCGCGCCCGGACCGGCATGCCGCACCCGTGACGCGGGATGCAGCGACGGTCGTCGAGTCTAGCCTGCCTCACGACGCGGCCATGCCTGCCGATGGTCACGGTCGCATGCATCGCGGCGGCGGCGCGGCACTGCACGCCGGCGTACGGCGCGGGCCGCCCCGCCGCACCGTGCGCGGTGCGGCATCGCGTCATGACGGGTCCGCCGGGACGCCCCGTATAATCCGCAGCCCTGCCCCGCTTACGGTGTGCCGAGATGGCCGCAACCACGATGAAGGCGCTGGTCAAGCGCGACGCCACCAAAGGGATCTGGATGGAAGAAGTGCCGGTGCCCGTGCCCGGCTCCAACGAAGTGCTGATCAAGCTGGAGAAGACCGCGATCTGCGGCACCGATCTGCACATCTACCTGTGGGACGACTGGAGCCGGCGCACGATCAAGCCCGGCCTGGTGATCGGCCATGAATTCGTCGGCCGGGTCGTCGAACTCGGCCCCGGCGTGACCGGCTACCGCATCGGCCAGCGCGTCTCCGCCGAAGGCCACATCGTCTGCGGCCACTGCCGCAACTGCCGCGCCGG
>CBFGMS010000123.1:0-4843 GCA_965649985.1 uncultured Gammaproteobacteria bacterium | reverse complement strand
TGCGCGCCCAGTTCCAGAGCACATCGAAGCTGGTGGTCACGAAGCCCTGCTCCAGCAGCGGATTGGCTTCGGTGGAAAGCAGGCTGTCCGGGCGCAGGATGTCGTCGACCCGCCCTTCCGGGATCGGGTTGTTGGCGAGATCCGCGACTTTCTGGATCGATTCGATGACGCCCATCAGTGGTTGACTCCGGAGGAGGGACGGGGGCGCAGGGCCGGCGGGATCACTCCCAGTCCAGCGCGCCGCGTTTCCAGACGTAGATGAAGCCGAGGAACAGCATGCCGACGAACAGGCCCATGGTGACGAGGCTGCGCGCCCCGATCTCGGTGAAGACCAGGGTCCACGGCACGATGAAGATGATTTCCAGGTCGAAGACGATGAACTGGATGGCGATGAGGTAGTAGCGCACGTCGAACTGCATGCGCGCGTCTTCGAAGGCGTTGAAGCCGCACTCGTACGGCGAGAGCTTCTCGGCACTGGGGCGCTTCGGACCGAGGACATTGCCGACCAGGATCAGGGCGATGCCGATGCCGGTGGCGACGATCAGAAAGAGCAGAGTCGGCAGATATTCGGCCAGCACGCGTTGTTCTCTCGACGTTGGGAGGAAACACCTCACCCCATTGCGGCGACGCGCGGGACGAGCCTCGGTGGCGGGCGCGTATGTTGACGTTACGCGGGTCGCGGCATGCCGGATGCGGAAAAAAGCCGCACGAGTGCGGCCCTCGGCACCAGCGGATGCCGTCCTCCCTGACCCCCGACCCGCGCGTCCTGCGCCGGCCTTGCGATATGGTGCCCAAGGGGGGACTCGAACCCCCACGACCTAAGTCGCTACCACCTCAAGGTAGTGCGTCTACCAATTCCGCCACCTGGGCTTTGCCGCTGCACGCTTCGCTTGTCGCGCAGCCGGACTATTGTACGGGAAGCCGGCGCGTCGGCGCCAACATTCCGTGCTGGATACGATTATGCCGCGCCACCGGAAGCGGGCGCCGCCGGGACGGGCGCTGCCGCTTCATCCGCGGGCGCAGCCTCGGCCGGCGCGTCGCCGGCGGGTGCGGTCGCGTCCTGGGCCGGCGCCGCAGGCAGCACGCCTGCAGGCGGCACGGCCTGCGGCACGGGTGCGGCGTCGCCCTGCGGGGCGGCCTTCGGCACGGCGATATCGGCGGCCACGCCAAGATCCTGCGACTGCGCGGTAGGCGCCGCGTCGCCGCGCGCACGCGAACTGGCCTGCCAGGCCATGTACATGCTGATCGCGAAGAACACGATGGCCAGCCACTTGGTGGCCTTGGTCAGGAAGCTCGACGCACCGCGCGAACCGAACACCGTGGCCGACGCGCCGGCACCGAAGCCGGAACCGGCCTGGGCGCCTGCGCCGCGCTGCATCAGGATCAGCGCGATCATCGCGATCGCGACCAGGACGTAGATGACGTTGAGGATCAGCAACATCGGAAGCTAGCTCGTGAGGTGGACCCGCTGCCGCGGCCCGGAACGACGGGGCCGGCAGCGGAACCGGCAAAGGACACCGGAGGGACCCGCAGGCCCGACCGAAGAGCGCAGACCCGGCGACCGGTGCACCGGTTCAGCCGGCGCGGGCCGCGACGATGGCGAGGAAATCCGCGGCCTTGAGCGAGGCGCCGCCG
Organism: uncultured Gammaproteobacteria bacterium; assembly: GCA_965649985.1. GTDB lineage: Bacteria > Pseudomonadota > Gammaproteobacteria > Xanthomonadales > Xanthomonadaceae > Lysobacter_I. The sequence goes on along the minus strand of CBFGMS010000123.1, from coordinate 3,208 downwards.
ATCAGGCCACCGTCCACGTCGGGCTGCGCGAACAGCTCCGCCGCGTTGTCGGGCTTGCAACTGCCGCCGTACAGGATCGGCAGCGAGCCGGCGATTGTAGCATCGCGGCCGGCGACTTCGCCACGAATGAAGGCGTGCACGGCCTGGGCCTGGGCCGGGCTGGCGGTGCGGCCGGTGCCGATCGCCCAGACCGGCTCGTAGGCGATGACCGCGCCGGCGAAGGCCTGCGGGCCGCAGCGGTCGAACACCGCGGCCAGCTGCTTCTCGATGCGCCACTCGGTCTGGCCGGCCTCGCGCTCGTGCAGGGACTCGCCCACGCACAGGACCGGCACCAGCCCGGCATGCTTGGCGGCCTCGAACTTCAGGGCGACCAGGTCGTCGCTTTCGGCGTGGTACTGGCGGCGCTCGGAATGACCGACCAGCCCGTAGCGCGCGCCGATGTCCACCAGCATCCTGGCCGAGACCTCGCCGGTGTAGGCGCCCTCCTCGTTCGCACTCACATCCTGGGCGCCGAACTGCAGGGGCGAGCCGGCGTGGGCGTCGATGAGCCCGGTCAGGAACGGCAGGGGCGGCAGCACCACGACATCGACGCCGCCGCCCGGCACGGCGGCCGGGAGACCTTCCTGCACCGCCGAGACCAGATCCTCGGCGAAACGGCGGGTTCCGTGCATTTTCCAGTTTCCGGCGACGATCTTGCGACGCATGGGCGGCTCCGCTGAAGAATCGCGACAGGATAGCCGATCGCGGCGCGCGCCCGTCCATGCCCTGCCCGCTTCCGGCACTGCGGCTATGCTGGCGGCCCCTGCGCACCGAGCCCGGCCCCATGTCCAACGCCCACCCATCCGCCGCCCACGTCCGCGGCCATGCCCTGGTCACCGGCGCCTCCAGCGGCATCGGTGCGGCGATCGCGCGCGAATACGCGCGTCGGGGCATCCCGCTGATCCTGACCGCGCGCCGGGTGGAGCGACTCGAAGCGCTCGCCGCAGAGCTGCGCCCGCAGGTCGAGGTGGTGGTGCTGGCCGCGGACTTGGCCGACCCGGCCGCGCCCGCGGCGCTGGAGTCGGCGGTGCGCGAGCGCGGCCTGCATGTCGCGCACCTGGTCAACAATGCCGGCTACGGCGTGCCGGGCCGCTACCTGTCCGCAGACTGGAAGACCCACGCCGACTCTCTGCAGGTGATGCTGCACGCGGTCTGCGAACTCACCCACCGCTTCCTGCCGGCCATGGAGGCCGCGGGCCACGGCCGCATCGTCAACGTGGCGTCGCTGGCCGGGCTGGTGCCGGCCTCGGCCGGGCACACGCTCTACGGGGCGACCAAGGCGTTCCTGATCCGGTTTTCCGAGTGCCTGGCGTTGGAAATGCGCGAGAAGGGCGTGCACGTGTGCGCGCTGTGTCCGGGGTTCACCTACACCGAATTCCACGACGTGAACGGCATGCGCGCGCGGGTGTCGAAGCTGCCGAAGTGGCTGTGGCTGGATGCGGATGCCGTTGCGCGGCAGGGCCTGGACGCTGTGGAGGCGGGCCGTGCACGACTGGTCACCGGCGGCGCCAACCGGATGATCGCCGCGCTGTCGAAATACCTGCCGGACCGTCTGGCCCACGCGCTGGTGGCGAGTCGCAGCGACGAGTTCCGCAACGCGGAGTGAGCTCCGCGACGCTCTCGGCCCGTCAGCGGAAGCACGGCCGCGGCAGGCTTCCGGCATCTGGCTGGCAACGTTTTGCAGCCGACCGCGACCGATCGCGGCCGCAGGGCATTCTGTGAATGCACTCCGCGCGAGACCCCGCGCGCATGCCATGTGGAGAGCCCGTCGCGCCTCGTCCGCACACAGGAGGACGACACCCCCACCATGACGAAGCGGGCAAGACATCGGTACGGTGTCGGCCTGCATCGCGTGCGCCCCTTATCCTGTCGCCCCACATCATGGAAGTCGTTTTCATGCCCGAACTACGGACAACAACAGCCACACCCACCCGCGGCCACGCACTGATCACGGGGGCCTCCAGCGGCATCGGTGCGGCGATCGCGCGCGAATATGCGCGTCGCGGTGTCCCCCTGATCCTGACGGCTCGGCGCGTCGAACGTCTGCACACGCTGGCCGACGAGCTGCGCGGCCAGGTGGATGTCGTGGTGCTGGGCGCGGATCTGGCCGATCCGCGCGCACCGGCGGCACTGGAGGCCGCCGTGCGCGAACGTGGCCTGCACGTCTCGCATCTGGTCAACAATGCCGGGTACAGCGTGCCGGGACGATTGCTCGCATCGCCCTGGGCCGTGCATGCGGACATGCTCCAGGTGATGGTGACCTCCGTCTGCGAACTGACGCACCGCTTCCTGCCGGCGATGGAGGCCCGCGGGCACGGGAGGATCCTCAACATCGCATCGGTCGCCGGGCTGTTGCCGGCCTCGGCGGGAGACACGCTCTATGCCGCCACCAAGGGGTTCGTGATCCGGTTTTCCGAAGCGCTGGCGCGGGAGAGCCGTCGCCGGGGCGTGCATGTCTGCGCACTGTGTCCGGGCTTCACACGATCCGAATTCCACGACGCCAACGGCACGCGGGTGCTGGCCGACAAGGTGCCCGGATGGATGTGGCAGGATGCCGGCGCGGTCGCGCGTCAGGGCGTGGAGGCCGTGGAGCAGGGGCAGACGCGCGTGATCACCGGCACCATCAACCGGGTGCTGGTCTGGCTGGTACCGCGCATCCCGCGATGGCCGATTCGAATGCTCGGGCACCTGCGGATGCGGGTGCGTCGCTTGTTCGCCGCACGCCGCACGACTGTGCGGGACACGGACGCCGACTGCCCTGAGACAGGGTGATCGCCTCAGCGCCGCACCCAGGGGGTCGACAAGCGGCCATGGCCGCCGCGCGCGCCACCGAAACGTATCGCTGAACGCACCCGCTGAGACATCGGTTCGATCTGCCGGCCATGGCCGACGAGGCCGTTCATTTCAGCTTGATCTCGCGCAGCCGCTCTTCCAGATAGCCCTGGGCGGTGATCGGCTCCGGATAGCGGCTGGGGTTGTCGGCGCTCACGCAGTCCGGCAGCACGTCGATCACGAAGTCCGGATTGGGGTGCAGGAAGAACGGCGTGGAATACCGCGGCTGACGCGCCTTCTCGCCCGGAGGATTGACCACACGATGGGTGGTCGAGGGCAGCACGTGGTTGGTGAGGCGCTGCAGCATGTCGCCGATGTTGACCACGATGGTGTCGGC
>CBFGMS010000122.1:0-4847 GCA_965649985.1 uncultured Gammaproteobacteria bacterium | reverse complement strand
CCTACAAGGCCTACGGCGACTGGAAGAAACAGCAGCCCGGTGCCGCCGCGACCGCCCTGCCGGCGGCCGAACCGCGCACCGTGAACGCCCTGCCCGCCCCCGAGGCCGAGGAACACAGCCGCGGCATCCTGCGCGCGCTGGTCGCCGCGTCCAAGGCCGACGGTCATATCGACGCCCGCGAACGCGAGACCATCGAAGGCGAGTTCGTGCGCATCGGCGCCGACCCGGCGATGCGCGACTGGCTGCACGCCGAGCTGGAAAAACCGCTGGACCCGGCCGAAGTGGCCCGCGCCGCCACCTCGCCCGAACTCGCCGCCGAGATGTATCTCGCCAGCCTGCTGGCCGTGGACGAGCAGAGCTTCATGGAGCGCGCCTATCTGGACGAACTGGCCCGCCAGCTGGGCATCGAGGACAGCCTGAAGGCGCGTCTGGAAGCCCAGGTCCGGGAGGCGATGGCCGCCGGAGGCTGAATGCCGGATGTCCAAACCATTGCCGCGTGCGCCGTTTTGGCCGCAGGTTTCGTCTAATTCACTGGACATGCGGCGCGCACAGCCCGCGCGGGATTCGAAATGACCTGGCAGGGAAGCGCAGGTGGTGGGAAGGCCGGACGGTCTGTCGCAAGACAGGCCGCCCGGCCTTCGATTTTTCAGGCCCGTGAAGTTTCCAGGCCTAGATGTCTTCAAGCCCACGTTGCGATGTTGCGCGCAGATACGTACAAGATAGACACGCGATAGGCACTGAAGGGCCGGGCCTGGCCAGAGAGGGCCGGGAGCGGGCGGCGGCTGGCACCCTGCTGCCGGTCCACGCGCAGCCGCCCGCCGGCGCCGACCGCCGGCCGCCATGGCCGACATCCACGACGGGCTTCGAGAATCCACCTTCGAAGACCTACCTTCGAAGTCCCGGCTTCGAAACCCGCCTCCAGCCCCCATCCCACGGCATCCTCACTCGCGATGAAGACCCTGTTGCTGTTCGGCGCCACCGGCCTGGTGGGCGGCCACGTCCTGCGCCTGGCGCTGCGCGATGCGCGCGTGGGGCGGGTGATCGCCCCGGTGCGCCGCCCCCTGCCGGCCGAGGCCATGACCGATACCCGCGCCGCCGACGGCCATCAGGCGGCGCTGGAAACCCCGGTGGTCGATTTCGACGCCCTGCCGGCAGCGGCCGACGATTGGCAGGCCGACGCCGCGGTCTGCGCGCTCGGCACCACCCTGCGCCGGGCCGGCTCGCAGGCGGCCTTCCGTGCGGTCGACGTGGATCTGGTGGTGCGGACCGCCGCCCTCGCCCGCCGCCTCGGGGTGCCTGCGTTCGCGCTGAACAGTTCGCTGGGCGCCGATGCCGAGGCACGCGGCTTCTATCTGCGCTGCAAGGGCGAGGCCGAAGACGCGGTACGCGCACTCGGTTTTCCCTCGCTCACGCTGGTGCGGCCGTCGCTGATCGGCGGCGAGCGCGACGAGTCCAGGCCGCTGGAACGGCTGGGCATCCTCGCCGCCACTGCCCTGCGCCCGCTCGTCCCCGCGCGGTACCGCGTGGTCCCGGCCGAGCGCATCGCCCACTGCCTGCTCGACGCCGCACTCGCTGCCCGGCCGGGCGTGCGCGTGGTCGAATCCGACGCCATCGGCTGAACGGCCGCATCCATGCCTCGACAGGACGGCCGCAGGCCTCGCCAAGGCCACGCCCACACCGATCCGCCAGTCACCGAAACGGTCTGGAATGCCGCATTGGAGCGACAACCCTACCCGCGAGGCGCACAATAGCCGATTGCCTGCTGTCCGAGCCGTCCATGTCCACCGAACCCGTGCTGCCCACCTTCGCCGATCTCGGCCTCCCCGACGCGGTGATGACCGCGGTGCGCGAGGTCGGCTACGAGACGCCCTCGCCGATCCAGGCCGCCACCATCCCCGCCCTGCTCGACGGCAGGGACGTGCTGGGCCAGGCCCAGACCGGCACCGGCAAGACCGCGGCCTTCGCCCTGCCGCTGCTGGCGCGGCTCACGCCCGGCGCGCGCAAGCCGCAGGCGCTGGTGCTGGCGCCCACCCGCGAGCTGGCCATCCAGGTCGCCGAGGCCTTCCAGCGCTACGCCCACCACCTGCCCGGCTTCCACGTGGTGCCGATCTACGGCGGCCAGAGCTACGGCCCGCAGCTGCAGGCCCTGCGCCGCGGCGCGGACGTGGTGGTGGGCACCCCGGGCCGGGTCATCGACCATCTCGACCGCGGCACCCTGGACCTGTCCGAACTGCGCGCGCTGGTGCTGGACGAAGCCGACGAAATGCTGCGCATGGGCTTCATCGACGACGTCGAGACCGTGCTGAAGAAGACCCCGGCCGAGCGCCAGGTGGCGCTGTTCTCGGCCACCATGCCGCCGCCGATCCGGCGCATCGCCCAGACCTATCTGCGCGAGCCGGTGGAAGTGACCATCGCGGCCAAGACCACCACCGCCACCAACATCCGCCAGCGCTACTGGTTCGTGGCCGGCGTGCACAAGCTGGACGCGCTGACCCGCATCCTGGAAGCCGAGCCGTATGATGCGATGATCATCTTCGCGCGCACCAAGCTGGGCACCGAGGAGCTGGCGACCAAGCTGCAGGCGCGCGGGCTGGCCGCCGCCGCGATCAACGGCGACATGGCCCAGGCGCAGCGCGAGAAGACCATCCAGCAGCTCAAGGACGGCCGGCTGGACATCCTGGTGGCCACCGACGTGGCCGCGCGCGGGCTGGACGTGGAGCGGATCAGCCACGTGCTGAACTACGACATCCCCTACGACACCGAAAGCTACGTCCACCGCATCGGCCGCACCGGGCGCGCCGGGCGCAGCGGCGAGGCCATCCTGTTCGTCAGCCCGCGCGAGAAGGGCATGCTGCGCGCGATCGAACGCGCCACCCGCCAGCCCATCGCCGAAATGCGCCTGCCCACGGTGGAAGCGGTGAACGACGCGCGCGTGGCGAAGTTCCTCGCGCGCATCGGCGAGGTGCTGGCGCAGAACGGCGCCGACGGCGGCGACCCGGCCACCGAGCTGGCGCTGTACCGCGACCTGCTGGAAGGCTACGAACGCGAACACGACGTGCCCGCGATCATGATCGCCGCGGCCCTGGCCAAGCTGCTGCACGGCGACACCCCGCTGCTGCTGGCGCCCGAACGCGAGCGCGTGGAACGCAGCGAACGCAGCGAGCGGCCCGAACGTGCGGAGCGCGCCGACCGCGGCCCGCGCACGCACGAGGCCCGCGACGAACGCCCGATGCGCCCGCGCAAGGAGTTCCCGCCGCGCCAGCCGCCCGAACCGGGCATGGAAACCTACCGCATCGAGGTGGGCCACATGCACGGCGTGAAGCCCGGCAACATCGTCGGCGCCATCGCCAACGAGGCCGAGCTGGAGAGCCGCTACATCGGCCGCATCGACATCCACGACGACCACAGCATCCTCGACCTGCCCGAAGGCATGCCGCGACCGCTGCTGCTGATGCTGAAGAAGGTGCGCGTGGCCGGCCAGGCCCTGCGCCTGCGCAAGCTGGGCGAAGAGGACATCGACGACGCCGAAGACGGCGCCGACACCGCCCCCCGCCCGCGCAAGCCCGGCTTCAAGCCCGGCCCCAAGGCGGGCGCCAAGCCAGGCTTCAAACCGGGCGGCAGCAAACAGGGCTTCAAGCCGGCCGGCGGGCGCTCCGACTACCCGCCCCGGAAGCCGGGCCCGAAGAAGCCGGGGCCGCGCAAGCCGGGCTGAGCCCGACGTTCGAGCCAGAAAGCTCGGGCCTGAAGGCCCTCCTACGCCTCCATGCCCCGTAGGAGCGGCTTCAGCCGCGACATGCGACATGCGACATGCGACACGCCAAAGCTCGGGCTTGAAGGCCCTCCTACGCCTCCTGCCCCGTAGGAGCGGCTTCAGCCGCGACACGCGACATGTGACGCACGAAGGCTCGGGCCTGAAGGCCCTCCTACACCACTGTTCCGTAGGAGCGGCTTCAGCCGCGACATGCGCCATGCGACATGCGACATGCGACATGCCAAAGCTCGGGCCTGAAGGCCCTCCTACGCCTCCCTGCCCCGCAGTAGCGGCTTCAGCCGCGACACCCGAAACAACGATCGCATCGGGCAGACGGCCGCGCCGTAGGGATATCCCGACACTCCGGCGCGGTGTGTACCGATACCGGGGGCAGGCACATCGCGGCAGGGTGTCGCGATGCCCTACGGACATCACCGCCTGCGGATCGGCCGCGCATCGGCGCCCGGCCGACTCTATCTCATCACCTTCTGCACGCAGGCGCGCCGCCCGCTGTTCGAGGTGCCGGCCGTGGCGGAGGCCGGGGTTTCCATCCTGGGTGACCCGGCACAGTGGCCGCAGGCGTCGCTGCTCGCGTGGGTCTTGATGCCGGACCATTGGCACTGCCTGATCCGGTTGGAACACGAGGCCGGGGTGTCGCAGGTGGTCGGCCATGCGAAAGGCGGGAGCGCCTATCGCCTGGGACACCGCTTCCCGCACCTGCGGCCGATCTGGCAACCCGCCTTCCACGACCACGCCCTGCGTCGAGACGAAGACGCGCCTGCCTGCGTCCGCTACCTCCTCGACAACCCGGTGCGTGCAGGTCTGGTTGCGGACGCTGGACGTTATCCCTACCGCGGAGGCCCATGGGCCGATGCATGTCTGCATCATCACAGCCGCTGAAGACGCGCCGTCGCGGGATGGCTCGGGCCTGAAGGCACTCCTACACCTCGATCACACGTAGGAGCGGCTTCAGCCGCGACATGCGACATGCGCCATCCGACATGCCAAAGCTCAGGCCTGAAGGCCCTCCTACATCACCCCCACCCGTAGGAGCGGCTTCAGCCGCGACATGCGACATGCGCCATGTGACGCGCGA
>CBFGMS010000121.1:0-4854 GCA_965649985.1 uncultured Gammaproteobacteria bacterium | reverse complement strand
GCCCCAGGACACATGTCTCAGGGGCGGACTGTCGGGTAAATACTCAACTCATACATGCACCATTGTCGCGGGGGCTTTGCTGAGCCCGGCCGCCGCGGAGCTGCTGGGCCAAGGCGCCCCTTCGGCGACGACCTACGGGCTGGGCGCGCTGGCCGGCACCATCGTGGCGGTGACGGTGTTCGGGCTGCCGATCATTCTGCTCAGCATCCACTCGCGTCTCGCCGAGGCCGTGGAGATTCTGGAGACGATGTGGCAGCCGCTCGACCTGCTGACCTCCGTGGCGCCCGTGCTGGCCGACCATACGCTGGAGAGCCTCACGTCGGACTGAGGCGCAGCGGCGCGGCGCATGCGTGCACGCTGCATCCAATGCGTGCTGCGCGGTTGGCCGCGCGGGAGCGCGTGCGGTGCGCTGCCCGTGAGGCCTTTGGCCCACGCACCTGACACCGGGGTGCAGAGAGGCGGAGGCAGCCGCAAGGACGCGTTCGGCGGCCGTTGTCGCCTGCATGGAGGGATGATTCAATCACCGGGCCTGCCGAGGCGATCGCCGCGTCCACCGTGTGCGTGGCGGCCGCCGCAAACCCCGCTCCCGTCTGTCGCGCGTTCGCGGCGACCCGTCATCGAAGGACTGTCCCATGCGTGTCCGACGCCGTGTTCTGCTGTGGGCCGTGCTCATGGCACCCCTCCTGGGCTGCAGTGGTGGATCGCCCTCTCCGGCCGGCACGGCGGAGGCGCCCGCGGCCGGTACGACGGACGCGCCGGCGGCCGATGCGCTGCAACCCTGGATCGCGAAGCGCACGGTGGAATGGGAGAAGCGCCCGTGGGAGAAGGCCGAAGTGGGCGCGGTGTGGCTGTTGCGCCATGGCGGGCAGGATGCGCTGCTGGTCGATGTGCCAAGAGGGCACCGCGACACCTTGATGCGTCCCGACGGCCTGGTGATCTGCGAACCGGACGGATTCGGCTCGAACGGCAACGGGCGATGCCCGACGGTGGTGGATGCCGGCACCACGCCGCGCCTGCTGTGGGCCCATCCGGGCAATCCGTCGCCGAATTTCGGCCCGCCGCCGCTCTGGGCACAGACAACGCCCGCCGCTTCCGTCCGCCCTCCCCGGCCACCGCGCCCGCCGCTGCCCGGCTGGCTGGAACATCAGATCCGCATCTGGGAACGCCAGGATGTTCGCAACGCCGATGCGCTGTCGGTGGTGCGCCTGCAGCACCGGGGCGCGACGGCCTATCTGATCGACGGCGGCTGCTGCAAAACGTTCAAGACCCTCTACGACGCCTACGGCCGCGAACTGTGCATGCCGTCCGGCGGTTTCACCGGCGACGGCGATGGCCGTTGCCCCAACCCCGGTGACCCGGGCACGCAGCGGGTCGGTGTCTGGACGCATCCGGATACACCGCCGCGTTGATGGTCACCCGTCGACGCGCAAGGCGGGCCTGCGCCCGCCGCATGCCGAGTACCGCACCCGCAAACGCCGACACGCATCGGTGACGCGTGATGTGCGCGACGGCCCGCAACGCGGGCCATCGGCCACGGGCCGCCACCCCGCCTGAAGCCGGTTGGCCTGCAGGTGGATTACCCTTCCCGCTCGACCCGATACGACCACGGGGCATCGCCGGGTGAGCGCCAGCGACCCACATCTGTTCCACGACGCCGTGCTGCGGTTTTCGCTGAGAAAGCCCGTGGACTGGGATTTCATGCCGCCCGCCTGGTCTCCGGTGGCACAGCTGAAGAACGCGAGCGGCCCGGAGGACTGGATCCACTACGCGCGGCTGCCGTTCTGCTGCGCGAGTGCGCGACACGACAGCCCCATGCATGTCTACCCCACCCTGCAGGCGACGGTCCGGCCGTCCGGCGTGCCGGGCAACGAACAGGCCGCGGAGATCCTCGCGCGCCAGTTGGCGCTCCTGTCGGCCGAATATCTGGATTTCGATGCGTTCGAGGCCACGAGCGAGGCGGTCGTGGCCGGCTGCAGGGCCAATGTGATCAAGGCGCGCTTCACGCTGCCGTTCGAGAGCGAGGGCGGGCTGGTCATGGCGCCGGTCATCAGCCGCAGCTGGCTGCTGTTCGCCCCGGGGCGCGCGTTCACCATCGGCCTGTCCACCAGCGGCGACCCCGGTTACTACGATGAGCGGGATATCGCGCGGGTGGCCGCGTCCATCCGGGTCGGCGCATGATGGGCGCGGCCTGCGCCGACGCCATCACGCCCGGGGCGCCGGCCCCGTTGCGGTGCGCGCGTCCCGTCTCCACTCCTCGATGAAGACATTCCGACGAAACCCTGCCGATGAATGCACACCCGATGAAAGCACGCCCGTTGAACGACCTGGAACGTGAAGGCATGGCCGCCGAGCGGCGCTGGATCGACGACCTGCTGGCCGGGTTCGGATCGGACGTGCGCCTCACGGGTTCCACCGACGACATCCCCACGCTGCACACCCTGCTCGACCGCGGCCCGTTCACCGACGATGCCACCGGCGAACTGGAACTGCTCGGCGGCGCCTTCGGCGACGTGCTGGCGAACCAGGTCGGCCTGTGCTGGGTGGTGTACGAGGACGAGATGGGCGCGGACTTCGCGCTCCAACTGGGCGCGCGGGATTTTTTCGTCTTCCCGCGCGACATGCTGGTGAAGCGGATCGAGGCCGGCGAGCCCGCGTCGAAGATCGACCTGCACGTCATGCTCGACGAGGTCGCACGCGCGGCGCACGCTCATGTGCGCGAGGCGTGACGGCCGCGCACCCAAGGCGCAGGCGCGCGACTCACAAGGCGCACACGCTCTTGCAGGACGCATAAGGGCAGCGTCATGCACCATCTCCAATTAACGGCAATGTTCAAAGTTTCATCGGGCGGCGCTGCAGGACTTGGGCGCGCAGGGGCTGGGCGCCTTCGGCACGCGGGAGGATGGCGGCTGCGGGACGCGCGAGCCGCCCCGCCCCGCGCAGGGTCATTCCGCCGCGCTGGGCTGGGCGCGTGAGAGGCGGGCGATGTTGGCCAGGGCCAGCCAGAACACGGCGAACAGCACCAGCGAGAACACCAGTGAATACAGGAATTTCTCGAGCGTCGGCGCCTTGAGGTTGAAGTACAGCATCTGGAAGATGTTGAGCGCCACGATGCCGCGCAGCATCCATTCGACGTTGATCCGGCTGAGCACGTAACTGCCCAGCGGCGCCATCAGCAGCACCACCGGATATGCGCAGAGCCAGGTCTGCACCTGGTAGGCGGTGATGTCGCCGTCCCAGAAGTGGCGGTAGGCGTAGCCCAGCAGGCTGATCGAGGCCATCACCATGATGCTCTGGTGGGTGGCGATGCGCTCGCGCATGCGGAAGCGGGTGACGAGCAGGGTGTACAGCACGATGTCTGCGCCGGTGCCGAACAGGCTGGCGCAGATGCCGCCCAGAAACAGCACTGACGCCAGCATGCCGCGATCCAGTGGGCCGGTGACCACGAGCGATTGGCGGTCGCCGCGGTGCGAGTTGGACACGTAGGCCAGCGAGAAGGTGAGGATCAGGCTGAGGAACAGCGCCTGGATGACGGGCACCGGCAGGGCCTGCACGGCATTCATGCCGAAGACGAAACCGGCGAAGGCGACCGGGATGTACCACAACACCGGCGCGTAATCGGCCAGATGGTGGCTTTTGCGCGAAAGGATCCAGATGCTGGCGCTGGTCATGCCCACGCTCTGGATCATCAGGCTGAAATCGCGCGCCATCGCACGGTCGATCTCGAAGAACACGCTGAGCACGGGGAAGGCCACCGCGCCGCCCCCCTCCGGCGTGAGCCCGGCGACGAAGGCGCCGAGCACCATGATCGCCGGGTAGTGGGCGTGTTCGGCGAGGAAGGACAGGCTGCTGAAGCTGGCGAACAGCACCAGCCACAGCACCATCATGCCGATGTACCAGCCGCGGAAGATCTTGCTTTCGAAAAACATGTCGGTGTCCTTTCGATGGAGTTGTCCGCCGTCGGCAGGGCGGCCGCAGCCGAAGCCACCTGCCATGCCGGACCCGCCACGCCGCCGATCCGGGTGTCAGCCTGTCGCGGCGATTTCCGGCAGAAAGGCGGCCGAAGCCGCCTTTCTTCTGCGTCGATTGATCGCGGCCGGACCGCGCCGAGCACGTTGCTCAGAGCAGATGCGCCACGCCGGCGCGCTCTTCCTCGAGTTCGGCCAGCGTCTTGTCCATGCGCTCGCGGCTGAAGTCGTCGATGGCCAGGCCTTCGACGCGGGTGTATTCGCCGTTCGCGCAGGTCACCGGCACGCCGTAGATCACGCCTTCCGGGATGCCGTAGCTGCCGTCGGAGGGCACGCCCATGGTCACCCAGTCGCCGTCGGTGCCGAGCGCCCAGTCGTGCATGTGGTCGATGGCGGCGTTGGCGGCCGAGGCGGCGGACGACAGGCCGCGGGCCTCGATGATGGCGGCACCGCGCTTGGCCACCACCGGGATGAAGGTGTTGGCGTTCCAGTCGGCATCTGCCACCTTGTCCTGCAGCGAGGCGCCGTCGACGGTGGCGAAGCGGTAGTCGGGGTACATGGTCGGGCTGTGGTTGCCCCACACGACCATCTTCTTGATGTCGGCCACGGCCACGCCGGCCTTGGCGGCCAGCTGCGACAGCGCGCGGTTGTGGTCGAGGCGCAGCATGGCGGTGAAGTTCTTCGCCGGCAGGTCGGGCGCGGACTTCATCGCGATGTAGGCGTTGGTGTTGGCCGGGTTGCCGACCACCAGCACCTTCACGTTGCGGCTGGCCACGGCGTTCAGGGCCTTGCCCTGCACGGTGAAGATCTCGGCGTTCTTCAGCAGCAGGTCCTTGCGCTCCATGCCCGGGCCGCGCGGCATCGCGCCGACCAGCAGGGCGTAGTCGGC
>CBFGMS010000120.1:0-4855 GCA_965649985.1 uncultured Gammaproteobacteria bacterium | reverse complement strand
AGGAACATCTTGCCGGCGCCGAACAGGTCGCCGACCACGTTCATGCCGTCCATCAACGGGCCTTCGATCACGTCCAGCGGACGCGTGCTGAGCGCACGCGCTTCCTCGGTGTCGTGGTCGATGTACAGGTCGATGCCGTGCACCAGCGCATGGCTCAGCCGCTCGCGCACCGGCTTGTCGCGCCAGGCGAGGTCCTCGACTCTCTTCTGGCCCTTCTTGCCCTTGAAGCGGTCGGCGATCTCCAGCAGACGTTCGGTGGCGTCGCGGCGGCGGTTGAGCACCACGTCCTCGACGCGCTCGCGCAGCTCCGGGTCCAGGTCGTCGTACAGCGGCAGCGCGCCGGCGTTGACGATGCCCATGTCCATCCCGGCCTTGATCGCGTGGAACAGGAACACCACGTGGATCGCCTGACGCACCGGCTCGTTGCCGCGGAACGAGAACGAGACGTTGGAGACGCCGCCGGAGATGTGGCTCAACGGGAAGCGCCGCTTCAGCTCGCGTGTGGCCTCGATGAAGGCGACCGCATAGTCGTCGTGCTCCTCGATGCCGGTGGCCACCGCGAACACGTTGGGGTCGAAGATGATGTCTTCCGGCGGGAAACCTATCGTGCCAGTCAGCAGCGCGTAGGCGCGCGAGCAGATCTCGACCTTGCGCGCCATCGTGTCGGCCTGGCCCTGTTCGTCGAAGGCCATCACCACCACCGCCGCGCCGTAGCGGCGGACCAGCCGCGCCTGCTGCAGGAACGCCTCCTCGCCTTCCTTCATCGAGATCGAATTGACGATGCCCTTGCCCTGCAGGCACTTGAGCCCGGCCTCGATCACCGAGAACTTGGAACTGTCGACCATCACCGGGATGCGCGCGATGTCGGGCTCGGCGGCGATCAGGTTCAGGAACTCCACCATCGCCTTTTCCGAGTCCAGCATGCCCTCGTCCATGTTGACGTCGAGCACCTGCGCGCCGTTCTCGACCTGCTGGCGCGCCACCACCACCGCTTCGTCGTAGCGGCCTTCCAGGATGAGCTTCTTGAACTGGGCCGAGCCGGTGACGTTGGTGCGCTCGCCGACGTTGACGAAGTTGGTCTCGGGCGTGACCACCAGCGGTTCGAGACCGCTCAGGCGGGTGTAGGAGGGGAGGTGGGAGGTCATGGTGAGTCCGTTCGGACGCGATGCCGCTGGGCGCGCGACGCGCGGTGAGGGAAGGAAACGAAACGGGACCGCGCTCGGTTCACGCCGCCGCTTCCATCCGCGGCAGCGCGCGTGGCGGCAATGCGGCGACGGCTTCGCCGATGGCGCGGATGTGTTCGGGCGTGGTCCCGCAGCAGCCTCCGACGATGTTGAGCAGGCCGGCATCGGCGAACTCGCGCAGCACGGTCGCCATGTCCTCCGGCGTCTCGTCGTAGCCGCCGAAGGCGTTGGGCAGGCCGGCGTTGGGGTGCGTGCTGACGAAGGCATCGGCCACCTGGGCCAGGATGTCGACGTGGGCGCGCAGGTCCTTGGCGCCCAGCGCGCAGTTCAGGCCGATCGACAGCGGCCGCGCGTGACGCACCGAGTACCAGAACGCTTCGGCGGTCTGGCCGGACAGTGTGCGCCCGGAGGCATCGGTGATCGTGCCGGAGACCATCGTCGGCCAGCGTGCACCGCGGGCTTCGAAGGCTTCCTCGATCGCGAACAGCGCCGCCTTCGCATTCAGCGTGTCGAACACGGTCTCGACCATCACCAGGTCGGCGCCGCCATCCAGCAGGCCGTCCACCGCCTCGCGATAGGCCGTGCGCAGGGTATCGAAGTCGATGGCGCGGAAGCCCGGCCGGTTCACGTCGGGACTGATCGATGCGGTGCGGCTGGTCGGGCCGAGCACGCCGACCACGAACCGGGGCTGCGACGGGTCGCGCGCCTCGGCGGCGTCGCAGGCCGCCCGCGCCAGCCGCGCGCCTTCGAGGTTCAGTTCGCGCGCGAGATGCTGCAGGCCGTAGTCCTCCAGCGAGATCGCCGTGGAGTTGAAGGTGTTGGTCTCGATCATGTCGGCGCCGGCGTCAAGATAGGCCGCATGGATGGCGCCGATCACGTCGGGCCGGGTCAGCGTGAGCAGGTCGTTGTTGCCCTTCTGGTCGCGCGCCTCGTGGCCGCAGGGGCAGCCGGCGGCGTGCGCATGCGTGCCGGTGGCGACCAGGTCGAAGCCCTCCGCGAACCGTGCGCCGCGGTAGTCGTCTTCCTGCAGATCGTGGCGCTGGATCATCGTGCCCATGCCGCCGTCCAGCAGCAGGATGCGGCGGGCCAGCGCGTCCTGCAGCGCGGCGACGCGCTCGGGGACGGCCCAGGGGAGGTGGTCGGGAGAGGGGAACAGGGTGGGGTTCGCGTGCGTCGTCATGGGGGCTCAGGGCTTGGTCGCGATCAGCGAGATCACTTCGAAATGCGGCGGACGTTTTTCGCGGGTCACCGATTCGCTGCTGCCGATGCGCAGTCCGGACTTCTCCGCGAACCGGCGCAGCTCCTTGGCGCTGAAACCCAGATTGATGTGGCCGAAGGCGTGGACCACGGCCCGGTGCTCGTGCGGGGCGAGGCTGCACAGCAGCAGCCGTCCGCCCGGGCGCAGCACGCGCGCGGCTTCGGCCACGGCCACGGCCGGTTGCGAGGCGTAGGTCAGGGCGTGCATCAGCACCACCAGGTCGAAGTGCGCCTCTTCGAAGGGCAGGGCATGCATGTCGCCCTCGACCACGCTCACGTTGGCGAACCGGCGCAGGCGCTCGCCCGCGGCCACGACCACGCGGGCGCTCGCGTCCACGCAGACGTATTCCTCGGAATGCGGCGCCAGCAGCTCGGCCAGCACGCCGTCACCCGAGGCGATGTCGAGCACGCGCCCCGGGCTGAGCAGCGGCAGCGCGCTGCGTGCCATCGCTTCCCAGGTGCGGCCGGGCGAATAGTGGCGTTCCATGTCGCCGGCCACGCTGTCGGCCCAGTTGGCGTCGGCGGCGCGGGCGGCCAGCACCTCCGGAATGCGCTCGGCGTCCTGGCGCAGCAGCGGGTCGTCGCTGCCGTCGCGCAGGGTGCGCCACAGCACGCGCTGCGGCGGGTCCAGCGCTTCCTCGTCGAACCGGTAGTAGGCCGACACCCCGGACCGGCGGTCGCGCACCAGGCCGGCTTCCTTCAGTCGTGCCAGATGCGTGGAGACGCGCGGCTGGGCGAGCAGGGTGATCGCCGAGAGCTCGGCGACGGTCAGCTCCTCGCGTTCGAGCAGTGCGAGCAGGCGGACGCGGGTGGCATCCGCCAGCACCTTGAGCCGGGCCGACCAGGCTTCGAGATCCATGGGCGTAGATTCATCTCAATATCGCGATATAGAGATGATTGTCGGCTCCAGCCCCGGCGAGGTCAAGTCGCCGACGGCCCGTGCCGCCCGTGCTGCCTGCGCGGCGCTTCGCGCACGGGCATGCATGGGGGCATCGTCTGCGGGGCCCTGGTTGCTGCGATGCAGCATGGATGCGGGTAACGGTCGCCCATGCGGTCGCGCGTCCTTCGGTGGCGTCCTGTCTCGGCCTGTTGCGTCTCGCCGGCCGTTGTTGGATTGGGTTTGTCGGCGCGCCGCCGCTACAATGGCATGCTTACGTATTCAGGCAGGTCCAGCCCGGCGCGCGCGCCGTGGATCGCCCGCCGTCGCGCTGCATCGTGCAGCCCGGTGCATCCGTATCCCGATCACATCCCCAACGTCGAGGTCGCCAGTGGATTTCCGTTTCACCGAAGAGCAGTTGATGATCCAGGACGTCGCGCGCCGGATCGCGCAGGAAAAGATCGCGCCCTCCGCCGAGCATTTCGACCGCACCGGCGAGTTCCCGCTCGAGAACATCCGCCTCCTCGGCGAGAACGGGCTGATGGGCATCGAGGTGCCGGCCGAGTACGGCGGCGCCGGCATGGACCCGGTCAGCTACGTGCTGGCCATGATCGAGATCGCCGAGGGCGATTGCGCCCACTCCACCATCATGTCGGTGAACAATTCGCTGTTCTGCAACGGCATCCTGAAGTTCGGCACCGAGGCGCAGAAACAGCTGTATGTCCGCGCCATCGCCGAAGGCCGCGAGATCGGCGCCTTCGCGCTGACCGAGCCGCAGTCCGGCTCCGACGCCACCGCGATGCGCTGCAAGGCGGTCAAGCAGACCGATGGCAGCTTCGTCATCAACGGCAAGAAGAGCTGGATCACCTCCGGCCCGGTCGCCAAGTACATCATCCTGTTCGCGATGACCGACCCGTCCAAGGGTGCCAAGGGCATCACCGCGTTCATGGTCGACACCGCCCGCGACGGGTTCCACCGCGGCAAGACCGAGCCCAAGCTCGGCATCCGCGCCTCGGCCACCTGCGAAATCGAATTCCAGGACTACGTGGCCACGCCGGATGAAGTCGTCGGCAACGAAGGCGAGGGCTTCAAGATCGCCATGGGCGTGCTCGATGCCGGCCGCATCGGCATCGCGTCGCAGGCGGTGGGTCTGGCCAGGGCCGCGTACAAGGCGGCGGTGGCCTACGTGCAGGAGCGCAAGAGCTTCGGCCAGCCGATCGGTTCGTTCCAGATGATCCAGGCCAAGATCGCCGACATGAAGTGCCGCCTGGATGCGGCCGAACTGCTCACACTGCGCGCGGCCTGGACCAAGGCCGAGACCGACCGCAACGGCGGACGTTTCAGCACCGAGGCCTCGGTCGCCAAGCTGACCGCCTCCGAAGCGGCCATGTTCATCACCCACCAGGCGCTGCAGATCCACGGCGGCATGGGCTATTCCAAGGAAATGCCGCTGGAGCGCTATTTCCGCGACGCCAAGATCACCGAGATCTACGAGGGCACCAACGAGATCCCGCGTATGGTTATCGCCCGCAACGAG
>CBFGMS010000119.1:0-5509 GCA_965649985.1 uncultured Gammaproteobacteria bacterium | reverse complement strand
CAGGCGCAGCTCGCGGCCCAGCAGGTCCTCGTCGTAGCCGGGCAGGTCGGCGGGCGGTGCGATGGCCTGCAGTTTCAGCAGTTGATCGAGCGCGGCCTCGAACATGGCGTGGGCGCGTGCGGTGGCCGCGTCCGGGTCGGCCTCGAACACCTGCAGATAGGTGCGATGGCCGAGGTCCTCCAGCAGCAGGAAGCCGGCCTCGGCGTCCTCGGCGAGCACCCGCGGCACACGCACGCCGCCGGCATCCAGCAGCGCGTGCAGACGCAGCCACGGGCGCACGTCTTCCTTGTCGGGCGGCGAATCCATCACGATCCGGCTGCCGTCGGCGAGGTGGCCGCGCCAGTAGCTGCGGAAGCCGGCGTCCATCGAGGCGCGTTCGAGCGCAAGTGCGGGCTCGCCGCTGGCGGCACGCGCCCAGGCCAGGCGCTCCGCTGCGCGGGCGTCGTCGTGGGCGGGGACGGAGGGCGGTGTCTGCGACATGCGGCGGGTCGATGGGCGGCGGCAGGACAGGGTAGGGGCTGCGCGCGGATTTTTCACCCGTGGCGGTGTGTGGATGGTCCCGTCCTGCTGACGTCCCGGTTCGATCCTCGATGCACATGCACACCAACACCCACACGTCCCCGCACCCGCACCCGCACGCAGACGGGCCGCATCGCTGCGGCCCGTCCAGTTCCACGATGGAGACGCGGGTACGCGGTCCCCGGAGGCGAGCGGCCTCAGTTCAACGGGCAGCCCAGGTTGTTGTAGGCGTCCAGCGTGCTCGCCAGCGCCAGCATCAGGCCGCGGTCGCCGCTGGCCAGGGCGAAGCGCACTTCGGCGATCACTTCGGCCTGCGACTGCGGGTAGGCGACGGAGGGCGAGGTCGCGTTCAGCAGGGCCGCCACGGCCTGCTTCAGCAACAGGCGCTTGCCGCCGTCGATGCCGGGGCCGCCCTTGTAGTCGAGCGCCACCAGCAGGGTGTCGGCGTAGGCATCCGGGCCGAACACGGATTGCAGGTTCTGCCCGGGCAGCAGGCTGGCCGGCCAGCTGTCGTGGTGCTGCCAGACCTTCCAGTAGCCCAGGGTGCAACCCTCGGTGCCGGTGTTGGGCAGCGAATAGCAGAAGGTGGCGCTGCGCAGCGGCTCGTACAGCGGCTTGGTCGCGCCGTCCGCAAGGACGGCATCGCCATGCAGGTTGCGGTCGCTGGTCACCGGCGGCGCGTAGCTGTAGGCGTGGCCGCCATCGGCGCCCTGCACGATGACGTGGTGGATGTCCTGGCCGGTGCTGCCCTGGTACCAGTCCAGCACCCAGCCGTCGGTGGTCGGGTAGTAGACCGTCGCCAGCGACAGGGTGCCGTCGCTCTGGGCGCGCGGGCCCTCGGGCAGCGGCGTGACCGTGAGCTCGCGCAGCAGGCCGGCGCTGTCGAAGTCGCGACAGCTGAAGGCCGATTCGACCGGCGTCGGTGTGCCGATGGGGTAGCCGGTGGCGGAGGCCTGTCCGCAGGCCAGACCGAGTGAGAGCGTGGTGGCCGCGGCAATGGCGGAAGTGATGGTGCGCATGCGTATGTCCCCTGTGGATGGCCGGTTCGCGCCATCCCTGGCGCGTCGACCGGTGGTCGCATCCCTGCGGGTCTGATCGGGTTTACGTGATTCCTGTCACAAAACGGACGTGGACATGACCTGCCGCCCTGGAGGGCCGCCAAGCCTGATGGATCCGGTCGCCGGATGCGCCCGCCCGGCGTCTGCGGCATGATCCCGGCTCCCTCCGCTCGTCCCCCGGAACCGCCGATGTCTGTCGCCGACTCTGCCGCCGCTGCCGCCAGCCCGCCGTTGATCGCCAACGACGCGATCGTGCTGGGCCTGCTCGCGGCGATCCTCGCCCTGGTCTTCTGGACCTCCGCGCGCGAGACCGGGTTCTGGAAGACGTTCTACGGCATTGTGCCGGCGCTGCTGCTGTGCTATTTCCTGCCGGCGCTGCTCAATTCCGCCGGCGTCATCGACGGCGAGACTTCGGCGCTGTACCCGATGGCCCGCGATTACCTGCTGCCGACCGCGCTGGTGCTGCTGTGCGTGGCGATCGACTTCGGCGCCATCCTGCGCCTGGGGCCCAAGGCGCTGATCATGTTTTTCGTCGGCACGGTCGGGGTGATGGTCGGCGCGCTGCTGGCGTTCCTGGCGATGGGCGTGCTGCATCCCGAGACGGTCTCCGGCGATACCTGGCGCGGCATGACCACGGTCGCCGGTTCGTGGATCGGCGGCGGCGCCAACCAGGCGGCGATGAAGGAGGTCTACGAGGTCGATTCGACCCTGTTCGGCCAGTTCGTCGCGGTGGACGTGATCGTGGCCAACGTGTGGATGGCGGTGCTGCTGTTCCTGGCCGCGCGCAGCGAGGCCTTCGACCGCTGGACCGGCGCCGACACCTCGGCCATCGCCGACCTCAAGCAGCGCATCGCCGATTACCAGGCCCAGCACAGCCGCATCCCGTCGCTGACCGACCTGATGCTGGTGGTCGGCGTGGGCCTGGCCGCCACCGGCCTGTCGCACGCCATCGCCGATGCGATGGTGCCGTGGATCCAGAGCCTGCCGGCCGAGTGGAAGCTGCAGGACTACAGCCTGGACAAGAAGTTCTTCTGGATCACGCTTTCGGCCACCACGATCGGCCTGGGCCTGAGTTTCACCCGCGCGCGCACGCTGGAGAGCGCGGGTGCGTCGAAGGTGGGCTCGCTGATGCTGTACGTGCTGGTCGCGACCATCGGCATGCAGATGGACCTCGGCGCGCTGCTGGAGCGGCCGTGGCTGTTCGTGCTCGGCCTGATCTGGATCGCCTTCCACGGCGGCCTGATGCTGCTCACCGCCAAACTCATCCGGGCACCCTTGTTCTTCATGGCGGTGGGTTCGCAGGCCAACATCGGCGGCGCCGCGTCCGCGCCGGTGGTCGCCAGCGCCTTCCATCCCGCGCTGGCCCCGGTGGGCGTGCTGCTGGCCGTGCTCGGCTATGCCGTGGGCACCTATGCCGCGTACTGGACGGGGCAGATGTTGATGCGCATGGCGTGAGGCGGGGCGGTGCCCCCGGCGTTTGCTGCGGCCGCCGGACTCGCTACAGCCACCGCACCTTCTTCAGATACAGATACAGGCCGCTGCAGACCGCGACCATGCCGCCGATCAGCACGGCATAGGCGTAGGGTTCGTCCAGCTCGGGCATGTGCCGGAAATTCATGCCGTACCAGCTCGCGACCAGGGTGGGTGCGGCGAGCAGGGCCGCCCAGCCGGCCAGACGCTTGACCACTTCGCCCTGGTGCAGGGTCACCAGGGCCAGGTTGACGTTCATGGCCGCGGCCATCATTTCGCGCTGGGTGTCGATGGCCTCGTTCAGACGGACCACGTGATCGAGCACGTCGCGGTAGTACAGCCGGGCCTCGTCGCAGATGCGCGCCTGCGGGGTGCGCGCGAGCTGGGCGAGGATGTCCTGCAGCGGGGCCACCGCCAGGCGCAGCCGGGTCAGCTCCTTGCGCAGCGCGTACAGGCGCACGATGGTGTCGCGCCGGTAGTCCGTCGAGAGGATGTCGCGCTCCAGCGTGTCCAGCGCGCCTGCGAAGCCGTCGACGATGGGCCGGTAGTTGTCGACGATGAAGTCCAGCACGCCGTACAGGGCGAACGACGGCCCCTGCAGCAGCAGGTCGGGCTCGCGTTCGAAGCGCTCGCGCACCGTGCGGTACGAGAGCGACGCGCCGTGCCGCACGGTGACCAGGAACCGCGGCCCGAGGAAGATGTGGGTCTCGCCGAAGCTGACCGTGTCGTCCACCCGCTGCGCCGTATGCAGGGCGATGAACAGCGAATTGCCGTAGGCCTCGATCTTGGGCCGCTGGTGCGCGTGTTCGGCGTCCTCCACCGCCAGGTCGTGCAGGTTGAATTCGTCCTGCAGCTTGGCCAGCAGCGACGGCGGCGGACGGTAGAGCCCGACCCACACGAAGCTGCCGTCGTCCACCGCCAGCACGTCGCTGATGGTTTCGATGGCGATGTCTTCACGCACGCCGTCGCGATACACCGCGCAGGTCATCACCGCGGAGTCCGGGGCGATGGCGGGAGGCAGCGGCGGGGTGTCGGTCGCGGCGATGGACCGCAGCGCGTCGTCGGCGGTGGGGTCCGGTGTCGGGTCGGGCGTCGTCTGCATCACGGCATGCTGACCCGATGCGTGGGCGGCGACAAGTCCGCGGCGGCCGAGGCCGCGCCTGCGCTCAGCGCGCGGGTTCGCGCAGGAACACCGCCGCCGCGGCCAGATGCAGCGGCAGCAGCAGCGCGATCCAGTGCGCGTTGGGCTGCGGGACCAGCGGCATCCACAGCACGAAGGGCGCGCACATCGCCAGCGCCAGCACCGCCAGCAGCAGCGCCCGGAACCCGCGTCCCGGCGGCCGGCCGCGCCAGATCCGCCAGGCCCCCGGCAGCAGCGCCAGGCACAGCGGGCTGAGCAGCAGCAGGTTGCGGTTGGCCCAGGCGAAGCGATGCTCGGTGCCCAGCCACAGGGCCAGCATCACCGCGCCGGACAGGCCGCAGACGGTCCACAGCGTGAGCCCGCCGAACGCGGCCCAGCGCGGACGGGCGGTCTTCATCCACAGCCAGGCGCCGGCCAGCGCCAGGCCGAGGAACAGCCAGCGCCACCAGACCGGGCGGAACTCCTCGGGTTCCGGCGCGAGTCGGTGGTCCAGCACGCGCTCTTCGCGCTGCACCAGCGGCCGGCCGTCGGCCAGGCGCACCAGGCGCAGGCTGTCGGCCAGACGCATCGGGATGAAGCCGTCTTCCCAGCGCGACAGCGGCGCATCGGCCGACGGGCCGAGGCCGAGATCGAAGCCCAGCCACATCCACGGCGCCGGCGAGGCCAGCCGCACCGACTCGCTGCGGTAGGTCTCGCCCAGCGAGCGCACCTGCAGCTGGCGGCGCAGGTCGCCGCCCAGCGCGCGGTCGAGCGCGTCGCGCACCCGCGTGGCGCAGTTGTCGGTGAAGTAGTCGTAGCGGTAGCGGGCGTTCTCGGGCCGGGCATTCTCGGCCAGTGCGTCGGCCAGCGCCCGCGCCTGCGCCGGATCCAGGTCCAGCCACTGCATCGTCACGCCGCGGCCGCTGTCGGCGTAGATCCCGCGGTCCACCGACCAGGGCAGGGCGACCAGCCGGTACAGCATCTCGCCCTGCACGAAGCGGCCGATGAAGCCGTCCTCGCCCATGTCGAAATAGCCGAAGTTGTAGGACACCGGCTCGCCCAGCGCAGGGTCGTCGACCACGATGCTGTTGTGGCCGAAGCGTTCGAAGAAGATCTCGCCCGGCGCCATCGTGGCCACGCCGATGCGCGGTGCCGCGGTATCCGCCGGCAGCGGAGTCGGAGCGGATGCCGGCTGGGCCTCTGACGCGACGGTGGCGGGAGCGTCAGGCGGCGGCTCCGCCGATACGACCGGCGCCGGGAGGCCCAGCGCCAGCCCCAGGATCAGGCCCAGCGCCGGCAGCACGGCCGGCAGGCGGAGGCCGCCGCGCCACAGGTCGGGAGC
>CBFGMS010000118.1:0-5839 GCA_965649985.1 uncultured Gammaproteobacteria bacterium | reverse complement strand
ACCTCGCCGGCCGTCGGCAAGGCCCAGTTCCCGCTGGTCGGCGACCCGACCCACCAGCTGACCCGTGCGTTCGGCGTGCACATCGACGAGGAAGGTCTGGCGCTGCGCGGCACCTTCATCATCAACCCGGAAGGCGTCATCAAGACGCTTGAGATCCACGACAACGCCATCGCCCGCGATGTCGGTGAGACCCTGCGCAAGCTCAAGGCCGCGCAGTTCGTCGCCGCCAACCCCGGCCAGGTGTGCCCGGCCAAGTGGAACGAAGGCGCCGAGACCCTGAAGCCGTCGCTGGACCTGGTTGGCAAGATCTGATCCGAATGCGGCAAGCGGCGTGCCCGGGTCGGAATGCGCGATGCTCCGACCCTGCCCCCTGGCAGCGCCCCTCGTGTCACCCGTCCCGCCCGGCGCGCGCGTCGTGCGGGACACCCCATCCGGCGGTGGCCTGACGGCACCGCCGCGGTACGCCGGACGCGCGATCGCGTCCGGCACACGCGAACCGGGACCCGTGCAGCCGGTTCGCGGTGCGCTGCAGCCCCAGACGGCGCAGCGCATGACCTGCGTTCCTCAGCGTTGCCTTGTAAATGGCGACCTCCGCGTCGCGGCGGGGGCGGCTCCGCCGCCCCGCCTTCACCGGCCATCGGCGCCAGCCGGCCGACCACCGGCCGCCTGCGCCAGTTTCTCTCCGCTCCACCGCCGCGCACCGTCGCCCGGGTCGTCCCCCGCGGCGCCTGCGTGGCGACCCCGGAGCGGCCCCATTCCGCCTCCCCCACGGCAGGACACTCCCATGCTCGATCCCGCACTCAAGACCCAGCTCGACGCCTATCTGCAGAAGCTCGTCCGTCCGGTCGAGATCCACGCCAGCCTCGACGACGGCGCCAAGTCGCAGGAACTGCGCGCGCTGCTCGATGAGATCGCCGCGCTGTCGCCGAAGCTGTCGCTGCACACCGAATCGCCGCCCGACGCGCGCGCGCCGTCGTTCGCCCTGCGCACGCCCGGCGAGTCCATCGACCTGCGCTTCGCGGGCATCCCGATGGGCCATGAATTCACCTCGCTGGTGCTGGCCCTGCTGCAGGTGGGCGGCCATCCGTCGAAGCTGGCGCAGGACGTGCTGGAGCGCATCCGCGACCTGGACGGGGATTACACGTTCGAAACCTATTTCTCGCTCAGCTGCCAGAACTGCCCCGACGTGGTGCAGGCGCTGAACCTGATGGCCGTGCTCAACCCGCGCATCCGCCACGTCGCCATCGACGGCGCGCTGTTCCAGGACGAAGTGGACGCGCGCCAGGTGATGTCGGTGCCGACGGTCTTCCTCAACGGCGAGGTGTTCGGCGCCGGGCGCATGAGCGCCGAGGAAATCCTCGCCAAACTCGACACCGGCTCGGCCGCGCGCGAAGCCGAAAAGCTGGATGCGAAGGCGCCCTACGACATGCTGATCGTCGGCGGCGGCCCGGCCGGCGCCGCGGCGGCGGTCTATGCCGCGCGCAAGGGCATCCGCACCGGCGTCGCCGCGGAGCGCTTCGGCGGCCAGGTGCTGGACACCATGGCGATCGAGAACTTCATCTCGGTGCAGGAAACCGAAGGCCCGAAGATGGCGACCGCGCTGGAACAGCACGTGCGCCAGTACGAGGTCGACATCATGAACCTGCAGCGCGCCGAAGCCCTGCGCACCCGCGACGACGGCCTGCTGGAAGTGGCGCTGGCCAACGGCGCCGCGCTGAAGGCGAAGACCGTGGTGATTTCCACCGGTGCGCGCTGGCGGCAGATGGGCGTGCCCGGCGAGGAGCAGTACCGCAACCGCGGCGTGGCCTATTGCCCGCACTGCGACGGCCCGCTGTTCAAGGGCAAGCGCGTGGCGGTGATCGGCGGCGGCAACTCAGGCGTGGAGGCGGCCATCGACCTGGCCGGGATCGTCGCGCACGTGACCCTGATCGAGTACGACCACCAGCTGCGCGCCGACGACGTGCTGCAGCGCAAGCTGCGCAGCCTGAAGAACGTGGATATCGTGGTGTCGGCGCAGACCACCGAGGTGCTGGGCGACGGCGCGAAGGTGAACGGCCTGACCTACCGCGACCGCGTCGGCAACGATGTCCACCGCCTGGCCCTGGAGGGCGTGTTCGTGCAGATCGGGCTGCTGCCCAACACCGAATGGCTCAAGGGCACGCTGGAACTGAGCCCGCGCGGCGAGATCGTGGTCGACGACCGCGGCCAGACCTCGCTGCCCGGCGTGTTCGCCGCGGGCGATGCGACCACGGTGCCGTACAAGCAAATCGTCATCGCGATGGGCGAAGGTGCGAAGGCGGCGCTGGCGGCGTTCGATCATCTGATCCGGAGCAGTGCGCCGGCAGCGGCGAAGGCCGCAGTTCCCGCGCCGGAACCGGCCTGAGCCCGACGGCCGGGCCGGCATGTCCGGTTCCAGCGCTGGAACCGTGTCGACGGCCGAATCGGCTACGCTCGGAATCCGTCATCACAGGAATGCGCACATGGCACGCACGCTGTCGGACATCGAAACGCTGAGAACCTATTTCGCCGGTCTGATGGGCCGCGCCGACCACCATGCACAGGGCGTGCGCGAAATCGCGCTCGCGCTGGCAGGCGCGGTGATCTGGCGCAAGGATCCGGACGCCCCCCTGGAAGTGAAGACCTATCGCGGAGAGATGGCCAACGCACTGTGGCTGACCGTGTCGGGGCAGCGCTACGCGCTGTCCTTCCATCACGGCGACGGCAGCATCGATCTGCGCCGCGGCGGCCTGCAGGGCGAGACGCTCGGCAGATTCGACAACACCACCCCGCTGGCCGACGTGTACAGGATCTTCGACACGCTGTGAGCAGACGGCATCCCAACGCTCCGCAACGGAAGACCGGAGCCCCCCGCTTGTCGCATGCCGGCGACGTCGCCCCGGGACCACCATGAACCTCCGCGATCTCCGCTACCTCGTCGCACTCGCCGACCACAAGCATTTCGGCCGGGCGGCGGCGGCGTGCTTCGTGAGCCAGCCCACGCTCTCCACCCAGATCAAGAAGCTGGAGGAGGAGCTGGGCGTGGCGCTGGTGGAGCGCGCGCCGCGGCACGTGATGCTGACACCCGCGGGGCGCGATGCGGCCGAGCGGGCGCGCAGGATCGTGGCCGAAGTGGAGCAGATGAAGGAGTCGGCACGGCGCAGCCAGGACCCGGAAGCCGGCAGCGTGCGTCTGGGCATTTTCCCCACGCTGGGCCCGTACCTGCTGCCGCACGTGGTGCCGGCGATCCGCGCGCGCTTCCCGCAGCTGGAACTGCTGCTGGTGGAAGAGAAGACCGACGTGATCCTGCGTCAGCTGCGCGAGGGCCGGCTGGATGCGGGCATCCTCGCGCTGCCGCTGCACGACGAGCAGCTGCACGTGGAGTTCCTCTTCGAGGAGCCCTTCGTGCTGGCCGTGCCGGAGGGGCATGCGCTGTCGCGCCGTTCGGCGCTGAGCATGCGCGACCTGGACGGCGAAAGCCTGCTGCTGCTCGAAGACGGCCACTGCATGCGCGACCAGTCGCTGGATGTCTGCCATCTGGCCGGCGCCAGCGAACGCACCGGTTTCCGCGCCACCTCGCTGGAGACGCTGCGGCAGATGGTGGCCGCGGGCGTCGGCATCACCCTGCTGCCGATGCTGGCGGTGCAGCCGCCGGTCGCGCCGTCGCAGGACCTGCACCTCATCGCGTTCCGCGACCCCGCCCCCCGGCGGCAGATCGCGATGGTCTGGCGGCGCAGCTCGGCGATGGGCGAGCTGCTGGAGAAACTCGCGGAACTCGTGCGCGCCCTGCCCGCCTCCCTGCTGGGCCTGCACGCCGCCCCGACGGAGTGACATCCGCAGGGGTCGGACCTGCGCCGGCGTCGCATCGCGGCCGCGGATGCCGCACCATGCGTGGGTCCACATCCCGACGGCATCACGGAGCGCCGCATGTCGCTGAAAGGCTCACGTACCGAGACCCTGCTGCTGCAGGCCTTCGCCAGCGAGGCGCAGGCCAACCGGCGCTATCTGTATTTCGCGCAGACCGCCGACATCGAAGGCCATGTCGATGCCGCCGCCGTGTTCCGCTCCACCGCGGAAGGCGAGACCGGCCACGCCTTCGGTCATCTGGACTACCTGCGCGAAACCGGCGACCCGGCCACCGGCCTGCCCTTCGGCGACACGCTCGCCAACCTGCGTGCGGCAGTGGCAGGCGAAACCGGCGAGGCCGCCGAGATGTACCCCGCGATGGCCCAGGTGGCGCGCGAGGAAGGCTTCGCCGAGATCGCCGACTGGTTCGATACCCTGGCGAAGGCGGAGCGCTCGCATGCGCTGCGCTTCCGAAAGGCACTGGAGGCGCTGGAGGCGCAGTCGGGCGACGACGAAACGCCCGCCGACGCGACGCACGGCCAGCCGAACGGGACGCCCTGAGACCTGCCAGGCCCGGCTGCGCCCGATGCGCGCCTGGGCACTGTGGCGGTCCGGCGAGGCCCGCCTCGAATGTCGGACTTCACACTTCGAACCCCGGGCACCAGGCCCGGGGGTCGAAATTGGACGGCCGGTCGGGCCATGCCTTTGGCGAAGCGCGCCTCACCGCGGATCGCGGACGCATCAGTCCGGCGCGAAGCGCCCGCCGGCCATGGGCACGGGCGCCTGCCCGGGAGGCTCAGCGCGACGCGGTCCGCTTGCCGACCGGCTCCGGCATGGCCGAGCTGTGGTGATGGAGGATCTTCCACTGGCCGTCGACCATCTCGTACACGTAGCTGTAGCGCGCCTGCACCTGGGTGGGCTTGCCGTTCTTGGTGAGGGTGAAGGTGTACACGCCGGCATCCATCGCGGTGTCGGGGTCGATCATCCGCAGTTCGCGGTGGTTGATGGTGCCGACGGGCTTGGCCTGCAGGAAGTCGACGAAATAGCGGCGGATCGCTTCCGGCCCGACACGGACTTCGTTGGAGACGGTAGGCAGGAGGACGCCGTTCTTCGCGTACAGCTCGGTGACCTTGTCCGGGTTGCCGGTGGCGAGCGCGGCGTTCCAGCGGTCGAACAGGCTGGCGATCTCGCGCAGCTGCGGGTCGGTCGGCATCGGGGCCTTGCCGGTGTAGTCGCGGGCGGCGGCGGGGACGGCGATCAGGGCGCCGAGGCAGACGGCAAGCAGACGGGTACGCATGGGGATGACTCCTGCGGATGAGGGGAAAGGTGTCGTGCGTCGCCGTGCGACGACGCGTCCGAACGTGACCAGTCTGCCGTCGAGCGGCGTATCCGCCCGCTGCCGGATGGCGTATCTTCCGCTCTGCCGTTCGGCAGAGCCTGGAGCCCGCCCGTGACCCGCCCTGCAACGCCCCCCCGTCCGCCTGTCCGCCCCTCCGTCTGCGCGCCGCCACGCTCGGCGGCAGGGCATGGCGTCGGCCTGGGCGTCCATCTGTGCGCCCAGGGGCATGAGGATCCCGGTGAAGGTCCGACCGTGGAGAGGACCCCGGACCTGATCGCCGAGGCCGCCACCGTCCCGGCCGGCGATGCCGCAGCCCGCTCCGCCCTCGTGCCGAGCCTCGATCCCGCGCCGAGTCCGGCCCCCGCGCCGCACTCCGCCGGCAGCGCGGGCGCCTGGCGGCAGCGCCTGCGCCGCGAGGCCGGCGAGCATGCGCGCTGGCGCTGTCTCGCCGACGCTGCCGACGCCCTGCGCGCGCATCCGGACGCGCAGCGCGCGGCGGAAGCGGTGCTCGACCAGGCGCTGGCCCTGCTGTCGGCCCGCGACGGTGCGGTGCTGGCCCTGCGCGGCGACCGCTGGCGGGTGCTGGCCGGGCGTGGCCGGGCCCTGCCGCCGGGCGCAAGCCTGCCCGGCGCCTGGCCGGGGGTCGCCGAGCAGGTG
>CBFGMS010000117.1:0-5888 GCA_965649985.1 uncultured Gammaproteobacteria bacterium | reverse complement strand
AAGCTGGCGATGGCGATCATCGGCATCTCCTCGATCCACCTGCTCAAGACCTTCATCGAGGCCGGCCAGGTGGGCCTGCCGATCTGCACGCCCGCGCTGCTGGCCGCCTCCGCGCCCTGCGCCAAGCTCACCACCGACGGCGTGATGTGGCAGGCGATCATCCACGGCCTGTTCATCCTCTCGGCGATCGGTATCGCCTACACCGACAAGCTGATGGGCGCGACGCTGCAGAAGCACGAGAAGCACTGAGGCCCCAGCCGGCGACAGGGCCGACGGACCCGTCATCGACGCATCGGCGATGGGTCGGGCCTGAAGGCCCTCCAGCGATGTATCTCTTGCCGTAGGAGGGCCTTCAGGCCCGACCCATGCGCGATACCCGGAGGAAGGCCTTCAGGCCGACCTGTCCGCAAGACTGCGCAGCACGTCGGGAGCACCGCGCTCCCCCATCCTTCCGGCCGACCCGTAAACTACGCGGATGGATGTTTCCCACCTGCTCGACGGCCTCAACGCCGCACAGCGCGAGGCCGTCAGCGCCGCGCCCGGTCACCTGCTGGTGCTCGCCGGCGCCGGCTCCGGCAAGACCCGCGTGCTCACCCACCGCATCGCCTGGCTGCACGAGGTCTATGGTGCGCCGATGCACGGCATCTTCGCGGTCACCTTCACCAACAAGGCCGCGGGCGAGATGCGCCACCGCGCCGCCATCCTGCTGCCGCAGGGCACGCGCGGCATGTGGATCGGCACCTTCCACGGCCTGGCCCACCGCCTGCTGCGCCTGCACTGGCAGGACGCGAAGCTGCCGGAAGCCTTCCAGGTGCTCGATGCCGACGACCAGGTGCGCCTGGTCAAGCGCGTGGCGCAGGCGCTCGAGATCGACGAGTCGCGCTACCCGCCGCGGCAGATCGCCTGGTGGATCAACGCGCAGAAGGACGAAGGCCGCCGCCCGCAGCACATCCAGCCCGAGTCGCGCCACGGCGGCGACGAATGGGGCGAGGTCATGCTGCGCGTCTACACCGCCTACCAGGAGCGCTGCGACCGCGCCGGTCTGGTCGACTTCGCCGAGATCCTGCTGCGCGCGCACGAGCTGCTGCGCGACCATCCGCAGCTGCTCGCGCACTATCGGCAGCGCTTCGGCCAGCTGCTGATCGACGAGTTCCAGGACACCAACACCCTGCAGTACGCCTTCGTGCGCCTGCTGGCGGGCGACACCGGCCAGGTGTTCGTGGTCGGCGACGACGACCAGGCCATCTACGGCTGGCGCGGCGCCAAGGTCGAGAACGTGCAGAAGTTCCTGCACGATTTCCCCGGCGCGGCCACCATCCGCCTGGAGCAGAACTACCGCTCCACCGGCAACATCCTCGACGCCGCGAACGCGGTGATCGCGCACAACCCGTCGCGGCTGGGCAAGCGGCTGTGGACCGACAGCGGCGAAGGCGAGGTGATCGACCTCTACGCCGCCTACAACGAGATCGACGAGGCGCGCTACGTCGTCGAGCGCATCCGCCTGTGGGTGCAGGGCGGCGGCAGCCACGGCGAATGCGCCATCCTCTACCGCAGCAACGCGCAGTCGCGCGCGTTCGAGGAAACCCTGCTGGGCGAGCAGATCCCGTTCCGCGTGTACGGCGGCATGCGCTTCTTCGAGCGCGCGGAAATCAAGGACACCCTCGCCTACCTGCGCCTGATCGCCAACCGCGACGACGATGCGGCCTTCGAGCGCGCGGTCAACACGCCCACCCGCGGCATCGGCGAGCGCACGCTGGACGAAGTGCGCCGCCACGCCCGCGGCGCCGGCGTCTCGCTGTGGCGCGGCGCCGCGCAGATCGTCGCCGGCGATGCGCTGGCTGCGCGCGCGCGCAACGCGCTGGCCCAGTTCCTCCAGCTCATCGCGCAGCTGCAGGACGAAACCGCCGAGCTGCCGCTGAAGGACAAGATCGACCACGTCCTCGCGCGCTCCGGCCTGCGCCTGCATTACGAGCAGCAGTCCAAGGGCTCGCTGGATTCGCGCACCGACAACCTGGACGAACTGGTCTCGGTGGCCTCGCGCTTCGTGCACGGCGACGACGAGGAGACCGCGCAGCTGTCCGAACTGGTCGCCTTCCTCGCCTACGCATCGCTCGAAGCAGGCGAGGGCCAGACCGAGGCCGGCGAGGACGGCGTGCAGCTGATGACCCTGCACAGCGCCAAGGGCCTGGAATTCCCGCTGGTGTTCCTGGTCGGCGTGGAGGAAGGCCTGTTCCCCAACAACAAGTCGGTGGAGGAATCCGGCCGGCTGGAGGAGGAACGCCGCCTCGCCTACGTGGGCATCACCCGCGCGCGGCAGAAGCTCGTCATCACCTACGCCGAGGCGCGCCGCCTGCACGGCCAGGACATGTACGGCCTGCCCTCGCGCTTCCTGCGCGAGATTCCCGCGGCGCTGATGCACGAGGTGCGGCCCAAGGTGCAGGTCTCGCGGCCGATGTTCGACGCCCGCCCGCGCCGCGACTGGGGCCACGCCTCGCTGCAGGAAACCCCCGGCGTGCGCATCGGCCAGAACGTCAGCCACGCCAAGTTCGGCGCAGGCGTGGTCACCGACATCGAAGGCAGCGGCGCGCATGCGCGCGTGCAGGTGAACTTCGACGAGGCGGGGAGCAAGTGGCTGGTGATGGCGTACGCGAATCTGCAGCCGGCGTAGGGCGGGCCTTGGCCCGCCGCGGCGTGGGCTCAGGCCTGCCGCACAATGATCCATGCCATTCCCCCGGATACGCGTCAGCCGACATCCCGCAATGGTGGGCCAAGGCCCGCCCTACGGCGTCCCGATAGACAGATACGCCCATCACGTTGCCCATGACCATGACCGACACCACCGAACACGACTTCCACCGCGTCCGCGACTATCTGACCGATCTGCAGGACCGTATCTGCGGCGCGATCGAGGCGGCCGACGGCGGCGCCACGTTCAAGGAAGACCTCTGGCAGCGCGCGGAAGGCGGCGGCGGGCGGACGCGGATCCTGCGCGAGGGCGCGGTGTTCGAGCAGGCGGGGATCGGCTTCTCCGACGTGTCGGGCACCAGGCTTCCGCCCTCGGCCACCGCCGCGCGGCCGGAGCTGGCCGGCGCGTCCTGGCGCGCAGTCGGTGTATCGCTGGTGTTCCATCCGCGCAACCCGTACATCCCGACCACGCACGCCAACGTGCGGCATTTCCGCGCCATGCGCGACGGCGAAACGGTGGCCTGGTGGTTCGGCGGCGGGTTCGACCTCACGCCGTTCTATCCCGTCGACGAGGACGTGCGCCACTGGCACCAGGTCGCGCGCGACCTGTGCGCGCCCTTCGGCGCGCAGGCGCGCTACGAGGCGCACAAGCGCTGGTGCGACGAGTACTTCTTCCTGAAGCACCGCGGCGAGACCCGCGGCGTCGGCGGGCTGTTCTTCGACGACCTGCACGAGGATTTCGAGCGCGACTTCGCCTACCAGCGCGCGGTGGGCGACGGCTTCCTGGACGCGTACCTGCCCATCGTGGCGCGCCGTCGCGACACGCCGTACGGCGAGCGCGAGCGCCAGTTCCAGCTGTACCGGCGCGGTCGCTACGTCGAGTTCAATCTGGTGTTCGACCGCGGCACCCTGTTCGGCCTGCAGTCGGGCGGGCGCACCGAATCGATCCTGATGAGCCTGCCGCCGCTGGTGCGCTGGGAATACGGCTACACGCCCGAGGCGGGCAGCGACGAGGCACGGCTGCAGGATTACCTGCGGCCGCGCGACTGGCTGGCGGACGCCTGACGGCCGCGGAAGGCGGCAGCGCCGGCCGCAGCGGGCTTCCGGCGTTCGCCCCCGGAAACCGCCCGACGACAGCCCCCAACGTCGCGGCGCACGGCCGCATGTGTGCCTCCGACGCATGCGCACGGAAGCCTGCCTGCGCAGGTGGATGCGCGTGGCCGGAGTCCGGACATAAAGAAGCCCCGCAGGGGGGGACCTGCGGGGCCGGGAGGGAACGTGGCTTGGGGAGAGCCAGGCTTGGGGAGAGCCGTTGTCGTTCCGCTGGTCGCATTGGGGATTGGCGACCTCGACAGACGTTGCATCTGTCGCGAACAATGAGACCACGACTCGGGCATACGGTTCGTGAAGTGCTCGCACCGCACGCAAACGAATTCAGGACCGATTCATTGCTGCGGCACAGGCGTGAAATTTCCGTGTTTTTCCCGTGAAATCCGGCGTTTCCAGCGCCCCTACCTGTCACTTCAGACAGGTTCACTTGCACCACAAGCCAACAAAAGTAGCCGTTGGTGCACACGCACGGCGCGCTTCGCAACGCAGCGTTCTGCCCAGCCCCTGAAATGCGGGCCGGAATTCAGTGCGCCTGGTCCCAGTTGTCGCCCGAACCGCTGTCGATCAGCAGCGGCACCCGCAGTTCGGCGGCGGCGGCCATGCGCTCGGTCGCGCCCGCGATGAGCGTGTCGACGAAATCGATATCGCACTCGAACACCAGTTCGTCGTGCACCTGCAGGAGCATGCGCGCCCGGTCGGCGTGATCCAGCAGCCAGGCGTCGATGGCGATCATCGCGCGCTTGATGATGTCGGCGGCGGTGCCCTGCATGGGCGCGTTGATCGCGGCGCGCTCGGCGCCGGCGCGCTGCGCCTGGTTGCGGGCGTTGATGTGGTCCAGATGCAGGCGGCGGCCGAAGACGGTCTCCACATAGCCGCGCTCGTGCGCTTCGCGCCGGGTGCGCTCCATGAAATCGCGCACGCCGGGATAGCGGCTGAAGTACAGCGCGATGTAGTCCTGGGCCTCGCCGCGGCCGATGCCGAGGTTGCGTGCCAGCCCGAACGCGCTCATGCCGTACATCAGGCCGAAGTTGATCGCCTTGGCGGCACGGCGTTCGCTGCCGCTCACCTCCTCCAGCGGCTTGCCGAACACTTCGGCCGCAGTGGCGCGGTGGATGTCGGCGCCGGCGGCGAAGGCGCGCAGCAGGCCGGGGTCTTCGGAGAGGTGCGCCATGATCCGCAGCTCGATCTGCGAGTAGTCGCAGGCCACCAGCTTGCGGCCCTCGGGCGCGACGAAGGCGCGGCGGATGCGCCGGCCGTCCTCGGTGCGGATCGGGATGTTCTGCAGGTTCGGGTCGCTGGACGACATGCGCCCGGTGGCGGCGCCGGCCTGGTGGTAGCTGGTGTGCACGCGCCCGGTGTCGGGGTGGATCATCTCGCCCAGCTTGTCGGTGTAGGTGCTGCGCAGCTTGGCCAGGCCGCGGTATTCCAGGATGACCCGCGGCAGTTCGTGCTGGTCGGCGATGGCCTCCAGCGCTTCCTCGTTGGTCGAGGGCTGGCCCTTGGGCGTCTTCACCAGCGCCGGCAGGCCCAGTTCGTCGAACAGCAGCGCCTGCAGCTGTTTGGGCGAATCCAGGTTGAAGCTGCGGCCGGCCAGCTCGGTCGCCTTCTGCTGCGCGGCCAGCATGCGCCGCGACAGGTCCTTGCTCTGCTCGCGCAGTTCGTCGGCGTCGATCAGGATGCCCGCGGCCTCCATCCGCGCCAGCACCGGCACCAGCGGCATCTCGATCTCGCGGTACACGCGCTGCAGCGCCGGCTCGCCCGCGAGCTTCTCCGACAGCACGCGGTGCAGGCGCAGGGTGATGTCGGCGTCCTCGGCGGCGTAGCGTGTGGCGTCGTCGATGGCGACTTCGGAGAACGGGATCTGCTTCGCGCCCTTGCCGGCCACGTCTTCGTAATGGATCGTGGTGTAGCCGAGCAGGCGCTCGGCCAGCGAATCCATGTCGTGGCGCAGGGTGCCGGAATGCCAGATGAAGCTTTCCAGCATGGTGTCGTCGGCATAGCCGGCCACGTCCACGCCGTGCCGGCGCAGGATGTGCAGGTCGTATTTGCCGTGCTGGCCCAGCTTGCGGTGGCGCGGGCTTTCCAGCACCGGC
>CBFGMS010000116.1:0-6751 GCA_965649985.1 uncultured Gammaproteobacteria bacterium | reverse complement strand
GCACCACGCGCTACGACATCGACCTGTTCAAGTGCATCTACTGCGGCTTCTGCGAAGAGTCGTGCCCGGTGGATTCGATCGTGGAGACCCATCTCCACGAATACCACTTCGAGAAGCGCGGCGAGAACGTGGTCACCAAGCAGCAGCTGCTGGCGATCGGCGACCGGCTCGAAGCCGAGATCGCCGAGCGTCGCGCCGCCGACGCCGCCTACCGCTGAGCGCGAGGACTGACGTGGACCTGACGACAATCGCTTTCCTGGTGTTCGCCGCCGTCGCGGTCATCGCCGCCGGTGCGGTGATCACCGTGCGCAATCCGGTGCACGCGGCCCTGTGCCTGGTGCTCACCTTCTTCACCGTCGCCTGCACCTGGATCCTCGCCGGCGCCGAGTTCCTCGGCGTGGCATTGATCCTGGTCTACGTGGGCGCGGTGATGGTGCTGTTCCTGTTCGTGGTGATGATGCTCGACATCGACACGGCGCGGATGCGCGAAGGCTTCGTGCGCTATCTGCCGCTGGGCATCGTCGTGGCGGTGGTGATGCTGATCGAGATCGTCACGCTGATCGGCGTGAAGGACAACCTGTCGGCCGGCTTCGGCGAAGACCCGGCCGCGGCCGCGGGCCTGTCCAACACCAAGTGGCTGGCGCTGCGGATGTTCACCGAGTACCTGCTGCCGTTCGAAGTGGCCGCGGTGATCCTCACCGTGGCGGTGATCGCCGCGGTGATGCTGACCCAGCGCAAGCGCGAGGGCGTGAAGACGCAGAACCCGGGCGAGCAGGCGCGCGTGCGCGCCGCCGACCGCTTCCGCATGGTCAAGATGGATGCCGAGACCCGCGCCGAAGACGCGCCGGCCGCCGGCGAGGAGACGCAGGCATGATGGGTTCGCTCGCCCTCGGGCATTACCTGGCGCTCGGCGCGGTGCTGTTCTGCATCAGCGTGGCCGGCATCATCCTCAACCGCAAGAACGTCATCATCCTGTTGATGTCGATCGAGCTGATGCTGCTTGCGGTCAACATCAATTTCGTCGCCTTCTCCCGCCATCTCGGCGACGAGGCCGGGCAGATCTTCGTGTTCTTCATCCTGACCGTGGCGGCCGCCGAGGCTGCGATCGGTCTGGCGATCCTGGTCACCCTGTTCCGCAACCGCCGCACCATCAACGTCGCCGAGCTCGACACGTTGAAGGGGTGAGCGGCCGCGCCTTGGGCGATGCCTGTCGGCATCGCTCAATGGCGCGAACGCCCGGCCATGGATAGCCGGGCCGGGTCTCTCCGGAGGCCTGTGTTGTACCGCCACGGATGGCATGGCAATTGCTGTAGCGCGTCCACATGCGATACCTGCCGGCATCGCACGCAGACGCAGACACCCGGCCTCACAACCGGGCAGGGCAGCCCGACGGCAGCGCCGCGATCCGCGCGCACAGAAGGGCTGCAGTCGCAACACGCTGCACTCGCAGCAACGTTCCACCTTCAGTCATCGCGTTTCCAGCTCTCGCGTCAGCCACTCGGACGATTCATGGACATTTCCAAAACCCATCTGCTGCTCGTGGTGATCGCGCCGCTCCTCGGTGCGATGCTCGCCGGACTGTTCGGGCGCCGGATCGGCCGCGTAGGTGCGCATACCGTCACCATCCTCGGCGTCGCGTTCAGCTGCATACTCTCCTGCTACGTACTCTGGCAGCTCATCCAGGGCGCGCCTGCGTTCAACCAGAACATCTACACCTTCTTCCAGGTGGCCGGCTACGACGCCCATGTCGGCTTCATGGTCGACAAGCTCACCGCGATGATGATGGTGGTCGTCACCTTCGTCTCGCTGCTGGTCCATATCTACACCATCGGCTACATGGCCGAAGATCCCGGTTACCAGCGCTTCTTCAGCTACATCAGTCTGTTTACCTTCTCGATGCTGATGCTGGTGATGAGCAACAACTTCCTGCAGCTGTTCTTCGGCTGGGAAGCGGTGGGCCTGGTGTCGTATCTGCTGATCGGCTTCTGGTTCAAGCGGCCGAGCGCGATCTTCGCCAACCTCAAGGCCTTCCTCGTCAACCGTGTCGGCGATTTCGGCTTCCTGCTCGGCATCGCCGGCGTGCTGATGTATTTCGGCACGCTCGACTACGCCACGGTTTTCGACTCCGCCAACGACACGCTGGTCGGCACGACCATCGAGATCTTCGAAGGCCACGCCTGGTCGGTCGCCACGCTGATCTGCATCTGCCTGTTCATCGGCGCGATGGGCAAGTCGGCGCAGGTGCCGCTGCACGTGTGGCTGCCGGACTCGATGGAAGGCCCGACCCCGATCTCAGCGCTGATCCACGCCGCCACGATGGTCACCGCAGGCATCTTCATGGTGGCGCGCATGTCGCCGCTGTTCGAGCTGTCGGAGACCGCGCTGCAGTTCGTGCTGTTCATCGGCGCCACCACCGCGTTCTTCACCGGCCTGATCGGCATCGTGCAGAACGACATCAAGCGCGTGGTCGCGTACTCCACCTTGTCGCAGCTCGGCTACATGACCGTCGCGCTCGGCGTGTCCGCGTACTCGGCGGCGGTGTTCCATCTGATGACCCACGCCTTCTTCAAGGCGCTGCTGTTCCTGGCTGCCGGCTCGGTCATCATGGGCATGCACCACGAGCAGGACATGCGCAAGATGGGCGGCCTGCGCAAGTACATGCCCATCACCTTCTGGACCAGCGTGATCGGCACCCTGGCGCTGGTCGGCACGCCCTTCCTCAGCGGGTTCTATTCGAAAGACACCATCATCGAAGCGGCCAAGCATGCCACCCACGCCGGTGGCTGGGTCGCCACCTACGCTTACTGGGCGGTGCTGCTGGGTGCCTTCGTGACCTCGTTCTACAGCTTCCGCCTGCTGTATCTGACCTATTTCGGCGAGGAGCGCTTCCGCCACGCGCACGACGACCATGCGCATGGCCACGATGCGCACGACGATCACGGCCATGACGATCACGGCCACCACGGCCCGGTCGAGCCGCACGAGTCTCCGTGGGTGGTCACGCTGCCGCTGATCCTCCTGGCCATTCCCTCGATCCTCATCGGCTATCTCACCGTCGGCCCGATGCTGTTCGGCACCGACATGAGCGGCCACCACGCGCTCACGCCGTTCTTCGCCGGTGCCATCGACCTGGCGCCCGAGTCCGACCCGCTGCTCGCGCTGAAGGCCGAGTTGTGGCATGGCGCCGCTGCATTCGCCCTGCACGGCTTCGTGGCCCCGGCGTTTTGGCTGGCCTTTGGCGGCTTCGCGCTCGCGACGGTGATGTACTGGTGGAGGCCGGAGTTGCCGGCCAAGGTCGGTGCGCTTGCGCCGATGCGCCTGATCGGCCGCATCCTGGAGCGCAAGTACGGCATGGACGATCTGTGGATCGGTGGTTTCGCCGGCGGCGGCCTGCTGTTGGGCAAGGCCTCGCGCAAGCACGACGAAAAGGTCATCGACGGGCTGTTCGTCAACGGCAGCGCCAAGCTGGTCGAGCTGGCGTCCAAGCTGCTGCGCCGCACGCAGTCCGGCCACCTCTACGACTACGCCTTCGCGATGATTCTCGGCCTGATCGCACTGCTGGCCGTGCTCGTTCTCCATTGGCGCTGAGCGTCGACCGGACTCAACTGACGGATACCCCTACGCGATGCAATCCTGGCCCCTCCTCAGTCTGCTGATCTGGCTGCCCATCGTCGGCGCCGCCATCACGCTCATGCTCGGCAACGGCCGACCGAATGCGGCGCGCTGGTTCGCGCTCGCCGTGGCGGTCGCCGCGTTCGCGCTCAGCCTGCCGCTGCTCACCGGTTTCGACTACTTCACCTCCGGCCTGCAGTTCATCGAGCGCCGCGAGTGGATCCCCGCCTACGACATCCAGTACCACCTGGGCGCAGACGGCATTTCCGTGGCGCTGATCGCACTGACCACCTTCACTACCGTGCTGGTGCTGGTCGGTGCCTGGACCTCTGTCGACAAGCGCGTCAGCCAGTACCTGGCCGCCTTCCTGGCGCTGGAAGGCCTCATGGTCGGCGTGTTCGCCGCGGTCGACGCCATCCTGTTCTATGTCTTCTTCGAAGGCATGCTGATCCCGATGTTCATCATCATCGGCATCTGGGGCGGCCCGCGGCGCGTGTACGCGTCGGTGAAGTTCTTCCTCTACACGTTCCTCGGCTCGGTGTTCATGCTGGTCGGGCTGATCTATCTGTACCTGCAGGCCGGCAGCTGGCAGCTGCCCGATCTCTACGCGCTGCCGCTCACCGCAGACGAACAGATGTGGCTGTTCTTCGCGTTCCTCGTCGCGTTCGCGGTGAAGGTGCCGATGTTCCCCGTGCACACCTGGCTTCCGGACGCGCACGTCGAGGCGCCGACCGGCGGCTCGGTGATCCTGGCCGCGATCATGCTGAAGATCGGCGGCTACGGTTTCCTGCGCTTCAATCTGCCGATCGTCCCGGACGCCAGCCACGAATTCGCCTGGCTGGTCATCCTGCTCAGCCTGATCGCCGTGGTCTACGTCGGCCTGGTCGCGCTGGTGCAGGAGGACATGAAGAAGCTGATCGCGTACTCGTCGATCTCGCACATGGGCTTCGTCACCCTCGGCATCTTCATCGCGCTGTGGCTTGTCCGCGATGCGGGCAGCGAGGAAGCGGCTCGTCTCGGCCTGCAGGGCGCGATGGTGCAGATGGTGTCGCACGGGTTCGTGTCCGGCGCGATGTTCTCCTGCGTGGGCATCCTCTACGACCGCATGCACACGCGCATGATTCGCGACTACGGCGGCGTGGCCAACACGATGCCCTGGTTCGCGGCCTTCTTCGTGCTGTTCGGCATGGCCAATTCCGGCCTGCCGGGCACCTCCGGCTTCGTCGGCGAATTCATGGTGGTGCTGGCCAGCTTCCGCGCGCACCCGATGATCGCCTTCGCCGCCGCCACCACACTGATCGTCGGTGCCGCCTACACCCTGTGGCTGGTCAAGCGCATCGTGTTCGGCGAGGTCGGCAACGCCCACGTGGCCGAGCTGAAGGACATCGACA
This sequence comes from uncultured Gammaproteobacteria bacterium, assembly GCA_965649985.1. Lineage (GTDB taxonomy): Bacteria > Pseudomonadota > Gammaproteobacteria > Xanthomonadales > Xanthomonadaceae > Lysobacter_I. The sequence continues at coordinate 1,748 of CBFGMS010000116.1, read as the reverse complement.
GGCGCGAATGGTTCGTGCTCGGCGCCTTCGCCGCCGGCGTGATCGCGCTCGGCGTGTACCCCAAGCCGTTGACCGATCTGATGGAGCCGGCCATCGCGCAGCTCGCCAGCCAGCTTGCGGCCAGCAAGCTCTGAGTTTGAGATCACCATGAACGATTACGCTTTTTCCGCCGCAGACGTGATGCCGCTGGTGCCGGAGCTGACCCTGGTCGGCGCCGCCTTCGCGCTGCTGATGCTCGACCTGTTCATCGACGAGCGCCGTCGCGGCCTGGTGCACGACCTCGCGGTGGTCGCGCTGATCGCCGCCGCCACCATGTTCGCCGTCGGCTACGGCGGGCAGGGCGTCGTGCTGGGCGAGATGTTCGTCCGCGACGCGATGGCCGACACGCTCAAGCTCGTGGTCTGCGTGGTCAGCGCGATGGCGATGATCTACAGCTACGGCTTCCTGCAGGAGCGCGGCCTGTACAAGGGCGAGATCGCGGTGCTGATGTTGTTCTCGGTGGTCGGCATGATGCTGATGATCTCCGCCGGCAACCTGGTGATGATCTACCTGGGCCTTGAGATGCTTGCGCTGTGCTCCTACGCGCTGGTCGCGCTGGACCGCGACAGCCCGGTGGCCTCCGAAGCGTCCATGAAGTATTTCGTGCTCGGTTCGCTCGCCTCCGGCCTGTTGCTGTACGGCATGTCGCTGGTCTACGGCGCCACCGGCTCGCTCAATTTCGACGCGATCCACCTCTCCACCGTGTCCAACCCGATGATGCTGACCGGCATGGCGTTCATGGTGGCCGGCATCGCCTTCAAGTTCGGCGCCGCGCCGTTCCACATGTGGCTGCCGGACGTGTATCACGGCGCACCGACGCCGATCACCCTGTTCATCGGCGCCGCGCCCAAGCTGGCGGCATTCGCGATGACCTATCGCCTGCTGGAATCCGGTATCGGCCCGCTCGACACCGAGTGGCGCACGCTCCTCGGCGGCATCGCCGCGGTCTCGCTGGTGATCGGCAATCTGATCGCCCTGGCGCAGACCAACCTCAAACGCATGCTGGCCTACTCGACCATCTCACACGTCGGTTTCCTGTTCATGGGCCTGGCAGGTGGCGGCAGCGAAGGCTATGCGGCGGCGATGTTCTACGCCATCGCCTACGCGATCATGTCGGCTGCGGCCTTCGGCGCCATCATCGTGCTGTCGCGGCGTGGCTTCGAGGCGGACCGCATCGACGACTACAAGGGCCTCAACGCGCGCAGCCCCTGGATGGCCGGCTTGGTGCTGTGCGTGATGGCCTCGCTGGCCGGCGTGCCGCCTTTCCTCGGCTTCTGGGCAAAGCTCGCAGTGCTGCGTGCCGGCTGGGAGGGTGGCATGCACTGGCTGGTGTTCGTCGGCATCGTGTTCGCGGTGATCGGTGCGTTCTACTATCTGCGCGTCATTCGCGCGATGTACTTCGACGAGCCCGAGGGCCAGCCGATGCAGGCGCGCGACGATCTTCCGCTGCGCGCGGTATTCGCGGTCAATGCGCTGTCGCTGCTGGTGCTGGGCCTGGCCTGGAACCCGATCATGGCCTGGTGCCAGCGTGCGTTTGCCTGAGCAGACACATACAATACGTTTCTCCTGAACACAGGATCGACACGCGCCCGGTTCGCGATGTCGACGGGGCTTGCAAGAAGGCGCTCCGATCTGCATAATTCCGGGTCTCTGCTGCGGGGTGGAGCAGTCTGGCAGCTCGTCGGGCTCATAACCCGAAGGTCGCAGGT
>CBFGMS010000115.1:0-7162 GCA_965649985.1 uncultured Gammaproteobacteria bacterium | reverse complement strand
AGGCCCGACCGGGTTCATCGCCGGCCCGCGACAGTCGAACGCTCCGCTGTCGACTGCGGTCTCGCCCGCGCTTCCGACTGCGGCATCCGCCGCGCTTCTCCCACCGCGCCCGAGTCATGAGGGTTTCGATGCCTGCGCCGACGTCCTGCACATGAACATCGCCAAACGCATCGCGCTCGGCACCGTGCTCGCGGTCTTCGCGCTGACCTGGGTCGCACCGCGCTGGCCGGTCGAACAGGCCCTGCACAGCAGCCTGACCGTCGTCGGCCTGGTCTGGCTGTGGCGCCACGACCGGCGCTGGACGATGCGCGGCGGCGACTTCGCGGCCATCTGCGCGTTCATCGCCGTGCACTGCATCGCCGCACGCTGGCTGTATTCCAATGTGCCCTACGACCGCTGGCTGGTCGATCTGACCGGCTGGTCGCCGCAGGCCGCGTTCGGCTGGGAGCGCAATCATTTCGACCGGCTGATCCATTTCCTGTACGGCCTGCTGTTCATGCCGGCGCTGCAGGACGATGCGCAGCGCCGGTGGCCGCTGCGCCCGCATCAGGCGTTCGCGGTCGCGCTCGCGCTGATCCTGATCAGCGGCCTGGTCTACGAGTGGCTGGAATGGGGCATCGCCCTGCTGCTCTCGCCCGAGGCGGCCGAGGCCTACAACGGCCAGCAGGGCGACGTCTGGGACGCCCACATGGACATGCTGCTGGCGGGCATCGGCGCGCTGCTGACCTGGCCCTGGCTGCAGGCGCGAGGGCGGGGTTTCCCCCATGGCTGACGCACTGCGCATCGCGGTGCTAGCGTCCGGGGCGGGCAGCAACCTGCAGGCGCTGATCGATGCGACCGCGGCCGGCGCTCTGCACGCATGCATCGTCGGCGTGTTCTCGGACCGGCCATCCTGCCGCGCCGTCGCCCGCGCGCGCGCGGCCGGCATTCCCGTGGTGGCGAGGAAGCCCGGAGCCTACGCTTCCCGCGAGGCCTTCGACGCGGCCCTGTTCGCCGACGTCGATGCCGCGCAGCCGGACCTGATCGTCTGCGCCGGCTACATGCGGATCATCTCCGCCGACGCGATACAGGCGCGGCCGAACCGGATGATCAATCTGCATCCTTCGCTGTTGCCGGCGTTCAAGGGTCTGCACACCCACCAGCGGGCGCTGGACGCGGGCGTGGCCGAGCATGGCGCCAGCGTGCACGTGGTCACCGCCGGGCTGGACGATGGCCCGGTGCTGGCCCAGGCGCGAGTGCCGGTGGAGCCCGGCGACGATGCCGACACGCTCGCCGCGCGGGTGCGCACCGTGGAGCATCCCCTGCTGCTCGCCAGTGTCGCCCTGATCGTCGAGGGCAGGCTGCGCCTCGACCCTGACGGCCCGAAACTGAACGGGGTGCCCCTGCCCCGCCCGCTTCAGCTGACAGCCACCCGCGGCCTCGCATGATCGCCGCCGCCATGCACCCCACCTCCGCCCCTGCCCAACCCTATCCGCGCACGGTCGCGTCGTCCAGCCTGCGTGCCTCCGCGCCCGCACTGCTGGGGACCGCCCTGCTGTGGACGGCGCTCGCTTTCGCGGTCTCGGTGACCGGCGCCCGCGCCGCGGGCCCTGTCCTCGACACCGCGCCGGCCGCAGCCCCCGCCGAGCCCCGCGTCCTCGCCCCGTTCCGCGCCGACTACGCGGCGTTCCGCGGCGGCAAGACCATCGGCAGCGCCAGTCTGCGCCTGCTGCGTCAGGCCGACGGCCGCTGGCGGGCGGATCTGTCGGTGCACGCCGATCGCGGCGTGGCCGGCCTGCTGGGTCTCGATCTGGAGCAGAGCACGGTGTTCGAGAACCATGCCGACGGCTGGCGCCCGCTGAGCCAGAGCAGCGTGCGCAAGGGCCTCTTCCTCGGCAAGCGCAGCACAGGCCGTTACGACTGGGCGGCCGGCAGCGCACTGTGGACCGGCGACCTCAAGCCGCAGCATCGCGCCCCCGTCGCACTGCGCGATGGCGATCTGAGCGGCCTGCTGATCAACCTTGCCATCGTCCGCGACGCCCTGCCCGGCCGCGAACTGCAGTATCGTTTCGTCGAAGGCGGACGCGCCCGCGATCAGCAGTACCGCGTGGCCGACGCTCTGGAACGCGTGATCGTGGACGACCTGTCCTATGCCGCCATGCGCGTGGAGCGCAGCAATGGCGGCAACGACCAGACCGTGGTGTGGGTGGCAGAAGGCGTGCCCACCCCGGTCCGGATCCTGCAGCGCGAAGACGGCGAGGACCTCTTCGACCTGCGTTTGATCGCCTACCAAGGAGTCTGAGATGCCCCTCTCCCCCGCCTCCCGTCTGCTGCGCGCCGGTGCGGCCCTCGCGCTGCTCGTCGCCGCGCTGCCCGCCCTCGCGCTCAAGCCCTTCAACGCGCAGTACGAAGCCGACTACATGGGCGTCTCGGCCACCGGCAGCATGGCCATCGAGCCGCAGGGCGGCAACCGCTGGAAATACACGCTGAAGGTCGCGAACAAGGTGGCCCAGCTCAGCCAGAGCACGGTGTTCGAGGAGCACAACGGCCTGTGGCGTCCGCTGTCGGGGACCGACCATTCCTTCCTGCTGATCAAGAAGATCCGCCGCAACGCGGTCTACGACTGGTCCGCCGGCGAGGCGCGCTGGAGCGGCGACGTCAAGCCCGAACGTGCCGGCCCGGTGAAGCTGCAGGCCGGCGACATGGACGCGCTGCTGATCAACCTGGCCATCGCCCGCGACGTGCAGGCGGGCAAGCCGCTGAACTACCGTCTGGTCGACGAAGGCCGCGTCAAGGACATGGCCTATACCGTCGCCGGCCGCGAAGCCATCACCATCGCAGGCGAGACGAAGCAGGCGACCAAGGTGGTGTACCGCAACGGCAGCAAGGAAACCATTGCCTGGGTGGTCGAGGGCATTCCGGTGCCCGCGCGCATCCTGCAGCGCAAGGACGGCAAGGACGATATCGATCTGCGGTTGGTGGCGGTGAAGTAGTCGTTCGGCCAACACTGGACGCGTGACCCATGAGCCCTAGCCCCGATTGAGGATCTCAAGCCTTTGCGTTTGGGGATGACGCAAATTGTTATGGTCGGATTTCGCGCATATTGCGTCTCGATGACGGCTTGATTTAGGTCCTAAAGCCAAAAAGCTTCCGCGCTTGCGCGCGGGTAACTTTCTTTGGCGCAAAGAAAGTAACCAAAGAAACATTTGGGTGGATCCAAACCTCCCGACCTCACTCAACTGTCGCGGGGATTTTTCGATGAGGCATCCGTGCCTCATCGAAAAACGGCGCACGTCGTGTGCGCCGCCCTCCGGGTCTCCAGTTCGCCGAATGCGGTCCGATTGCTCGGGAAGATCAAGGGCAAGAAGATCAGATCAGAGGCGCGGACGGCCGAGACACGCGGGGAACACCCACAGTCCCGAAGGGAATGATTCCGCGAACGCGACTTGAGGAAACGCCTACATCCGCAGGTGATCCGGCAATGCCCTACTCAATCCACCCGCCGGATCGTCGCACCCAGACCCGAGAGCTTCTGCTCGATCCGCTCATAGCCGCGGTCGAGGTGATAGATGCGGTCGATCAGTGTTTCGCCCTCGGCCACCAGGCCGGCGAGGATCAGGCAGGCCGAGGCGCGCAGGTCGGTGGCCATCACCGGCGCGCCGCTCAGGCGCTCTCGGCCGCGCACGATGGCGGTGTGGCCGTCGATGCGGATGTCCGCGCCCAGGCGCAGCAGTTCCTGCACGTGCATGAAGCGGTTTTCGAAGATGGTCTCGCTGATGATCGCCGCGCCGTCGGCCACGGAGTTCAGCGCCATGAACTGCGCCTGCATGTCGGTGGGGAAGCCCGGATGCGGCGCGGTGGTGATGTCCACGGCCTTCGGCCGGCGGCCGCGCATGTCGAGCACGATGCGGTCGCCTTCCACGGTGATCTCGGCACCGGCCTCGGTCAGCTTGTCGATCACCGCATCCAGCGTCTCCGGGCGCGCATGTGTGCACACCACCCGGCCGCCGGTCATCGCCGCGGCCACCAGGAAGGTCCCGGTCTCGATGCGGTCGGCCACCACCGCGTGCTCGCCCCTGTGCAGGCGCTCCACGCCATGCACCACGATGCGGTTGCTGCCGGCGCCCTCGATCCGTGCGCCCATCGCGGTCAGACAGTCGGCCAGATCGACGATCTCAGGCTCCATCGCCGCGTTTTCCAGCACGCTGGTGCCGTCGGCCAGCACCGCGGCCATCAGCACGTTCTCGGTGGCGCCCACACTTACCATGTCGAACACCACGCGGCCGCCGCGCAGGCGTTCGGCGCGGGCGTTGATGAAGCCATGCTCGACCGTGATCTCGGCGCCCAGCGCCTGCATGCCCTTGATGTGCTGGTCGACCGGACGCGAGCCGATGGCGCAGCCACCGGGCAGCGACACTTCGGCCGCGCCATGCCGCGCCAGCAGCGGCCCAAGCACCAGCACCGAGGCGCGCATGGTCTTCACCAGCTCGTACGGCGCGACGTGGCTGTGCACGCTGCGCGGATCGACGGTGATGACGCCGGCATCGCGGTCGTGTTCCACACCCGCGCCGAGCTCGCGCAGCAGTTTGGCCGTGGTCACCACATCGTGCAGATACGGCACGTTGGCGATGCGCACCGGGCCGTCGGCCAGCAGCGTGGCGCAGAGGATCGGCAGCACCGCGTTCTTGGCGCCGGAAATGCGGACTTCGCCGTCGAGAGGGGTGCCGCCGGTGACGAGGATTTTTTGCATGGGGACGTTCTGATATTCAGTGCGGAATGGAGGGGCGGAACGGGGAACGCTGGGCGGGCAGGATGGCCGGACCCGCGTTCACTCCATGGCGCGGTAGCGGTAGATCCGGGACCTATCGAAACATTCGACGCTGGCCGGTTCCCAGCCCTTCGCCAGGATGCGGTCCATGAGCAGCGCGATGTTTCAGTCCGGCGGGGTCGTGCAGGGATTCGGCGACCGCCAGCACACAATCGGCGGGAGAGCCGTCGTGCATCTCCACGGCACGGAGCAACCCGGACAAATCGGTATGGGGCCTCACCGGCATGCGGGCGATACCGGCCTGGAATCGCACTGCGCCTGTGGATGGCGAGCGCTCAACCGGCCTCTTCCGGCGTCACCGTCTTCAGCGCCAGGGCATGGATCTCGTTGCCCATCAGGCTGCCGAGCGTGGCATAGACCATGCGGTGGCGCGCCAGCGGCAGTTTGCCCTGAAAGTCGGCGCACACCACCAGCGCCTCGAAGTGCACACCGTCGTCGCCTTCGACATGGGCGCGGGCGCCAGGAAGGCCCTGTTCGATCAGCTGGCGGATGGTTTCGGCATTCATGGCGCGGCGGGTTTTCCTGAACAAGGGGGAGTAAACTTCGGAAGTTTACCGCATGCGAGCCCCGCCCCCGATGGCTGACGCCCTCTCTTCCGCGCCCGACCGCGATCATCGTCCCCCGTCCGCAGCCACTCCCGCGGACGGCGCGCTGGCGGCGAGCGGCCGCCGGGTGTTCGAGGTGGAGCGCGAAGGGCTGGCCGCGGTGGCCGCACGGCTGGACGGCGCCTTCGCCGCGGCCTGCCGGGTCATGCTGGCCTGCCGCGGCCGCGTGGTGTGCCTGGGCATGGGCAAGTCCGGCCACGTGGCGCGCAAGATCGCCGCCACCCTCGCCTCCACCGGCACGCCGGCCTTCTTCGTGCATCCGGGCGAAGCCGGCCACGGCGACCTGGGCATGATCACCGACGCCGATGTGGTGCTGGCCCTGTCCTATTCCGGCGAATCCGACGAAATCCTGATGCTGTTGCCGGTGCTCAAGCGCCAGGGCAATCCGCTGATCTCGATGACCGGCCGCCCGCAGTCCACGCTGGCGCGCGAAGCCGAGATCCACCTCGACGTGAGCGTGCCGGCGGAAGCCTGTCCGCTGGCGCTGGCGCCCACCTCCAGCACCACCGCCTCGCTGGCCATGGGCGATGCGCTGGCGGTCGCGCTGCTGGAGGCACGCGGCTTCACCTCCGACGACTTCGCCCGCTCGCATCCCGCCGGCGCGCTCGGCCGGCGCCTGCTGCTGCATATCGCCGACGTGATGCACACCGGCGACGATGTGCCCGCCGTGCCCGCCGATGCCACCCTGGGCGATGCCCTGCTCGAGATCAGCCGCAAACGCCTCGGCATGACCGCGGTGGTCGACGGCGACCGCCGCCTGCTCGGCCTGTACACCGACGGCGACCTGCGCCGTTCGCTGGCCGACACCGCGCTCGATGTGCGCGCCACGCGCATCGCCGAGGTCATGACCCGCACGCCGGTCACCATCGGCGCCGATGCCCTCGCCACAGAAGCCGCGCAGTTGATGGAAACGCGCAAGATCAACGCGCTGGTGGTCGTGGACGACGGCCGCCGCGTGGTCGGTGCACTCAACTTCCACGACCTGCTGCGGGCGCGGGTGGTATGAGCGCGCCCTCCGCCCTGCCGTCGCTGCTCGCGCATCTGGCCGGCGTCGACGCCGACCTGCTCGCCCGCGCCGCGCGCGTGCGCCTAGCCTGCTTCGATGTCGACGGCACGCTGACCGACGGCCGGCTGACCGTGGACGCGGACGGTGTGGAGAGCAAGTCCTTCCACGTGCATGACGGCCAGGGCCTGGCGCTGCTGCGCCAGGCCGGCATCGAGGTGATGCTGATCACCGCCCGTCGCAGTGCCGCCGCCGAACGCCGCGCCGGCGAGCTCGGCGTGGGCGTGCGCACGGGCGTCGCCGACAAGCTGGCCTGCGTGCGCGACATCGCCGCCGAGCGCGGCATCGGCCTGGACGCGGTCGCGTTCATGGGCGACGACCTGCCCGACCTGACCGCGATGCGTGCGGTCGGCCTGGCGCTGGCGCCGGTCGACGCGCATGCCTGGACCGCCGCCGCCGCGCACTGGCGCACCCGCGCCAAGGCGGGCCGGGGCGCCGCCCGCGAGGCCTGCGACCTGCTGCTCGGTGCGCACGGCTGGGTTTCCCCGGCGCTCGTCGACGGAGGCCGCGCATGAACTGGCGCACCGGCCTGATCGTGCTGCTGCTGCTCGGCGCGCTCGCCAGCGGCTGGGCGCTCATGCAGCAGCGGCGCCCGGCCGTCCAGGTGACGGACAGCGAACGCCCGGACTACGTGCTGCATGCGTTCGAACTGACCTCGCTCGATCGCGAAGGCCGCGAGTCCTTCAC
>CBFGMS010000114.1:0-7543 GCA_965649985.1 uncultured Gammaproteobacteria bacterium | reverse complement strand
GAGAAGGCGCATCCGGACGTGTTCAACATCCTGCTGCAGGTGCTGGACGACGGCCGCCTCACCGACGGCCAGGGCCGCACCGTGGATTTCCGCAACACCGTGATCGTGATGACCTCGAATCTCGGCTCGCAGATGATCCAGGAGCATTCCGCGGACGATTCGCCCGAGAGCTACACCACGATGAAGGCCATGGTGATGGGCGTGGTGCAGGCGCACTTCCGGCCCGAGTTCATCAACCGGCTCGACGACATCGTGGTGTTCCATCCACTGGACAAGGCGCAGATCCGCGAGATCGCGCGCATCCAGCTGCGCGGGCTGGAGAAGCGTCTCGGCGAGCGCGGCATCCGTCTGGCGCTGGCCGAATCGGCGCTGGATTTCCTCGGCAACGTCGGTTTCGACCCGGTGTATGGCGCGCGCCCGCTCAAGCGCGCGATCCAGTCGCAGATCGAGAACCCGCTGGCGTCGATGATTCTTTCGGGCGAGTACGGTGCCGGCGATGTGGTCCGCATCAAGGCGCAGGGCGGGCGACTGACGTTCACCGCTGCATGATCACGGCCTTGCCCGTGTCGCGCGGATGGCCCGGCACGGTGCCATCCGACGCGCATCGATGCATGCGCCGACGCGCGCGGGCAGGCGATGCGGGCGGCGGGAGGGGCAGGCTGCGTCAACCGGCGCCTGCGGCCTCGAGCGCCGCGACACGCGCCTCCAGCGCGTCGATCCGCTCCAGCAGCGTCTGCAGCGTATCCGGATCGATGGCATCGCTCGCCGCGCTGCGTGCGGTGGAGACGCCGGCTTCGGGCATCGCCGGCTCACCGCACAGCAGATGCGCGTAGCGGTCTTCGCGTTGCCCGTGCGCCCGGCCGACCATGCGCACCAGCGGCGTCTCGCGTTCGGCCAGGCGTTCGAGGGCGTGGCGCAGGTCGTTGGTGTCGGCGAAGCGGTGCAGGCGCTCGCTGCGGGTCAGCAGCTCTCCCACGGTCTGCGCGCCGCGCAGCATCAGCAGCGCGAGCACGGCGGTCTGGCCGGGCGTCAGGTCCAGCACGCGGTCGAGCCGGTGCTGATAGCGCTCGGCGCGGGCGCCGTATTCCGATTTCACCAGTCCGCGCGGCTCCAGCGTCCGCAGCGCATGGCCGATCTCGCCGGTCTCCAGCTGCATCACCGGCTCGCGCGAGGTCTTCTGGTTGCAGGCCAGCTGGATGTTGTTGAGCGTCAGCGGGTAGGCATCGGGCGTGGTGGCGGCTTTTTCGATCAGGCTGCCGAGGATCCGGGCCTCGAGTTCGGTGAGCATCGGCGCGGGAACGGCCGGCGAGGCGCTTGTGGACGACGGAGGTGTGTCTGTGGACATCTGCAGGATCCTTGGCGTTCGCGGCATGCGTTGCGCAGGATTCTAGCGAACAGCGCCTGCAGGGGCGCGATCTTCGGCGCACGTTCATCGCCACGGACGCAGCCTGTGCCCACTGTTCACAGGCTGCCGCGCGCAGCGAGGAGTTCACCATGCGTCGTACGCTCATCTCCGGCGGTCTCGCCCTCTGTCTGGCCTTCGTCGCCGCTCCGGCTGCCGCCGGCACGCTGACCTGCAAGATGGATTACACCCTGTCCGGCTGGTCGGTGTTCTACAAGACCGCCACCGGCACCGGCACCATCCGCTGCGACAACGGCCAGTCCATGGCGGTGAAGATCAAGGCCAAGGGCGGCGGTCTGACCCTCGGCAAATACAAGGTCGACAACGGCTTCGGCCAGTTCGGCAACGTCAACGACATCGGCGAAGTGCTGGGCAGCTACGTCACCGCGGAAGCGAATGCCGGCGTGGCCGATGGCAGCGTGACCGCCCAGGCGATGACCAAGGGCGATGTGTCGCTGGCCCTGTCCGGCACGGGCGAGGGCTGGAACCTCGGCGTCTCGCTCAGCAAGTTCGAGATCAAGCGCCGCTGATCAGGCGCTCGCCAGCCTGATTCGCCGGCACTGAGTCCGAACAGTCCTGCTTCCGAAGCGTTTCCGAAGCGATGTGATTCCACCAGTGGTATCCCGCGTGTCCGCACGCGTACGCGAAAGCCCCGGCCTGTGTGCCGGGGCTTTCGTCATCCGGGCGATGCTCAGGACGTGGCGGTGGACGAGGGCAGCGGGCCGGTGCGGAACTGCGGCATCGCCGCGATCATTTCGGCCAGCGAATTGGCCAGCGAATGCTCGGCCAGCAGCGCGGCATCGGCGCCGCGCTGCATCAGGTGGCGCACGCCGGCATCGCTGTGCGCGCGGGCCAGCACAGGAATGGGATGCGCGCCGGCTTTGAGGCGTTCGACCACCTTGCCGGCCTCCAGCGCGTCGGGAATGGTCAGCACCGCGAGTGCGGCCTCGCGCGGCCTGGCCTCTCCCAGCACATCGGCGTCGGCCGCATTGCCGCGGATCGCGCTGTGACCCGCGGCACGGGCGTTGATGACCCGATCGCCGTCGTTGTCGATCACCAGGAACGGGATGCCCGCGTGCGACAGTTCGTCGGCCAGGCGCTGGCCGATGCGGCCATACCCGACCAGCAGCACGTGGCCCTGCATCGTGCCCCGCCCCTCGGCTGCGGACTCTTCGGACGTGGTGCGTCGGCGCGCGACCAGGGCGAAGATCAGCGGATTGAGCATGATCGACAGGATGGCGCCGGCCAGCACCAGGTCCTGCGTCTCCTGCGACATCACGCCCAGGGTCATGCCCAGGCCCACAAGGATGAAGGAGAACTCGCCGATCTGCGCCAGGCTGGCGGCGATGGTCAGGGCCACATCGTTCGGGCGCCCGAGCAGGCGCACCACCGCCCATGCGGCCACGCCCTTGCCGATCACGATGATGGCCAGCGTCTCCAGCACCTCCAGCGGCTGCTCCACCAGGATGGCCGGGTCGAACAGCATGCCGACCGAGACGAAGAACAGCACCGCGAAGGCGTCGCGCAGCGGCAGCGAGTTCTCCGCGGCCTTGTGACCGAAGGGCGACTCGCTCAGCAGCATGCCCGCGAAGAACGCGCCCAGCGCGAAGGACACGTCGAACAGGGACGCGGCCAGGAACGCCACGCCCATCGCGCAGGCCAGCACGAACAGGGTGAACAGCTCGCGCGAGCCGGTGCCCGCGACGCGTTCGAGCATGTGCGGCAGGATACGCCGGCCCACCAGCAGCATCAGGGCGGCGAACGCGCCCACCTTCAGCAGGGTCGCGCCGATGGCCACGACCACCGTGCCCAGGCTGCGCTCCTCGCCGCCGGCGGCCGCGCCGGCCAGGGTCGGAACCAGCACCAAAGCCACCACCATCGCGACATCTTCGACCACCAGCCATCCCACCGCGATCCGTCCGCGGCCGGTATCGAGCAGACGCACCGATTCCAGCGCGCGCAGCAGCACGACGGTACTGGCCACCGACAGCGACAGTCCGAACAGCAGGCTTTCGGCGTCCGACCAGCCCAGGCGTGTGCCGAGGAACCAGCCCATGCCGGTCGCCGCGGCCATCTGCACGAGCGCACCGGGGATGGCGATCCTGCGCACCGCCATCAGATCGCCGAAGGAGAAATGCAGGCCCACGCCGAACATCAGCAGGATCACGCCGACTTCGGCCAACTGCGGTGCGAGCGCCTGGTCGCCGACGAAGCCCGGCGTATGCGGGCCGACGAGCACGCCGGCAATCAGATAGCCCACCACGGGCGACAGCCGCAGGCGGTGGGTGAGCATGCCGAGGAAAAAGGCGAGCACAAAGCCCGCACTGAGCATGGCGATCAGGGACGTGTCGTGTGGCATCCGCCCAGTATGCCGCGGCGGCGTGCGCCGTGCGGGAGCGGACTGAATCGGATGTTCATTCCGGCAGGGGCTGGATCATGCCCCGCGGTGCGGCTGTGCCCGGCCCGGCGCGAGCGGTGCGCGCGGAAGATGAGGCAGGACCTGCACCATGCGCTGCGGGCGGAAGGATCCGCCCGCAGCGTTTCCTGCATGGAATGCGGCGCCCCGGGAGAGGCGCCGCGGGTGCAGCGGATTACCAGCTGTAGCCGATGCGGCCGTAGACGTAGGCACCGTTGAAGCCGTTCGGCGACGCGGCGCTGTACGGCAACTGGCCGTTGGTGGAGTTGGCGAAGATCACCTCGTCCGGGTACTCGTCGGTCACGTTGTCGGCGCCGAGCGTGAAGTCCCAGCTGCCGAGCGCGTAGCTGGCCGACAGGTCCAGCGTCCACTGCGGGTCGAAGGTCTGGTCGCGCGAGGTGTCGGCGGGGTTGTTGCCGAACAGGACGCTGAACTCGCCGTAGCGGGTGGCGTTGGCGCTGAGCTTCCAGTTGCCGGCGCTCCAGATGCCGCCGAACTGGAACTTGTCGCGCGGCGCGCCCACGGTCAGACGGCCCACTTCCACGCGGCCGATGCGCACCGCGTTCGGGTCGATCGCGGACAGGCGCGCCGGATTGGCGGCGATGCGCTCCACCGTGGTCTTGTTGTAGTTGTAGCCCGCGGTGAGGTCGAGCGTGCTGTTGGCCAGCTTCCAGCGGTAGGTACCGATGATGTCGACGCCGCGTGTGCGGGTGTCGATGGCATTGGTGAAGTAGCGGCCGCCGCCGAGCGAGGGATCCACGGTGGCGTTGAGGAAGGCGCGCACCGCGGCGGAGGTGAGGTTCTCCGACAGCATGATCCGGTCGTCGATGTCGATGCGGTAGGCATCGATGGTGACGTACAGGTTCTGCACCGGGGTCAGCACCAGGCCCAGGCTGAAGTTGGTGGATTCCTCGGCCTTCAGCGGCTCGGCGCCGAGCGCGACCGCGGCGGCGTCGTTCACGCGGAAGGTGCGGATGTCGAAGGGCACGCCGCCGATGAAGTTAGTGGCGGTGGAGCGGAAGAACTGCTGCTGCAGCGACGGTGCGCGGAAGCCGGTGGACACCGTGCCGCGCAGGGCCACGGCCTCGCCGAAGGCGTAACGGCCGGAGACCTTGCCCGAGGTGGTGCTGCCGAAGTCGCTGTATTCCTCCGCGCGCACCGCGGCGGCCAGGGTGAAGGCCTCGGAGAACGGCAGTTCGATGTCGAGGTACGCGGCATAGCTGTGACGGTCGAATTCGCCCGCGTCCGACGGACGGAAGCCCGGGAACACCTGCGAGCCGGAGGGAGCGGGATTGCCGCCGACCAGCACGCCGCCGTTGATGTACGAATTGGGCTCGCCTGGGCTCTGCACGAATTCTTCGCCGCGCCATTCCACGCCCACCGCGAGGTTGAGCGGGAATTCCAGCCAGCCGACATCGTAGCCCTTGCTGGCGTCGAGGTTGAACACCTGCTGGGTGATCTCGAGCGCGCCCGCATAGAAGTCGCGCTGCGACGCCGGGCCCTGGCTGCGGTTGAGGCTGTTCTCGACGTCGAAGCTCAGGTCGTTGTTGCCGTAGTTGTAGCTGAGGTCCACGTTCCAGTCGTTCGCGGTGACGCCGCGCAGGCCGAACACCGCCGAGCGGTCCTCGGCGATGTTGCGGATCTGCGGCAGGAAGCCGTTCGGATAGATTTCGGGCACGTTGCGACTGTCGGCGGCGGTGCGGTAGAAGCCGTTCGACAGGGCATCGCGGCGGCTGGCGGTGGCGAAGCCGTAGATGGTGAGGGCGTCGTTGACGTCGAGGCTGGCATTGGCCGAGACCGCGAACTGCTTGATCTCGGGATCGCCGTAGCGCTGCACCACTTCACCCGGGGGCGGCGCGGTGGCCGGACGCACGGTGGTGCCCGGGGTCAGCTGATAGGGACGGGCGCGGTCGGTCTGGTCCTCGTTGGCGTACTCGGCGGCGAGGTGCACGCGGCCGTTGGCGCCGAGCGCGAAGCCGGCATCGCCCTGGAGCTGGTAGCTGCGGCCGTCGCCGGCGCTGTACTGGCCGACATTGGCGGCGATGCTGCCGCCTTCGCCGCTGCCCTTCAGCACCACGTTCACCACGCCGGCGATGGCGTCGGAGCCGTACTGCGCCGAGGCGCCGTCACGCAGCACTTCCACGCGCTGGATGGCGGCGATCGGGATGGCGTTGAGGTCGACCGGCGAGGAGCCGCGGCCCTGGCTGCCGTTGAGGTTGATCAGCGCGGTGGTGTGGCGGCGCTTGCCGTTCACCAGGATCAGCACCTGGTCCGGGGCCAGGCCGCGCAGCTGCGCCGGACGCACCGCGTCGGTGCCGTCGGTGATGGCCGGGCGCGGGAAGTTCAGCGAGGGCAGGGCGCGCGACAGCGCGGTCGCCAGCTCGGTGCTGCCGGTGGACTGCAGCACTTCCGGGGTGATGACGTCGATCGGCGCGGTGGAGGTGGCGACCGTGCGGTTGGAGGCGCGGGTGCCGGTGACCACGATGGTCTCGAGCGCTGCGGCTTCGTCCTGATCTGCCGGTTCGGCCTGGGCCGGTGCGTCCTGGGCGGCGACCGGAAGGGCCGTGAGGGCCAGAAGCAGGCCGAGGGTGAGCGGGTGACGACGCATGATGACTCCTGTCTCTGAGGGGTGGGAAATTCGAGAGTGCCGGTTGAATTTCGATGCAGGACGGCGCGCGTCGGGCGCGCTCCTGCCGCGGAGGAATGGTCCTTCGCTCCACGGGATAACAAAGAGTTAACACGGCAGGCGACCCGGGTCAATTTCCGCGGTGCATCATCGTGACGCAGTGCGCGCCGGCGATCCGGCAGGGGGCGCGATGCCCGTCCGGTGCGGGATGGGCTGCCAGGCGGAGAGGGCTTCGCGGGCGCGCCCGCAGCGGCGATCCGGCCTGCCGCGGCGCCCAACGGATGAAGGAATCCGCGTAGAATCGCGCCTCCTCCGCGCCGCGTCCGCTCGAACCGCGTCTGCCCGAACCGCCACGCCCTGCCCGGGGCTGTCGCCGGGTCGCGCTTCGTTCTGTCGCACATTCATTCTTTTCCTGCCCGGCCGGCCCATGCCGCGTCGCTGGCCGACATTTCCCGACCATGATCGCCTTCCGCAATTTCGCGCTGCGCCGCGGTGAGCGCCTGCTGCTGTCCGACGTCGACCTGGCCCTGCACGCCGGCTGGCGGGTGGGCGTGGTCGGCCGCAACGGCACCGGCAAGTCGTCGTTGTTCGCCGCGCTGATGCGCGACCTGGAGCCGGACAAGGGCGATCTGGACCTGCCCGGCAAGGCGCGGATCGCGAGCGTGGCCCAGGAAACGCCCTCGCTGCCCGACCCTGCGCTCGATTTCGTGCTGTCCGGCGACGCCGAGGTGCATGCGGCGGTGCAGGCCGAGGCCAACGCCTTCGCCGCGGAAGACTGGGAGGCGGTGGCCGAGGCCCATCAGCGGCTGGAGGAGGTCAACGGCTACGATGGCACCGCCCGCGCCGGACGGCTGCTGCACGGTCTGGGCTTTCCGGCCGACACCCACCCCAAGCCGGTCTCGGACTTCTCCGGCGGCTGGCGGGTGCGCCTGAACGTGGCGCGCGCGCTGATGACGCCCAGCGACCTGCTGCTGCTGGACGAGCCCACCAACCACCTCGACCTCGACGCGGTGGTGTGGATGGAGGAATGGCTGCGCCGCTATCCCGGCACGCTGCTGGTGATCTCGCACGACCGCGAGTTCCTCGACAACGTCACCAC
>CBFGMS010000113.1:0-7839 GCA_965649985.1 uncultured Gammaproteobacteria bacterium | reverse complement strand
AGTCGACAGCGGAGCGTTCGACTGTCGCGGGCCGGCGATGAACCCGGTCGGGCCTGAAGGCCCTCCTGCGCAACAGGTCGCATCGTAGGAGGGCCTTGAGGCCCGACCGGCCTGGAGAGATGCCTGTGTCGCCCGCCGTCCCGGCCTGTCGCTCAGCGGCCTGTCGGCCCGAACCTCATCGAACTACCCGCATCAACCGATTCGCACGCGGCCGGCGCCGACATCGGGCACCACCTCGCCGATCCGCCAGTGCGGCAGCTGCAGGCCATCGAGATCGGCCTCCAGCGCGGACACCGCCTCGGGCGCGGCGATCAGCACGAAGCCGATGCCGCAGTTGAATGTGCGCCACATCTCTTCGCGGGCCACGCCGCCTTCGCGCTGCAGCCAGTCGAAGACCGGCGGCAGGGCCCAACTGCCGGCGTCGACCGACAGGCCGAGGCCCTCGGGCACCACGCGGATGATGTTCTCGGTCAGGCCGCCGCCGGTGATGTGCGCCATCGCGTGGATCGCCGGGCCGTTGCCGCCGCGCAGCAGCGACAGCACAGGCTTGACGTACAGCCGGGTGGGCTCCATCAGCGCATCGGCCAGACGCACGCCGCCGAGGTCGAGATCGGCCGGGCGGCCGGCCTTGTCGTAGATCCGGCGGATCAGCGAGTACCCATTGGAATGCGGGCCGCTGGAACCGATGCCGATCAGCACGTCGCCGGCACGCACGCCGGAACCGTCGCGCAGTTCGGACTTCTCCACCCCGGCCACGCAGAAGCCGGCCAGGTCGTATTCGCCCGGCGGGTACATGTCGGGCATCTCGGCGGTCTCGCCGCCGATCAGGGCGCAGCCCGACAGCTCGCAGCCGCGGGCGATGCCGCCGACCACCGCGACGGTGGTGTCCACGTCGAGCTTGCCGGTGGCGAAGTAGTCGAGGAAGAACAGCGGCTCGGCGCCCTGCACCAGCACGTCGTTGACGCACATCGCGACCAGGTCGATGCCGATGGTGTCGTGGCGGCCCAGCTGCTGGGCGAGCTTGAGCTTGGTGCCCACGCCATCGGTGCCGGAGACCAGCACCGGCTCCCGGTACTTGCCGCTGAGGTCGAACAGCGCGCCGAAGCCGCCCAGGCCGCCCATCACTTCGGGACGGAAGCTGCGCTTGACCAGCGGCTTGATGCGTTCGACGACGTCGTTGCCCGCGTCGATGTCGACGCCGGCGTCGCGGTAGGTCATACCGCCGGTGGCTGAAGGAGGCTGGGTCACGGTGCGGGCGGCCTGCGGGGAGTGGGCATGCGAAGACCCGGAATTGTAGTGGCGCGGGCCCCGGCCCGCCATTGCGGACGGGCCTGCCGCCGTGCGCGCGCGGCCGCGGCGTGCGTGGGGTGTTGGCATCGATGGGCATCCCTCGTCCGAGCGCATGCCGCGATGCGGGCTCCGGCGCGTTGCCCGGAGGAACGCCCCGACATGCTCCGGCGGTGCGATCCCGGGCCGGGCCGCGGGCGGGGCGAACGCGGCGGCGGGCCAAGGCCTGCCCCACTTGTGGCACCATTTCGGGCGTTGTCTCTCCCTGGAATCTGAAAAATGCGGCAGTCGAGCGGTGGTTGGATGTGCGGGATCGCGGGGTGGTGGATGGCGGGCCTGTGCCTGGCCGGGCTGCTCGGTGCCTCCCTGTATGCGTCCCCGGCCGCCGCGCAGCGCATGGAAGGCGACCGCGCCGCCGCCACCGGGGTCTACGAGGGCGAAGTGCCGGTCAACGGCCAGACCGAGAGCGAGCGCCGCAGCGCGTTCGCGCGGGCGCTGCTGCAGGTGCTCGGCAAGATCTCCGGCGACCGCAACGCCTCGGCCCGCCCCGGTTTCGGCCGCGAACTGCGCCGTGCCGAGGAATACGTCCAGACCTACGACTACCGCCAGGACCAGAGCGTGTCGCCGACCACCGGCGCCACCCGCTTCACCACCATGCTGGTGGTGCGCTTCGACAGCGACCGCGTGGACGAGATGGTGTCCGCGCTCGGCCTGCCGATCTGGCCGCAGCCGCGGCCCAAGCCCGTGCTGTGGCTGGCGATCGACGACGGCAAGGGTCCGCGGCTGGTCGGTGTGGGCCAGAGCAACGCTGCGCGCTCGATCCTCGACAAGGCCGTGGAGCGTGGCTTCCGCCTGGGCCTGCCGTCGGGCACCGCGGCCGAGCAGGCCGCGGTCGGCGCGATCTGGCGCGGCGACACCGCCACCGTGGCGCGCATTTCCGCGCGCTACGCGCCGCCCATGCAACTGCTCGGCAAGCTCTACCGCAAGGGCAGCGGCTGGAAGGCGGACTGGGTGTTCGTCGACGACGGCCGCGTGTTGTCCAGATGGTCCACCGAGAACGCCGATGCGCGGCGCGCGATGGCCGGCGGCGCCGAAGGCGCGGCCGATGCGCTGATCCGCCGCTACGCCCGCCGCCCGGCCGGCAGCGGCAATCCGGGGACCTACCGCGTCGCCTTCGAGGGCGTGCGCAGTGGCGACGACTACGTGCGTCTGCTCGCGCACCTGCAGGACCTGCCGGTGGTGCGCGCGGTGCGCCCCGTGGTGGCCGGCGAAAACCGTCTGGTCGCCGATCTCGAACTCACCAGCGGCCTGCCCGGCTTCCGTCGCTTCATCGCCGCCCGCGGCGTGCTGGTGGCGATGGACGCGCGCGGCGACGAAGGCGAAGCCCCTGCCGACGGCACGCCTCCGGAGGCTCCCGCCGCGGAGGCGGGCGACACCCCGGCCGACGCCGGCGGCGACACGCTGCCGGTCTTCCGTCTGCGCTGATCCGCGGCCCGCGCGCGCGAGCCTGCCCGACGCATCCCCGAACCCATGCACCGAGAACCGCCCATGACCGAGATGTCCAGCGCCGATCCGCCGACCGCCGGGTCGTCCGCCGCAGAGCAGGGCACGGTTGCGCTGGCGTTCGCGACCGGGGCCGCACGTCGCGCTGCGCTGGAGGACATCGCGCGCTTCTTCCGGCGCCTGCAGTGGGCGCTGCTGCTGGTCGCGGCGGGTGCGCTGATCTGGGTGCTGACGCCGGTGCTCACGCCTTTCGCCACCGCCCTGCTGCTGGCCTGGCTGGGCGACCCGGTGGTGGTGCGCCTGCAGGCCCGCGGCATGTCGCGCAACGGCGCGGTGGTGTTGGTGTTCTGCGCCATGCTCGCCTTCGCGGTGGCCGTGGTGCTGGTGCTGATTCCGCTGGTGACCTCGCAGGTGCAGACGCTCGCCGATTCGTTCCCGCGCTATCTGCTGTGGCTCAGCGGCACGGCGGTGCCCTGGCTGGAGGCGCGCACCGGCATGGAAGTCTCGACCTGGCTCGACCCGCAGTACCTGCTGGAGCAGCTGCGTCGCCACTGGGAAAGCGCCAGCGGCTTCGCGGGCGATGCCATCGGCTACCTCACCCGCTCCGGGTTCGCGGTGCTGGGCTGGATGGCGAATTTGGTGCTGATCCCCTTCCTCACCTTCTTCTTCCTGCGCGACTGGCATCTGCTGGTCGAACGTGCGCGGGTGCTCATCCCGCCCCGGCGCGAGGCGCTCGTCGGCACCCTGGCGCGCGAATCCGACCAGGTGCTCGGCAGTTTCCTGCGCGGGCAGTTCCTGGTGATGGTGGCGATGGGCCTGTTCTATGCCCTGGGCCTGTGGCTGGTGGGCATCGATGTGGGTGTGCTGATCGGCGTGGCCGGCGGCCTGCTCACCTTCATTCCCTATGTGGGCCCGACCACGGTGCTGGTGGGTGGCGTGATCGCCGCGCTGGTGCAGTTCGGCGACTGGCCGCACCTGGCCGGCGTGTTGGCGGTCTGGGGCCTGGGCCAGCTGCTGGAGAGCTATGTGCTCACGCCCAAGCTGGTCGGCGACCGGGTGGGCCTGAGCCCGGTGACGGTGGTGTTCGCGGTGATGGTGGGCGGCAGCCTGTTCGGCTTCCTCGGCATGCTGCTGGCGCTGCCGGTGGCCTCGGTCGCCAACGTGCTGCTTCGGCATCTGCATCGCGGCTATCTGGACAGCGATTTCTATCGCGGCGGGGCCACGGCACCGGTGGCCGCCGCCAGAGCGGGCGCGGAGCCGCCTGCAGCGTGAACCGCTCCAGCGAGGGCGTGGCCGCCCAGCTGCCGCTGGCGCTGCGTTTCCCGGCCGACCAGCGTCTTGAGACCTTCGTCGCCGCGCCCGAGGGCGCGTGTGCGGCCGTGCGCGCGCTGGCGCGCGGGGAGGAGGCCGTGCCGCCCCTGTCCGCGCTCTACCTCTCCGGCGGCGCCGGCACCGGCAAGACCCATCTGCTGCTCGCCGCCTGTGCCGAGGCCGAAAACGCCGGGCGACGGCCCGCCTATCTGCCGCTGGCCACCGCCGCAGGGCGCCTGGACGAGGCCCTCTCGGCGCTCGAACACTCCGACCTGATCGCGCTGGACGGCCTGGAGGCGGTGGCCGGTCACCGCGACGACGAGGTCGCGCTGTTCCACGCCCACAACCGGGCGCGGGATGCCGGGCGGCGTCTGCTCTACGCCGCGCGCGGCGCGCCCGACACCCTCGCGCTGGGCCTGCCCGACCTGCGTTCCCGCCTCGGCCAGTGCGTGCGCATCGCACTGGAACCGCTCGACGACGCCGGCCGCGCCGACGTGCTGCGCCTGCGCGCGCAGCGGCGCGGGCTGCAGATGGACGCCGCCGCGATCGAGTGGCTGCTGCGCCGGACGGGCCGCGATCTGGCGGGCCTCACGGCCCTGCTGGAGCGCCTGGATCGCGCGGCGCTGGCGGCACAGCGCCGGATTACGGTACCGTTCCTACGCCAATGGATGGGGGGGGCGCTCGGGGAGTGAGCCGCGCCGGGTTGCCGCTTTCGTCCAGACCTGGCCCGGCGACCCGGCCCACCGATTCCGCATGGCGCGCCGCACCGGCCATTCACCGTCCGCATACGATCCGCAGGAGTTCCGTCATGACGACCCGCCTTCGCTTCCACTCCCTTCTGGCATTCGGCCTGTGCGCCGGACTGTCCGCCACCGTCGCCGCCAACGGCTATCCCACCGGCGTCATGCAGCCCGGTCTGTACAAGGTCGAGGGCCGCCTGCAGAACGCGCAGGCAGGCAGCGGCGCCGGCGCGCGTGAAGCGGTGCAGAACTTCCAGTCGGTCATGAGCTCCGAACTGGCCGCCCGCCAGGTCTGCTTCACCCCGGACATGACCCGCCGCGGCGCCTCCTCGCTGCTGACCCACGGCCGGCCCGGCTGCAATTTCGAACCCTCGCGCGAAGACGCCAACGGCTTCGAGGGGCGTCTGCGTTGTCCGGGCGATGCCGGCGGCGATCAGTCGTCCACCGTGTCCGGCCGGATCTTCGACGCCGGCGCCGACTACAGCATCGCCTCCTCGGGCCCGATGATGGTCGGACAGACCATGTCGCGCATCGACTTCCGTGTCCGCTTCGTCGCCACGCGCCTCGGCGAGTGCCGATAAGCCGGCGGTCTCTGCCCGCCTTGGGCATGCCGTCCTGAGCAGGCCGTCCTGGCGCACGCGCCAGGGCCTCCCCGCGTGGGCACCCCGGCCTGCGGCCACAGGGCTGCGGGCCTGCGGTCCTCGCCGTACATGTCGGCTGCACCGGGTGTCGTCCCGCTGCGCCCGCGATGGTTCACCGACATGGTCCGATGCGCATCCGCAGCGCCATGTCCAGGGCGTCCGCGCCCACTTTCCCCAGCTGCCCGCGGGCAGCCTTCCGGAGTTCGACCGATGAAGACCGCACCTGTGAACACCGCCCTCCATTCGCTCGCCCTGTCGGCGGCCTTCGTGCTGCTGGCCGGCTGCGGCGACAAGTCCGCGGACGCGGGCAAGTCCGGTGGCATGAGCGTCGAAGAAGCGGTGGCCGAGATGAAGGCCGAAGCGGTGAAGATGCGTCCGGGCCAGTACCGCACCGAGATCCGCATCGAAACCCTGGAGATGCCGCAGTCCGAAGGCATGCCGCCGCAGATGATCGACAGCTTCAAGGAATCGATGCAGGCGGCGATGCAGCCCACCGAGTCCTGCCTCACCCCGGAGATGGCCGACCGCGGCGCGGAGCAGGTGATCAGCCAGGGCCAGCAGAACTGCCGGTTCGACACGCTGGAGATGGACGGCGGCAAGTTCGACGCGTCGATGGTCTGCACGCCCGAACAGGGCGGCGAAGTGCGCTCCACCGTGGTCGGCACGATGACCGACACGCGCAGCGAGTTCCGCACCACGTCCGAAGTGAAGAACCCGCAGATGCCGGGCACCATGAAGATGGTGCTGGGCTTCGTGACCGAGCGGATCGGCGACTGCCCGGACGCGGCGCCGGCCGGCTGAGCGCAGGCCGGCCGATCCGGGGGAGGTGTGGAACCAAGCGGGCCGGCCGGGCTCGATGAGCGCACGCCCAGGCTGCGAATCGGTCATGCGTTGCGGGCGCGTGCCGCACGCTCCCTCACTGCTGCATCGCCCGCGGCCTGTCCTGCCGCCGCGGCGACGCGTGCTTCACCGGCCGGCACGCGCGTCTTCCGTGTTTCCCAGTGCGGGTACTGCTGGCGGTGTGTCTTCCTGCGCCGCGTCAGCCTGCGCTGGAAAGCTCCGCGTCCAGTGCGTGCAGGCGCTCCGGGGTGCCGACATCGGTCCAGCGGCCCGGGTGGTGCTCGCCGGTCACGCCCGCAGTGCCGTCGCCGGGCGACCCGGTCATGGCCGCACGCAGCAGCGGCGCCAATTTGAAGCGCGGCGGCTCGGCATCGGCACCGGGGGCGTCGCCGATGATCCGCCGCCAGTCGTCGAGCAGGGCGGGCCGGTAGACGCCGAGCCCGGCGAAGGTCAGACGCCGCACCGCCTCGCTCGCGGAGGCTGCAGCCGATGTCGATGCAGCATCGGCCGCATCGCTGCGCAGCCTGCCGTCGGCCAGCAGGCTGAAGTCGCCCCGCGGGTTGTGATCCGGGTTGTCGACCAGCACGAGGTGCGCGAGCCCCGCCGGCTCCGCCGGCAGTCGCGCGAAGTCGTAGTCGGTCCAGATGTCGCCGTTGACCGCGAGAAAGGGCGCGGCACGATCCGCGGACAGCAGTTGCAGGGCGTTCCACATGCCGCCACCGGTTTCCAGCGGGGTGGGGCCTTCGTAGAGGTAGTGCAGGCGCAGGCCGAAGGCTTCGCCGTCACCGAGCGACTCCAGAAACCGCCCGGCCAGCCACGACAGGTTCACCACCACCTCGCGCACGCCGACCGCGGCGAGCTTCTCCAGGTGCCAGACGATCAGCGGCTTGCCGCCCACGGGCAGCAGCGGCTTGGGCGTGGTGTCGGTGAGCGGGCGCATGCGCTCGCCCAGGCCGGCCGCGAAGATCAGCGCTTTCATCGTGGCCGCCATCCCGTCCGCAGGGTACTCAACCGGCCGCGACCAGGCGCGGGCGGACGTGGCGGTCGATCAGCGCCGCCAGCGGCGCCAGCTCCGGGTAGCGCGGCAGCACCGCGTCCAGATAGGCGATGAAGCGCGGCGCGTCGGCGAGGTATTTCGGCTTGGCGTCGCGATGGTTCAGCCGCGCGAAGATGCCGATCACCTTCAGATGGCGATGCACGCCGATCCAGTCGGCGTCGCGGCGGAACTGCGCCCACGCCGGCACCGGCAGCCCCGCCGCCACGGCACGCGCGTGGTAGCGCGCCAGCCAGGCGTCCACGCGCTCCTGCGGCCAGCTCCAGAAGGCGTCCTTGAACAGGCTCAGCGCGTCGTAGGCGATCGGCCCGCGCACCGCGTCCTGGAAGTCCAGCACGGCGGGGCCCTCGCCTTCGCCGAGCGGCATCAGGTTGCGCGGCATGAAGTCGCGGTGCACCAGCACCTGCGGCTGCGCCTGCGCGGCGTCGATCAGGCGCCGGTAGACCAGATCCAGCGCTTCCAG
>CBFGMS010000112.1:0-8053 GCA_965649985.1 uncultured Gammaproteobacteria bacterium | reverse complement strand
GTCGACGACAGCGGCACGGTGGCGAACGGCGCGACCGGCGGCGTTACGGTCCCGAACGTCCTCGTCAACGACACGCTCAACGGCGTGCCGGCGACGCTGGCGACGGTGACGATCACACAGGTGTCGACGACCAACCCGAACGTGACCCTCGACCCGGCGACGGGCGCGGTGAACGTGGCCCCGGGCACTCCGGCCGGTACCTACACGCTGGTCTACCAGATCTGCGAGCAGCTGAACCCGACCAACTGCGACACCGCGACGGTGACCGTGACGGTCGGTGCGGCCACGATCGACGCCGTGGACGATGCCTTCCCGCCGGTCAACGGCGTGGGCGGCGGCGTCACCGCCTCGGTGCTCGGCAACGACACCCTGGGCGGTGCGGCGGTGAATCCGGCCGACATCGTGCTGACTCCGGGGGCGGCGCCGACGCCGGCCAGCGGCAGCATCACGATGAACCCGGACGGGACCATCACCATCGCGGCGGGCACCGAAGCGGGGACGTACACCTACCCGTACACGATCTGCGAGGCGCTCAACCCGACCAACTGCGACACCGCGGTGGCGACGGTGGTGGTGTCGGCACAGCCGGCGCTCACCATCGACAAGACCGCCGGCGCGCCGAGCGGCAACCGTGCGGGCGACACCATCCCCTACAGCTTCCTGGTGACCAACACCGGCAACGTGACGGTGAGCGGCCTGCGCATCGACGACCCGCAGCTGGATGCGGCGGCGGTGTGCGCCGTGACCACGCTGGCGCCGGGGGCGAGCACCACCTGCACCGGCACGCACACCCTGACCCAGGCCGAGGTGGATGCGGGCACGGTGACCAACACCGCGACCGCGACCGGCGACCTGCCGGGCGGCGGCACGGTGACCAGTCCGCCGGACAGCACCACCACGACCATCGTGCAGGCGCCGGCGCTGCAGGCGGTGAAGACCGCCACCCTGACCGTCGACAACGGCGTGCAGGGTGCGGCCGACGAAGGCGACGTGATCGCCTACGACGTCGCCATCACCAACAGCGGCAACGTCACGCTGGATCTCACCAGCGTGCTCGACAGCCTGGAAGGCCGTCCGGCGACCACGCTCGCCTGCACGCCGACCCTGCTGGTCCCGGGCGCCACCGCCACCTGCACGCGCTACACCTACACGGTGACCGTGGCGGACCTGACCACGGTCGGTCCGACCCTGGACAACGTGGTGACCGCGACCGCGGTGTCGACCACCACCACGCAGACGGTGACCTCCACCGGGACCGCGGTGGTCGCCGTGAACAGCGCGGCGGCACAGGTCCGGGTGATCAAGGTGGCCAGCCCGCGCGACATCAAGCCGGGCGACCTGGTGCGTTACACCGTGACCATGGAGAACACCGGCGTGACCGACGTGCTCGACGGCACGCTGATCGACACCCCGCCGGCGGGCTTCACCTATGTCGACGGTTCGCTGCAGGTGGACGACACCGACGACACCGGCCGCCTGGTCGGCACCTACCCGATCCGCGTCGACGGGCTGGACATCCGCGCGGGCGACCGCGCCACGGTGACCTACCTGCTGCGCGTCGGTGCGGGCGTCGGCCCGGGCGTGCACACCAACAGCGCCTATGTCGAAGACAACGGCGAGGTGGTGTCCAACGTGGCGACGGCGGACGTGCAGCGCGTCGGCGACCCGATGCTGGACGAGTCGCTGATCGTCGGTACGGTCTTCCACGACCGCGACGGCGACGGCTGGCAGGACGGTGCCGATCTCGGCGGCGTGCGCATCCGCGGCGGCTTCGCCGAGGGCGCCTACGTGGCCGGCTCGACCACGGTCGACCGTGGCGAGGGCTTCAAGCCCGAACCCGACGCCAGCGCGCCGCTGCTGCACGGCATCGACGTGGGTGCGATGGCCGGCCGTCAGTCCGAGGCCGACCCCGGCCGCACGGTGACGATCCGCCAGACCCTGCGTGAGCTCAGCTTCACCGACGACTTCACGCTCACCACCGAGCAGGGCCTCACCCTGCGCATGGCCGCCGACGGCAGTACCCGCATCGAGACCGCGGGCGAAGCCGCCAGGGGCCAGACCGCGGCCATGCCGACGGTGGAGCGTCGCGTCGCCCAGGGCGCCGACGGCTACCTGGTGGAGTACACCGTGCGCAACGCCGGCATCGCCGAGCGCGGCATCCCCGGTGTGCGCATCGCCAGCGTCGAAGGCCTGCTGGTGGAGACCGACCAGTTCGGTCGCTACCACCTGGCCGGCGTCGACGGCGGGCGCTGGGAGCGCGGTCGCAACGTCATTCTGAAGGTCGACCCCGCCACCCTGCCGCCGGGCAGCGTGTTCACCACCGACAACCCGCTGGTGAAGCGCGTGACCCCGGGCCTGCCGGTGCGCTTCGACTTCGGCGTGAAGATGCCGGTGACCGTGATCGAAGGCGGCAGCCGCTCGGTCGAGATGGAGCTGGGCTCGGTGATGTTCGAAGCCGGCAGCGCCGAGATCCGCGCGCAGCACCGTCCGGCGATCGCCAAGATCGCCGAGGCGGCACGGCGGCACGACGGCGGTGAAGTGGTGATCGCGGCCGAGGGCGAGAGCGACATCCTCGCCTTCGAGCGCGCGGTCGCGGTGCGCGAGGCGATCTCCGCCGAGCTGCCCGCGGACGTGCTGTCGGCCCTGCGCATCAGCGTGCGCGCCAACCCGCACGACCCGGCCACCACGGTGGTGGGCGTGCTGGACTGGCCGCTGATCGGCACGGTGCTGTTCGAAACCGACCGCGCCGAGATCAAGCCGGAGTACCGACCGCTGATGGCCAGGATCGCGACCTACCTGGAAGAGATCGGGACCACCCGCGTCGCGGTGATCGGCCATGCCGACAAGCGCGGCTCGGAGGAGTACAACCTCGCGCTCGGCCTGCGCCGTGCGCGGGCGGTCCACGAGGCCATCGCCGAGGCGCTGTCCCCCGAGATGCGCGCCAAGCTGCGCGTCGACATCAACGAGGATCCGGCAGCCCCTGCCGGAATGAATCAGTGAGGGGCGCCGCGATGAAGATGAAACTCCTGGATTACACCCTGATCTGCATCCTCGCCGGCGGCGTGTCCGCGCCGCTGGCGGCGCAGGATGCCGCCCCGCCCCGCGCTCCCGATGCGCCGCAGCCGGTCTGCGACGACCGCGGCTGCACGTCCGAAGAGGGCGTGCTGTTCGAAGTCCGCAGCCGCGGCGAAAGCCGCCCGCGCACGCGCGACACCACCGAACAGTCGACCTCCGAGACCCTGCAGCCCGACCGCCGGGTGACGGTGGAGGCCGAGCGCGTGGCGTCCGACTGGCGCTACGCGCTGCAGCCCGGCCAGGCGCTGGCGATCGGCAAGTGGTCGGTGGACCTGCCCGGTGGCGGGACCATCTGGGCCACCGAAGATCCCGACCTCGGCCAGCCGGAATTCAGCGTCTCCGCGCCCTCGCTGGTGGGTTTCGACGGCAGCCGCATCGTCAAGCCGGTGCGCTTCTACAGCTTCAGCAACTACCCGGCCTTCATCGAACGCGCCGAGGTGCTGATCTACCGTGCCACCGACGCCGACCTGGTCGACCCGCTGGCGACGGTCGCGCTGCCGGTGGCGGCGGTGAGCGAGACGGAATGGGACGGCACCCTGCCGGCCGGTTTCGAGGCGCGCACCGGCGACGAGCTGGTGTACCTGGTGCGTGCCTACGGCGCGGACGGCAGCTTCGACGAGACCTTCCCGCGTCGCCTGCAGCTGGTCAGCCCGCAGGAAGCGCAGCGCGGCACCGACCTGCTGCGCACTGCGGCGGAGCGGCAGAACGGCATCGCGCTGGATCCCGAGCAGGCCGAGCGCCTGAACCAGATCGACGGCATCTTCGGCCAGAACGCCCTGCGCCGGCAGAACATCGCGCTGTACGGCTCGCGCATCCGCATCCAGGGCCGCGACATCGCCGAGGGCAGCAGCGTCCGCATCAACGGCCGCAGCCAGCCGATCGACCTGGAGCGCAAGCTGGTCGCCGAGTACCTGGTGCCGGTGGGCCGGCACAGCTTCGAGGTCGAGCTGACCGGCCGCGACCGCGAACGCATTTCGCGCACGCTCGAGCTGGACGTGACCGGCCGCTACATGTTCGCGGTGGCCATCGCCGACGTGACCGTGTCCGGCAACAGCGCTTCCGGCTCGCTCGAGCCGCTGGGCGCCGACGACCGCTACGACGACAGCCTGGTGGTGGACGGCCGTCTGGCCTTCTATCTGAAGGGCAAGATCAAGGGCAAATACCTGGTGACGGCGCAGGCCGACACCCAGGAACGCGAGGTCTCCGAGCTGTTCGACGGCTTCTGGGACGCCGACCCGCAGGACGTGTTCCGCCGCCTCGACCCGGACCGCTACTACCCGGTCTACGGCGACGACTCCACGACCTATCGCGATGTCGACACCCAGGGCCGCCTGTACGTGCGCGTGGACTGGGACAAGAGCCAGGCGCTGTGGGGCAACTTCAACACCGGCATCACCGGCACCGAGTACGGCCAGTATTCGCGCTCGCTGTACGGCGCGGCGCTGTCGTGGCGTTCGCGCCGCGCCACGGATCTGGGCGAGCCCGGCAGCCTGCTGAAGGTATTCGGCTCCGAGGCGCAGACCGCGGCCGGCCACAGCGAATTCCTCGGCACCGGCGGCAGCCTCTACTACCTCAAGCACGGCGACGTGCTGCCGGGGTCGGACCGCCTGGTGCTGGAGATCCGCGACGGCACCACCGGCCGGGTCGAGAAGCGCGTGCCGCTGGTGCGCGGCGCCGACTACGAGATCGACGAGTTCCAGGGCCGCGTGCTGCTCACCCGTCCGCTGGCCACGGTCACCCGCGAGAACCTGCCGACGATCACCCGCGACACGCCGCTGGATGGCTTCACCCAGCTGCTGCTGGCCGACTACGAGTACGTGCCCAACGGCTTCGACCCCGACGCCATCACCGCCGGCGTGCGCGGCAAACACTGGTTCGGCGATCACGTCGGCCTGGGTGTCACGTACATCGATGAGAACCGCGCGGGCGACGACTACTCGCTGCAGGGCGCCGACCTCACCCTGCAGGCCGGGCGCGGCACGTATCTGAAGATCGAGCAGAGCCGCACCGAGGCCACCAGCGCGCCGATCTTCTTCTCCGACAACGGCGGCCTGAGCTTCACCGAGACCAACGCCATCGCCGGGCGTCGCCAGGGCGATGCGCGCGCGGTCGAGGCGCGCATCAACCTCAAGGAGCTGGGCTGGTCGTCGCTGGACTGGTCCGCGGGCGCGTGGTGGCGCGATGTGGAGGCCGGCTATTCCACCGGCCGCTTCGACACCGGCGCGGACATCCGCGAGACCGGCGCCGAAGTGCTGGGCCAGTTCGCGCCCAACATCAACGTCCGCGGTCGCCACAGCGTGGCCGAGCGCGGCGCCGAATCGCTCACCCAGAGCCAGCTGGCGGCCGAGTGGCGCGTGGGCGATGTGGCCACGCTCACCGGCGAAGTGCGCCGGGTGGATGAGGAGCGCATCGCCGGCGACGCCGCCGGCACGCTGGCCGCGCTGCAGTACCGCCACCGCTTCGGCAGCACCTTCGAGCTGTACGGCACCGCGCAGTTCACCGTGGACGACGACGACGGCCGCTATGCCGACAACGACGCCTACACCGTGGGCGCGAAGTACCTGTTCGGCGAGCTGTCGAGCGTGGGCGCGGAAGTCACCACCGGCGACCGCGGCGACGCGGCGCGCGTGGACGCCGAATACCGGCTCACGCCCGAGCACACGCTGTACGGCGCCTACACCTATTCCACAGACCGCAGCGCCTACGACCCGCTGTTCAACAACCGCGGCAACACCGGCTGGACGCTGGGCCAGCGCTGGCGGCTGTCGGACCAGGTGAACCTGTACAACGAAAGCCAGTTCCTGAAGGAGCCCAACGGTTCGGGCCTGGCCCACACCTTCGGCATGGATTTCTATCCGGGCATCGGTTGGACCCTGGGTTTCACCCTGCAGAATGCCGAGCTGGACCGCAGCGTGGGCACGGTCGACCGCCGCGCGATCAGCGTCAGCGCCGGGCACACGTCCAACGACACCCGCTGGAACAGCAAGCTGGAGTGGCGCGACGACAGCGGGCTGGAAGAACGCACGCAGTGGGTGACCACCAACTTCCTCACCCACAAGTTCAGCGAGAGCTTCCGCATCGCCGCACGCCTGAACTACTCGAAGACCGAGGACGATCTGCTGTCCGCGGCCGGCGCGGAGTTCGCCGAGGGCAATCTGGGCTTCGCCTGGCGTCCGTTCGATTCCACCAGGTGGACGCTGCTCGGCCGCTATACCTACCTGTACGACGTGTCGGCGCTGCCGCAGATCGGCGACACCATCGCCTTCTACGACCAGCGCAGCCAGGTGCTGTCGCTGGAGGGCGTCTACAAGCCCAGCACGCAGTGGGAGTTCGCCGGCAAGTTCGCGCGGCGCGAGGGCGAGGTGCGGTTCGGCCGCCTGAGCGGGCAGTGGGCGGATTCCTCGGCCACCTTCGCCGCGGGCCAGGCGCGCTGGCTGTTCGCCGACGACTGGTCGGCGCTGGCCGAATACCGCTGGCTGGGCGTGCAGGACGGTGGCGACCGCCAGGGCGGCCTGCTCGGCATCGACCGCGATCTGGGCAACCACTTCCGGATCGGCCTGGGCTACAACTTCACCGAGTTCAGCGACGACCTGACCGACTTCGATTACGACCACCGCGGGTGGTTCCTGAACATCGTCGGCTGGTACTGATCGGCCCCCGCCCGGGCGCGTGCAGCGCACGGGCGGTCCGTTTCGAAGACGCTCTCAAGGACATGCGATTCATGCGACCGAACGTCCCCCAACGTCCCGCGCTGCTGTGTGCAGCGCTGGCGCTCGCCATCGGCGTCGCCGTCTCCCCGGCCCATGCACGGCAGATCGGCAAGGACGGCGCCTTCGTCGCGACCGCGGCCAATACCGTGGTCAACCAGTACACCGTGCTGACCGCATCGGCCACTGCCGGCGCGGGCACGCTCAGCGTCGCCAGCGCCGCCGGCATCACTCCGGGTGATGTGCTGATGGTGTACCAGGCGCAGGGCGCGAGTATCTCGACCACCAACAGCGCCGCCTACGGCGCGGTGACCGCGCTCGGCAATGCCGGGCGCTACGAATTCGTGAGCGTGGCATCGGTCGCCGGTAACACCATCACCCTGGGCACCGCCTGCGGCGCCGCGCCGCTGCGCTTTGCCTACGACAACGGCGCGCAGGTGGTGCGCGTGCCGCAGTACGCCGACCTCCTCGTGCTTGCCGGCGCGAGCATCGTGCCGCAGGCCTGGAACGGCAGCACCGGCGGCGTGGTTGCGGTGATCGTCGACGGCACCGCCACGGTCAACGGCGCGATCCATGCCGACGGCCTGGGCTTCCGCGGCGGCGTGCGCGAGAACCAGTCCGCGGCGTCCAGCGT
Organism: uncultured Gammaproteobacteria bacterium; assembly: GCA_965649985.1. Lineage (GTDB taxonomy): Bacteria > Pseudomonadota > Gammaproteobacteria > Xanthomonadales > Xanthomonadaceae > Lysobacter_I. The sequence continues at coordinate 637 of CBFGMS010000112.1, read as the reverse complement.
GGACACCACCACCTTCGTCAGTGCCGACGCCAACGACGGCGCGGAGAAGGGCGAAAGCATCGCCGGCTTCCAGGCCAGCTACGACGCCTCGGCCGCCGGCCGCTACGGGCGCGGCGCGCCGGCCAACGGCGGCGGCGGCGGTACCGCGCACAACGCGGGCGGCGGCGGCGGTGCCAACGGCGGCAGCGTGGCCGGCTGGAACGGGCAGGGCGTGCCCGACAACAGCAACCCCACCTGGGCGGCCGCCTGGAACCTGGACGGCACGCTCAACGCCGCCACCAACTCCCCGGGCGGCGGCCGCGGCGGCTACACCTTCGCCAACAGCGATCAGGACGCGCTCTCGCTCGCACCCGGGTCCACGGGGTGGGGCGGCAACCGGCGTCGCGAACGCGGCGGCCTGGGCGGCCGCCCGCTGGCCAACAATCCCGGCACTGCCGGCAACACCCGCCTGTTCTTCGGCGGCGGCGGTGGCGCGGGCGACGGCAACAACAACAGCGCCAGCTCCGGCGGCAATGGCGGCGGCCTGGTCTATGTGCTGGCCAATGCGGTGAACGGCACCGGCGCGCTGCGCGCGAACGGCGCCACCGCGGCCAACACCACGCCCGGCCACAACGACGCTCCCGGCGGCGGCGGCGGC
>CBFGMS010000111.1:0-8055 GCA_965649985.1 uncultured Gammaproteobacteria bacterium | reverse complement strand
TCGCAGAAGCCGCAGTAGATGCACTTGAACAGGTCGATGTCGTAGCGCGTGGTGCGGCGGGTGCCGTCCTCGCGCTGTTCGGAATCGATGGTGATGGCCAGGGCCGGGCACACCGCTTCGCACAGCTTGCAGGCGATGCAGCGCTCTTCGCCGTTGGGATAGCGACGCAGGGCGTGCAGACCGCGGAAACGCGGCGACTGCGGGGTCTTCTCCATCGGGTACATCAGCGTGTACTTGGGACGGAACAGATACCGGAAGGTGAGCGCCATGCCCTGGAACAGCTCCAGCAGCAGCAGGCTCTTGAAGTAGGAAACGACCCGTGACATCACTGACCCGCCTCGAAGACTTTGTAGAACACCAGCAGCGAAGTGACCGCGATCCAGCCGATGGTCAGGGGGATGAACACCTTCCAGCCCAGACGCATGATCTGGTCGTAGCGGTAGCGCGGGAACGAAGCGCGGAACCAGATGAACGCGCTGGCGAAGAGGAAGACCTTGGCGAACAGCCACGGCCAGCCACCCTTCCACACCCAGTCCACCCACGGCGAGACGTCGGCCGTGATCCAGCCCTGCAGCGGGCTGAGCCAGCCGCCGAGGAAGAAGATCGCGGTGAGGAAGCTCACCAGGATCATGTTGGCGTACTCGGCCAGGAAGAACAGCGCGAACTGCGAGCCGGAGTATTCGACCATGTGGCCGGCGACGATTTCCGACTCGCCTTCGACCACGTCGAAGGGCGCGCGGTTGGTCTCGGCCACGCCGGAGATGAAGTACACGCCGAACAGCGGCAGCAGCGGCAACCAGAACCATTCGAACAGACCGGCGTTGCCGGACTGGGCCATCACGATGTCGGTGAGGTTCAGGCTGCCGGCAGCCATCAGCACACCGATCAGGGCGAAGCCCATCGCGATCTCGTAGGACACCATCTGCGCGGCCGCGCGCATGGCACCCAGGAGTGCGTATTTGGAGTTGGATGCCCAACCGGCCAGGATGATGCCGTACACACCCAGCGAGGTCATCGCCAGCAGGTACAGCAGCCCCGCGTTCGCATTGGACAGCACCAGGCGCGCATCGAACGGCACCACCGCCCAGGCCGCGAACGCCGGCACCAGCGCGATCATCGGGGCAAGGATGAACAGCGACTTCTGCGCGCTGGAAGGCTGGATCACTTCCTTGAACAGCAGTTTGAACACGTCGGCGAAGGCCTGGAGCAGGCCGAAGCCGACATACATCGGCCCGTGACGCACGTGCATCCAGCCGATCAGCTTGCGCTCCCACACCACGTAGAACGCCACAGTGAGGATGACCGGCACCGCGATGCCGAGAATCTTCAGCACGATCCACGCGACCACGCCGATGTTGCCGTAGGCCAGCAGCCAGTCGCGCAGGGAATCGAACAGCATCTCCATCACTTCACCCCCGTCGCGCGCACGCGACCGGCACCGAGTGCGGCGGTGGCGCCATGGCCCGACTCCACCCACACCGCGCCGCGGGCGACGCGTGCGTCGACCACGACCTGCAGGGTGGCGGTGCCGACGCCATTGTCGAATCTGGCCATGGCGCCGTCTTCGATGCCGGCGGCCGCAGCGTCGTCGGGATGCATTGACGCGCGCGGACCGGCATTGAGCGGATGCGACTGCAGCGCCGCGGCACGACGGGTCACGCCGTCGACGCGATAGATGGCCTGCGAGACCGCGAGCTCCAGCCCTTCCCCGGCGGCCGCGGATGCGGATGCAGCGGACGCCTTCACGGCGACCTCGCGGGCGGCGATGCCGGCGCGCAGGCCGGGCATGTCGACGAAGTCGAAGCCGGCGGCGCCCAGACGCTCGCCAAGCGCACGCAGCACGCGCCAGCCCGGACGCGCCTCACCCTGCAGCTTGGCGCCGGCGACGGCACGCTGGTCGCGGCCGTCGAGATTGGTCAGCGTGGCGTCGATCTCGGGCAACAGGCCGATCGGCAGGATCACATCGGCGGTGCGGCGCGTGGACAGGCAGGCGAAGTGGCTGAACGCCACGACCTTGGCCGCACCCAGCGTTTTCATCGCAAGCGCCTGGTCGGCAAAGTCCAGACCCGGCTCGATCCCGTAGATCACGTAGGCTGCGCGCGGTTCGGCGAGCATCGCCTGCGCATCGCGCGCGCTGGGCAGCACGCCCATGCGCGCGAGGCCGATGGCGTTCGCGCCCTGCGGGATGCGGCAGAGCGCCGCGCCGCGCGCGGCCGCGAAGTCGGCGGCGGCCTTGCGGATGGCGGACGCGTGAAGCGAGGCCTCCGCGACCGCACCGACGATCACCACGACCCGCTGCGCATCGCCGGTGTCGACGCCGGCCAGCGCGATGGCCAGACCCGACGGGGCCACGATGGCCTTCGAGGCGGCATTGAAGGTGAAGTCGAAATCCACCGGATTGACCACGTGGACCTTCACGCCCCGCTTGGCCGCCTGATGCACGCGCTGGTGCAGCAGCGGGATTTCATGGCGCAGATTGGAGCCGACGATCACGATCACGTCGGCCGATGCGATCTCGGCCACCGGCATCGCGAACGTCTGTGCGACCGCACCATCGGACAGATCGCGCTGGGCGATGCGATGGTCGAGGTTGCCGGTGCCCAGGGCATCGGCCAGACGCGCGAGCAGCGCGCCCTCCTCGTTCGAGACGGACGGGTGCACCAGCATGCCGAGCGCGTCGCCGCGGTGCGTGGAGAGGATCTCGGCCGCGGCGGTCAGCGCCTCGTCCCACGAAGCTTCGCGGAAGCACTCGATGCCCTCGCCTTCGGCGATGCGGATCATCGGCTTCGAGGCGCGGTCGTCGGCGTACAGGCCCTGGTGCGAATAGCGGTCGCGGTCCGAGAGCCAGCACTCGTTGACCGCCTCGTTGTCGCGCGGCACGGTGCGCATGGCTTCGCCACGACGCAGATGCACGAACAGGTTGCTGCCGAGCGCATCGTGATAGCCGAGCGACTCGCGCGCGATCAGCTCCCAGGGACGTGCGCGGAAGCGGAACACCTTGTTGGTCAGCGCGCCCACCGGGCAGACGTCGATGACGTTGCCGGAGAGTTCGGTGGTCAGCGGCTTGCCGTCGTAGGTGCCGATCTGCAGATTCTCGCCACGCTGCATGCCGCCCAGCTCGTAGGTGCCGGCGATGTCCGCGGTGAAGCGGACGCAGCGCGTGCACTGGATGCAGCGGGTCATCTCGGTGGCGACCAGCGGGCCCATGTCCTCGTCGGCCACCACGCGCTTGCGCTCGTTGAAGCGGCTCACCGAGCGGCCGTAGCCCATCGACACGTCCTGCAGCTCGCACTCGCCGCCCTGGTCGCAGATCGGGCAGTCCAGCGGGTGGTTGACCAGCAGGAATTCCATCACGTTGCGCTGGGCCTTGAGCGCCTTCTCGTTGCGCGTGAAGACCTTCATGCCATCGGCCACGGGCGTGGCGCAGGCCGGCTGCGGCTTGGGGAACGGGCGTCCGCCCATCTCCGCGTCCACCAGGCACATGCGGCAGTTGGCGGCGATCGGCAGCTTCTCGTGATAGCAGAAGCGCGGGATCGGGATGCCGGCCTTGTCGGCGGCATGGATGATCATCGAGCCCTTCGGCGCGAACAAAGGCTTGCCGTCGATCTCGATGGCGACGTGGCCTTCGGGGACCACCGGGGCGTCGGGCGCGTTGGGCTGGGCGCTCATGCGGCCTTCTCCACGTTGCCCGCGCGCTGGTCGTCGACCAGGAAACGCTTGTTCACGATCGCGTACTCGAATTCGTTCCAGAAATGGCGCAGGAAACCCTGCACCGGCCAGGCGGCGGCTTCACCGAAGGCGCAGATGGTGTGGCCCTCGATCTGTCCGGCGGCGGCGCGCAGCATGTGCAGATCCTCGAGCGTGGCCTTCTTCTCGACGATGCGGGTCAGCATGCGGTACATCCAGCCGGTGCCCTCGCGGCACGGCGTGCACTGGCCGCAGCTTTCCTTGAAATAGAAGCGGGCGATGCGCTGACAGGCGCGCACCATGCAGGTGGTGTCGTCCATCACGATCACCGCGCCCGAGCCCAGGCCCGAACCGGCCTTCTGGATCGAGTCGTAGTCCATCGTGCAGGCCAGCATGGTCTCGGCCGGCAGCACCGGCATGGACGAGCCGCCCGGGATCACCGCCTTGAGGGAGCGACCATTGCGGACACCGCCGGCCATCTCCAGCAGCTCGGCGAACGGCGTCCCCAGGCGGATCTCGAAGTTGCCTGGATTGGCCACGTGACCCGATACCGAGAACACCTTCGGCCCGCCGTTGTTGGGCTTGCCGAGGTTGAGGAACCATTCCGCGCCGTTGCGGATGATCGCCGGCACCGAGGCATAGGTCTCGGTGTTGTTGATCGTGGTCGGACGGCCGTACAGGCCGAAGTTGGCCGGGAACGGCGGCTTGAAGCGCGGCTGCCCCTTCTTGCCTTCCAGCGACTCCATCAGCGCGGTCTCTTCGCCGCAGATGTAGGCGCCCGCGCCCAGCGCGTTGTGGATGTCGATGTCGATCCCGCTGCCGAGGATGTCCTTGCCCAGCCAGCCGTGCTTGTAGGCCTCGGCGGTGGCTTCTTCCAGATGCTCGAAGGGTTCGTGGTGGAACTCGCCGCGCAGATAGTTGTAGGCCACGCTCGAACCGGTGGCATAGCAGGCGATGGCCATGCCCTCGATCACCGCGTGCGGGTTGAAGCGCAGGATGTCTCGGTCCTTGCAGGTGCCAGGCTCGGACTCGTCGGAGTTGCAGAGGATGTACTTCTGCATGCCGGTGCCCTTGGGCATGAAGCTCCACTTCAGGCCGGTGGGGAAGCCTGCGCCGCCGCGGCCGCGCAGGCCGGAGGCCTTGACCATCTCGACCACCTGCTCCGGCGGGATCTTCTCTTCGAGAATCCGGCGCAGCGCGCTGTAGCCGCCGGTCTTGAGATAGTTCTCGTAGGACCAGGGCTTGTCGAAATGCAGCGTGGTGTAGACGACCTGATGCTCCTTCGGCGCGGGGCCGACGGGACCGGTGGCGTGGTGGGAGTCGTGGGATGCCATCGCGCTCGCCTTATTCCAGACCGTCGAGCAGCTCGTCCACCTTTTCGGGCGTGAGCTTCTCGTGGTAATGACCGTTGATGACCATCATCGGCGCGCCGCAGCAGGCGGCCAGGCACTCTTCCTCGCGCTTGAGGAAGATGCGGCCGTCGGCGGTGGACTCGCCGAGCCTGCAGCCGAGCTTCTTCTCGGCGTGCGCGACCAGGTCTTCCGCACCGTTGAGCCAGCAGCTGATGTTGGTGCAGAACGCCACGTTGTTGCGGCCCACCTTCTCGGTCTCGAACATCGAGTAGAAGGTCGCCACCTCGTAGGCCCACACCGGCGGGAGGTCGAGATACTTCGCGACCGCGGCGATCAGCTCGTCGCTCAGCCAGCCTTCGTTCTGCTCCTGGGCCGCATGCAGGCCCTGCAGCACGGCCGAGCGCTTGCGGTCCGGCGGGAACTTGGCCAGCCAGTGGTCGATGTGCGCCCGCGTCTTGTCGGTCAACGCGACCATCGGGTCGACGTTGCGGCAGGCTTCGAAATTTCCGGTCGCTTTCATTCTGTTGCGCCCTCAGCGATCGATTTCGCCGAACACGATGTCGTAGGTGCCGATCATCGCCACCACGTCGGCCAGCATGTGGCCTTTCACGATCGCGTCCATCGACGAGAGATGGGCGAAGCCCGGCGCGCGCAGGTGCACGCGGAACGGCTTGTTGGCGCCGTCGGAGACCAGATAGCAGCCGAACTCGCCCTTCGGGGCTTCCACGGCGCTGTAGGTCTCGCCGGCAGGCACGCAATAGCCCTCGGTGAACAGCTTGAAGTGGTGGATCAGCGCTTCCATGTCGTCCTTCATGGACTCGCGTTTCGGTGGTGCGACCTTGTAGTCGTCGATCATCACCGGGCCGGGGTTGGCCTTCAGCCACTCCACGCACTGCTGGATGATGCGGTTGGACTCGCGCATCTCGGCGATGCGCACGAGATAGCGGTCGTAGCAGTCGCCGTTCACGCCCACCGGGATGTCGAAGTCGACCTCGGCGTACTTCGCGTACGGCTGCTTCTTGCGCAGATCCCACGCGATGCCGGAGCCGCGGATCATCGGCCCGGTCATGCCCCAGGCCAGGGCCTGCTCCGGCGGAATCACGCCGATGCCGACAGTGCGCTGCTTCCAGATGCGGTTGTCGGTGAGCAGCGTCTCGTACTCGTCGACACGCTTCGGGAAATCCCGGGTGAAGGCGTCCAGATAGTCGAGCATCGAACCTTCGCGCCACTCGTTGAAGCGCTTGAGCTTGCCGCCCTTGCGCCACGGCGATTCGCGGTACTGCGGCATCTTGCCAGGCAGATCGCGGTAGACGCCGCCCGGACGGTAGTAGGCCGCATGCATGCGCGCGCCGGAGACCGCCTCATAGCAGTCCATCAGCTCCTCGCGCTCGCGGAAGGCGTAGAGGAACACGGCCATCGCGCCGAGATCGAGCGCGTTCGAGCCCACCCACATCAGGTGGTTCAGGATGCGCGTGACCTCATCGAACATCGTGCGGATCCACTGCGCACGCTCGGGCGCCTCGATCCCCATCAGGGTCTCGATCGCGCGCACGTAGGCATGCTCGTTGCACATCATCGACACATAGTCGAGACGGTCCATGTAGCCGATCGACTGATTGAACGGCTTGGACTCGGCCAGCTTCTCGGTACCGCGGTGCAGCAGACCCACATGCGGGTCCGCACGCTGCACGATCTCGCCGTCCATCTCGAGAATGAGGCGGAGCACGCCGTGCGCGGCCGGGTGCTGCGGGCCGAAATTCAGGGTGTAGTTGCGGATTTCCTGACGGGCTTCGGCGGGGCTGCTGGCGAAGCCCTCGCTGGCCTGGGGCAGGTCGGCCTGATGGGTGTCGCTCATCGCTGCCCCTCCTCCGCGCGGCGGGCCATGCGCTCGTCGGCTCCGGTGGCGTAGCGGGCGTCGTCGCGGATCACGCGCGGCACGCCGACGCGCGGCTCCACCGAGGTCACGGGTTCGTACACCACGCGTTTCTTCTCTTCGTCATAGCGGACTTCCACGTTGCCGATCAGCGGGAAATCCTTGCGGAACGGGTGACCGACGAAGCCATAGTCGGTCAGGATGCGGCGCAGGTCCGGGTGGCCTTCGAACACGATGCCGAACAGATCGAACGCTTCGCGCTCGAACCAGTTGGCCACCGGCCAGATGTCGGTGAGCGAGGCCACGATGGGCAGCGCATCATCCTGCGCGAACGTCTTCACACGCACGCGGCGGTTGTGCTGCACCGAGAGCAGGTGCGCGACCGCCGCGAAGCGTCGCTGCGGGTCGACACCGACCGCCTGCTGCTCGAAGGCATCGGCCTCGCGGCTGAGCGATTCGCCGTACTTGAAGCGCCCCACGTTGCGGCCTTCGACACCGCGGCTGAAGCCCTCGGAGGACACGTCGGTGTCCCACTCGTCGCTGCCGTACCCGAGATAATCGATGCCGCAGACGTCGACCAGCGACTCGAAGCCCAGCTCGTCGCGGAGGGCGAGGCAGCCGTCATGCCAGTCGGCGGCGGCGAACTCGATGCCGATCTCGCCGCGCGGCGCGTCCACCGTCACGACAGCGCTGGAAAAGCGCGCGCGCAGGCGCTCGGCGAAGGACAGTGCGGTCTCTTTCATCAGTACACACCCTGACGGTCTTCGCCGAAGTTGCGGCCGCGGCGGATTTTCTTCTGCAGCTGCAGGATGCCATAGACCAGCGCTTCGGCGGTGGGCGGACAGCCCGGCACGTACACATCGACCGGCACCACGCGGTCGCAACCGCGGACGACCGCGTAGGAATAGTGGTAATAGCCGCCGCCGTTCGCGCAGCTGCCCATCGAAATCACCCACTTGGGGTTGGGCATCTGGTCATAGACCTTGCGCAGCGCGGGCGCCATCTTGTTCACCAGGGTGCCGGCGACGATCATCACGTCCGATTGCCGCGGCGACGGGCGGAAAACCACGCCATAGCGGTCGAGATCCAGACGCGCGGCGCCTGCATGCATCATTTCCACCGCGCAGCAGGCCAGGCCGAAGG
>CBFGMS010000110.1:0-8069 GCA_965649985.1 uncultured Gammaproteobacteria bacterium | reverse complement strand
CGCCCTTGCCGTACATCTGCCGGCCCATGCCGTTCTCGCCGCGCTGGGCGCGGAAAATGCGCTGGTGGCGGAAATCGACGAGCGTGTTGAGGTTTTCGTCGGCCTGCAGATACACACTGCCGCCATCGCCGCCGTCGCCGCCGTCCGGCCCGCCCAGCGGAATGAACTTCTCGCGCCGGAAACTGACGCAGCCGTTGCCGCCGTTGCCGGCGATCACCTGGATGTCTGCTTCGTCGACGAGTTTCATGGGGCTGTGGTCGGGCTCTTGGGGAATCGGCGGGTCAGTTTAACCGGTGCGGCAGAGCCACCGGGACGATGTGCGTGCTGGCGCGCGGCTGCGGGGGACGCCGGGCGTGGATGACCACGGCCTTGGCGCAGGTATCACGCACGGCATCACGCAAAAAACAAACACCCCGCCGAAGCGGGGTGTCTGGCGCGGCGTGCGGATCGGGACAGTGCGCGATCAGACCACGCTGACGGTGCGGCGCTTGGCGGCGCCCTTCACCGAGAACTCCACCTTGCCGTCGACCAGCGCGAACAGGGTGTGGTCGCGACCGAGGCCCACGCCCGGACCCGGATGGAACTGGGTGCCGCGCTGACGGACGATGATGTTGCCGGCTTCGACGGCCTGGCCGCCGAACAGCTTCACGCCGAGGTATTTCGGGTTGGAGTCGCGGCCGTTGCGCGAAGAACCTACGCCTTTTTTGTGTGCCATGGCTGCTGCCCCTTACTTGTTGATGCCGGTGATCTGGACTTCGGTGTAGTGCTGCCGGTGGCCCATCTGCTTGCGATGGTGCTTGCGGCGGCGGAACTTGACGATGCGGATCTTGTCGGCGCGGCCGTGGCCGATCACCTTGGCGGTGACCGTGGCGCCCTTCAGTGCGTCGCCGAGGGTCACGCCCTCGCCATCGCCCAGCATCAGGATGTTGTCGAATTGGATCTCGCTGCCGGCTTCGGCCTCGAGGAGCTCGACGCGAAGCGTCTCGCCCTGCATCACGCGGTACTGTTTACCGCCGGTGACGACGACTGCGTACATTGGGAATTCCTCTGTCGTTATGGGGTGTCGCTGGTGTGACCCGATCGGAAACCGACCGGAAGGTCGACGGGAATGTGGGTCCGAACCCCTGACCCGGACTGCGTGCCAGAACCCGGCCTGCCCCGTCTAAACAACCGCCCGCAGGCGGAAGAACGCGGAATTATAGAGACCCCTCCCGCTGCGGGCAACTGCCCGCTGCAGCGGGCGCCGCGCGGCTGCCCGCGGGCCGGATGGCTGGCCCGTCAGGGCGCTCCGGCAGCCGCCGGCGACCTGCGTCGCGGGACGGCGTTCCCGGCGCCACGCCCACGTCCGACCACCTGCGCGCGCAGCCCTCACTGAACACCTCCGAAACAGGTCGGAATGCGTGCCGCGGCCACTGCCTTGGGGGTTCGGACAAGGCACTTGCACCTCGGGAGACATCCGGCGTAGGCTCGAAACATGTGATGAACGTCGGATAAAGAAGACCACAGGGGTCGACGTTCACGTCATCCGGTCTTGCTGGGCGCATGCAGGCACCCATGCCGAAAACAAAGGAACAGGTGCCGCCATCGTTTGTTTCATCCGCTGCGCAACGGAGGCGCGGATCCCAGGGTTCGCTTCCGATCATTCCCGCCCCCGGGCAGGCATACGGCCTGCGCCCGGCGTACGCCGGAGCCGGACATCTCCATGCCGTCCGCGCTCGTCGCCCGTGCCGCCCGCGCGGATTCCGCCGGCTGCCCAGCAGACACTGCGGGCAGTCCCGAGACGGACGCGCACCGCGCAGCCGGCGCCCTGCACGGCGCGGCGTGCATCGATGGCCGCTCGGTCACCCAGTGCCATCGGCGCATGCATGGCCCTCCCCGCCGTGCCGCACGGCCATGACGCAACGTGGCCGCATCGCGCGCCACGCGTCCTCCCGCTCCCGCTTCGCTCCGTCGAAGCCATCCTTCCCGCTGCCGCGGCCCCGTGCCGCATCGGGCAGACGGGTCACACCTCCGGCGCCCCCCGCGCCGGCATTCGCATGTCCCTGCCGCATCTTGTTCAGGAGAACACCGCATGACATCCCGTAAAACCCCTGGTCAGTTCCGTCTGACCGCCCTCGCCGTGGCCGCCGCCGCAGCCCTGGTCCCGCTCGCGCACTCCGGCGACCGCGCCGTGGTCGTGAACAAGGTCGCCCCGCTCGCCAAATCGGCCAGCGCGGAGCTCGAGGCTCCCTCCAACCGCTTCATCGTCACCCGCACCAGCACCGCGAAGGCGGCCCGTCTGGACGCCGGAACGCTCTCGGCGGCCGGTGCCAAGGCCGGCGTGCAGGTCCGTCCGCTGCGTACGCTCTCCACCGGTGCCGAGCTGATCGTCACCGACAAGGCGCTGGACGCCGCCGGCGCCAAGCAGCTGATGGTCGAGCTGCTCAAGGACCCGAGCATCCTCGCGGTCGAGCCCGATGTGCGCATGCGCCCGATGTTCGTGCCCAACGACCCGCTGTACGCGCAGCAGTGGCACTACAAGAACGGCCCCGGCGGCGCCAATCTGGAAGCCGCGTGGGACGTCACCAAGGGTGAAGGCATCGTGGTCGGCGTGATCGACACCGGCATCACCCCGCACAGCGAGTTCGCCGGCCAGCTGGTCCCGGGCTACGACTTCATCGCCGACCTGGACACCGCCGTCGACGGTGACGGCCGCGACGCCGATCCGAACGACCCGGGCGATTGGTCGCTGGCCGGCGAGTGCAGCTTCTTCGACGAGGACAGCAGCTGGCACGGCACCCACGTGTCCGGCACCGTCGCCGCGCTCACCGACAACGGCGTCGGCGGCGCCGGCGTCGCGCCGGGCGCGAAGATCCTGCCGATCCGTGCGCTCGGCAAGTGCGGCGGCTTCCTGTCCGACATCGCCGACGCCATCACCTGGGGCTCCGGCGGCACCGTCACCGGCGTGCCCGCCAATGCCAATCCGGCCGAAGTGCTGAACCTCAGCCTCGGCGGCGGCGGCGCCTGCAGCGTGGCGCTGCAGACCGCCATCGACGGCGCGGTCTCGCGCGGCACCACGGTGGTGGTCGCGGCCGGCAACTCGGGCGGCGACGCCGCCAACCAGCAGCCGGCCAGCTGCAACAACGTGATCGCGGTGGCCGCGGTCGGCCCGACCGGTGCCAAGGCCAGCTACTCCAGCTTCGGTGCCGTGGTCGACGTGGCCGCTCCGGGCGGCACGTCCGCAGCGCCGGCCGAGGACAACGTGCTGTCCACGCTGAATCTCGGCGCCACCCTGCAGGCCGGTGAAGGCTATGCCTGGTACGCCGGCACCTCGATGGCCTCGCCGCATGTGGCCGGTATCGCCGCGCTGATCCAGGCCGCCTCGCCGACGCCCAAGACCCCGGCGCAGGTGAAGAAGATCATCGAGAACACCGCCTACGCGAACGGCGGCTTCCCGGCTGGCTGCTCCTATGCCTCGCCCTGCGGCACCGGCGTGGTCGATGCCACCGCCGCGGTGCTGGTCGCCAACGGCACCAACCCGCTGCCGGCCGATCCGCCGGCCGCCCCGCCGCCGCCGCCGGCCACCGAGATCTTCAACGGCGACACCATCAGCCCGATCGACGTGCCGCGCAACGACTTCATCAAGTACGAGCTGGTGGTGCCGAACGGCGCCAGCAACCTGCTGTTCGCGATGTACGGCGGCACCGGCGATGCGGACATGTACGTGCGCTACGGCAACGAGCCGACCACCACCGCGTACGACTGCCGCCCGTTCAGCTTCGGCAACAACGAGACCTGCTTCTTCCCGGCGCCCCGCTCCGGCAAGTGGTACGTCTACCTGCGCGGGTTCAGCGCGGCGAGCGGCGTGACCCTGTACACCAGCTTCGTCGACGCCAACTACCCGTACAAGGAAGCCGCGACGGTCGATCAGCTGACCAACCATCGCACCCGCGTCACCCTGACCTGGGAGCACGGCAAGCGTGAAGTCGACATCTACCGCAACGGGCTGATCTACAACACCCGTCGCAACCGCGGCAGCTTCGTCGACACCTTCCGCATCGTGGGCACCGGCACCATGACCTACAAGATCTGCAACCAGGGCACCGATGAGTGCTCGAACGAGATCTCGGTGGACTACGCCTCCACGCGTTCGGCCAGTGGCGCCAGCGTCAACACCACCGGCACCGGCAACGGTGGCGGCGCCCTGCAGACCATGAGCCCGGCGCTTCGCTCCGAGCTGCCCGGCCTGCGCGGCATCAGCGCCCGCTGATCCGGCCGGCCGACGGCCATCGCAGGCGGGAGCCCGTCTCCCGCCTGCGCCCGGCCATCGGCCTTCTGCATCACGACCTCGGGCCGGGCATTCCGGCCCGAGGCACGGTGGAAGACCCGCCGTCGAAGGACCTGCTGCCGAAAGACACGCCGTGATCCGCCGTCCCGCATCGGCACCCCGTGGACGCCGGCACCTGTCGGCACCACGCACACCGCACCACGCATCACGTACACCCCGGGTCGCGGCCATCACGCCGCACAGGCCGCTCCGCGACTCCCGTCCCCCAGGAACACCCCATGCTTCCGATCCAGCTCCATCGCCACGCCCTGCGCCTCGCTGCGCGCCACCCGGGCGCCATCGCCCTGCTCTGCCTCGCAGGTGTCCTGTCGGGCTGCGGGCGCGATGAACAGACCGCGCCGCCCCCCGCACCGGAGGCGACCGTCGAGGCCGTCGAACGCCTGCCCTTCGACGCCCATCTGAGCCTGGTGAACAACAGCGGCCAGATCGATTTCAACGGCGCAGTGGCCGATGCCGCCACCCGCGACGCCCTGCTGGCGACGCTGCGCGAGAGCTACGGCGCGGAGCGCCTGACCGGCAGCGTGGATACCGACGAGGCCGCACGCCCGTCCGCATGGGCGGCCGGGCTGCCGGCCCTGCTCACCGTGTTCGCCGACGCCCACGGCGCCGCGCTGCGCTTCGACGGCGACCGCATCGTGCTGACCGGCGTCGCCGACGCCGAGACCCGCGCGCGCCTGCGCGAAGCCGCCAGCCGGGCGTTCCCCTCCGCGCGCCTGGAAGGCCTGTTCACAGCGGACAGCGCCGCACCGCCCCCCGACCTGCAGGCCGCCGCGGGCGATGGCGCCAAACTGGCACGCAGCCTCAGCCAATTGCCGATCCGCTTCGACGACGGCGCCGGCAGCCTGTCCGCCGAAAGCCTGGCCACCGTCGCCCAGGCCGCCGACGCCATCCGCGCCGCACCGGAAGGCACCAGGCTGCGCATCGTCGGCCCGGTCGTGTCCGAACGCGACGGCGGCAACGCCGTCTTCCTGTCGCGCCAGCGCGCGGAGGCCCTCAAGGTGCAGTTGATCCTGAACGGAGTGAATCCCGGCATGATCGAAACACGCGGCTGGGGCGAGGGGGAAACCGGCGCGGACGGCGAGGCGCCGGCGGCGCCGGCCAGCGGTGCGCCCCTGCGCTTCGAGCTGGTGCGCTGATGCGCTGAAGAAGTCCACGGCCGGCGATGCGGCGGATGCGGTCGACGCACGGTCGCCATCATCGCCGGAACAGTGCATGTGCCTGTCCGGAGGCAGGGATTGCGTGTGCGTGCGTTGCCCGCGGCGATGCGGCTCGGTAGGCTTGCAGGTTGGTTTTTCGCGTGCCGGCCGCATATCGGTCCGGCCGCGGATCTCCACTGCAAGGTGCACTGCCGCACGGCCCTCCCCCCGCACGATCGCCTCCGGACCCCGCAATGCCTCTGGACACCATCCGCATCCGCGGAGCGCGTACCCACAACCTCAAGAACATCGATCTCGACCTGCCGCGCGACAAGCTGATCGTCATCACCGGCCTGTCCGGTTCCGGCAAGTCGTCGCTCGCGTTCGACACCATCTACGCCGAAGGCCAGCGCCGCTACGTCGAGTCGCTGTCGGCCTATGCGCGGCAATTCCTGAGCGTGATGGAAAAGCCTGATGTCGATCACATCGAGGGCCTGAGCCCGGCGATTTCCATCGAACAGAAATCGACCAGCCACAACCCGCGCTCGACGGTCGGCACCATCACCGAGATCTACGACTACCTGCGCCTGCTGTACGCACGCGTGGGCACGCCGCGCTGCCCCGACCACCATTTCCCGCTGGAGGCGCAGACCGTCAGCCAGATGGTCGACCAGGTGATCGCGCTCGCCGACGACGCGAAGACCGCCGAACAGCGCTGGATGCTGCTGGCTCCGGTCGTGCGCGAGCGCAAGGGCGAGCACGCGCAGGTGTTCGAGCAACTGCGCGCGCAGGGCTACGTGCGCGTGCGCGTGGATGGCGCGCTGCACGAGATCGATGCGGTGCCGCCGCTGGCGCTGCGCCAGAAGCACACGATCGAGGCGGTGATCGACCGCTTCAAGCCGCGCGCCGACCTCAAACAGCGCCTGGCCGAATCCTTCGAGACCGCGCTGCGTCTGGGCGAAGGCATGGCCATCGTGCAGTCGCTGGACGACGCCGCGGCCGAGCCGCTGCTGTTCTCCTCCAAGTACAGCTGCCCGGTCTGCGACTACGCGCTGCCGGAGCTGGAGCCGCGGCTGTTCTCGTTCAATTCGCCGGTCGGCGCATGCCCGACCTGCGACGGCCTGGGCACCAGCCAGTTCTTCGACCCCGGCCGGGTGGTGGTGCATCCGGAGCTGTCGCTGGCCGCGGGCGCGGTACGCGGCTGGGACCGGCGCAACGTCTACTACTTCCAGCTGATCCAGTCGCTGGCCAGGCACTACGGCTTCAGCGTCGACACGCCCTGGCAGGAGCTGCCCGAGGCCACGCGCGAAGCGGTGCTGCACGGCAGCGGCAGCGATGTGGTCACCTTCACCTACCTCACCGAAGCCGGCGGCCGCACCCAGCGCAAGCATCGCTTCGAGGGCATCATCCCCAACCTCGAACGCCGCTACCGCGAGACCGAATCGTCTGCGGTGCGCGAGGAGCTGGCGAAATACATCAGCGAGCGCCCGTGCACCGACTGCGGCGGCGCACGCCTCAACCGCTCGGCGCGCAACGTGTTCGTGGCCGAACGCGCGCTGCCGTCGGTGGTGGTGCTGCCGATCGACGAGGCCCTGGCGTTCTTCAGCGGCCTCACCCTGCCCGGCTGGCGCGGCGAGATCGCGAGCAAGATCGTCAAGGAGATCCGCGACCGCCTGAACTTCCTGGTGGATGTCGGGCTGGACTACCTCACCCTCGAACGCAAGGCCGACACCCTGTCCGGCGGCGAGGCGCAGCGCATCCGCCTGGCCAGCCAGATCGGTGCCGGCCTGGTCGGCGTGATGTACGTGCTCGACGAGCCCTCCATCGGCCTGCACCAGCGCGACAACGAGCGCCTGCTGGGCACACTCACCCGCCTGCGCGATCTCGGCAACACGGTGATCGTGGTGGAACACGACGAGGACGCGATCCGCCTGGCCGACCACGTGGTCGACATCGGCCCCGGTGCCGGCGTGCACGGCGGCGAAGTGGTGGCTGAAGGCACCCTGGCCGACGTGCTGGAAGCGCCGCGTTCGATCACCGGGCAATACCTCAGCGGCCGCAAGCGCATCGAAGTGCCGAAGCACCGGCACAAGCCGAACCCCAAGATGCGGCTGCAGCTGCGCGGCGCCTCGGGCAACAACCTGAAGGATGTCGATCTCACCCTGCACTCCGGGCTGTTCACCGCGGTCACCGGCGTGTCCGGCTCGGGCAAGTCGACGCTGATCAACGACACCCTGTATGCGCTGGCCGCCAACGAGATCAACGGCGCCTCGCACAAGCCGGCCGCGTTCCGCGAAGTGAAGGGCCTGGATCTGTTCGACAAGGTGGTCGACATCGACCAGTCGCCGATCGGACGCACGCCGCGTTCGAACCCGGCCACCTACACCGGCCTCTTCACGCCGCTGCGCGAACTGTTCGCGCAGGTGCCCGAGGCGCGCGCGCGCGGCTATTCCCCGGGCCGCTTCAGCTTCAACGTGCGCGGCGGACGCTGCGAGGCCTGCCAGGGCGACGGCCTGATCAAGGTGGAGATGCACTTCCTGCCCGACGTCTACGTGCCCTGCGACGTCTGCCACGGCAAGCGCTACAACCGCGAGACGCTGGAGATC
>CBFGMS010000109.1:0-8101 GCA_965649985.1 uncultured Gammaproteobacteria bacterium | reverse complement strand
GTGTACTGCGCGCCGAAGTCGAGGATGAGGATCTTGTCGCTGTGGATGTCGGTCATATTTTCCGCTTGTCAATGCTCGTTCTTATTGAGGACTTGCATGAGACCCAAAACGTCTTCATTCACCCAAGAAGATCTTGATTTAAGTTCCGCAAGAAGATCTCTCTCAACGCGATCACCAATCGCATCAGCCAACAGCGCAACACAACGCTGCGCCAGAACCACTACAGACCTCAGTTGATTAGGCGTAACACCGGCCTGCCTGAATACATCTTCGGGAATAGATTCCTTAACGCGATGAGCATAAACCTTATTTCGTAGAGCGAATATCTTCGCAATAATTGGCTTTTGCTGATCAATTTCAGAATTCAACTGAGCAACAAGCTCAGCATGACTCGCCTTCAAAGACTCCAAAAGCGAATTAATAGAAACAGTATCCCGGCGTGTTTCGAACAACTGATACGTGATTACCGTAATACTAAGGAGCAACGAGCGAACTGTTGTTGAGAAAAAATGGTCGTACCGATCACAGACAGAGGCGAAGGCCTCTTGATTTTCCCGATCAACGAGCGCCCACCAAAGCTCATAGCAACAAGTGAGCTCAGTGACCCTCTCGATGGCTTGAGCCATCGGATTGAGCTGCTGACCTTGCATGCTATTAAAACGTTTCCACCTCACCCCATCCGGTAGTTGGGCGGCTCTTTGGTGATCTGCACATCGTGCACATGGCTCTCGCGCTGCCCAGCGCCGGTCACCTTCACGAACGACGGCTTCACGCGCATCTCGTCGATGGTGGCGCAGCCCACGTAGCCCATCGTCGCGCGCAGGCCGCCGGCGAGCTGGTGGACCACGTTGCGCAGCGGGCCGCGGTACGGGACGCGGCCTTCGATGCCTTCGGGCACGAGCTTGTCGGCGTCGCTGGCGTCCTGGAAATAGCGGTCCTTCGACCCCTTCTCCATCGCGCCGAGCGAGCCCATGCCGCGGTAGCTCTTGTAACTGCGGCCCTGGAACAGCTCGGTTTCGCCCGGGGCTTCCTCGGTGCCCGCGAACAGGCCGCCGATCATCACCGCGCTGGCGCCGGCGACGATGGCCTTGCCGATGTCGCCCGAATAGCGGATACCGCCGTCGGCGATCAGCGGGATGCGGTCCTGCAGCGCGTCGGCCACCATCGACACCGCGGTGACCTGGGGCACGCCCACGCCGGCCACGATGCGCGTGGTGCAGATCGACCCCGGGCCCACGCCCACCTTCACCGCGTCGGCGCCGGCGTGCTCGAGCGCGAGCGCGGCGTCGCCGGTGACGATGTTGCCGCCGATGACCTGCAGCTTGGGGTAGTGCTTCTTGGCCCAGGCCACGCGGTCGATCACGCCCTGCGCATGGCCGTGTGCGGTGTCGACGATGATCACGTCCACGCCCGCGTCCACCAGCGCCTCGATGCGCGCCTCGGTGTCGCCGCCCACGCCGACCGCGGCACCCACCAGCAGGCGCTGGGCGGGGTCCTTGGCGGCGTTGGGGTTGTCGGTCTTCTTCTGGATGTCCTTGACCGTGATCAGGCCACGCAGGTCGAAGCCGTCGTTGACCACCAGCACCTTCTCGATGCGGTGCTTGTGCAGCAGGTCCAGCACTTCCTCGTCGGAGGCGCCCTCGCGCACGGTGATCAGGCGCTCCTGCTTGGTCATGATGTGGCTGACCGGGTCGTCGAGCTTCTTCTCGAAACGCATGTCGCGGCCGGTGACGATGCCCACCAGCCTGCCGCCGTCGACCACCGGGACGCCGGAGATGTTGCGCGCGCGGGTGAGCTTGAGCACCTCGCCGATGGTGGTCTGGGGGCCGACGGTGAAGGGTTCCTTGATCACCCCGGCCTCGAAGGTCTTGACCTTCGCCACCTCGGACGCCTGCTGTTCCAGCGTGAGGTTCTTGTGGACGATGCCGATGCCGCCGAGCTGGGCCATGGCGACCGCCAGTCGCGCCTCGGTGACCGTGTCCATCGCCGCGGAGACGATGGGCAGGTTCAGGCGCAGGTCGCGGGTGAGGCGGGTGGAGAGCGAAACGTCCTTGGGCAGGACGGTGGAATGCGCGGGGACGAGCGAGACGTCGTCGAAGGTGAGCGCTTCAGCCAGGATGCGGAGCATGGCCGGTCCGGTAGGGATGAAGCGCGACATTGTAACCCGGCGGAGGCCCGCGGTAGTGCCCGCGGGGCGGGAACACAGAGGGGATGCCCGCGGGAGCGCCCGTAGGAGCGGCTTCGGCGGCGCCCCCGGATATCCGCGGCGTCCTCACCCACGGCCTGCCACAGCGGTACCGGGGTCGGGCCTGAAGGCCCTCCTACGGGGATGGCGGGGAGGCGTCGGCGGCGGCGGCGGCGTCGGCCGCTTCCAGGGTGTTCTGCATCAGGGTGGCCACGGTCATCGGGCCCACGCCGCCGGGGACCGGGGTGATCCAGCTGGCACGCTCGGCGGCGGCGGCGAACTGCACGTCGCCGACCAGCCGGCCATCGTCCAGCCGGTTGATGCCGACATCGATCACCACCGCCCCGGGCTTGACCCATTCACCGGGGATCAGCCCGGGCCGGCCCACCGCCACCACCAGGATGTCGGCCTCGCCCACATGGCGCTGCAGCACGTCCTGCGGGGTGAACTTGTGGCAACTGGTGACCGTGCAGCCGGCGATCAGCAGCTCCAGCGCCATCGGCCGGCCGACGTGGTTGCTCACGCCCACGATGGTGGCGCTCTGCCCGCGCACGGGACGGTCGGTATAGGCCAGGAGCGTGGTGATGCCGCGCGGGGTACAGGGGCGCAGACCGAACTGGCGCAGGGCCAGATGGCCGACGTTTTCGGGGTGGAAACCGTCGACGTCCTTGCGCGGGTCGATGCGGTGGATCAGATGCGTGGCGTCGGGGATGCCCGGCAACGGCAGCTGGACCAGGATGCCGTGGACCGCCGGATCGGCGTTGAGCCGGTCGATCAGCGCCAGCAGCTCGGCTTCGGTAGTGCCCGCGGGCAGGTCGAAGTCGAGCGCGCGGATGCCCACCTTCTCGGCCGCACGGCGCTTGTTGCGCACGTAGGATTGCGACGCCGGGTCGCTGCCCACCAGCACCACCGCGAGGCCTGGACGCGCCTTGCCGGCGGCGACGCGGGCGTCCACGCGGACCTTGAGTTCATCGAGCAGACGGTCGGCGATGCGTTTGCCGTCGAGGATCTTGGCGGTCATTGCGGGCGGGGGTCTCGGCAGGGCCGCGTATTATCGCCCAAGTCATCGCCCAGGCCTCCCGCACGCCGGGCGACGTGCGCCTGGCGACGGCTGCCTGGCGACGCGTGCCGGGCAAAACCGACGAGACGGACACCATGTCCGACATGCCTCCCGCACACACGCCGCCAACCCACACGCCGCCGGGCATCGGCGCAGCGAAGCGCTGGTACTACGCACTTGGGGCGCTGCAGGTGGCGATATTCGTTGTCGTCGCCCTGGCCTGGTTCGTCACCTTCCCGCGCGTCCATATCGCCTGGTTCGGCAGTGTCCTGTTTGCCGTGACTCTGCTGTTGCGGTACCTGGACAAGCGCAAGGTCGTCTGTCCGAGCTGCAGGACACCGTTGGTTGGCCAGTTCGGTCTGTATTCGGTCGACCTCCACGCGAAGGCCTGCGAACATTACAGCCACCCTTTCCGCTGAGCCGCTCGTCATGGACCCGCAGACCGTCGTCGAACTCGAAGCCGCCGCCTTCCGTCGCCTGCGCGAGCACCTGCTGCAGGAACGGCCGGATGTGCAGAACATCGACCTGATGATCCTCGCCGGCTTCTGCCGCAACTGTCTGGCCGACTGGTACCGCGAGGCCGCGGTCAAACGCGGCATCGCGATGGACAAGGACGCCGCGCGCGAGGCGGTGTACGGCATGCCCTTCGCCGAGTGGAAGGCCGTGCACCAGAAGGACGCCACGCCCGAGCAGCTGGCGGCGTTCGCCGCCGCGCAGGCGCGGCACGGGTGAGCGGGGGCTCGCACTGGCTGCAGAGCCCGCTTGCGGCTCTGGTCGCTGCGGTGCTCGGCGCCTGGCTGGTGTTGTGCGCGTATCTGTACTGGCAGCAGCGCGCGCTGATCTATTTCCCGCAGTACACGCGGGTGGATCCGGCACTGACCGACTTCGCGCTGGAGCGCGACGGCATCACCCTGCGCGGCTGGGTGGCCAATCCCGGCGCAGGCGATCCGGTCCTGTATTTCGGCGGCAACGCCGAACGCGTCGAGATCACCCGACGCGCGTTCGCGACGCTGTTCCCGCGACGCACGGTCTACGTCATGGCCTACCGCGGCTACGGGGCCAGCGAGGGCGAGCCGCAGGCCGATGCGCTGGTGGCCGATGCGGTGGCGCTGCACGACCATGTGCGCAGCCGCCATCCGGGCCGCCCCATCGCCGCGATCGGCCGCAGCCTGGGCAGCGGCATCGCCAGCCAACTCGCCGCACGGCGCCCGCTGGAACGTCTGGCCCTGGTCACGCCGTTCGACGACCTGGCCACCCCGGCTGCCGACCGCTTCCCGTACGTCCCGGTGCGCTGGCTGCTGCGCGAGCGCTTCGACTCGGCCACCGCCCTGCGCGGCTTCCGCGGGCCGACGCTGATCGTGCAGGCCGGCCGCGACCAGGTGATTCCCGCACACAGCACCGAAGCCCTGATCGCCGCCCTGCCCTCGCCGCCACGGCATGTGCATATCGCGCAGGCCGACCACAACGACATCGACGCCCACGACCGCTATGCGCAGGCGTTGCGTGAGTTTTTCGAGTGACATTGTGTCGGCAGACCACCGATCTGCAGCACCACCCCATACTGCCAACGTTTTGATCATCGATCATCGATCATCAAAGCAGGGATGCATGAGGGCCGACGACAGCTGCCGTTGACTTGTCTGCCCGTCGGAGCGGCGGCAATCGCGGACAAGGCCCGCAGGGCGCGCGGCAGGACGCCGCGCGTTTTACGAAGGGACAAGGATGTCCCTTCGTAAAACCCCGCGAGTGCCGCGAACCCGGCGCGCAGCCCCGGGCGCGACGAAGGGCTGTGCTTTCTTTTGGTGACTTTTCTTTGCACAAGCAAAGAAAAGTCACCCGCGCGCCAGCGCGGAAGCTTTTGATTTTTCCGGGTACAACTGAGAACGCCCCAGTAGATGCGGCGAGATGCAAAAGTTGATCTGCGACAAACACCACCACGGACAAAAGACTCGGCATCAAACACTCCCCCCACCTGCGCACAAACCCCAAATCCGTAAAACAACACACCCGCCATCCCCCATTCGGGCTAGTCACCCCGGCGTAACCGACGCGGGTTAGAGCGTCCGCACCACCGCGGACACCGCAGGGCGAAGACGCGATTACGAGAACCCGCACACACCCGTAGCCTCCATCGCATCCGGCCGGTCCGCACCGCAGCGACCGGCGCCCATGCGAAGGAGACGGCCATGAGTCACCCGAACGGCGGCGCGCACCCCCATGCGTTCGACGAGTACGACGCCGGCGACGACGCGCTGGCGTCGCCGCAGTCGTACGACGGACTCGACGAAAGTTTCGAGGATGGTTTCGACGACGGCTTCGACGCCGCCGAGCAGGCGGGCGATGGTTTCGATGAAGACGGCGACGCGTTCGAGGGCGACGGTGCCGAGGACGCATTGGACGATGGGTTCGAGGATGGCTTCGAGGATGGCTTCGAGGACGGCGGCGATGCGGGCGATGCCCAGCTCGACGCGCTCGATGCCTATCAGGACGACATGGACGGCATGGACCTCGGCGACGACCTCGCCGAAGGGCCCGCCGCCCCCTCCGGCGCCGATGCGGCGCTCTCGCTGTTCGAGGCCGAAGTGGCCGATGCGCTGGATGCCGACGGCACCGATGAATTCCTGGGCAGCCTGCTCGGCGGGTTCTCGCGCGTGGCCAGCCGCCTGGCCGCCAATCCCAGGTTGAACCGCGTCGCGCCGCATGCCGCGCGCTACGGCGGCTATGCCAGGACCGCCGGCAACATCGCCAAGGGCGCCGGCAGCCTGGCGGATGTGGGCGCGCTGCTGGCGCAGCGCCTGGGGCATCAGAATCTGGCGCAGGGCCTGCAGCGCTTCGGCCGCGTCGCCGGCACGGCCGGCGGCGTGCTGGGCAAGGCCGGTACCGCGATGAACCTGGTCGGCGGCCTGCCTGGTCATCTCAACACCGCCGCGGGCTACGCCAACCGCATGGCGCAGGCGAACCCGATCGGCGCCCTGCTCGCGCGCTTCGGCATGCTCAGCGCCGACGACGCGGATGAATTCGAGGCCTTCGACAGCATGGCCGACCTGTACGAGGACGGCGTGGACGCCGCGTTGCCGGCGGCGGTGGGCATCGCCGCGCGCCTGGCCGCGCGCGCGCTGGGCGGGCGTGCGTTGTCGCAGCTCAGCCCGACCTCGCGCCGCGCCTTCGTGCACGGCATCGCGATGGCCGCCCGCCATCTGGTGCGCAACGCCGGCCCCGGCGCGGTGCGTGCGCTCCCGCGGCTGGCGGTGTCCAGCGCCCAGGCCGCGCGCAGCAAGCGGACACCGCCGCGGCAGGTGCCGCAGCAGGTCGGCCGCACCGTGGTCCGCGCGGCGCGTGCGGCCAGCCGCCGCCCGCGTGCGCTGAGGCGGCTGGCACAGCCGCACGCCGCCCCGAGCGCATCGCGTCCCACTCCGGCAGCCCGCGGCGGCGGACGGTCGCCCGGCCTGGGCCGCGGCGTGCCTTCGATCAGTCGCGGTTCGATGCGCCGCTTCGTGCTGCACGGGCCTGTGGAACTGACCATCCGCCCGCTGTAGCGCCGGGACGGATGCCGCCGTCACGGCGTGCGTCCTGTCCAGGCCCATGTTCCAACGCGATCGCATCCACGCGGTCGCGCACCGCCGGTCCGTGCCATGCGCGGCCGGCCCATGTCGGCCCGGGTGCGCTCGGACCGGCGGCGCGACGCCCGTCGCGCTCCGTCTGCAACCGCCGGACAACCGTCTGTGGACGCCGGTCGGGGGCTGTCCCACTCCCATCCCGAAGCAAGAGGTCACGGTCATGGACAATTACGAAGACGACGCGTTGGACGATCTGATGTACGACGCCGCAGAAGGCCCGGCCGGAGGCGTGGCCGCATTCGACGACGAATTCGAGGACGAATTCGACGAGGGCGACGACGAGTTCTTCGGCGCCATCGCACGCGGCATCGGCGGACTGCTCGGCGGCGGCGGACGTCGCGGCCGCGGCGCCCGCGGTGGTCGTGGCGGCGCCGGCGGCGGCGGCCCGCTCGGCGGGCTCGGCAACATCCTGGGCGGCCTGCTGGGCGCGGACGAGGGCGACGAATTCGACGACGGCGGCTTCGACGAGGGCGACGGCTTCGATGCCTACGACGCGTTCGATGAAGGCGACGAGTTCGACGAGGGCGATGACTTCGACGAGGGCGACGAATTTGACGAAGGCGATGCGTTCGACGAAGGCGACGAGCTGGACGGTGCGGACGACTACGTGGCCGATGCCCTGGACGCGGGCGACAGCGACGAATTCCTGCGCCGCATCGGCGGCTTCATGCGCAATGTCGGCCGCACCGTCGGCAGCGTGGCGCGCACGGTCGCGCCGATCGCCAGCATGATCCCCATCCCGCAGGCGCAGCTGATCGGCCGCCTGGCCGGTGTGGCCGGACGCCTGCTGGCCGATGGCGCCGACGAGTTCGAGGCGTTCGACGAAATGATCGACGGCCTGGACGAGGACGAGATCGACGCCGCGGCGCCGCTGATCGCGGGCCTGGCGATCCGTCGCGCGCTGCCCGCCGCCGCGCGTCTGGCCGCTCCCGCGCGCAGGCGCATCGTGCGCGCCGCCACGCGCTCCATCCGCGCCGCCGTGCGCACGCGTGGCCGCCGCGCCGCACGTGTGGTGCCGCGCGCGCTGGTCGCCGCACGCCAGGTGGCGCGCCGCCGCCGCGTGCCGGTGGCGCGGGTGGTGCCGCGCATCACCCGGGTGATCACCGCGCGCGCCGTGCGTCGGCCGCGGGTCGCGCGCGTCGTCGCCCGGCCGCTGGTTCCGCCTGCGCGCCGTGCGGTGCCCGTCCGCCGTGCGGTGGCCGAGGTGCGCACCGCGGCCGCGCCGGTCCGCCACCGTGT
>CBFGMS010000108.1:0-8412 GCA_965649985.1 uncultured Gammaproteobacteria bacterium | reverse complement strand
GGACAGGATGTCCGACCGCGGGCAACAAGGTGCCATCGACGCCGTCGGGGCGTCGGTGATGCGGCTTGCTCATGCGAGCTTCTCCAGCAGATGGGCCATTTCCAGCGCGACGAGCGCGGCTTCTTCGCCCTTGTTGCCGTGGCTGCCTCCGGCGCGGGCCTCGGCGTCCTCGTAGCGATCGACCGCCAGCACGCCGTTGGCGACCGGCAGTCGGTAATCCAGGGCCACGCGCATCAGCGCATCGGAGCAGCCGTCGGCGACCTGTTCGTAGTGGCGAGTGTCACCGCGGATCACGCAGCCCAGCGCGACCAGACCGGCGTAGCGGCCGGCGGCGGCCAGGCGCGCGGCGACCAGCGGGATTTCCCAGGCGCCGGGCACGCGGATGGTGTCCACCGCGGCATCGTCCACGCCGTTGGCGACGAAGGCCTCGCGCGCGCCCTGCGCCAGGCGCTCGGTGATGCGTGGGTTCCAGCGGCTGACGATGATCGCGAAGCGCGCGCCGTCGGGGGCGCGCAGATCGCCTTCGATCTGGGACATGGTGAACTCGGGCGGGGCGCGGGACGGCCGCACATTGTATCCGCAGGGTGGCGGTGAGCGCAGCGAACCCCACCATCACCGTACCCCGGCTCTCACTGAACCGGCGAGCGTGCCCGCGCCGCGTATTCGGCACATCCTGCGGTGACCGGTCCGGGCTCTGCGCCATCCGCCGTCGGGTGTGTCAGTGGGAAGGCGGTCAACGTGAATGGCGACGCCTTGATCATGACGCCTCGAGCATGACGCCTCGAGCATGGTGGGGTTCGCTGCGCTCACCGCCACCCTACGGGGTCACGTACTCGACGACCTCGAGGCCGAAGCCCGCCAGCCCCACCTGCTTGCGCGGCGTGCCCAGCACCCGCAGGCGGCCGAGGCCGAGGTCGGCGAGGATCTGGCTGCCGGCGCCGTTGCGGCGCCATTCTGCGGTGGCGCCGCCGCGTGCGGACGGCTCCGGCTGCTCGCGGATGCGCGCCAGCAGCGCCTCGGGACTCTGGGACTCGCCCAGCAGCACCAGCGCGCCGCGGTCTTCGGCGGCGATCCGCGCCAGCACCTCGCCCACCGCCGGGCCGAAATCGGCGCGTCGCCAGTGCAGCGCATCGGCCAGCGGGTTCTGCATGTGCACGCGGACCAGCGTGGGCACGGCCGGATCGGGCGTGCCGCGCAGCAGGGCGAAGTGCAGCCCGTGGCCGATGCGGTCGCGGTAGGTGTGCAGGACGAAGGGGCCGTGCTCGGTCTCGATCTCGCGCACGTCCACGCGCTCGACCGTGTGCTCGGTTTCCAGCCGGTAGCGGATGAGGTCCTCGATCGAGCCCATCTTCAGCCCGTGCTCGCGCGCGAACACCTCCAGCTCCGGGCGGCGCGCCATGCTGCCGTCCGGGTTGAGGATCTCCACCAGCACGCCGGTGGGCTCCATGCCCGCGAGCAGCGCGTAGTCGCTGGCGGCCTCGGTATGGCCGGCGCGGGTGAGCACGCCGCCGGGCTGCGCCATCAGCGGGAAGATGTGGCCGGGCTGCGACAGGTCGTCGGGACCGGCGTCGGGACGCACCGCGGTGCGCACGGTATGCGCGCGGTCGTAGGCGCTGATGCCGGTGGTCACGCCCTCGGCGGCCTCGATGCTCACGGTGAAATTGGTGTGATGCGGCGAGGTGTTGTCGCGCACCATCGGCGGCAGGCCCAACTGGCGGCAGCGCTCGCGGGTGAGCGAGAGGCAGACCAGCCCGCGGGCGTGGGTGACCATGAAGTTGATGTCCTGCGGCCGGACCAGTTCGGCGGCCATGATCAGGTCGCCTTCGTTCTCGCGGTCCTCGTCGTCGACGACCACGATCATCCGGCCGTTGCGGATTTCTTCCAGCAGCTCGGGAACCGGTGCGAAGCTCATGCCCAGCCCTCCGTCTCCTGCAGCCGCGCCACGTAGCGGGCCACGGTGTCGATCTCGAGATTGGCCGGCGCGCCGGGCGCCATGGCGCCGAAACCGGTGTGCGCGAGGGTATGCGGCACCAGCATCACCTCGAAGCCGGCATCGTCCACGGCATTCACGGTGAGGCTGACGCCCTCCACCGCGATCGAGCCCTTCTCCGCGACATAGCGCAGCAAGGCGCGCGGGGCGGAGAAGCGCCAGCGCTGGCCGCGGGCGTCGTCGGTCACCGCCTGCACCGCGCCCACGCCGTCGACGTGCCCGGACACGATGTGCCCGCCCATGCGGGCGCCCACGCGCAGCGCGCGCTCCAGGTTGATCGCGGCGCCGGGCGCAAGTGCGCCGAGCGTGGTGCGCGCAAGCGTCTCGGTGGACACGTCGGCATCGAAATGCGCGTGATCGAAGGTGACCACGGTCAGGCACACGCCGTTGCAGGCGATGCTTTCGCCGAGCTCGGCATCGGCGAAGGGCAGATCGCCGACGGCGATGCGCAGCCGGACGTCGCCGCCGCGGGATTCGCGGTGCGACAACGTGCCGACCGCCTGGATCAAACCTGTGAACATGAGCGCCTCGGGTCGCGTGGGTCCAAGGCGAAACGACGCAATGGCCGCGCGAGCGCGGCTGCGTGTCGTCTTCTTGCATCCGGACTGTGACCGTCGGCCCCGGACTTGGACCGGGTCTGCTGACCTTCCGGCGGTGCCGGAAGCGCTCGCGGGCTCGCGCGGATTCGCCGCGCCTACCGCCGGTGGGGACTTCCACCCCGCCCTGAAGATGGCGGGAATTCTACCAGCAGATCCGCGGCCCGCCCCGGACGCGGGCGGTGCGCTCGGTGCACGCGCCGTGCCGCCAGCGCGAACAATGCCCAACGCAGGCGCCGGGGCGGCGGATCGCCCCAGGCATCGGCGATGGCCCGCCGGTGGAGCCCGACCGGGTCCACGCCGCGCGTTTCCCGGTCGCGTTTCACCGCGGAACAGCTGCACACAGACGCGAGCAGGCGGGTACCCGGCCGGGCGGAGGCATGGTCCACTGCCACGGCCGGGAAGTCCGCGGGGCCGGGGCCGGGCCCGCTCAGGGCCCATGTTCCGGAGACAGCAGCAAACGCAGGTCGTCGCCGATCCGGCGCGTCTCCACCGTGCGCAGATGCAGCCGGCGCGCCATGCCGTCGATGCCGAGACCATCGAACAGCGGCCGTGCGTCCGCGCCCAGCAGCACCGGGGCCACATAGAGCAGCACCTCGTCCACCAGCCGCGCGCGCAGCAGCGCACCCGCGAGCGAGGCGCCGGATTCGACCTGGACCTCGTTGATCTGATGCGCCGTGGCCAGATGGCGCAGCACCGCGTCCAGATCGAGCCCTGCCCGCCCCGACCCGCCCGGCGCGGCGGCCCGCAGCGGCACCGCGGCATGCGGCGTGTCGAACCCGCGCGGCGGCCTGGCGTCGGGCGCGTG
This sequence comes from uncultured Gammaproteobacteria bacterium, assembly GCA_965649985.1. GTDB lineage: Bacteria > Pseudomonadota > Gammaproteobacteria > Xanthomonadales > Xanthomonadaceae > Lysobacter_I. Next base: position 5,018 of record CBFGMS010000108.1, on the reverse strand, counting down.
CAGATAGAGCGTGGGCGCATCGCCCTCGCGCACCTGGCCGCGCGCGACCGTGGCCAGGCCGGTATCGAGCACCACCCGCAGCGGCGGCACGAACTCCGGCACGCCGTCGGGGCCCTCGTCGGCCTCGAAGCGCACGGTCAGCCGCGGGTCGTCGGCCAGCACGGTGCCGGCGCCGGTGAGGATGGCCCCGGCGCGCGCACGCCAGCGCATCACGTCGCGCCGCGCGGCCTCGCCGCTGATCCATTTGGAGTCGCCGTTGGCCAGCGCGGTGCGCCCGTCCAGGCTCATCGCCAGCTTGACCCGCAGCCAGGGACGGCCGCGCTCCACGCGCGAGAGGAAGCCGCGGTTGAGCTGCCGCGCCTGCGCTTCCAGCAGGCCGTGTTTGACCGCGATGCCGGCGGCCTGCAGGCGCGCGAACCCCGCGCCGTCGACCTGCGGGAACGGGTCGCGCATCGCCGCGACCACCCGGCCCACGCCGGCGGCGATCAGCGCCTCCGCGCACGGGCCGGTGCGGCCGTGGTGTGCGCAGGGTTCCAGCGTGACGTAGGCGGTCGCGCCGCGCGCGGCGTCGCCGGCGGCCTGCAGCGCATGGATTTCGGCGTGCGGCCCACCGGCGCGCACGTGCCAGCCCTCGCCCAGCACCGCCTCGCCGCGTGCGATCACGCAGCCGACCATGGGATTGGGCCTGGTGGTGTAGAGGCCGCGCTCGGCCAGGCGCAGCGCCCGGGTCATGTGCAGGCGGTCGATGGTGTCGAACGCCGCGCCCTCGCCCTGCGGCATGCCGTGCGTGATCGCGCTCACGGCTTCTTCTTGTCGTCCTTGCCGCGGCTGCCGATGCCGCCGGTGGTGCCGCCCGCCACGCCGCGGCCCTGCCCGCGGTCCTGGCGCCGGTCGAAGGGCACCACCTCGCCACCGAGCAGCGGCAGTTGCTCCTCACCCGTGGGCAGGTCGCGCTCCAGCCGGTCGAGCTCCTCGCGGAAATCGGCCACGTCCTCGAACGCGCGGTACACCGACGCGAAGCGCACGAAGGCCACGTGATCGAGCTTGCGCAGCTCGCCCATCACGAATTCGCCGACCCGGCGCGACGGCAGCTCGCGCTCGGTGGTGCGCCGCAGCTGGTGCACCACCGCGCGCACCGCGGCCTCGATCTGTTCCTCGGACACCGGCCGCTTGTGCAGCGCGCGGTCGAAGCCCTGGCGCAGCTTGCGCGCGTCGAAATGCTCGCGGCGGCCGTCGCCCTTGATGATCGCCGGCAGCTTCAGCTCGATGGTCTCCAGCGTGCTGAACCGCTCGCCGCAGGCCTCGCACTCGCGCCTGCGCCGGATCGTCGCCCCGTCCTCGCTCACGCGCGAGTCGATGACGCGGGTGTTCTCGTGCTGGCAGAAGGGGCAATGCATGCGCGGGCCGGGATTGGGGTGTGGAGGGCGCGCCGGGCAGGCCGAAGCCCCTCTGGCGCACCGGATGCGATCAACCGTAGACCGGGTATTTCCGGCACTGCGCGGTCACCGCCTCGCGCACGCGGGCGATCACCGCCTCGTCCTCCGGCGCGTCCAGCACGTCGCAGATCCAGTGGGCCAGTTCGATGCAGTCCTGCTCCAGGTAGCCGCGCGTGGTCACCGCCGGCGTGCCGATGCGCAGGCCGGAGGTGTAGACCGGCTTCTGCGGGTCGTTGGGCACCGCGTTCTTGTTGACGGTGATGTGGGCGCGGCCGAGCGCTTCCTCGGCATCCTTCCCGGTGATGCCCTTGCCGATCATGTCGACCAGCATCAGGTGGTTGTCGGTGCCGCCGGACACGATCTTGTAGCCGCGCTCGATGATGGTGCTCGCCATCGCCTGCGCGTTCTTGACCACCTGCTGCTGGTAGGTCTTGAACTCGGGCTCCAGCGCTTCCTTGAAGGCCACCGCCTTGGCGGCGATGACGTGCATCAGCGGGCCGCCCTGCAGGCCGGGGAACACCAGCGACTGGAACTTCTTCTCCAGCGCCTCGTCCGCCTTGCACAGGATGAAGCCGCCGCGCGGGCCGCGCAGGGTCTTGTGCGTAGTGGAGGTGACCACGTGGGCATGCGGCACCGGGTTGGGATAGACCCCGGCGGCCACCAGCCCGGCGATGTGCGCCATGTCCACGAACAGATACGCGCCCACCTTGTCGGCGATGGCGCGGAAACGCGCCCAGTCGACCACGCGCGAATACGCGCTGAAACCGCCGATGATCATCTTCGGCCTGCGCTCCAGGGCGATGCGCTCGACCTGGTCGTAATCGATCAGGCCCTCGTCGTTCACGCCGTAGGAGGCGATGTCGAACAGCTTGCCGGAGATGTTGGCCTTGGCGCCGTGGGTGAGATGCCCGCCGTGCGCGAGCGACATCCCGAGCACGGTGTCGCCGGGCTTGAGCAGGGCGAAATACACGGCCTGGTTGGCCTGCGAGCCGGAATGCGGCTGCACGTTCGCGTAGTCGGCGCCGTACAGCTGCTTCAGGCGCTCGATCGCCAGCTTCTCGGCGATGTCGACGTATTCGCAGCCGCCGTAGTAGCGCTTGCCGATGTAGCCCTCGGCGTACTTGTTGGTGAGCTGGCTGCCCTGCGCTTCCATGACCCGGGGGCTGGCGTAGTTCTCGGAGGCGATCAGTTCGACATGATCCTCCTGACGGCGGTTCTCGTCGGCGATGGCCTGGGCCAGTTCGGGGTCGAAACCTGCGATACGCATCTCGCGCGGGAACATCGGCGCTCCGGGGACGTTGAGAGGGGGGCACTAGTGTAACTGGCCGGCCGCGGGGGCGTCGGACCGGCCCTCGACCCTGTGCCCGTGAACGCGGCCTCCCGGCGCAAAAAACGCATCCGCCCGGCACAAGGCCGGGCGGATGCGGGTGGGGAGATGGGCCGGATGGCCGCCCCGGGCGGATGTCCGTCGGGGCGGCAGGCCCGGTGGGTCAGTTCAGCAGCACGCTGGCGATGATGCCGGTGGCGGCCGCGACCAGCAGGAAGTTGCCGTCGACATCGCGGCGCCAGTAGTGGCCACGCGGCGGCGCGTGCAGGTCGTAGTCGCGGTACTCGCGGACGACATAGGTCGGCGCGTAACCGCTGCGGTCGTAATGCATGCCGCGCGACCAGCGGGCGTAACGGGCATGGGCCGGCGGGCCCCGATCCACCACCACCACCCGGTCGTGACCGTGGTGATGCTTGTGGTGCCCCTTCTTCTTGCCCGGGCCGTGGGCGGCGGCGGGCAATGCCAGGGCGGCGGTGAGGGCCACGGTGGCCGCGAGCGCGGCGGCGCGGGTCAGGGCGCGGGCGGGTGCCGGCGTGGACTGCAAGGTGGGGACGCGGGTCTTCATCGTCTGCCTCCTGTGTGGGTGTGGGGCGTGCGGGGTGGAGCACGGGCTCACCCTGCAACGATGCGACTGAACCGGTTCCATCCCCGGGCCGCGGCCGTGAATCGGCATTCAGAGACCGGGCACCTGCCCGTTCAGGCGCCTGCAGCCTGCCCCGCCGTCGAACACGGGCCTGGCGATCTGCCGGGCCGGTATAATGGCGGGTTGACGGGACCGGAGCCGGCCCGAAGCCGGACACGGCCCAGGCGAACGCCGCCCTTGTCACGCTCGCGCGTCCCGCCCGCCCCGCACGCATTTCCCCGCACGTATTCCAGTACGTGTTCCCCGCACGCATGCCCCGCGGCGCCGCCCGTCTGCGCCGCTTCCGATGGAGCTCCCATGCAGTACATCTACACCATGAACGGCGTCAGCAAGACCGTGCCGCCGAAGCGCCAGATCATCAAGGACATCTCGCTGTCGTTTTTCCCCGGCGCCAAGATCGGCCTGCTGGGCCTGAACGGCGCCGGCAAGTCGACCGTGCTGAAGATCATGGCCGGCGTCGACACCGACTTTCAGGGCGAAGCGCGCCCCCAGCCCGGCATAAAGGTCGGCTACCTGGCGCAGGAGCCTGAACTGGACCCCGAGAAGACCGTGCGCGAAGCCGTGGAAGAAGGCGTGGGCGAGGTCATGCAGGCGCAGGCCGCGCTGGACGCGATCTATGCCGCCTACGCCGAGGACGGCGCCGACTTCGACGCGCTGGCCAAGGAGCAGGAGCGTCTGGAGGCCATCCTCGCCTCGGGCGATGCGCACATGCTGGAACAGCAGCTGGAAGTGGCCGCCGACGCGCTGCGCCTGCCGCCGTGGGACGCGGTGATCGGCAAGCTCTCCGGCGGCGAGAAGCGCCGCGTGGCGCTGTGCCGCCTGCTGCTGAGCAAGCCGGACATGCTGCTGCTCGACGAACCCACCAACCATCTCGACGCCGAGTCGGTGGAATGGCTGGAGCAGTTCCTCGCGCGTTTCCCGGGCACCGTGGTGGCCGTCACCCATGACCGCTACTTCCTCGACAACGCCGCCGAGTGGATCCTCGAACTCGACCGCGGCCGCGGCATCCCGTGGAAGGGCAACTACACCGAATGGCTGGTCCAGAAGGACGAGCGCCTGAAGCAGGAAGAGAACCAGGAAAAGGCGCGCCAGAAGGCCATCCAGAAGGAACTGGAATGGTCGCGGCAGAACGCCAAGGGCGGCCGCTCCAAGGGCAAGGCGCGCCTCGGCCGCCTGGAAGAGCTGCAGTCGCAGGAATACCAGAAGCGCAACGAGACCAACGAGATCTTCATCCCGCCGGGCGAGCGCCTGGGCCAGAAGGTCATGGAGTTCAAGAACGTCTCGAAGAAGTTCGGCGACCGCCTGCTGATCGACAACCTGAGCTTCGTGGTGCCGCCGGGCGCCATCGTCGGCATCATCGGCCCCAACGGCGCCGGCAAGTCGACGCTGTTCCGGATGATCACCGGCCAGGAGAAGCCCGACTCGGGCGAGATCGACATCGGGCCGACCGTCAAGCTGGCCTATGTCGACCAGAGCCGCGACAAGCTGGAAGGCAACCACAACGTGTTCCAGGAAGTCTCCGGCGGTCTGGACATCCTCAACATCAACGGCGTGGAGATCCAGTCGCGCGCGTACATCGGCCGCTTCAACTTCAAGGGCCAGGACCAGCAGA
>CBFGMS010000107.1:0-8421 GCA_965649985.1 uncultured Gammaproteobacteria bacterium | reverse complement strand
GCCGGGGCGCAGGAGCGCTACGAGGCTGGTCTGCGCATCCGCGACGCGCTCGCCAGGCGCGACCCCGACAACGCCGGCTGGCAGCGCGATCTGAGCGTGAGTCACGACAGACTCGGCGCGCTGCTGCAGGCCCAGGGCGATCTGGCCGGGGCGCAGCAGCGCTACGAGGCAAGTCTGCGCATCCGCGACGCGCTCGCCAGGCGTGATCCCGACAACGCAGTCTGGCAGCGTGATCTGAGCATGAGTCACAACAGACTCGGCGAACTGCTGCAGGCCCGGGGCGATCTGGCCGGGGCGCAGGAGCGCTACGAGGCTGGTCTGCGCATCCGCGACGCGCTCGCCAAGCGCGACCCCGACAACGCCGGCTGGCAGCGCGATCTAATGGTGAGCTGGTACAAGTTGGGGGACGTGTGTGCGGCACAAGGCGATACGGCGGGGCAGCGCGCCGACTGGGCGCGGGCGCAGGGCATCATGCAGGCACTGGTGCAGCGCTGGCCGGAGCATCCGCAGTTCCGCAAAGATTTGGCGACGTTGGACAGTGCGGTTGCGTCGCTGCAGGGATAGCGAGGGATGGAGACGAGGGGCGGATCGGCGGGTCGAGGCTGAAGCCCCTCCTACGGGAAGGCAGGGGCGCCCAGGACGTGCCGTCAACGAGGTCGCGCCCCGGCAACGTACCCCGCATGCACCCGCCCCCCGTAGGAGCGGCTTCAGCCGCGATAGAGAGCTTGGAATGCCTGAAACGCAGGCATGGCATGACGACGGAGAAGTGGCCCGGCATCGGAAGCCCGGATCGGGACTTACGCCCCTCCTACGGTATGTCGAGGCAATGCCGATGCGGCGTGCGCTTGGTAGCATCGCCCATTCCGGCCCGGGGCCGGTCACGGCGCAGAGTGCGCATCCATCATCACGGACACGGAGACCGCCATGACGGCGAATGCGGGACAGGGAACGGACACGGAACAAGGTACGAACGGCAGCGCCAGCGGTGGCAACAGCGGCAGCACCAGCAGCACGCACCCGAAAATCGACGAGGCGCAGGACGCCATGGCCCAGCGCAAGTCGCGGCCGAACATCCTGATGATCATGGTCGATCAGTTGTACTACCCGAACGCGGGATACGGCAGTGCGGGCTTCGCCGATGGCATCAAGCAGGTGCTGAATTTCCTCGGCGACATCGACCCGGCCGGCAACGCATGGGCGCAGTACTACCCGGGGTTCTGCAAGCTGCGCGAGTACGGGGTGGTGTTCGCCGACCACACCATCGCGGAATCGGCCTGCATTCCCAGCCGTGCGAGCATCATGACCGGCCAGTACGGGCCGCGCACCGGGGTCACCCAGACCGACGGCCTGTTCAAGAGCGGCGATGCGCACAATTTCCCGTGGCTGAAGGCCGACGGGGTGCCGACCATCGGCGACTACTTCCGCGAGATCGGCTACAGCACGCACTACTTCGGCAAGTGGCATGTGAGCGACCCGCCGGAGCACACGCTGGAAGGCTTCGGTTTCGGCGACTGGGAGCTGTCGTGGCCCGAGCCGCACGGCTCGCTGACCAACAACATGGGCGCGTATCGCGACTACCAGTTCGCCGACCTGGCCTGCACGTTCCTGCGCAATCGTGCGCTTGGCGTGCCGTATGCGCGGGTCAGCGGGCGGGCGGCCGGCAATCTGCCGATGAGCCCGGTGACGCCGACGCCGCAGCCCTGGTTCGCGGTGTGCTCGTTCACCAACCCGCACGACATCGCCACCTATCCCACGCTGCCGCGCGCGCTCGATCCGCAGTTCCCCGAGGGTGAGCGCCTGGAGCAGCCGCGGGTGGGGCCGGGCGGGTCGGTGCCGGTGCCGCTGCCGGGCACGTTCAGCGCGACGCCGCAGGACGGCACCTTCCGCATCCCGATGAACCCGCTGGGCCTGCCACAGGACTGCGCCACGGCCTCGCCCACGCAGGGCGAGGACCTGCTGCGGAACAACAAGCCGCGCGCGCAGTACGACTATGCCTACAAGGTGGCGCTGGGCCTGGCGGCCAAGACCGGGCTGAGCATCGCCCAGGCGGCGGGCGGGGACCCCGACACCGTGCTGCGGAACGCGGTCAAGGCCACGCTGGGCATCCCGATCCCGTTCCAGCTGCAGCACGATGCGGACGGCGCGGCGGTGGGATTCCTGCAGTACTACGCCTACATGATCGCGATGGTGGACCGCCACATCCTGCGCGTGCTGCAGACGCTGGAAGAGACGGGCCTGCGCGACGATACCGTGGTGGTGTTCGCCTCCGACCACGGCGAATACGGCGCATCCCACGGGATGATGATCGAGAAGTGGCACTGTGCGTATCAGGAAGCGGTGCATGTGCCGTTCCTGATCTCGCACAAGCAGTACAACTCCGAGCGCGACGTGCCGCGCCGCATCGACGCGCAGACCAGCCACATCGACATCCTGCCCACGCTGCTCTCGCTGGCCGGTGCCGACCGGGAGCAGATCGAGCGCGCGCGCCGCAACCTGTCCAAGACCCACACCGCCGCGCCGCTGCCCGGTGCGGATCTGGTGCCCGTGATCGAGGCCGGCGGTGGCCCGGTGGTCGGTCCGGACGGTCAGGAGCGCAAGGGCGTGCTGTTCGTCACCGACGACATGATCACCGAACCGCTCCCGCCGGACGACGATCCGCACAACGTGCAGTCGCAGCGGCAGTACGCGGTGTTCGCGGCCACGGTGGAGCTGCTGCGCACGCCGCCCGATGGCGACGGTTCGGAGGAGGGCAACGACACAGAGGACGGCAGCCTGCCGCACCGGTACCTGCCCGATCTCGCGCCGGGGCCGGTGCCGCAACCGGCGCACGTGCGCGCGCTGCGCTCCGGCGCGTGGAAGCTGGTGCGCTACTGCGACCCGTGGAGCCCGGACCCGGCGCCCGACCAGTGGGAGCTGTACAACCTCGAGCACGACCCCATCGAGAACATCAACCTGCTCGTGTTCGACGGTGCCTTCCCCACACCGATCGCGGACGATGCGCTGCCCGGCGGGCTCACCTCGCAGGAGGTCGTGCTGACGGCGGACATGCTGCGCACCGAACTCATGCGCCAGGAAGCGGCACTGCTGTCGCCGTACCCGAGCGCGCATCCGAGCGGCCGCCTCTGAGCGGATCCGGCGCAGACGACGACGGCCTGCCGGAGGGCTTCCCCGGCAGGCCGTCGGCCGATGCAACCGCGTTGTGCGGGCCCGCGCTCAGCGCAGCGTCGCGTTCAGCGTCACCGGCACAGACAGCGCACGGGAGATCACGCAGCCGGCCTTGGCGGCCTCGGCCAGTTCGGCGAACTGCTCGGCGCTGATCTCGGGCACGTCGGCCTCCACGGTCAGCAGCACGCCGGTGACGGTGGGGCCCGGGTCCATGCCGGGGTCCATGCTGACGTCGGCGCGGGTCTCGATGCGGGTGGGGGTGAAGCCGGCTTTGCCGAGCACGGCCGACAGCGCCATGCTGAAACAGCCGGCGTGCGCGGCGGCCAGCAGCTCCTCGGGGTTGGTGCCGGTCTCGTCGCCGAAGCGGGTGCGGAACGAGAAGTTCTGGTCGGCGAACAGCCCGCTCTGCGGCGTGCTCATCGCGCCCTTGCCGGACATCAGGTCGCCTTCCCAGCGTGCGGTGGCGGTGCGTTTGAAAGCCATGGTCGAACACTCCTGTGGGGTGGGCACCCAGTGTACGCACTCCCGACTTTGGATCGTGTGTCACGGTTCCGGGCATGCGGTCGCGCACGATGCGCATGCGCTTCGCACGGCGTGCACGGCCCGCCGGCCGCGTATCGGCACGATGATCGGTACACAGCGCACGATGTTCCCATCGCGTCCGTGCCGCAGCCGTCCGCGAGCCGAAGCACGCGGCGCGATCGATCATGTGATGCCCGGAAAATGCCGCCGCGCATGGTCGACGAAGGCGCGCACCTTGGGCGTGAGATAGCGCTGGCTCGGGAACACCGCATGCACCGGCACCGGCGGGCGCGTCCATTCGGCCAGCACCCGCACCAGGCGGCCGGCCGCCACCTCCGGCGCCGCGATGATCTGCAGGTTCTCGCCGATCCCCAGCCCCGCCAGCACCGCATCGCGCTGGGCGTAGCGGCTGTCCACGCGCAGGCGCGGGGCGATGTCGAGCGTCATCTGCGGCACGTCCGCACGCTCCAGACGCAGCGGCGCCGGCCGCCCGGCCGGCGCGAACGCGATGAGATGGTGCGTGCGCAGCGCCTCCGGCGCTTCCGGTCTGCCATGGCGGGCCAGGTACTCGGGCGAGGCGTACAGGCCGTAGTGCAGCTCGCCCAGCCGGCGTGCGGCCAACCGCGAATCGGGCAGGGCACCCACGCGGATCGCCAGGTCGAAACCCTCGTGCACCATGTCCAGCACCCGCGAGGAGCTGTCCACCTCGATGGTGAGCTGCGGATGCCGGGCCAGCACCGCGCGCACCCAGTCGAACCCGGCCAGCAGGCCGAACTCCAGCGGCATCGTCACCCGCAGCAGGCCGTGCGGCTCGCCGTGCACGGCCTGGGCGATGCGTTGGGTGTCCTCGACCGCGTCCAGGATGCCCACGCTGCGTTCGTAGATTTCCTTGCCCACCTCGGTCAGGCGCAGCCGCCGGGTGGTGCGCTCCAGCAGACGCACGCCCAGTTCGGCTTCCATCTCCTTGATTTGTCTGCTGATTCTGGCCTTCTGCGTGCGCAGCCGTTCGGCGGCGCGGGTGAAGCTGCCGCTCTGCACCACGGTGGCCAGAGCGCGGTAGTGGTCGAGATCCATGAAGATTGTTGTCGATATGGGCAACAAACGGTCTTTTATCGCGGGATTTATCCGAAATCAAGCGACGAGCATGCTGTGCGCACCTTCCCGACCCCTGGAACGCACATGAGCCTGCAAGACCCCAATGTCCTCGACCCCAGCCGCCGCAAGCGCATCGCCCTGGTGCTGGCCAACCCCGCCGTGTCCACCGTCACCGGCTGGCCGGTCGGCTTCTGGTGGAGCGAGCTGACCCATCCGTACGTCGCCTTCGTCGAGGCCGGCTACGAGGTCACCCTGTTCAGCTCCGACGGCGGCAAGGTCGAGGGCGACGCGATGAGCGACCCCAACGGCCCCAGCGGTTACAGCAGAACCGACCTGATCAGCCAGGGCTTCCTGCACACGCCGGAGTTGGTGGCGCTGCTCGAATCCACCGGCAGGGCGGGCGACATCGATGTCGATGCGTTCGACGCCATCGTGGTCGCCGGCGGTCAGTCGCCGATGTTCAGCTTCGAGGCCGCCACCGACCTGCACGCCACGTTCGCGGCCTTCCACGCCGCCGGCAAGGTGGCCGCCGCGCTCTGCCACGGCGTCGCGGTGCTGAAGTACGCGAAGAACGCCGACGGCGAGTACATCGCCAAGGGCAAGACCGTGACCGGCTTCGCCAACGTCGAGGAAGACTTCGCCGACGAGGCGGTCTGGAGCCACGAGCTGCTGCCGCGCGGCACGCACCTGATGCCGTGGCGGATCGAGGACGCCCTGCGCGGGATCGGCGCGAACTACGTGCAGGCCGGGCTGTGGCGCAGTTTCGCGGTGCGCGACGGCAACCTGATCACCGGCCAGCAGAACTTCTCGGGCGCCGAGACCGCACGCCTGGTCATCGAAGCCCTGGGGTGTTGAGCGTGACTTGCTGAGCGTGAGTTGCGGAGCGTGAGTTGCGGAGCGTGGCCTGCCGAGCCCGGGCTGCGTGCACGCGCTCCAACACACGCGCCAACCGGATCGCCAGCCCGAAGGCCCATTCGCTCACGTGATTCGGGACGCCATCCGCATCGGGCGGAGCCTGTGCTTCGCATCCTCATGATTCGCACACCCAACGCAGGGAGACATCGCATGACTGCATCTTCATCCACCATCGCCATTCTCGGCGCCGGCAATGTCGGTGCCGCGCTCGCCCGCAACCTCGCCAGGTCGGGCGACCGCGTGTATTTCGGCGTACCCGAACCGGAAAAATATGCCGAGCTGGCCGCCGCCCTGGGCGCGCGCATCGGCAGTGTCGCCGACGCCGTGGCGGCGAGCGATATCGCCATTCTCGCCGTGCCCTACAGCGCGGCGATCGCCATCGCTGGCGATATCGCCGACTGGGACGGCCGCATCCTGATCGACGCCACCAATCCGCTGGCGGCGGGCCTGGCCGGGCTGTCGTTGGGCACCACCACCTCGGCGGCCGAGGAGATCGCCGCGAAGGCGAACAACGCCCGCGTGGTCAAGGCCTTCAACGTGACCGGCGCCGAAAACATGGCCGACCCGCAGCGCCTCGACGGCGCCGTGTTCATGCCGGTGGCGGCCGACGATGCCGACGCCCGTGCCGAGGTGCTCGCGCTGGCGCGGCGCATGGGATTCGACGCCGTGGACGCCGGCCCGCTGAAGGCTGCGCGCTATCTCGAACCCTTCGCGATGACCTGGATCCATCTTGCCTTCGCCGCAGGGCAGGGCCGGGCCTGGGCGTTCTCGCGGGTGCGCGCCGCGGGTTGATCCGCGACACGCGGGGACGTTCGTGCCTTCGCCCGGTCGTCCCGCGCAGTGGATTTGCGCTCCGCTCTGCAAACACATCGCCAGCGCTTGTGGAGCGGATCGAAGCCCGCTGCACTCGCCTGTGCGAAACCGATGTACTGGCGGCCGCCGAGAAGGTCAGGATCGGCGGCCCGATGTCGCAGGCGCTCAATGCGGTGCCGATCCGGCTCAAAGCCTGCGCGGTCTGGTCGGCGGCAGCGCACGCACGCACCTCCCTCGCTGCGCTGCCGCTTGACCCCCGGCGGGGAAGTTCCGATGCTTGGGACGCGTCCCGTCGACGCCCCCGCCATGACCGCCCGCCGAGCGCAGGCTCGGACGGCCAGCGCCCGCAGCGGACAGCCATGACGGCTCATCGGAGCGCGCCGCGCGCCAGAGACGCCGGTGCGCTCCTTCGCCACAGCGAAAGGAGCCCCGTCATGTCCTACAGCACAGAACAGATCCGCAATGTGGCCCTGGCAGGCCACCCCGGCGCCGGCAAAACCACCTTGTTCGAAGCCCTGCTGCATGCCGGCGGCGCCCTTCAGACGGCAGGCAGCATCGAGCGCGGCAACACCGTGTCCGACCACGACGGCATCGAGAAGGAGCGTGGCCACTCCATCGATGCGGCCATCGCCAGCACCGACCATGCCGGCATCCATGTGAATCTCATCGACACCCCCGGCTATCCCGACTTCCGCGGGCCGATGCTCTCTGCGCTGGCCGCGGTGGAGACCGTGGCGGTGGTGGTGGATGCCGACACCGGCATCGGCTACGGCACCCGCCGTGCGATGGACTACGCCGAAGGCCGCCGCCTGTGCCGCGTGCTGGTGGTCAACAAGATCGACCACGAGGGCCAGGACCTCGCCGCGCTGCTGGAGTCGCTGCGCGAGACCTTCGGCAGCGTGGTCCTGCCGCTGAACCTGCCGGCGGATGGCGGTCGCGCGGTCATCGACTGCTTCGGTAATTCAACTGGCGACAGCGACCTCGGCCCGGTCGCCGACTGGCACCAGCGCATCATCGATCAGGTGGTGGAGATCAACGAAGGCGTGATGGACCATTTCCTCGACGCGGGCGAGGAGGGCCTGAGCGGCGATGAGCTGCACGACGCCTTCGAGCAATGCCTGCGCGAGGGGCATCTGATTCCCGTCTGCTTCGTCTCCGCACGCAGCGGCACGGGCGTGAAGGCGCTGCTCGACATCGCCGAGCGCCTGTTTCCGCATCCCGGCGAAGCCAATCCACCATTGTTCGTGAAGGGCCGTGGCGACAGCGCCTCGCCGGTGCAATGCGTGCCCGATCCGGCCGCGCACGTGGTGGCCGACGTGTTCCGCATCGTCAACGACCCCTTCGTCGGCAAGCTCGGCGTGTTCCGCGTGTATCAGGGCACGGTGAAGAAGGACACCCAACTGTTCGTCGACGACGGGCGCAAGCCGTTCAAGGTCGGCCATCTGTTCAAGCTGCGCGGCAGGGAGCACGTCGAGATCGATCAGGCCATCCCCGGCGACATCGCCGCGGTCGCCAAGGTCGAGGAACTGCATTTCGACGCCGTGCTGCACGACAGCCACGACGAGGACGAGATCCATCTGGCGCCGCTGGAATTCCCCAGGCCGATGTTCGGCCTCGCGGTGGAAGCGGCCAGCAAGGGGCACGAGCAGAAACTCGCCACAGCCCTGCACAAGCTGGCCGAGGAGGATCCGTGCTTCCAGGTGGAACACGAGGTGGAAACCAACGAGACCGTGATCCGCGGCTTGTCCGACCTGCATCTGCGCATCAATCTGCAGCGGCTGAAGGACCGTTTCGCCGTCGACGTGACCACCCGCCCGCCGCGCATCGCCTACCGCGAGACCATCTCGGCCAACGCCGAGGGCCACCACCGCCACAAGAAGCAGACCGGCGGAGCAGGGCAGTTCGGCGAAG
>CBFGMS010000106.1:0-8517 GCA_965649985.1 uncultured Gammaproteobacteria bacterium | reverse complement strand
CGTGCCCTGCGACGTCTGCCACGGCAAGCGCTACAACCGCGAGACGCTGGAGATCACCTACAAGGGCCACAGCATCCACGATGTGCTGGAAATGACCGTGGAGGACGCGCTCAGGCTGTTCGAGCCGGTGCCGTCGATCGCGCGCAAGCTGGAGACGCTCGTGGACGTGGGCCTGAGCTACATCAAGCTGGGCCAGCCGGCCACCACGCTCTCCGGCGGCGAGGCGCAGCGCGTGAAGCTGTCGAAGGAACTGTCCCGGCGCGACACCGGACGCACGCTCTACATCCTCGACGAGCCCACCACCGGCCTGCATTTCCACGACATCGAGCACCTGCTCGCGGTGCTGCACAAGCTGCGCGACGAGGGCAACACCATCGTGGTGATCGAACACAATCTGGACGTGATCAAGACCGCCGACTGGGTGGTCGATCTCGGCCCCGAGGGCGGCCACCGCGGCGGGCAGATCATCGCCGAAGGCACGCCCGAGGACGTGGCCGCGATGCGGCAGTCGCATACGGGGCGCTTCCTGGCGCCTCTGCTGGGCATCGCCCGGGCCGACGCGCCCCACACCGCGTCCGGGGCGGAGCCCCCTGCCGGCGACAGCGCTGCGAAGAGCCCCGCCCCCAAGGCGCGGGCCACCAGGCCGGCGCCCGCGGCCAGGAAGGCGCCCGCCAAGCGCGGCGCGAAGAAGCAGGCCTGACGATTTCGCAGACGATCTCGCACCACCCGACGGGCCGGCAGCCCCCTGCCCGCTCACTTCTCCGCCCCGGCCACACGACATCCGCATGACATCCATACCTGCCGAATCCCGCGGCCCGCTGCTGGTACGCACTCCGATGGAGCTGCGCTGGCGCGATCTGGACGCGTTCAACCACGTCAACAACGCCAACTTCATGACCTACCTGGAAGAGGCGCGCATCCGCTTCTTCGAAAGTGTGGGCAAGGACTGGATCAGCGAGACCGTGATCCCGCTGCTGGCGTCGGTGCACATGGACTACCGCCTGCCGATCCCCTACCCGGCCGCGATCCATGTCGAACTGTATGGCGACCGCGTGGGCAACAGCAGCGCGACGCTGGGCCATCGCATCGTGGACGATGCCGGCCGCGTCTATGCCGACGGCCACTGCGTGCTGGTGTGGATCGACCGCACCAGCGGTCGCCCCGTGCCGCTGCCGGACACCATCCGCAGCGCGATGCAGGGCGGCTGAGCGGCGACGCACGTGCCGGCGCCGTGTTGATGTCGCGTTGATGCCGGTCGCGTTGGCCGCAGGCTGCATCCGTCCGCGGCGACGGGCCTACAGCAGCGGCTTGCCGCGCTTGCGCCGGAAATAATTGGTGAGCATGCGGCCGGCCTCCTCGGCGAGCAGGCCTCCGGCGACCTCGACGCGATGGTTGTGCCGCGCATCGGCCAGCAGATCGAACACGCTGCCCGCCGCGCCGGTCTTGGGGTCGGTCGCGGCATACACCACGCGCGCCAGACGCGCGTGCACCAAGGCCATGGCGCACATCGCGCAGGGCTCCAGGGTCACGTACAGCGTGCAGCCGACCAGACGGTGATTGCCGCGCGCGCGCCCTGCCGCGCGCAGGGCCACGATCTCGGCGTGCGCGCTGGGGTCGTGTTCGACGATATTGCGGTTCCAGCCTTCGCCCAGCACATGGCCTTCGGCGTCCACCAGCACCGCACCGACCGGAATCTCGTCGTCCTCGCGCTCGGCACGCTCGGCCAGGCGCAGGGCGTGGCGCATCCAGTCTTCATCGGTGTGGTGCGGGCTCACTCGCGGCTCCCGGGCGGCGATTCGGCGGGGCGCTAGTATCGCCGAGTCGCAGCGGCCCCGCCCGTCCGGGCGACATGCGCCACCGGGCGCTGCATCTGGTCAGACTCTGCCCGCCTCCTGCAGCGCGGCGTATTCCTCGTCGGAGAACAGGCGCGAGCGCAGCAGGAACCGCACGCCCTCGCCGTTCTCCAGCGAGAACATTCCGCCGCGGCCCTCGACCACGTCGATGATGAGCTGGGTGTGTTTCCAGTAGGCGAACTGCGGCCCGCTGATCCAGAACGGCGCTCCCCCGATGTCGCCGAGGTGGACGTCGTGGTCGCCGACGATGAACTCGTCCTGCGGGAAACACATCGGCGAGGAGCCGTCGCAGCAGCCGCCCGACTGATGGAACAGCACCGGCCCGTGCCGGGCGCGCAAGGTCTCGATCAGGCGCAGCGCCGACAGCGTGGCCATCACCTGGTGCGGTGTCTCGCTCATGGCAGGTCTCCTTTCGGGGGAGATGGCGCACGGAGAACCGTCTCCGCCCGCTGCGGAGCCTCCGGAGCGGGCGGGACGGGCCGTCCATCGTGGGGGAGGAACGGCATCGGGGAGGCGCGACGGCTCAGAAGAAGCCCAGCGCCTTCGGCGAATAGCTCACCAGCAGATTCTTGGTCTGCTGGTAGTGGTCCAGCATCATCTTGTGGGTCTCGCGACCGATGCCCGACTGCTTGTATCCGCCGAAGGCGGCATGTGCCGGATAGGCGTGATAGCAGTTGGTCCACACCCGTCCTGCCTGGATCGCGCGGCCGAAGCGGTACAGGCGGCTGGCATCGCGGCTCCACACGCCGGCGCCGAGGCCGTAGAGCGTGTCGTTGGCGATCTCCAGGGCTTCCTCCTCGGTCTTGAAGGTGGTCACCGACACCACCGGGCCGAAGATCTCTTCCTGGAAGATGCGCATCTTGTTGTGGCCCTTGAACACCGTCGGCTTGACGTAGAAGCCGCCGGCCAGCTCGCCCTCGAGCGCATTGCGTTCGCCGCCGATCAGCACTTCCGCACCCTCCTGCCGGCCGATGTCCATGTAGCTGAGGATCTTCTCCATCTGCTCGCCGGAGGCCTGCGCGCCGAGCATGGTCTCGGGGTCGAGCGGGTCGCCCTGCTTGATCGCGGCGATGCGCGCGATGACCTTCTCCATGAAGGCCTCGTAGATGGATTCGTGCACCAGCGCGCGCGACGGGCAGGTGCAGACCTCGCCCTGGTTGAAGGCGAACAGCACGAAGCCTTCGATCGCCTTGTCGAGGAAATCGTCGTCCTCGGCCATCACGTCGGCGAAGAAGATGTTGGGCGACTTGCCGCCCAGTTCGAGCGTGACCGGGATGAGGTTCTGGCTGGCGTACTGCATGATCAGGCGGCCGGTGGTGGTTTCACCGGTGAAGGCGATCTTGGCGATGCGCTGGCTGCTGGCCAGCGGCTTGCCCGCTTCCAGCCCGAAGCCATTCACCACGTTGAGCACACCCGGCGGCAGCAGGTCGCCGATGAGTTCCATCAGCACCAGGATGCTGGCCGGCGTCTGTTCGGCGGGCTTGAGCACCACGCAGTTGCCCGCGGCCAGCGCCGGCGCCAGCTTCCAGGCGGCCATCAGCATCGGGAAGTTCCACGGGATGATCTGGCCGACCACGCCCAGTGGTTCGTGGAAGTGGTAGGCGATGGTGTCGTGGTCGATCTCGCTGATCGAGCCTTCCTGCATGCGGATGGCGGACGCGAAGTAACGGAAGTGGTCGGCCATCAACGGCACGTCGGCGTTGAGAGTCTCGCGGATGGGCTTGCCGTTGTCCCAGGTCTCGGCTTCGGCCAGCAGCGCGAGGTTCTGCTCGATGCGGTCGGCGATCCGGTTGAGGATGTTGGCGCGGTCGGTCGCGGAGGTCTTGCCCCAGGCGTCCTTCGCGGCGTGGGCCGCGTCCAGCGCGGCCTCGATATCGTCCTTGTTCGAGCGCGGAATGCGGGTGAAGGGCTTGCCCGTGACCGGGGTGATGTTGTCGAAGTACTCGCCGCCCTTCGGCGCGACCCATTGGCCGCCGATGAAATTGCCGTACTGCGCCTTGAAGATGCGCGAAGGGTCGCGGGATGCGTCGGGTGTGCGCTGTGCGTTCACGGATGACTCCAGAAGGACGGGGAAACCTCCCTGTGCGCAAGGGCGGTGCCAAAACCGCGATGCCGCGCCGCAGCATCGCGCAGATGCAGCGCTGGCAATGCCTTGCGTGGATGCGTGCTGCGGCGCACAACACGCGAGGCTTGCACGGCCATCGCGAGTGTGGTGTGTATGGCGACATGTCGTTCCCATCACTGTCGCAAAATGCGACACCGGAGATGCCGTGAACCGCCTCCGCCCCAGCTCCGATCTCGCCCAGGCGCGACGTGCGTTCTTCGAGCGCGGCACCACCCCGGCGGTGGACCTGCCGCAGACGATCCTGCGCTCCTGGCAGCGCTGCCGCCGGCTGGGCGTCCCGGACGCACCGGCTCCGGCCATCGACCCGGTGCCCGAAGCGCGCCTGCGCGAGATGCGCGAACGCAACGAGCGGCTGCGCCGCATCGCACGGGCGGAGATGGCGCTGCTCGCCGGCGATGCCGAAGCCAGCGGCAGCATCGTGCTGCTGACCGACGACGCCGGCTGGATCCTCGATGCCGCGGGGCATCCACGCTTTCTCGACAAGGCCGGACGCGTGGCGCTGCGCCCGGGGGCCTGCTGGGACGAGGCCCAGGTGGGGACCAATGCGATCGGCACCGCCATCGTCGAACGCCGCGCGGTGGAGGTGCGGGGCAGCGAGCACTACCGCGCCCCGCACGGCATCCTGACCTGCACCGCCACGCCGATCCACGACCCGTGGGGCCGGCTGGTGGGGGTGCTCGACATCAGCAGCGATGCGCGCAGCCAGCCCTCGCACGCGCTCGGGCTGGTCCGGATGGCGGTGGCGCAGATCGAACACCGCTATTTCGACGGCGGGCTGGACGACTGCGAACTGCTCCGCCTGCACCGGGACCCGGCCCTGCTCGGCTCCGCGCAGGAGGGCATCCTGGCGTTCCGCAGCGGCAGGCTGATCGCCGCCAACCAGACGGGCCTGGAGTTGATCGGCCTGGGGCGGGAGGACATCGGCCGCGCCGCGTACGACGCACTGTTCGACGAACCCCTCTCGCGTCTGCGTCGCGATGGCGCGATCCGCGACCGCAGCGGGCGCAGCCTGCACGGCAGGATCGATCGCGCCCGCGCGACGGGGACCGCATCCGGCACGCCTGCCCCTGCGCGCCCCGCGCCCGCCCGTACCGTGCCGTCCGCACGCGCGCGCAGGCAGCCCTCCCCGCTGTTCGACGCGCAGGCCGAGGCCATGCTGGAACGCGCCCGACGCGTACTCGACGCCGAGCTGCCGGTCTTGATCGTCGGCGAGACCGGCAGCGGCAAGGACGTCTTCGCCCGCGCGCTGCATGCCCGCTGCACGCGCGCCGAGCGCCCCTTCGTCGCGGTCAACTGCGCGGCGCTGCCGGAAGGGCTGATCGAGTCGGAACTGTTCGGCTACGAGCAAGGCGCCTTCACCGGAGCGCGCCGGCAGGGCAGCCCCGGCCTGTTGCGCCAGGCGGAAGGCGGCGTGCTGTTCCTGGACGAGATCGGCGACATGCCGCTGTCGCTCCAGCCGCGGCTGCTGCGCGTGCTGCAGGAGCGCGAGCTGTCGCCGCTCGGCGGCGGTCGGCCGATCCGGCTGGACATCGCCCTGGTCTGCGCCACCCACTGTGATCTGGACCGCGCGGTGGCGTCCGGCCGCTTCCGCGCCGATCTGTTCTATCGCATCGCCCAGCACCGGGTGCGGTTGCCCGCGTTGCGCGTCGGCATGGACCTGCGCGGCACCATCGAGCGGCTGTGGGCCGAGATCGCGGGCGACCGCTGCCTGGAGGCCGACGCTCTGGACGCGCTCGCCGCCTGCGCCTGGCCGGGCAATTGGCGGCAACTGGTGGCCTGCCTGCGCACCCTGGTCGCACTCAGCGATGATGGCGAACGGATCGGCGTGGACGCGTTGCCGGACGAGGTGCGGGCCGACATGCAGAAAGATATGTGGGCCGATATCGGCACGATGGACGCAACCGCTTTCCCTGCTCTCGGCGAGGTGCATCCGGACGCGCGCCCGGGCGCCCACCCACGCGTGGG
Source organism: uncultured Gammaproteobacteria bacterium (assembly GCA_965649985.1). Classification (GTDB taxonomy): domain Bacteria; phylum Pseudomonadota; class Gammaproteobacteria; order Xanthomonadales; family Xanthomonadaceae; genus Lysobacter_I. The sequence goes on along the minus strand of CBFGMS010000106.1, from coordinate 2,574 downwards.
CCGGCTCGAATCGATGCAGGACGCGGCCATGCGCAGCGCCATGGCGGCGGCGGGCGGCAACGTGGCGCACGCGGCGCGGCTGCTGGGCATCAGCCGCAGCACGCTCTACCGGCGGCTCGGCGCGCCCGCGAGAGGCGACGGAACCCGCAGCGGCTCACACTGAGCGGCGCATATCGGAAAGGACAGGGCTTCGCGGCTTTTTGGCTTCGTGGCCGCGTGCCGGAACGGCACCGTCGGTATGAGCCGGATGCAGACGGAGACCCCGCTCCGCATCCGGAGCCATGTCAGGGCAAGGTCACCAGCGTCCGCGTCTCGCCGCCGAGGCTGACCACCTGACCGCGGTGACGGACCAGGGTTTCGTGCCCGGCGCTGACGATCTTGATCCGGCCGCCCACGTTCGAGGTGATCTGCACGTTCACACGCGCGCTGGCGCGGTCCTCGGACAGCACCACCAGCGCGATCTCGTAGTCGAACTCGGGCGTGCCTTCGGTCTGCTCCGCGATATCGCGGAACATCTTCATCGAACTGCGCATGGCCTCGCAGGCCTTGAGCCGGTCCACTTCCATCCGCTCCTCGCCGCCGGAGCTGAGGGTGACGTCGACCGCCTTGTAGTCCGGATGGAGCATCTCGCACAGGGCCTGGGCGTCGTAACGGCCTGCCGCGGCGATCTGCGCACGGTAGAACGCGTGCACATGCGCCTTGTCCATGCGCGTGAACCACCACCAGCCCAGGCCGGCGGCCCAGACCGCGGCCAGCACACCGCCGATGACATACCACTTCCTCATCCGATCTCCCCGGATCCACCCGTGCGGAGATGATACGGGAAGCCGCGCCCGGCGACAGCGGCCAAACGGGCAGGTCCGGCACGGGCACGGCGGCCGGGCACATCGCCCGTCGCTCCCGCCCCTGCTGCAGCAGACAACGCCGCAACCGGAGCGCCCGCATCGCGCTCACGCGGTCCTGTCCCGCATCGGCCTGCATCGCCTCGCCGCTCACCGGCAGGCGGGACTCACTCCCACTCGATGGTGGCCGGCGGCTTGCCCGAGATGTCGTAGACCACGCGCGAGATGCCGTGCAGCTCGTTGATGATCCGGCGCGAGACGGTGTCGAGGAAGTCGTACGGCAGGTGCGCCCAGTGCGCGGTCATGAAGTCGATGGTCTCCACCGCCCGCAGGGCGATCACCCACTCGTAGGCGCGGGCGTCGCCGACCACGCCCACCGACTTCACCGGCAGGAACACCGCGAAGGCCTGCGAGGTCCTGTCGTACCAGCCGGCGCGGCGCAGCTCGTCGATGAAGATGGCATCGGCCTGCGCCAGCAGCTCGGCGTACTCGGGCTTCACTTCGCCGAGGATGCGCACGCCCAGGCCGGGGCCCGGGAACGGGTGGCGGTAGACCATCTCGCGCGGCAGGCCGAGTTCCACGCCGAGGCGGCGCACCTCGTCCTTGAACAGCTCGCGCAGCGGCTCGACCAGGCCCAGTTTCATGTGCTCGGGCAGGCCGCCGACGTTGTGGTGGCTCTTGATCACGTGCGCCTTGCCGGTCTTGCTGCCGGCGGACTCAATCACGTCCGGGTAGATGGTGCCCTGCGCCAGCCATTTGGCGTTGCGCAGCTTGCTGGACTCTTCCTCGAAGATCGCGACAAAGAGATTGCCGATGATCTTGCGCTTGGCTTCGGGGTCGCTCACGCCCTTCAACGCGGCGAAATAGCGCTCGGCGGCATTCACGCGGACGACCTTGACGCCCATGTGCTCGGCGAACATCGCCATCACCTGGTCGCCTTCCTTCCAGCGCAGCAGGCCGGTGTCGACGAACACGCAGGTCAGCTGCTCGCCGATGGCCCGGTGCAGCAGCGCGGCGACCACCGACGAGTCCACGCCGCCGGACAGGCCCAGGATCACCTCGTCCTCGCCCACCTGCTCGCGCACGCGGGCGATCTGGTCGTCGATGATGTTGGCCGCGGTCCACAGCGCCTGGCAGCCGCAGATGTCCAGCACGAAGCGGCGGAGCATGGTCTCGCCCTGCTTGGTGTGGGTGACCTCGGGATGGAACTGCACGCCGTACAAGCGCCGCGCCTCGTCGGCCATGGCGATGATCGGCACGCTGCCGGTACGGCCGGTGACGGCGAAGCCCTCAGGCAGTTGCGTGACCCGGTCGCCGTGGCTCATCCACACGTCCAGGCCCATGCGGCCCGGGTGGTCGGTGAGCGCACCGAGCAGCCTGTCGTCGCCGAGGGTTTCCACTTCGGCATAGCCGAATTCGCGGTGATGCCCGCCTTCGACCGCGCCCCCCAGCTGCATCGCCATGGTCTGCATGCCATAGCAGATGCCGAGGATCGGCAGCCCGCTGTCGAACACCTGCTGCGGCGCCCGCGGCGACCCGGCCTCGGTGGTCGATTCCGGCCCGCCCGACAGGATGATGCCCTTCGGGTTGAAGGCGGCGATGTCCGCCGGATCGTGGTCCCAGGCCCAGATTTCGCAGTACACCCCGATCTCGCGGATGCGCCGCGCGATCAGCTGCGTGTACTGCGCGCCGAAGTCGAGGATGAGGATCTTGTCGCTGTGGATGTCGGTCA
>CBFGMS010000105.1:0-8900 GCA_965649985.1 uncultured Gammaproteobacteria bacterium | reverse complement strand
GTGCAGGTTTCTGCCGTGGTTTTGCTGCTCAGGCAATTTTGAGATAGGTTCTATTCATTCAAGCCGACGCCGCTTCGCGGCGCGGCTTAATTCAGGCGTTAGCGCGCAGCGGCTAGTCCGTCGCGATCACCAAAGGCTCATCCCCTAGCCATGTCGCTGCCCAGATCCGCGTCTGCATTCTGGCGTCTTGCGGCGGCTCTTGCGCCACTGGCGCTGTGCTTTGTTGTCGGCTGGTCCGTTACGAGCGGCCCTATCAGCTTGGGTGGCGGCGAGAAAGACATCTTTATCGTGTTCCCGCTTGCCATTTGGTCGCTTGTTTTTGCGCTCTCATCGCTGGCCACGTGGGCTGGCGGCGCGTCGCTGTCCAAGTCGTCCAAAGTTTCGGCACTTGTCGCCACCGGTGTCCTCGCAGCAGCCTTCGCCACGCTGGTGGTGGTCTCCTGGCGGTAGGCTGCGCGCTAACCAATCGTTCAAGCGGACCTGCGCACCGCACCCGGCAACGCTCCTAACTCGAAAACAAGGACACCCACAATTCGAAACAGCGTGATCGCTTGCTCTGATCGCAAGCATTCCTGAGCTCCCGATTCAACGCTCTGCATGCCTTCCCGCATTCCCTCGCCCACGCGGAATTCTCCCTGTCGGGCCTCATTTCACCGCATCGGGATCTCACCCCAGACGCTCCGCCAGCAGCAGGCCTTTCATCCACTGCTGCCCGATGCGTTTGGCCAGTTGCAGCAGGTCTTCGGCGCTGCCGACAGCGCGCCAGTAGCCGCTGCCGATTCCGCGCACGCGGGTGGTCCACCGCACCGGGTCGGTATCGATGCGGCGCAGGCATGCCGGTGCATCGCCGGTGATCTGACCGCGCTTGCCGGGGGCAAGCTGACGGCCCGTCCAGTCGAGCAGTTGCAGGTAGTCGGCTGTGCTCATCGCCAAGGGAGGGCGCAACACGCCCAGGATCGGGCCGAGCGGCTTGGTCAGGTGACCTGGCGCCTCGCTGGCCTGTGCCAGACGCTCGGCGGCACTGGTGTGGACTGCGTCGTCCAGCCGCTCGGCGATACCTGCGCGCACCGGGTTGAGGTCGACATAGGCCATCGCCGCCAGCAGGGCGCGCTCGTCACACAACCGCTGGGCCTTGAAGCGGCCCTCCCAGAAGCGGCCTTTGCAGCCGTCCTCGCGGTTGGCGCGCCGGGCGATGGGCTCGGCGAGACACCGCATCAGCCAGGACAGATCGCACAACCGGCCACGAATGCGACACAGGCGGTCGGAGTCGCTCATGAGCCGGCTGGATTTGGCCTCGTCGGCCTCGTCGGAATCGTGTCGTGGCGGGAACAAGCGAACCCAGCGGGCAGCCACCTCTGCATCGTTCCACGAGGCGGCAGCGTCGGGCGCGAGCTGCACCACGATATGCAGGTGGTTGCTCATCACCGCATAGGCGTGGATGGACACGGCGAAGCACTCGGCGAGCAGGCGCAGGCGTTCTTCGACCCACAGCTTGCGGTGCTCGAACGACTCTCCGGTGTAGTCATCGACCCCACAGAGGAAGGCTCGACGGACACAGCGCTGGACGCAGTGGTAGGTGCCGTCGGAGCCGGGTGGGACGAGTTGGCTGCGGGCTTGTGTCATGACTGCAGAATGGCGGCGGCCGAGATGCGTGTCTGTCGGGAAACCGGCCGTTGGTGTGTAGGGATTTTCTGAATTGTGGGTGTCCTTATCTCCGGAATTTTGGGTGTCCTTATCTCGGCGCCGACCGAGCGTTGGATGCATCGCTCACGCGACTGATCCCCATCCTGCCACCACCTCCGCCTTTCCCATCCCTGGGCATGTAGCGGCGTCACGGTGCGGCGCGTATCGACGGCCGGTCGACGCCGTCGCAGGCGCATCGCTCCATCCGCATCGACGCTCTCTGCCTGTCCGCACGATGCGTGCCGGCATGCGTGGGGTGTAACGCATCGGTGAATCACCCCGATGCGTGGAGCGACTTTCTGCACGTTCATCGCAGCTGCCATATCGCACGATCACGCGGCGCGACGCATACCACCCGCGTGGGCCAGACCGTGCGCACACTGAATGGAAACCCACGTCGATACCGGTGAAGCGACACCGGTCTGAACGTCGCAGCCGGTGCGAAGCCGATCCGGAGAATACCTCTCATGCGGAGCGAGCTTCGCATCCACGAAGGCCCGATCGCGTGCGGGCACCCACTTCGATACATACCGGGGGAAGCGACAGGACGTCGCGACCCGCATGGACGCTCTCGACGCTCGATGGATTGCACGGAGGCAGCCCATCGAAACGCAGGGACGGTGTGCAGCGCGACGGCGGATGCCGAAAAGCCGCGACAGAGTAGGCGATTTCATTCAAGGAAAGAACCATGTCCAATCTCGTGCAGGAACTCAACAGCCTCGACTTCAGCGTCTACATCGGTGGCCCGCTGCAGGCGGCCGTCGATGCGCAGCATGCGGCGTCGATGTCGCAGGTGAACTTCATCCAGCAGGTGGGCTTCGAGCCGCCGGTCGGGACCGATCCGCCGAAGCTGCGCTACGTCGATTTCAGCTACAAGAAGCAGGTGCCGAATCCGGACTACGACCCGACCGCGATTTCCGGACCCACCAGCGAGCGCTATCTGGAAGTGGGTGTGGAAATCCAGGTGCCCTTCCTGACCATGCTCACCATCCCGGCGCTGCGCATCGACGAGGTCACCATCGATTTCAACGCCAAGCTGACGGCGGTGCAGACCACCAACGTCACCAGCGAAGTCGCGGCGAGCGCCGAGGTCAGTGGCCGTTTCTGGCGCGTCAATTTCAAGGCGTCGGCCTCGTACAAGCGCACCAGCAGCAGCACCTCGTCCATCGAGCGTACCTACAACCTCGGCGTGCACGTGCGTGCGGTGAACGACGAGATGCCGGCCGGCCTGGAGCGCATCCTCAACATCCTCGAGGAAAGCATCGAGCGCAGCGAGGTCGCGATCGCGTGATGTCCGCCGCAAGGCGAATCGCGGCATAGCGGCGCGGGATGCGCCGCTCCGGAGCGCCGCCGCTGGTGCGGCGCTCCGGACCCGGGATGCGCGTGCACGCGTTCCGTCGCCGTCGGGCGACCCATGGACGGGTCGGTCCGACGGCTCCTCGCCTGCTGGTCCGCGCCCGGCGCGGACACGCCCGGAACACCCCCCAACTCACCTTCATCAGGACAGAACACATGGCAACCCTCAACGACTATCTCGGCGGACTGTTCGCCAGCATCAGCGAAGCCCGGGTCATGGCCGATCTGCACAGCGCACAGGTCGCCGAGCAGTACGCCAAGCACGACCTGCTCAAGCATTACTCGATCCCGCGCATGCGCATCGGCGACATCGAGCTGACCATCCCAGTCGCCATCCAGGGCCTGGTCGAACGCAGCGAACTGCAACTCGACCCCATCGGCAATGCCGAATTCAAGCGCGCGATGGTGCGGGAGCTGTCGCGCTATGTCGGCTATGTGCAGCTGCCGCCGCTGGCGGACCAGCGTCTCGGCATCGCGCTCGACACGCACATCCCCGAGACCGTGAAGGCGATCCGCGAGACCAATGACGTGGTCAAGGGCATGCGCACCTTCGCCGAGTGGGCGGTCACCGATTTCCAGGTCATCGTCCAAGACACCAAACTCGCCGGCGACGGCGTCGAACGCATCTTCGCCACCGATGAGGCCATTTCCTACTTCCACGAGCTGGGCATCGGCCTGGTCAAGGGCCTCGTCGACAAGCCGATCCTCGACCAGCTCACCGTCATCGCCGAATCCGAGCAGCTGCGCAACCAGCGGCCGGAGGACATCGTCCGCATCCACATGCGCGTCAACGAGAACGGCATGGAATGGCAGACCCTGCAGCGCGACGACGGCACGATCGAACGCAAACTCGTCTCGGAGTGAACCGCCATGTTGAAGTCCACCCTTCTGATCGTGCAACGCGTCTCGCAGCGCCTGCTGCAGATGCCCGACCTCGTGCGCGCATTCCAGCGCAAATCGCCCACCGCCGTGTCGGACCTCCTGCGCTGGATCGATGACACCGAAGCGGCGTTGTCCGGCCACGGCATGGTCGCCGCCGCCGAGCTCGCCGGCTTCAAGGCGAGGATTCTCACGCCGGCGTTCGAGGACCAGCATCGGGGTTCGCGGCGACGGCGACAGTTCGTCGCGGCGCTCGCGCTGCTCCACGATCTGCAGCGCGCCACGCAGGACGCGCTGCAGCCGATGGCGCACAAGGTCGATCAGGCCCGCGACCTGGTGCGGCATCTGCTGCAGATCGTCGCGCAGAGCGGCGCGGTGCAGCACGACCCGGCGCAGAACCCATCCGTGCTGCTGGAACAGATCTGGTCGCTGGCCACCACGCACGAGCAACTGCGCCCCATCGTCGCCCAGATGCGCAGCCTGCTGCCTGCGGACGACATCCGCATGCTGCTTGCCGAAGAGTTCGATCCGCTCGACTTCGTGCCGGCGGCATCGGCCGCCTGAGTCCGCGTCCCACGCCCCGGATGGCGTCCCATCCGGGCGTGGGGGTTGCGAAGGTGGTGGCGGCTTCGCCAGCCTGCTGTTCGTGCCGTGATGTGGCGGCCCTCCCGGCGTGCCCGCCGACCGATCGTCCCGGCGAGGACGGGTAGCGGCATCTAGGCGTCCGGATCAGCGGCATCTGTGCCCGGCGGGCGGATCGCCGCGGCGAGGCCGCCGGGTTAGACTTCCGTCTCCCCCACGGCCACGTCTCGAGAGGAGCCGGCCATGCCCTGGTTGTTTCTGCTGATCGCGATCGGGTCCTTCCTCATCGCCTTCACCACGCATTCCCCCGCCCTCCTCGGCATCTCGCTGCTGCTGGGCCTGCTGACCTCCGTGGCGTTCTTCATGAGCCTGCTGGCCCAGCGCATGGGATCGACCACGTCGAGCGAGGCCCTGCGCCTGAATCCCGACGAGCTGCGCCGCATGCGCGAACAGGCCGACGCGCGCCGCGTGCAGGCGCACCCCGCCGCCGCGCCGGCCGCCGATGAAGGTGCACAGTCTGGCCAGACGCTCGGCGGCGAACAGACATTGCGCTGACCGCCGCCACGACGCCGGTGCCGGTGCCGGCACCTGCCCGATCGCCCCCCTCCTCCGCACCGCCTCTGCCGTGACCGTCCTCAGCGTCAACGTCAACAAGATCGCCGTGCTGCGCAATTCGCGTGGCGGTTCCGAGCCCGATGTGGTGCGCGCGGCGCGTGCCTGCCTGGACGCCGGTGCGCATGGCATCACCGTGCATCCCCGCCCCGACGCCCGGCATATCCGTGAAGACGATGTGCTGGCGCTGGCCGAACTCACCCGTGCGTATGGGGTGGAGTTCAACCTCGAAGGCAACCCGTTCGCCCCACCGCGGCCCGGTTATCCCGGGTTCCACGCTCTGTGCGCTGCGACACGGCCGGCGCAGGCGACGCTGGTGCCCGACGGCGATGCGCAGCTGACCTCGGACCACGGCTTCGATTTCGTGCGCGACCTGCCCGCCCTGCAGCCGCAGGTGGCGACACTCAAGGCCCTCGGCTGCCGCGTCAGTGTCTTCGCCAATGCCGCTCAGGATCCCGACACCGAGATGGCCGCGGCAGCCGCCAGCGGCGCCGACCGCATCGAGCTGTACACCGGCCCCTACGCCGAAGGCTGGGAGCACGGGACGCCCGCTGCCGCGCTGGAGGCGTTTGCGGCCACGGCACGCGCAGCCGCCGCCCACGGGCTCGGCGTCAATGCCGGCCACGACCTCAGCCAGGCCAATCTCGGCGCGTTCCTGCGAGGTGTGCCCGGCGTGCTGGAGGTCTCGATCGGCCATGCGCTGATCGGCGAAGCGCTCTACGCCGGCCTGGACGCCACGGTGCGTGCCTATCTGGACATCCTGCGCACGGCAGGCTGATCTCCGGTCCCGGGCCGGCTTCAGAACCCCGCCCGCACGTTCACTGCCCGACCGCAGGCGCGCATGTGCACGCGCCTGCGGCCCTGTCTGCCTTCAACGCACCATCACGATGCGGTCGATGCCGGCAGTGCCGGCGACGGCCAGCGCCTGGGCGACCGCGTCGTAGCGGGCATGGTCGTCCACCTGCACCGTGAGCGTGGGCGGTTTGCCTTCCACCGTGACGGTGGCATTGCCGAGGAGGCCCTGCAGCGACGCGCGGGTGACCAGGTGGCCATCGAGGGTGTACGTCCCGTCGCCGAGAATGCGCAGCGCCATCGGTGGCTGCGCTGGCGGTGTGCCCGGGATATAGCCCGGCAGTTGGGCCGGCAGCGGACGGGTCACGGCCGGAATCGCGATCATGAAGATCACCAAGACAACCAGCATCACGTCGATGAGCGGCGTGATGTTGATCTCGGACATGCCGGCGGTGTGTGCGGAAGCGGTGGCGCTAGGCATACGGACTCTCCCCTGCATCGGCGCCCGTTGGGGCGCATGAACGATCGTCGGTCGCATGCGTGCAGGTGTGACGCGGGTGCGCATGCCTGCACGTGCGTGCGTGGACGCCATCCCTGGCCGACTCACGGCGCTGCAGGCCGACAGCTGCGCCTGCCGCGCGCTTCCCGGTTCGATCAGGCCGTCGCGGGCGGATCGAGGTTCCACGTTACGCAGGCCGGCCTGGGCCTCGCAACGCCGGACACCCCTCGTCCAGCACACGGTTGGCTGGGCTTCAGTTCGCCCGTTCATCGATGCGGCGACGGCGAGACGTGGTCGCCTGCGTCACCGCATCTGTCATCAGTCTCGCAGCCACCAAAAAAAACGCCGCCCAGGAGGGCGGCGCAAGTGTTCGGTAAGCGGTAGTGCCGTCGGCACCTGGCGGGCTGCAACCGCTCGGTGCCGATGCCGGAGTCCGGCCGGCCGCACATCCGCCGAAGCGGGTGTGCGGATGGATCATTTCTTGACGAAGCCGATCTTCTTCATGTTGGCGTTCTTGGCCGAAGCCAGCACCTTGGCCAGCACCTGGTACTGGGCCTTGGCGTTGACGTCGATCTCGAGCGTGGGCTGGTTCTCGGGATCGCGATCCACTTCGTTCTGCATCAGTCCCTGCAGGGACTGGACAGGCACAGGCGTGCTGTCCCAGAAGACATCGCCCGACTCGTCGATGCGGAGCTTGATCGGATCCGGCGGCTCCTTGTCGTTCTTGGGCGGATCCACCGAGCGCTGCGGCAGATCGACATCGATCGGGAACGACGGCGGAGGCGCCGTGACCATGAAGATGATGAGCAGCACGAGCATCACGTCCGCGAGCGGAATGATGTTCATGTCGGCCATCGCGCCGCCTTCGGAACCACTGCTGAATGCCATAGCGGGAGTCTCTTTCTCAGTTTTCCGGCAGGGAGATGTAGCCGACCTTGCGCATGCCCTGGGCCTGGGCGATGTTCACCACCTCGCTGATGAAGCGGTACTCGGTGGTGCGGTCGCCGCGGATCTGCAGGGAAGGTTGCGGGGTCAGCTGCGCTGCCGAGGACAGTCGCGCCTCGACCAGTTCCAGCGTCACCGGTTCGTCGTTGTAGAAGATGTTGCCGCCCGAAGTGACCGCGATGGTGATCGGCGGACCGTCCACCTTGTCGTCGTTGAGAAGCTCGCGGTTGAAGTTGGTCTGGGGCAGCTCGATCTCGACCTTGTGCGACATCAGCGGCGTGGTGACCATGAAGATGATCAACAACACCAGCATGACGTCGACCAGAGGCACGACGTTGATTTCCGAATTGGGCTTGCCGCTGCCGCTATTGTTACTGAACGCCATGGCTGGCCTCCTTCACTCGGTGACGGTTCGGATCAACGCTTGTTCGCCACTTCGCCGACGCGCGAGCCGGTGGCGAAGAAGTCGTGCAGGTCGTGCGCGAAGGTGTCGAACTTGTTGTTGGTGATGCGGTTGCTGCGGACGAAGAAGTTGTAGCCGAGCACCGCCGGGATCGCCACGAACAGGCCGACCGCGGTCATGATCAGCGCTTCGCCCACCGGCGCGGCGACCGCGTCGATCGAGGCCTGGCCCGAGCTGCCGATCTTCAGCAGTGCGCCGTAGATGCCCCACACGGTGCCGAGCAGGCCGACGAACGGGGCGGTTGCGCCCACGGTGGCGAGCACGGTCAGACCGGATTCCAGGTTCATCGATTCGCGGGTGACGGCCTGGCGCAGGGCGCGGTCGACGAACTCCGAGCGGTTCAGCGACTCGACCAGACGCGAGCCTTCATGACGCTGGTGGTGCGCGGCGGCCTGGGCGGCGTCGAGGGCGATCTTGGAGAAGGGTTCGCTCTTGGGCTGCTCTTCCATGAAACGGATCGCGTCCTGGGCGTTCGGAGTTTCCCAGAAGGTGTTGATCACCGAGTCGCCACGGCGACGCAGGTTGGAGTTCTTGATGACGTTGATGATGATCCAGTAGATCGACATCAGCGACATCACTGCCAGGGTGGCGGCGACGGTGAGCTGGACCGGGTAGTCGCCCGGATTGCCCAGCATCTCGCGAGCCAGGTGGGCCGCGCCCATCGACTCGAAGCCGGTCTTGGCGCCGGCGGCGGCGGTGGATGCGACGGAGAGGATTTCCTGCAGCATGACGCTTACCTTTGTTTAGGTTGGATTGGGAACTTGCGTAACGCGAGTAACGACAAGGATGACGCGGAAACGGTGTGGCCCGACGGGCGCGCGGCGCAGGGCCGCGCGGGTCAGATCGAGAACTCGATGGGCAGATTGCCCACGCCGGCGGCACCCGGACACAGCTTGATCCGGCGCGCCCAGCGCTGGGCTTCGCGGTCCAGGTTGCGGTCGCGGCTGCCTTGGGCGACATCGACTTCGGTGACCGAGCCGTCCGCGCCGTACGTCAGGCGCAGGCGCACGACGATCCGGCCGCTGAGCGTGGTGCGCGAAAGCGCCTGCTCGAGCGCGGTCTTCGGCGGCTGGAAGCAGACCGAGGCGC
>CBFGMS010000104.1:0-9715 GCA_965649985.1 uncultured Gammaproteobacteria bacterium | reverse complement strand
TGCAGGTCCAGGGCGATCGGCGCCAGATCCAGCGCCGCCACCGACACCACCACGGTCAGGCTGAAGAGGGCGATCGACACCAGCGCCTCCAGGGCGCCCTGGGTGTGGACGATCCACAGCTGCATGACGATCGCGGCGGACACCAGGAACAGCAGAGGCTCGTTCGAGGGCGCCTTCGCCACCGCCACCAGGGCGAGGACCGCCACGCCCAAGGTCCCGCCGAGTTTCATCAGGAAACTGCGCAGGCTGCGCGGCGGGCGCGGAATGCCGTCGAAGGCATACAGATGCTGCGCCACCGGCAGGCGCAGTTCGGCGGCCAGCCAGCGCAGCGCCAGCAGCACCAGCGGGCCGGACACCAGCAGGCCGACGTAATCGCCGATGAGCCAGGGCAGCACCAGCGGCCAGCGCTCGGCTTCCGATGCCAGACCCACGTCCACGGTCGCGAAGACGCCGCCCAGCGCGGCCAGTGCCGCCGCCGCCATGCCGGACAGCAGGAACACCGCCACCGTGCGCACGATCGACGGCGACGCCGGGGCCGAAATCGAACGCAGCACGGCCTCGGCGGCCAGCCAGAACGGTACGCAGTGGGCGGCGGAGAACAGCGCGGCGTTGAGCAGGACGTCGTGGGCATCGTAGGCCACATCCTGACGCGCCCAGGTGGACCAGCTCGCGGCGCAGGCCGCGGCCAGCAGGCCGGGCAGCGCCCGCCAGCGCAGCACGGCAAAGGCGGCGAAGGTCACCGCGGACGGCGGAAACCACAGGCTTGCGAAGGGCGCGTACTCGAGCAGACGCGCAGCGTGGAACGTCCCGATCCACAGCAGGAACACCACGAAAGACACCAGCGCCCAGGTGTGCGGCGCCCCCTTCCGTGGGCGTGTGACCGACGCGTATTGATCGAGTGTCAAGACGATCCCCCGGCCGGATGATACTCCGGAACCGGGCCGCCGCAGCAGCGGCCCGCACGACCGGTCGTCAGCCGGCGCGCTCGCGCCGGTCGCGCCAGGCATCCAGGGCCTGCATGCGCCAGTATTCGAGCTGGGCCGCGAGCAGCCCGGCCGGCTTCAGCGCCGAGACCAGCGGGTAGTCGGCGAACGCGCGCCAGCCCGCGTCGCCGTCGGCGATGGCGGCGGCCAGGGTCTCGCCGGCCAGCGTGGTCGGCGCCACGCCGTGCCCACCGAAGGCCTGGGCCAGCCACAGGCCCGGTTCGATCTGCCCGAGCTGCGGCATCTGGTGGCGGGCATAGCTCATCAGCCCCGACCAGGCGAACTCCACGCGCAGCCCGGCCAGTTGCGGATAGACCCGCAGCAGGTCGCCCAGCAGCAGCCGGCGCACGGATTCGGGCGAACGTTGCAGGATCGAGATCCGCCCGCCCCAGAGAATGCGCGTATCGGGCAGCGGGCGGTAGTAATCGAAGGCGAATCGGGTGTCGTAGACCGCGGCCTGCGTGGTCATGGCCTGCTGCAGCCGCGCGCCCAGCGGCTCGGTCGCCATGACGTAGGTGGCGATCGGCAGCACGCCTGCGTCGACGCGCCGATGCAGGCCGGCCAGATACCCGCCGCAGGCCAGCACCACCTGCTCGGCCTGCACCTCCCCCGCGGGCGTGCGTATGCGCCAGCCCGCGCCCGAACGCGCAAGCGAGACCGCCGGCGTGTGCGCATGCAGGCGCGCGCCCTGCCCGGCCGCCGCCGCGGCGATGCCGTGGGCGTATTTCAGCGGATGGAAATGGAAGGCATCGGGTTCGTAGAGTGCGTCGTGGTAACGCTCGGTGTGCAGTTGCGCGCGCAGCTCCGCACGCGGCACCCAGCGCCAGTCGATGCCGAAATGCTCGCGCAGCAGACTCTGGCGCGCGCGCAGCACGGCCGGGTCGCGGAACCAGTTGACCCAGAACACGCCGGCATCGACCAGGTCGCAGTCGATGCCGTAGCGCAGCGCGCGCGCGCGGATCAGCCCGACGGCGTGCACCGTGCCCGCATGCAGCGTGCGTGCGCGGGCCGGCCCGAGATCGCGCAGCAATGCATCCTCACCGCGCGAGAACCCGGAAAACACGAAACCGCCGTTGCGTCCGGAGGCGCCATGGCCGATGTCCCCGGCCTCCAGCAGCACCACATCCCGGGCCCCGCGCTCGCACAGCCCGAGCGTGGTGTTGAGCCCGGCGAAGCCGCCGCCGATCACGCACACCCGCGTCTCCACACGGCCCTGCAGCGGCGGGTAGTCGCGTGCGTTGTCGACGGTGGCGCGGTAGTAGGTGGTCACGGTACGGGAGGCCTTCGGCAGGGAGCGGGACCGCGTGCGCCAGCGCCGGCTCGGGCCGGTGCCGCAGCCGCGACACCGCTCACTCCAGATCGACCACGCCCAGCTCGCTGAGCGCATCGGCCATCATCCGGCGCGCGCCGTCGCTGAGCGTTTCGTGGTCCAGCGCATAGCGGATGGTGGCCTCGATCAGCCCCAGATGCGTGCCGCAGTCGAAGCGCGTGCCCTGGAAGCGATAGGCATCCACGCGCTGCTCGCTCAACAGCGAGGCGATGGCGTCGGTGAGCTGGATCTCGCCGCCGCTGCCGGGCGTGGTGCTTTCGAGCAGGTCGAAGATGCGCCCGTCCAGCACATAGCGGCCGACCACCGCCAGCGTGCTCGGCGCTTCTTCGGGGGTCGGCTTTTCGACGATGCCCTCGATCCTGCCGCTGCGGCCGTCGAATTTCGGCGCATCCACGATGCCGTAGCTGCGGGTCTGCGCCCGCGGCACGTCCTGCACCGCGATCACGCTGCCGCCACTGGCTTCGGCGGCGTCGGCCATCTGCTTGAGCGCGCCGGGGCCGCCGACACCTTTACGGCCGTTCCAGATCAGGTCGTCCGGCAGCAGCACCGCGAAGGGTTCGTCGCCGACGATGGGCTTGGCGCACAGCACCGCGTGGCCGAGGCCCAGCGCTTCGGCCTGGGTGACGAACACCGCGCGCACATGCGGCGGCAGCACGTTGCGCACCACGTCCAGCAGCTCGTGCTTGCCGGCCTTCTCGAGCTTCTGTTCCAGCTCGTAGGCCTTGTCGAAATAGTCGGCCACCGAGTGCTTGTAGCGGTTGGTGACGAAGATCAGGGTGTCGCAGCCGGCTTCGACCGCTTCGTCCACCGCGTACTGGATCAGCGGCCGGTCGACGATCGGCAGCATTTCCTTCGGCACGGTCTTGGTCGCCGGCAGGAAGCGGGTGCCCAGGCCGGCGACCGGGAACACGGCCTTGCGGATGCGGCGGCGGACAGCGAGGGTGGTCATCGCGGGTCAATCCTTAGTTGGCGGGCGCCGCGGTGCGGCGGCGTGGATGGAATGAAGATGTCTGCAGGCATCGCGATGCGCCGGCGCCATGCGACGCGGCGGCGTGCGGTGCCGCGCCCTCGTCAGGTGCGGCGGGCGCTGCGACCGGGGAAGGCGACCACCATGGCGGCCTGCGGCTTCGCGGCGTCCTCGGCATCGCCGGGCGCGAACTCGGGCACCGCTTCGCGCAGCTGCGAGGACAGCGCGTCCAGGTCGTACGCGCCGCAGGCATCGCGCAGCCGCTTCAACGCCGCGGCGATGGCCTCGGCCGAGACCTTGCGCGGCTCGGCCTGCAGGATCTTCGGATGCGAGGTGGGCCGGTAGCGCTCGTCGGCGTGGAACAGGGTTTCGTGCAGCTTCTCGCCCGGGCGCAGGCCGGTGTAGACGATGGCGATGTCCTTGCCCGGGTGCTTGCCCGCCAGGCGGACCATCTGCTCGGCCAGCAGCCGGATCGATACCGGTTCGCCCATGTCGAGGGTGTAGATGGCCTGCTGCGAGCCGATCGCCGCGGCCTGCAGGATCAGCTGGCAGGCCTCGGGGATGGTCATGAAGAACCGCGTCACGTCCGGATCGGTCACGGTCACCGGCCCGCCGCCGCGAATCTGTTCGCGGAACAGCGGCACCACGCTGCCGGCGGAATCCAGCACGTTGCCGAAACGCACGGTGACGAAGCGCGTGGAGCGCGGGTCGGTGAGCGACTGGCAGAACATCTCGGCCAGGCGCTTGGTCGCGCCCAGCACGTTCACCGGGTCCACCGCCTTGTCGGTGGAGATCAGCACGAAGGTGTCCACGCCCGCGCCGCTGCTTTCGCGCGCCACGGTTTCGGTGGCCAGCACGTTGTTGCGCACCGCTTCGCGCAACTGCGCCTCCAGCAGCGGCACCTGCTTGTAGGCCGCGGCATGGAACACCGCCTGCGGCCGCGACAGCGTCAGCGCATGGCGCATCACCGCGTCATCGCCGCAGTCGCCGAGCACCGGCACCAGGTCGATCCCCGGGAAATCCCGGCGCAGCATCGCCTGCACGGTGATCAGCGAGAGCTCGTCGATCTCCACCAGCGCGATGCGGCTGGCGCCGTGCCGGGCGCACTGGCGGCACAGTTCCGAACCGATGGAACCGCCGGCCCCGGTCACCAGCACCGTGCGTCCGCCGATCCATTCGCGCATCGCCTTGAGGTCCGGCACCACCGGGGCGCGACCGAGCAGGTCCTCGATCGCGACCTCCTTCAGCTCGCCGGGCAGCGAACGGCCTTCCAGGATGTCGTTGAGCCGCGGCACGGTGCGGAACGGCAGGCCGGTCTCCTCGCAGGCCAAGATGACCGCGCGCATGCGCGCCGCGTCGATCGAGGGCATGGCGATGACCAGCAGCTTGGCCGCGGTCTCCCGCGCGATGCGCTGCAGCTCCTCGATGGTGCCCAGCACCGGGATGCCGTGCACATGCGTCCCGCGCAGGCGCGCGGCGTCGTCGAGAAAGCCAACAGGGGCATAGGCGCCTGTGCGGCGCAGATCGCGCACCAGCGCCTCGCCGGCGTGGCCGGCGCCGAGGATCAGCACCCGGGTCGCGGCCTTGTCGCTGTTGATCAGGCCCTGATCCTTCCACCAGCGGTACAACAGCCGCGGCGCGCCGAGCAGCAGACTCAGACACACCGGATACAGCACCAGCACCGAACGCGGCGCCTGTTCCAGCCGGTTGTAGATGAAGAGCACCAGCAGCACCGCGAACAGGCCGAACACACTGGCCTTCGCGATGTTGATCAGGTCGGGGATGCTGGCGAACCGCCACACCCCCCGGTACAGCCCCATCTGCCAGAACACCAGCCCCTGGGCCACCAGCACGAGGGCGGTTTCCGCACTCCACAGCGGCGGCAGCACGGTCGCGGTGGACAGCATGTAGCGATATTGGACCAGCACGGTCCAGCACACGGCGACCATGGCCAGGTCGTGCGCGACCACCGCGGCCCGCGGCAGGGCAGCGCCGATGCGTTCGAAAAAGCCGGCCGTCCGGCCGTGGGCGGGGCGATTCATGCGACCTCCTGCAAAGGCCGGCGTCCGGACGGGTCGCCGCGACGCAGCGCGAACCACAGACCTGCGGCGATGGCGAACCAGATCGATATCAGCATCGGACCCCCGAAGATGGACTCCCCCCGGAACCGCAGCAGCATTATGCCGCCGATCGCGGTCCAGACGGCATAGCCGGCGGCGACCGGCCCGTGGCGGCCCAGACGGCGGGCCGCGCACTGGTAGGCGTGCTGCACGTGCGGTGTCCACCAGCGTTCACGGCGCAGGATGCGCACCGCGAGGGTAAGCCCGGCGTCGACCAGGAACGCCGACAGCGGAAGGAACACCAGCGGCCACTGCACCAGCGGCAAGCCGTCGAGGGTCAGTATCGCCAGCCAGGCCAGGACGAAGCCCAGCGCGCCGCTGCCGACGTCGCCCAGGAACACGCTGGCCCGCGGCCAGTTGAACGGCAGGAATCCCAGACAGGCCCCCGCCAGCGCCAAGCCGAGCAGCAGACCGAGCGGGCCACCGCCGACCAGCGCCAGCGCCGCCGCCACGAGTGCCGCCTGGCTGGCCGCCAGTGCATCGATGCCGTCCATGAAGTTCCAGACGTTGGTCAGGACCAGCGCCAGCCCGAAAGCAGTGAGCGCGAGCACCCCGCTGCCCCCCGCCAGGAACGTGCCCGCCGCCAGCAGCGCTGCCGCCAGCGCATGCACCGCCAGCCGCAACCACGGCGACAGGGGGCGATGGTCGTCCCAGGCACCCACCGCCGCCACCAGCAGCAGCCCGAGCGCGCCGGCGGCCAGCAACACCACCTGCAGCGGCATGCGCAGGACCAGGGTGAGGCAGGCCACCAGCAGCGCCAGCACGATGCCCAGCCCGCCGCCGCGTGGTGTGGCCACGCGGTGACTGCGGCGCTCGCCCGGGGCATCGAGCAGCCGCCGACGCAGGGCGTAGGCCCGCGCAGCCCAGGTGCCGAGCGCGGACAGGACGGCGAACAGGCCGCACCAGAGCAGGAGTCCGGAGGTCATCGTGCAGCGCGGCCCGGCTCAGACCACGGCGTAGTTGAGCAGCGGCTTCACCGAGCCCCACTCCTTGCAGCTCGGGCACTGCCAGTGATGGCTGCGTGCGCCGAAACCGCAGCGGTTGCAGCGATAACTGGGGTTGCGTACCAGCAGCTGCTCGGTGACGTGCTGCAGATCCTGCAGGGTGACGTCCGGATCGGTGCCGTCGGCCAGGCTGAGGTCGATCAACGCCGCCTCGCCGCGCACCGAAGGCCGGTCCTTGAGCTGCCGGGCGAGGTAGTCGCGCGCGGCATGCACGCCTTCCGCGGCCTCGACCAGACGGGTCAGCGCCAGCACGGGCGCGATGCCGCGGTAGTGCTCGCACATCTCGGTCAGGAACGCACGGCCACCGGTCGGGTCGCCGACGCGAGCGTAGCAGTTCAGCAACGACGGGAGGATGTCCGGCAGATAGTCGGGGTCGTGGCGCGCCGCACGCTCGTAGGCGCGGATCGCCGCGGCCGCGTTGCCGGCGTCGAACTCCAGGCGGCCTTCCAGCATGCCGGCCCGCACCGATGTGGAGTCCGCGGCATACGCGCGCACGATGGCGGCGCGCGCGGCATCGAACTCTCCGGCGGCGCGGTGGCGCTCGGCCAGCTCGCATTCGAACTGGGCGATCAGCTTGCCCATCGGCTCGCCGGTGACCGCTTCGTAGCGGCCCGCCTTTTCGATCGCCTGCGCCCAGTCGCGCTCGGCCTGGTAGATGCCGATCAGGTGACGCAGCGCCTGCGGCGCACGGTCGTCGAGCTTGGCGAGGTCCGAGAACACGGTCTCGGCACGGTCCAGCAGGCCGGAGCGCATGTAGTCCTCGCCCAGCGCCAGCAGGGCCTGGACGCGCTGCGCGTCGCTGAGGTCGTTGCGCTGGACCAGGCCCTGGTGCAGACGGATCGCGCGGTCCACCTCGCCGCGACGGCGGAACAGATGGCCCAGCGCCACCTGCGTCTCGAAGGTGTCCTTGTCGAGTTCCGCCACATGCAGGAACAACTCGATCGCCTTGTCCGGCTGCTCGTTGAGCAGATAGTTCAGGCCGCGGAAATAGGTGGTGGAGAGCTTGCTGACCTGGTTGTCGCTGTGGCGCTCGCCGCCGCGGCGGCCGATGACCCAGCCCGCCAGCGCCGCCAGCGGCACCAGCACGAAATACCAGAACCACTCAGTAAGGAATTCCATCGGGTTTTCCTGGTTGGGGCGCCGTGTCGGCGGCCGTGGGCACCCGCTCGGCCTGTGCGGCACGCAGCGCATCGCATTCGCGGCGCCAGCGTCGGCGCATCGGCAGAACGACCGAAACGGTGAGCGCCAGTCCACCCATCAGCATGCCGGCCAGCAGGCTGGCGAGGAGCACCAGGCCAAGCGCCGCCTCGAACCGCAGCGCACCCAGATCCACCTGCACCGGCGCGGCATTGAGCGCGCCGATGGCGGCCCCCAGCGCGAGGAACAGGACGATCAGCAGCGGACGGAGAAGACGCGTCATCGGCGGTGAAGGGGCTCGCGGCAGGAAAGGGGGATGGCGGGCGGTGGAGCCTCGGGCCGGAATCTCGAGGCTCCGAGCGATGCCGGCGCCCGCGCACGCAGTGTATGCCGCGATGGCGAAGGACGCACGGCGCAGGCGGGATACGGGATCGCGCACGACAGCGCAGCCGCAGGCACCCTGCTCGCCTGCGCCCGAACCCGGATGCCAGGCCGCATCGCTGGATGCCGTCCGGATACGCGACCGGTTGCGCAGACGACCACGGTTCCACAGGCCCCGCGTGGGCTGCGGCGGTGAGTGTCTGAAATAGAAATAGCGGGGAGAGGATCGAACGGAGGGAGAACGTCAGCGGCGGAATCCGTAGGCGGAGCCGCATGCGCGGGACACTCCGCGCATCGAACCGCCGCGGGCAGCGCTCAGTCTTCCGAAGGCAGCGGCGTGACGTCGCTCACCCGGTCGCGAAGATCCTTGCCCGGCTTGAAGTGCGGCACGTATTTCCCGGGCAGTGCCACCGCGTCGCCGGTCTTCGGGTTGCGGCCGGTGCGCGGCGGACGATAGTGAAGCGAAAAGCTGCCGAACCCGCGGATTTCGATGCGGTCGCCGTCGGCCAGCGCGCCGCCCATCATGTCCAGCAGGGATTTGACCGCGAGATCGACATCGTCCGCCTTCAGATGGGCCTGACGCTGGGTGAGGATCTCGATCAGTTCCGACTTGGTCATGGATTGCACGCTCCTGATGGACATCCGCATCCTGCGGACGTTGCTGCGCATGCCACGAGGCGGCCCGGCCACGATGGCCGGGCCGCCCCGCGGGATGCGGACAGATTACTCCGAACAGTTCTCCAGCTGCTCACGCAGCAGCGCACCGAGCTTGGTGGTGCCGCTGGCAGCTTCCGCGGCGACCTTGTTGTACTCGGCCAGCGCTTCCTGGGTCTCGGCTTCGTCCTTGGCCTTGATCGACAGCTGCAGGGTACGGCCCTTGCGGTCCATGCCGATCAGCTTGGCTTCGATGGCGTCGCCGACCTTGAGGTGCTGGCTGGCGTCGTCCACGCGCTCCTGTGCGATGTCGCGGGCGGACACGTAGCCCTCGATGCCGTCGCCGAGATCGATGGTGGCGCCCTTCGCGTCGACGTCCTTGACGGTGCCGGTGACCTTGGTGCCCTTCGGATGCGAGGCCATGAACTGGCCGAACGGATCCTGCTCCAGCTGCTTCACGCCGAGGCTGATGCGCTCGCGCTCCGGGTCCACGGCCAGCACGACGGCTTCCAGCGTGTCGCCCTTCTTGAAGTTGCGGACCATGTCCTCGCCGGTGGTGTTCCAGCTGAGGTCGGAGAGGTGCACCAGACCGTCGATGCCACCGTCCAGACCGATGAAGATGCCGAAGTCGGTGATCGACTTGATCTGGCCCGACACCTTGTCGTTCTTCTTGTGGATCGCCGCGAAGGTTTCCCACGGATTGCTGGTGCACTGCTTCATGCCCAGCGAGATGCGGCGGCGCTCTTCATCCACGTCGAGGATCATGACTTCGACTTCATCGCCGACCTGCACGACCTTGGACGGGTTGACGTTCTTGTTGGTCCAGTCCATCTCGGACACGTGGACCAGGCCCTCGACACCCGGCTCGATCTCGACGAACGCGCCGTAATCGGTGACGTTGGAGACCTTGCCGAACATGCGCATGTTGGCCGGGTAGCGGCGCGCGATGTTGTCCCACGGATCCTCGCCCAGCTGCTTGAGGCCGAGGCTGACGCGGTTGCGCTCGCGGTCGTACTTGAGCACGCGCACTTCCAGTTCCTGGCCGACCTCGACCACTTCGGACGGATGACGCACGCGCTTCCACGCCATGTCGGTGATGTGCAGCAGGCCGTCGATGCCGCCGAGGTCCACGAACGCGC
>CBFGMS010000103.1:0-9744 GCA_965649985.1 uncultured Gammaproteobacteria bacterium | reverse complement strand
CGCGGCGGTACAGGTCGTTGAGGTCGGAGGTCGCGAAGCGGCCGCCGTCCAGCGGGACCAGCGGGCGCAGGTCCGGCGGCAGCACCGGCAGCACGGTCATGACCATCCACTCGGGGCGGTTGCCCGACTCGAGGAAGGCCTCGACCAGCTTGATGCGCTTGGTGAGGCGCTTGAGCTTGGTCTCGGAACCGGTGGCGGCGATGTCCTCGCGCAGCTTCACCATCTCGGCCTGCAGGTCGATGGTGCGCAGCAGGTCGTAGACCGCCTCGGCGCCCATCGCGGCGTCGAAGTCGTCGCCGTGTTCCTGGCGGGCCTGCATGTACTGCTCTTCGGTCAGCAGCATGCCGCGCTCGAGCGGTGTCAGGCCCGGCTCGGTCACGACGAAGGCTTCGAAGTACAGGATGCGTTCGATGTCGCGCAGGGTCATGTCCAGCATCAGGCCGATGCGCGAGGGCAGCGACTTGAGGAACCAGATGTGCGCGACCGGGCTGGCCAGGTCGATGTGGCCCATGCGCTCGCGGCGCACGCGCGCGAGGGTGACTTCGGTGCCGCACTTCTCGCAGACCACGCCGCGGTGCTTCATGCGCTTGTACTTGCCGCACAGGCACTCGTAGTCCTTGATCGGGCCGAAGATGGCGGCGCAGAACAGGCCGTCGCGCTCCGGCTTGAAGGTACGGTAGTTGATGGTTTCCGGCTTCTTCACTTCGCCGAAGGACCAGCTGCGGATCATGTCGGGCGACGCCAGCGCGATCTTGATCGCGTCGAAGTCGAGGGTCGGGCGCTGCTGGTTGAAGAGGTTGAGCAAGTCTTTCATTTGGGTTCTCCGGGAGTCGGGAATCGAGAGTCGGGAATCGTCATGAGCGGGGGTGGGGAGTTGCGGGAACCGTCAGCGGCCTGCGGCCGTGCATCGACGATTCCCCCTCCCGCCCCCATTCCCGGCAACTCAGTGCTCCTCGAGCTCCATGTTGATGGCCAGCGAGCGGATTTCCTTCACGAGCACGTTGAAGGACTCCGGCATGCCGGCGACCATCTCATACTCGCCATCGACGATGTTCTTGTACATCTGGTTGCGGCCCTGCACGTCGTCGGACTTCACCGTCAGCATTTCCTGCAGGGTGTAGGCCGCGCCGTAGGCTTCCAGCGCCCAGACTTCCATCTCGCCGAAGCGCTGGCCGCCGAACTGCGCCTTGCCGCCCAGCGGCTGCTGGGTGACGAGCGAGTACGGGCCGGTCGAACGCGCGTGCATCTTGTCGTCGACCAGGTGGTTCAGCTTCAGCATGTGCATGTAGCCGATGGTGGTCTTGCGGTCGAACGCCTCGCCGGTGCGGCCGTCGTACAGCTGGGTCTGGCCGGACTCGGGCAGATCGGCCAGCTTGAGCATCAGCTTCAGCTCGCTTTCGGCCGCGCCGTCGAACACCGGCGTGGCCATCGGCACGCCGTCGGTGAGGTTGCCGGCCAGGCGCAGCAGCTCTTCATCGCTGAACTGCGTGAGGTCGACGCGCTCGCCGTGCACGGTGCGGTCGTGGTTGTAGATCTCGCCGAGGAAGCTGCGCAGCTCGGTCACCGCCGCCTGCGCCTCCAGCATGCGCTGGATCTTCCGGCCCAGGCCCTTCGCGGCCCAGCCCAGATGCACCTCGAGGATCTGGCCGATGTTCATACGGCTCGGCACGCCCAGCGGGTTGAGCACGATGTCCACGGTCTCGCCGTCGGCGGTATAGGGCATGTCCTCCACCGGCACGATGTTGGACACCACGCCCTTGTTGCCGTGGCGGCCGGCCATCTTGTCGCCGGGCTGGATGCGGCGCTTCACCGCGAGGAACACCTTCACCATCTTCAGCACGCCCGGCGCGAGGTCGTCGCCCTGGGTGATCTTGCTGCGCTTGTCGGCGAAGCGGCGCTCGAACTCCTTCTGGTGGGCGTCGATCTGCTTCTGGGCGCGTTCGATCGCGTCGGCCGCGTCGTCGTCCTTCATGCGGATCTGGAACCACTCGGACTTCTTCAGGCCGTCGAGGAAGGCGTCGGAGATGGTGTCGCCCTTCTTCAGGCCGGCACCGCCGTTGGCCACCTTGCCGACGATCTGCGAACGCAGACGGGCGTAGATCGCCGATTCCAGGATGCGGAACTGATCGTCGAAGTCCTTCTTGACCCGACGGATTTCCTCTTCCTCGATCTGGCGGGCGCGCTTGTCCTTCTCGATGCCGTCGCGGGTGAAGACCTGCACGTCGATGACGGTGCCGTCCATGCCCGGCGGCACGCGCAGCGAGCTGTCCTTCACGTCCGAGGCCTTCTCGCCGAAGATCGCGCGCAGCAGCTTCTCTTCCGGGGTCAGCTGGCTCTCGCCCTTGGGCGTGACCTTGCCGACCAGGATGTCGCCGGCGCGCACTTCGGCGCCGATGTACACCACGCCGGACTCGTCGAGGCGCGACAGCGCCTGCTCGGAGACGTTCGGGATGTCCGCGGTGATCTCTTCCGGACCCAGCTTGGTGTCGCGCGCGACGCAGGCCAGCTCTTCGATGTGGATGGTGGTGTAGCGGTCTTCCTTCACCACCCGCTCGGACAGCAGGATCGAGTCTTCGAAGTTGTAGCCGTTCCACGGCATGAACGCGACCAGCATGTTCTGGCCGAGCGCGAGCTCGCCGATGTCGGTCGAGGGGCCGTCGGCCAGCACGTCGCCCTTCTCCACCTTGTCGCCCACGTTCACCAGCGGACGCTGGTTGATGCAGGTGTTCTGGTTGGAGCGGGTGTACTTGATCAGCGTGTAGATGTCGACGCCGGCGTCGGTCGGGTCGACGATCTCGTGCTCGTGCGCCTTGACCACGATGCGGCCGGCGTCGATCTGCTCGATCACGCCGCCGCGACGCGCGTTCACGGTCACACCCGAGTCGCGCGCCACGGCACGCTCGATGCCGGTACCCACCAGCGGCTTCTGCGCGCGCAGGGTCGGTACGGCCTGACGCTGCATGTTCGCGCCCATCAGCGCGCGGTTCGCGTCGTCGTGCTCGAGGAACGGCACAAGCGCCGCCGCCACCGACACGGTCTGCATCGGCGAGACGTCCATGAAGTGGATTTCGCTCGGCGGACGCAGCATCGACTCGCCCTGGTAACGGCAGGCGACGAACTGTGCGGTGATCTGGCCGGCGTCGTCGCGCTGGGCGTTCGCCTGGGCGATGACGTACTCGTTTTCCTCGATCGCCGACAGGTACTCGATCTCGTCGGTCACGCGGCCGTCCACCACCTTGCGGTACGGCGTCTCGAGGAAGCCGTAGCGGTTGGTGCGCGCGAACACCGCGAGCGAGTTGATCAGGCCGATGTTCGGGCCTTCCGGCGTCTCGATGGTGCAGACGCGGCCGTAATGGGTCGGGTGCACGTCGCGCACTTCGAAGCCGGCGCGCTCGCGGGTCAGACCGCCCGGGCCGAGGGCCGAGACGCGACGCTTGTGCGTGACTTCCGACAGCGGGTTGTTCTGGTCCATGAACTGCGACAGCTGCGAGGAGCCGAAGAACTCCTTGATCGCGGCGGCCACCGGCTTGGCGTTGATGAGTTCCTGCGGCGTCAGGCCTTCGGACTCGGCCATCGTCAGGCGCTCCTTCACGGCGCGCTCGACGCGGACCAGGCCCACGCGGAAGACGTTCTCGGCCATTTCGCCGACCGAACGCACGCGGCGGTTGCCCAGGTGGTCGATGTCGTCCACGACGCCGCGGCCGTTGCGGATCTCGGTCAGCACGCGGATGACGTCGAGGATGTCCGACATGGTCTCGCCGCACTGCTCGCGCAGACGTGCGGACTCCTCGTCCTTGCGCTCGGAGAAGTACTTGTAGTCGTACAGGACCGGACAGCCCTCGGTCTCCTTGCGGCCGATGCGGCGGTTGAACTTCATCCGGCCCACGCCCGAAAGGTCGTAGCGCTCGAAGGTGAAGAACAGGTTGTGGAACAGGTTCTGCGCCGCGTCCTTGGTCGGCGGCTCGCCGGGACGCATCATGCGGTAGATCTCGACCAGCGCTTCGAGCTGCGTCTTGGTCGGGTCGATGCGCAGGGTGTTGGAGATGTAGGGGCCGCGGTCGAGGTCGTTCACCCACAGGGTGCCGACGCTGGCGATGCCGTGCTTGCGCAGCTTCTCCAGGTGGTCGTCGCCGATCTCGTCGTTGGCGGCGGCCAGCAGCTCGCCGGTCGCGCTGTCGACGACGTCGTGCGACAGGATGCGGCCCACGAGGTAGCTGTCCGGCACGGCCAGCGCGGCGATGCCCGACTGTTCCAGCTGCTTGATGTGACGCGCGGTGATGCGCTTGCCGGCTTCGACGATCACGCGGTCGCCGTCGGCCAGATCGAAGTCCAGGGTCTCGCCGCGCAGACGCTCGGGGATGAGCTCCAACTGCACGCCTTCCGGCAGGATGTGGAAGGTGTTGACCTCGAAGAACTGCGCGAGGATTTCCTCGTTGCTGTAGCCGAGCGCGCGCAGCAGGATGGTGACCGGCAGCTTGCGGCGACGGTCGATACGGGTGAACACCGCATCCTTCGGGTCGAACTCGAAGTCCAGCCACGAGCCGCGGTAGGGGATGATGCGCGCGCTGTACAGCAGCTTGCCCGAGCTGTGGGTCTTGCCGCGGTCGTGATCGAAGAACACGCCGGGCGAGCGGTGCAGCTGCGAGACGATGACGCGCTCGGTGCCGTTGACGATGAAGGTGCCGTTGTCGGTCATGAGCGGGATCTCGCCCATGTAGACCTCCTGCTCCTTCACGTACTTCACGGCCTTGGTCGAGGATTCCTTGTCGTAGATGACCAGGCGCACGGTGACGCGCAGCGGCGCGCCGTAGCTCAGACCGCGGTTGCGGCACTCGCGCTCGTCGAACACAGGCTCGCCGAGCTTGTAACCGACGTACTCCAGCGCGGCGTAGCCGTTGTAGCTGGTGATCGGGAACACGGACTTCAGCGCGGCATGCAGGCCACGGTCCTCGCGCTGCGAGGGTTCGGCGTCGGCCTGGAGGAAATCGCGGTAGGAATCGACCTGGATCGCCAGCAGGAACGGGACTTCCAGAATCGAGCGGCGCTTGCCGAAGTTCTTGCGGATGCGCTTCTTCTCGGTGAACGAGTAGTGCGTCGAGTGCGCTGTGGTCATGGGAGAAAGGCCTCTCAGCTTGAATTGTGTGTCGTGCCGGCGACGCAAGACGGCGTCTGCCGGGGGAAGCGCGTCGATGCGCGCTTCAATGGAATCGACAGTGGGAAGTCGCTGGTATTGCCGGCACCAGCACGCCCTCTCCCGCTACTTCCGACTGTCGACTGCGATGCCCGGTGGTCCGGGAATCGGGAATCGGGAGACGCCACTGCGACGTTCGACGCAGGTGACTCCCGATTCCCCATTCCCCGCTCCGAACGACTGGAACGGCCGAAGGCCGGGGGCTTGCGCCCCCGGCCTCGGTGTGTCGCCTTGGGTGGCCGGAGCCAACCCGGGGCGACGCGAAGCCGATTACTTGAGCTCGACCTGAGCGCCGGCGGCTTCCAGATCCTTCTTCATCTTCTCGGCGTCTTCCTTCGAAGCGCCTTCCTTCACGGTCTGCGGAGCGCCTTCGACCAGGTCCTTCGCTTCCTTCAGGCCCAGGCCGGTGATGGCGCGGACGGCCTTGATGACCTCGACCTTCTTCTCGCCGGCGGCCTTCAGGATGACGTTGAACTCGGTCTGCTCTTCCACCGGAGCGGCAGCGGCGGCCGGGCCGGCCATCATCACCGGAGCGGCGGCGGTCACGCCGAACTTCTCTTCGATGGCCTTGACCAGCTCCATCACTTCCATCAGGGTCTTGCCGGCGACGGCGTCGACGATCTGCTCGTTGGTAAGGGACATTGTGTATACCTCTGGATTGATTGGGTTGCGGCGTTCGCGGCGGTGGACGTCAACCGATTCCAACCGGCGGCACGAAGCCTTGGGGACGTAGGGGAATCAGGCTTCGACAGGCGCGGCGTCGGCGTCGGCAGGAGCGGCTTCGCCGCCACCCTGCTGATCGGCCACGGCCTTGATCGCGCGGGCCAGCATGGTCGCCGGCTCGGCCAGGACGCGGGCGAGCATCGCCAGGGCCTGGTCACGGGTCGGCAGCGAGGCCAGCACGTCGACGTGGCTGGCCGGATAGACCTGGCCACCGACGGCGACGACCTTGGGCTGCAGCTTGTCGTTGCCCTTCGAGAATTCCTTGATCAGCCGACCGGCAGCGCCGGGCTCTTCCAGCGAGAACGCATAGAGCAGCGGGCCGACGAGCTTGTCCTGGACAGCTTCGTATTCGGTACCCGCCACAGCGCGCGAAGCCAGGGTGTTCTTGACGACTTTCAAGTACACGCCGGTTTCACGCGCCTTCTTGCGCATCTCGGTCATCTGGGAGACCGTGGTGCCTGCATATTCGGCAGCGATCAAGGAGTGGGCCTTCGCGGCGATTTCCGCCACTTCGGCCACTACGTCTTGCTTCTGGGTGAGATTCAGAGCCATGTGCACTCCTCTTGTGAACTCCGCTCGCGGCTCCTGCCGCTTGCGGTCCCGGACGGCATCGATCCTTCGACGCCGGGGGCGCGGAATGCGCCCCGGTGGCGGCCCTTCGCAGAAATTTCGAAACCGAAACATCCAGAGGGGGCGGCACCATCTGCGCAGGTCGACTCTTGCGAGTGCGATTAAGCGGTTCCGCCTGCGACCCCACGACTCCGTGCCGTGCCATCCCGCCGTATGAACGGCGGAACGCGCTTCCATGCCCGTGGGTATCGCGCGCGAACCGCGCCTGCGGTCTTTGACGGCGATCGCCTGGGATGCATCCGCGTGGATGCGCCTTCGGCGATGCCCTCAAAACCTGTGTCCCGTGCGGAGCGAGGGAACTCATCCCGCGCGGGTTTGACGCAATGCTTTTTCGTTCCGAGTTCAGCGAGGAACCTGTTTCTCTCTTCGGCCAAGAGATCAACAGCGGATCCGTCGCTTCGCTCGGGATGACGCAACGGCAAAGGCGCTCGCACTCATGCGCGAGCGCGCCGTTACGTCACTTCAGCGCCAGCGAGGACTGGTCGACGGCGACGCCGGGGCCCATCGTCGAGCTGATCGACACCTTCTGCAGGTAGACGCCCTTCGCGGTCGCCGGCTTGGCCTTGATCAGGTCGGCCAGCAGCGCGGTCAGGTTTTCCTTCAGCTTGTCGGCGTCGAAGTCGGCCTTGCCGATGGTGCAGTGGATGATGCCGGCCTTGTCGGTGCGGTAGCGCACCTGACCGCCCTTGGCATTCTTCACCGCTTCGGCCGGGTTCGGCGAGACGGTGCCGACCTTCGGGTTGGGCATCAGGCCGCGCGGGCCCAGCACCTGACCGAGCTTGCCGACCACGCGCATGGCGTCCGGCGTGGCGATGACCACGTCGTAGTTCAGCTCACCGCCCTGCATGCGCTCGGCGAGGTCGTCCATGCCGACCGCTTCGGCGCCGGCGGCCAGGGCCTCATCGGCCTTCGCACCGGCCGGGCAGAACACGGCCACGC
The DNA here is from genome assembly GCA_965649985.1 of uncultured Gammaproteobacteria bacterium. Lineage (GTDB taxonomy): Bacteria > Pseudomonadota > Gammaproteobacteria > Xanthomonadales > Xanthomonadaceae > Lysobacter_I. The sequence goes on along the minus strand of CBFGMS010000103.1, from coordinate 2,261 downwards.
GCACGGTCTTGCCGGTGCCGGCGGGCAGCACGGTGGAGCCGCGGACCTGCTGGTCCGACTTGCGCGCATCGACGCCCAGACGCACGGCCACGTCGACGGCTTCGACGAACTTGGCCTTGGTCGCGGTCTTGACGATCTTGATGGCGTCGTCGATCGCGTAGGTCTTGCCGGGTTCGACCGCGGCCTTGATTGCTTTCTGTCGCTTGTTCAGTGCCATGGTCTCAGCCCTCCACCACGAGGCCCATCGAACGGGCGGAGCCCGCGATGGTCTTGACGGCCGCGTCGAGATCGGCAGCGGTCAGATCCGCTTCCTTCATCTTCGCGATGTCTTCCAGCTGCTTGCGCGTCACCTTGCCGACCTTGTCGGTGTTGGGGCGCTTGGAGCCGGACTGGATGCCGGCGGCCTTCTTCAGCAGCACCGAAGCCGGGGTCGACTTGGTGACGAAGGTGAAGGTGCGGTCCGAATAGGCGGTGATGATGACCGGGGTCGGCAGACCCGGCTCCAGCTTGGAGGTGGCGGCGTTGAACGCCTTGCAGAACTCCATGATGTTCAGGCCGCGCTGACCCAGCGCGGGACCGACCGGCGGCGAGGGGTTGGCCTGACCGGCCTTCACCTGCAGCTTGATGTAGCCGACAACTTTCTTTGCCATTGAGGTTCTCCTGGAGTGTTAGCGCCTGCACGCCTTGCGGCTGCGGGGCTCCTCCATCGTGTTGGCGCGGCGCGGATGCGACGCGCGGTTGAAGGCCGGGACGAGGCGGCGCAATGCCCGATGCGGGCTTATGCCTTCTCGACCTGGCCGAATTCCAGTTCCACCGGCGTGGCGCGACCGAAGATCAGCACCGAGACGCGCAGGCGGCTCTTGTCGTAGTTGACTTCCTCGACCACGCCGTTGAAGTCGTTGAAGGGGCCGTCGACCACGCGGACCATCTGGCCGGGCTCGAACAGCACCTTGGGCTTGGGCTTCTCCACACCGTCCTGCACGCGCTGCAGAATGGCGTCGGCCTCCTTCTCGCTGATCGGCAGCGGGCGGTCGGCCGTGCCGCCGATGAAGCCCATCACCTTCGGCGTCTCCTTGACCAGATGCCAGCTCTCGCTGTCCATCCGCGGGATGCCCGAATCGTCGTGGGTCGCGATCTGCACCAGCACGTAGCCGGGGTAGAACTTGCGCTCGGAACGGCGCTTCTGGCCGGAGCGCATCTCGACCACTTCTTCGGTCGGGACCAGCACATCGCCGAACTTGTCCTGCATGCCGGTGCGCGCGATGCGATCGCGCAGGGCCTGGGCCACCGACTTCTCGAAGCCGGAATAGGCGTGCACCACGTACCAGCGCTTGTTGATCTCGGTCTCGCTCACTGCCATCTCCTCAAGCGCCCAGGGCCAGTTTGACCAGCCACTGGATCACCACATCGAACCCGGCCAGGATCAGGCTGATCACGACCACCGCCACGAACACGATCATGGTCATGCGCATGGCCTCCTGACGGGTCGGCCACACCACCTTGCGCAGTTCGAACCTGGACTCGGACAGGAACTCGCGGGTCTCCGCGCCCTTGCCAGTGGCCATGAACACCACGCCGGCAAGAACGATGCCTGCCACGACGGTCAGAACGCGGACGACGGTCGGCCAGGCGCCTTCGAACCAGTAGAAGGCGAAAAGGCCGCCGGCCACCAGCAGCACCGCGAGCGCGTATTTGGTCATATCGGCGGTGGACGTACCGGACTTGGATTGTTCGACTCTGCTGTTCAATGTCTGAATGCCTTGTCGTATCGCAATGAAGCGGAGGGGGAAGCCTGTTGCGGGCCGGTTGAAGCCGGGCACAGGTCGGCGCACTCACGTCGGCGAAACCGGTTCGGAGGAACCAGGCGAGCCGTATTCGGTCAGCGCCCCCCGGACAACGCCGGAGAATCCAGACCTGCACGCCCGAGCGCGCCGATGAGTCGGCGCCGCGAGACCTGCGTCTACGCGGTTGCCGACTCCCGAAAGTTGGCGCGCCAGGAGGGACTCGAACCCCCAACCTGCGGTTTTGGAGACCGCTGCTCTGCCAGTTGAGCTACTGACGCGTCGTGAATGTATGCAGCTTCCTGAGACGGCAACGGCGAGCCGTTGCCGACTCGCCTGCCATTGTCCGGGAAGGGACCAACCGATGGAAGACCGACCGCTGACGGAAGATCTGCCGCGGGACGAATCCCGACCCGGCCAGGGACTTACTTGAGGATCTTGGCCACCACGCCGGCGCCGACGGTACGGCCGCCTTCGCGG
>CBFGMS010000102.1:0-9859 GCA_965649985.1 uncultured Gammaproteobacteria bacterium | reverse complement strand
CCAAATTCGACGAGGAAACCACAGTCCCATGGCAACCAAGAAGACCGCCGCGAAGAAGGCCCCCACCAAGAAGGCCGTCCCGAAGAAGGCCGCCGCCAAAACCGCCGCTCCCAAGCCGATCAAGGAAGTGATGAGCAAGTCCGCGCTGGTCGCGCACATCGCCAGCACCACCGAAGTCGCCGCCAAGGACGTGCGCGCCGTGATGGCCGCGCTCGAGGCCACCATCCACGCCTCCGTCGCCAAGAAGGGCGCCGGCCAGTTCGTGCTGCCGGGCGTGCTGAAGATCAGCGCCGTGAGCGTGCCGGCCAAGCCGAAGCGCAAGGGCATCAACCCCTTCACCGGCCAGGAAACCGTGTTCGCCGCCAAGCCGGCGTCGGTCAAGGTCAAGGTGCGTCCGATGAAGAAACTCAAGGACGCCGCCGCTTCCTGACGGCTTCCTGCCGCGCACGCGGCACCTCGGCGAAGGACAGCCAGTCGACCGGACCCGAAAGGGTCCGGTTTTCGTTTGGGCGTTCGAACATGGCGAACCACGCGTGACCGTCGGCGCGCATGCGCCTGGCCATGCATCCACCGCAATGCAGCCCGCCCAGAGACGCTCCATCCAGAGACGTCCATCCAGACAAGTTCCATCGCACTGCGTGCCATCCGAGGCATCCAGTCGCCATGCGCCCGCCGACATGCCCGCCGCGCCGCATCCTGCGCGCCGCGACGATATGGCATACTGCGCGCCCTTCGCCGCGGGTGCGGCGGCGACAAGACTATGGTGGCCCCGTCGGCCCCTCGCGACGCTAGATCGAAAACCCCGCCAGGGCCGGAAGGCAGCAACGGTATCGGTCGATGCGGGTGCCGAGGTCAGCCGGCGGGGCCGCCACCTTTTCGGGCGGTGTTCGGCGCCCCACGACTCAATCCAGCGCAGGCCAGGCGTCCGCCTGCAGCGTCTCGCGGTACCCATGCCAGGCGGCATAGGCCAGCCACGGCATCAACACCGCGAAGCCCAAACACGCGGTGGCGAATCCGACCGCGGTCGACAGCACGATCGCTCCGGCCCAGACCAGCATGGCCGGCTTGTTGCGCAGCACCGCATGCATGCTGGAGATGCCGGCGGTGATCATGTCGACATCGCGGTCGGCGATCATCGGCAGCGAGAACGCCGAAACCGCGAAGGTGAGTGCGGCGAAAAGCGAGCCCACCGCCGAGCCGATCACGAGGAATTCCCAGAGTGTCGACGCATTGCTCCCGTCGACGGGAAAGAACGCACCGACCATCATCCCCGCGCGCGACCAGAGCAGCACGATCACGCCCTGCACGAGCGCGAACACGCCCGCCTGCCCGGCCACGCGTCGGGCCAGGACGAAGGAATCGCGCAGTCGGGGCGTGCGCCCGCGTTCCAGCCCGCGGCTGACGCAGTACAGGCCCACGCACAGCAAGGGCGCGACGAACACGAAACCGGACAGCAGCGTGGCCAGCAGCGCGAAGCGCCCGAGCGTCCAGGCGAGCCACGAGATGCCGAGACTCATCAGCACGATCACGCCGCCGAACATCAGCGACAGCCCCGGCGCGCGCCGAAGGTCGCGCCAGCCCGCGGCCAGCCAGCGCAGCGGCGCGCTCGCAGGCAGCGTGGCGCAGGGCACCACGAAGGGGCGCGCGGCGGCGTCCGCATCGCGATCGGCATGCGCATCGCCATCCACATCGGCAACCGGTTGCGGATGTGCGTGATGCGGGCTGTCGGCCTCCCCGCGCACGGCAATATCGGGCGCGACAAGGGCACGTGCCTCCACGTCCGCATCCATGCCTGCCGCCGCGCCGTCCGTTATGACGGTGTCGTCTGTATCGCTGCGGGGGGACGTCTCGCGATGCATGGTCTGCGTGCCGGGCGCGGCGGTGATGGCGGGGAATCGACCGTGAAGGGCTGCGAAAGCGGATGACGATGGCCGCGCACGTCAGCGCAGCTGGCTGTCCTTGCTGCCGCGACGGTTGTAGCCGCCGGAAGCCGCATCCTCGCGGTCGGCCGCCTCCTGGCAGATCACGCACAGGCGCACGCCGGGCACCGCGCGGCGCCGCGCTTCGGGGATCTCGGCATCGCAGTCTTCGCAGTGGCTCAACCCGGGCCCCTGCGGCAGACGGCTGCGCGCGCGCTGGATGCCATCCTTCACGGTGGCATCGATCTGATCCTGCACTGCGCCGTCGGCGGCCCAGCCTGTGGCCATGTCGATCTCCTCGCTGGAAGCCCGTGGACCGACGCTGTCCGCACACGGGCGGAGAGGGCCGGGGGCTTTCGATCATAGACCCGCGGCCTGCCGGGCGCATCGGGCGGCGCAGCATCCACGGACGGACATGAACAAGGTGTGCATGCGAAATGGGCACGCGCGGAATGGGCATGCGCGAGGTGAAAAACCCGCACGCAGGCCCTACCCTGTCGCGATGCCCGGAATCCCTGCCCGCTCCACCCGCCTGCTCGACGCCACCCGCGCGGACCACATCGCCGAAGCCGTCCGTCTGCTGCGCGAGGGCCGCCTGGTCGCGATGCCCACCGAGACCGTCTACGGCCTGGCCGCCGACGCCACCGACCCGGTCGCGGTGCGCGGGATCTTCACGGCGAAGGGCCGTCCGAGCGACCACCCGCTCATCGTGCACCTGCCCGATGCCAGTCACCTGCCGCGCTGGGCCGAGGACATTCCCGAGACCGCATGGCGCCTGGCGGAGCGGTTCTGGCCCGGGCCGCTCACCCTGCTGCTGCGCAGGGCGCCACACATCGACGCCAGCGTGACCGGTGGGCGCGACAGCATCGGTCTGCGCGTGCCCGCGCACCCGGTGATGCGCCAGGTGCTGCAGACGCTCGACGGCGGCCTGGCGGCGCCCTCGGCCAACCTCTACCAGCGCCTGAGTCCGACCACCGCGGCGCAGGTGCTGGCCGGTCTGGACGGCCGCATCGATGCCGTGCTGGATGGCGGGCCCTGCGCGGTGGGCCTGGAGTCGACCATCGTCGACCTGACCGGCACGGCGCCGCGCGTGGTGCGCGCCGGCCCGATCACCCGCGGCGAGATCGAAGCCGCGCTGCAGGTTCCGGTCGACATGCCCGCGCAGCACGACACCGCGGTGCCCGGCAATGTCGCCGTGCATTACCGCCCGCACACCCCGCTGCGGATGCTGGACGCCGGAACGCTGGAGGAGCAGCTGGCCACCCTGCCTGCACATGCGCGGGTGGCGATCATGACCTACGGGACGACACTGGTTCGGCCCGCACATGCAGGCATCGCGGCCTGGGTCGCGATGCCGGAAGCCAAGGCCGACTATGCGCGCGCGCTGTACGCCACCCTGCACGCTCTCGACGCGGCAGGCGCCGGGGAAATCTGGCTGCAGACGCCGCCCCGCGACGAGGCGTGGCGCGACGTACACGACCGTCTCGCGCGCGCCAGCGCCGGCTGAGCGGCCCGACAGGTCCACGGCCAGCCTCGCGCCCGCGCCGACGCGGGTGTGTTGGATGTTGATGCACAGCGGCTTGTCCCGCACGGATCGCGCACTGTCCCGGCAGGCCACCCTGTGCGACGCGACGCGCCGGTCGCCACCGCTGGTGGACGGCTTGTCGCGATCCTCCCCTGCACGGATTGATGCGGCATGTCGCCGATGACAGAATTGGGGCAACGGCAGCCGATTCGCGCATGCCGCGACGACGGCACCGGGCCGGTCGCGGAGACGACGACAGGGGCCCAACAGGGGACAGGACCATCATGCGGTTGCCGCGTCAGGAGAGGGGCCCGGAGGCAGGCCGACGTTCTTTCGTTCGTGGTGCGCTGCAGTCGGTACGGATGTTCGCCCGTCCGGCGCTGCAGGGCCTGATCCTCGGCGCCGTGATTCTCGGCACGGCGATCCTCGGCGGCTGCAAGGTGAACGAAGCGGCGCCGGAAGAGGATCGGGCCACACCGCCGCCGCGCGCGGAGGTGCGCTGGGACCAGCTCGACCCGATCCAGCGCTGCATCTACCAGCGCGCGCCCGAAGGCGCCGAATGGTCGTTCCAGGTGATCCAGGCGCTGTGCGAGGACGGCTTCTGGCCGGTACTCACCGCCGCCGACCTCAAGCGCATGATCGATGCCAAGGACTGGCCGGCGCTCGAGACGCTCTACGGCAACCACCTCAAGCGGCACCTGGCACGTGAAGAGCCGGAGTATCTGCTGTACCGGGCCCTGGAACCGATCGGCTGGGAGAGCGGTGCCGAAGCCGATCGTTATCTGCGGCGCTGGGTCTCGGCCCGCCCCAAGGACGCATTCGCACGCGCCGCACGTGGCGCCCAGCTGCTGTCGGCGGCGCGCGAGGCACGCGGCGACGGCCATCGCGAGAAGCTGTCCGACAGCCGCATCGGCCTGGTGGCCGGCAAGGCCCGCCAGGCGAACGCCCAGCTGCGCCGCGCGGTGGCGCTGCGTGCCGACCTGATCCCCGCCTACGCGCTGCTGATCGAGTCCTACGCATTGGGCGGCGACGCCGCCTCGGTGGACCTCGCGCTCGGCACCGCGCTGACGCAGGCGCCGTGGAGCTATTACGTGCCCGCACGCGCCCTGGATTACGGCAACGAGGCGCGTGGCGTCAGCGGCAAGCGCCTGAGCACCGTGCTGACCCACAGCAGGCAATTCGCCCGCGAGAATCCGAGGATGGCGCTGCTGGAGGCCTACCGCGCCTTTCACGACGGCGAACGGCAGTACAACTTCGGCTCCTACAAGCGCGCCCTGCACACGCTGGAGGCGGCCATCGCCACGGCGCCGCTGCGGATCGCCCTGCTGGGCAGCGGGAGCTGCGCCGGACGGCTCGAACAACACGGCGACGCCATGGCCTATTACGACCAGTTGGTGCGCTTCGGCGTGGCGCCTGGCGAGGCCCTGGTGGGCCGCGGCCTGGCGTGGGAGCACCTCGGCGACCCGCGCAAGGCCCTGTCGGACTACAAGGCGGCGCAGCTCTACCTGCCCGACCACAGGGAGCTGCGCGAGCGGGTGACGCTGCTGGAAAAGTCCTTCAAAGCGGCCAAGGCGGACGCCAAGCCGGGCGGCGCCTGAAGGCCGCCGCGACGCACGGCGCGCTCACTCGCGGTCGAAATTGATCCGCACGTCCTTCACCGTGATCGACACCAGCCGCACCGCGACGCGCGGCTTGAACAGACGGCGCTTGACCAGCACGTCCTCACCGTCGTCCAGCTCGGCGTCCACCCATGACCCTGCCTGACGGTCGATCGCGGTCTTCACCTTGCGCGCCACCCGGTTTTCGCCGTCGTTGCGCTCGATCACCGCAGTCACCAGCACCGGCGCCTGGCCCTTGGGCCGGATCTCCAGCACGATGGTGCCGGCCGACTCGGCCGCGCCGCTGAATTCGAGCCGCCACTTGTTGGACAGCCGCCCCGGGGGCACGGCGTCCGGGAGCTTCGCATCGACCGCCATCGGAGCATCGGAGGATGCCGGGGCCGGGGCCTGCGCAGTTGCGCCGAGAGCAAGCCCGCAGACGAACACGCCCGTGGCGATACGGAGCAGGAGACGACGGGGCATGGGCATGATGTGAATCCTGAAGGTGTCGACGACGAGCCCCGGGATGCTACCGCACCCGGCTGAACACCGGCTCTGCGGCATCGCGGCTGCGAGCGGAGGCGCGCGCCCGGGCCTGTGGAACAATGCCCGGCCACATCTGCGGCGACACCCCATGTTCCGGCCACCACCCGTCCCTGCCCTGCCCCGTGCCGTCCGACCGAATGCCCCCGTCGTCACCGCTGCAGGGCACGCGGGCGACGGGCATCGCGCCACGACACCGGGCCGCGGCGTGCGCCGGTCACGCGCAACCGCCACACGGTGGCGCCTCACGCTGGCGCTCCTGCTGTGCCTGGGGGCCGCCGGGTGCGAGACCGGCACCGCGCGGCCCACGCCAGAGCAGGTGCGCGCCACGCTGCTGCGCGCGATCCCGCGCGATGTCCCGGACCGCACCGCCTGGGCGGCCGACATCCAGTCCGCGTTCTTCGCGCTCGACATCGATCCGTCCGCGCAGAACCTCTGCGCCACGCTGGCGGTGATCGAGCAGGAATCGACCTACCGCGCCGACCCGGACGTGCCCGGGCTGGGCAGGATCGCGGTGGAGGAGATCGAGCGGCGCGCGGCGGCGAAGAAGATCCCTGCGTTCGCGATCCGCGCGCTGCTCAGGCTCGACTCGCCCAACGGCGAGCCCTGGGGCACGCGCCTGCAGCGCGTGCGCACCGAGCGCGAGCTGAGCGAGCTGTACGAGGAGATGATCGCGCAGGTGCCGCTGGGCACACGTCTGCTGGCCCGCGCCAACCCGGTGCGCACCGGTGGCGCGATGCAGGTGAGCATCGCCTTCGCCGAGGCGCACGCGCGCCAGCGGCGTTATCCGTATGCGGTCGAAGGCTCGATCCGGCGCGAGGTGTTCACCCGTCGCGGCGGCACCTATTTCGGCATCGCGCATCTGCTGGGGTACCCCGCCAGCTACGACAAGCCGTTGTTCCGTTTCGCCGATTTCAACGCCGGGCTGTACGCCAGCCGCAACGCGGCCTTCCAGAACGCGGTGGCCGTGGCGAGCGGCATCCCGCTCGACCTCGACGGCGACCTGGTGCGCTACGGCAAGCGCGGCAGCAGCGCGGAGCCCAGCGCGACCGAGCTGGCGGTACGCAGGCTGCTGGCCGACAGCGGCATGTCCGAGGAGCGCATCCGCACCGATCTGCGTCAGGGCCGCAGCCGGCGTTTCGAGGACACCGAGACCTGGCAGCGCGTGTTCGCGATCGGCGACCGCCGCAACGGCAGGCCCCTGCCGCGCGCCACCCTGCCGCGCATCGCACTGAAGAGCCCGAAGATCACCCGGAGCCTGACCACGGAATGGTTCGCGACGCGGGTCAACCGGCGCTACTCCGCCTGCATGAAGAAGATCGGCGACTGAGACCGCGCAGGGTCTCCCCGATGCCTCATGGCATCACCGGCGCAGCGCGCGAGAAAGAAAGAGAGCGCCGTACTTCGCGCTGCAGGCGGATTGCGTGCAGCGCCGAGTGTCGGGTCGCGCCTTGAACCCGCGACAGGTCTCCTGCAGGACCGGATGACGGATCGGATCACCGAGCCCGACACGCACATCGCATCGCATCGCATCGCATCGTACAGACGACGATGCCCCGGCCTGCGCCGGGGCATCGTGTGTATCCACCGCACGGTCACGCGATCGGAGGGACCGCGTTCACGCACCGCCGAACGGCGGCGGTGCGTCGACCGGCCGGGATCAACCCAGCGTCAGCACCAGGCCGAAACGGCTGATCAGCGGGTTGATCGGCTGGAACCAGGTCACCGGCGAGGCCACGCTGCAGTTGGTGTTCTGGCCGGCCGGCAACTGGCCGCCCGAGGTCACGCCCTGGGCCTGGCCCGAACCGGTGATCCAGGAACCGCCGGAGTCGCCGCGACCGGCGCAGGCGGTGGACTGGGTCAGGCCGCTGACAGTGCCGGCGCCGTAGTTCACGCTGACGCCGGTGCGGGTGATCGTGCCGCAGCGCCAGCCGGTGGTGCTGCCCGAACGGCAGACCGACGCGCCGATCGCGGCCTGGGTGCGACCCAGCACGCGCTGCACGGTGCCGTTGTAGCGGTTCACCTGGCCGACCAGGGTGTCGGTGCTGCGCACGCTCGCCCAGGCCATGTCGCCGCCCGGGTAGTAGTGCGCGCGGACCGAACCGACCGTCACGCCCGAGATGCCCACCGAGGTGCCGATGCCGCCGCAGTGGCCGGCGGTGGCGAAGCCCTTCGCGCCGCTGCGGGTGGCCGCGAAGCCGATCGAGCAGCGGCCGCCGCCGGAGGTGTAGGCGTTGCCGCCGATCACGTTGACGAAGGTGCTCGGGGCTTCGAGGGTCGAGACTTCGAAGCGGACCATGTCGGTGTCGACGCCGCTCTTGGCGACGAAGTCGACGGCGTTCAGGGTGTAGCCCGGCGCGACGGTCACCACCAGGGTGTTGGTCGGCACATCGATGCCCCAGGCATGCACGCCGGTCAGGCCGGACTTGGCCGAGAACGCATGCACGCGGTCGAGATCGGCCACGGCGCCTTCGAGCTGACGCAGCGAATAGCGGTGCCGGCGCATCTCCACGCCATCGGCGGCGCGGGCAGTGCCGGTGGTGGCGGCCACGAAACGGAAGTTGCCGTCCGCATCGCGCTCCAGCCAGCTGCCGGCATAGCGATCGCCGAGCTGCGCGGCCAGACGGCCCTCATTGGCGAACGCCGCACGTTCGGCACCGAAGTACTGGGCCAGCTGCGCGTCGTTCATGCCGAGGTCGCGCTTCATCGCATTGGCGACGACGTCGCTGAGCACCGGAGCGCGGTCGTCGGCGGAAGCGGCACCGGCGGCGAAGACGGCGGCAGCCAGGGCGGTCACCGCCAGAGCACGGCGGGGGGTGATCGGGTAAGACATGAGCTTCACTCCATGAATAATCGTAGTCTTTCGAGAAGACCGGCACGTCCGTTTGCCTGTTGGACGCCCTCGCGGAGACGGGCGGAAGACAGGGGGCTTCATGCCCCGAGCGAACCACGAACTTGCCGGCCGTGTTGCCACCGTCGGCGGAGCCTGCGGCGGGCGCACCGGGCATCGGGCCCGGACGCGCGCCGGCAACATAGCGAGTGGGTCGGCGGCGATACCAAGATGAAGATCACGCTTTGTTTTGCGTGCGCCCGGGATCCCGCCGGGCGTTTTGCATCGGTTGGGGAAGTTGAATGGGGAGGCCGACGGCGCAGACGCCTGCGCATCGAAGCGCATCCCCGCACCGGGCGGCTCGGTCAGCCCGACGCCCCGCGCCCGATCCGCTGCTGGCGCATGAAGGCCAGGGTGTCATGCAGTTCGCGCCGGCCGGCCGCGGACAGCGAGCACGGAGTGCCGGCCGGTGCCAGCGGTGGGCGCCAGGCGAAGGCGACGCAGTTGTTCTGTTCGGTTTCGCGGGTCAGGGCCACATGCTCGGCACCGAAGGCGTTGCGCAGCAGGCGCAGGTGACGCTCGACATCCGTGCGGTAGAGGTTGGTGGCGAGCGCCCCGCCCTCGCGCAGGCTGTCGCGGCAGTCGGCATACCAGCGCGCGGTGGACAGGGGCTGCGGGATGCCGCCGATGTCGTAGGCATCGATGAGCAGCAGGTCGTAGGCGCCCGCGCGCTCGCGCAGGGCGAGCGCGGCGTCGGCCTGCACCACGCGAAAGCGGGCGTCGTCGTCGGGAATACGGAAGCGGCGGCGCAGGGCGATGACGTCGCCGGAAATCTCCAGGGCCTCGATGCGCGCGCCGCGCAGGTGCCGGTGCAGGAATTTCGCCTGCGAGCCGCCGCCGAGACCGACCAGGCCGATGTCGTGCGGCTGCGGCACCAGCGCCAGCGTGCCCAGCATGGTGCGGGTGTAGGGCACCACCAGCCGATGCGGGGAGAAGCGCGCCATGCGGCTCTGGCCGACACCGTCGGCGAAGCTCAGCTCGCGGGTGCCCAGCCGGTTCAGCACGCGGGCACCGCCCACGCGCCCGGGCGCGGCCCACCAGCGCCGCCACCACGGCCTGTCGTCACCACTGTCGTTGCCCACCGCATCCCCTCGTTTCGCGGACGCGGCAGGCTAGCAGACCGCAGGCAGGTCGCGCATCGGCGAGCGTCTCGTCGCCTGCCTACGGCACGGCCTTCGACGCGACGCGCCGTACAATGGCCGGATGCCCTTCGCTTTCGACGCCCCCGCCCCGCGCGGCCCGCGCCACTGGCCGACCTGGTGCGGCATCGGCCTGCTTGCCCTGCTCGCCCGCCTGCCGTGGCGCTTCCAGCGTGCGCTGGGCCTCGGCATCGGCACCGTGCTGGGGAGGGGAGCGCCAGACCGAAGAACGAACCAAAAGAGAA
>CBFGMS010000101.1:0-10629 GCA_965649985.1 uncultured Gammaproteobacteria bacterium | reverse complement strand
CGCCGCGGCGCTGTACGGCCCGGCGGGCACGGCGCTGCTGGCGCGGGAGATGTTCGCGCGGCGCGCGCGGCCGCTGCGGCTGCATGTCGGCAGGCCGATGCGGCTGGAGATGGAGGACACGCCGGGCGAATGCGTGCGCCGGGTGCGGCGCGCGGTGTACGCGCTGGGCCGCGACACCGCCGCGGCGCAGGGGCCCGAACCCCTCGCGGCGCCCACCGACCCGGCGGCGGTGCTGCTGGCGGTGGCGGCGACCGAACTGCTCGGGCGCACGGGCGACGGCAAGGACATCCGTCTGGCGCGGCTGCAGGCGGATTCGCCGCTGCTGCAGGAGATAGGCCGCCTGCGCGAACTGACCTTCCGCCAAGTGGGCGAAGGCACCGGCCGGGCACGCGATCTGGATGCCTTCGATCCGGACTACGACCATCTGCTGGTCTGGGACGCGGTGGCCGGGCGCATCGCCGGCGCGTATCGCGTGGCCCGCGGCGCGCCGATGCTGGCGCGGCGCGGACTGGCGGGGCTCTACACGGCGTCGCTGTTCCACTACACCGACGAGGCGCTGCCGCGGATCGCGCAGGGCATGGCGCTGGGGCGGAGTTTCGTGGTGCCGGACTATTGGGGCAGCCGCAGCCTGGATTATCTGTGGCAGGGCATCGGCGCGTATATGCGTCGCCATCCGCAGGTGCGCTATCTGTTCGGGGCGGTGTCGATCAGCGCCGCGCTGCCGCGCGAGGCGCGCGAGCAGCTGGTGGCCTATTACGACCGCTATTACGGCGACCGTGGCGCGGCCGCCGCCCTGCGCCCGTTCCGGCACATCGCCGCGCCGCCGCAGTTCGGCGACCTGGATGCGGACGGCGCCTTCGAGGTGCTGAAGGCCAATCTGGCCGCGCACGGCACCACGGTGCCGGTGCTGTACCGGCAGTACACCGACCTGTGCGAACCCGGCGGCGCGCGTTTCCTCGCCTTCGGCGTGGACCCGGATTTCAGCGACAGCATCGACGGGCTGATCGAGGTGGACCTGGCGCGGATCCTGCCGAAGAAACGCCAGCGTTATCTGCAGCCGCGTCAGGCGCTGAGCGCCGCCGCATAGCCGCAGCGGGTGTCGGGGCGCGCATGCGGATCGCGCATGCGGAGCGTGCGGGGTGCGGCTGGGGTGCGCCGGCGGGACGTCTCGCACGCAGGCGCACGCAAGCCATTGATCCATCGACGAAGCACGGCATCGGGCGGCGGACGGGCGTGCTACAACCCGTACGCGTCCGCGGCGCCTGGCGGACGCCATCACGACGGCTGCGCACTGCGCTCGGGCGCGGTACCGGCCGCATCCCACCCTCATCACGGAGCCACACGGATGTCATCGCCCGGCAAGACCCTCACCGTCGCCTTCGCCCTGTACCCCGGCTGCACGCTGCTGGATTTCGCGGGCGCCACCCAGATCTTCGCCTACGTGCCCGGCTTCCGGGTCGTGTGGCTCGCGGCCACATCCGACCCCATCGCCACCACCGAGGGCATCTCGGTGATGCCCAACGCCACCTTCGACGACGCACTCAAGAGCGAGCTCTCGCCGGACGTCGTGTTCGTGCCGGGCGGCGGCGGCGATGGCGTCACCGCCGCGATGACCGAATCCCGCATCCAGGGCTTTCTGAAGACGGCCGGGCCCAAGGCCGAGTGGGCCGGTTCGGTCTGCACCGGCGCGTTCGTGGCCGCGGCGGCCGGGCTGTTCGACCACTGCACGGTGACCACCTACTGGAGCGCGCGCGATGCGCTGGCGCTGTTCCCGCAGCTGGTGGTGGTGCCCGGCTACCCGCGCTGGGAGATCGACGAAAAGAAGCACCGCTTCAGCGGCGGCGGCGTTTCCTCGTCGATCGATCTGGCCCTGGAGCTGGTCAGGCGCATCGCCGGCGAATCCGCCGCGGAGTCCACCCAGCTGGCCAATCAATACGCTCCCCAGCCACCGGTGAATGCGGGCGACCCCAACCACGCCTCGCCGGAGCTGGTCATCACCACCACCCAGGGCCAGGCGGAGATGAACGCGCAGTTGACCGCGACGGTCAACGCACTGACCGGCCAGGCCTGAGCGGTCGGATCCGAGGGGGCTCGCCACCGGGCGGACGCGCAGTCGGGGCTGCACGACACCGCGCGATAGGGCCGTGCCGGGCCACGCAGGCCGGCCGGCAGACGGGCGATCCGTCGCGACACGGGTGCCGACGCCACACGCCTGCCGTAGCATCCGCGCATGGACTCCCTCAGCCAGATCGTTCTCGGCGGCGCGCTCGCCGCCGCCATCGCCCCCGCCGCCCACCGTCGTGCCGCCCTGCTGGCCGGTGCGGCGCTGGGCACCCTGCCCGACCTCGACGGCATCCCGCTCGCCCTGCTCACCGATGACCCGGTGCTGCGCATGACCTGGCACCGCAGCGTCAGCCATTCGCTCCTCGTGCTGCCGCTGCTGGCGGCGCTGATCTGGTGGCTGTTCCGGCGCTACGGCCGCGGCCGGGTGGCCGAAGCGCCCGCGCGATGGTTCTGGGCGATCCAGCTGGCGCTGGTCACCCATCCGCTGCTGGATGCCTTCACCGTCTACGGCACACAGCTGTGGTGGCCGCTGGATGTGCCGCCCACGATGTGGTCCAGCCTGTTCATCATCGACCCGCTGTACACGCTGTGGCTGCTGATCGCCTGCGTGATGGCCTGGCGCCTGCGAGCGCGCGAGCGCGCGCAGCGCGCGCTGGTGGCGGCGCTGGCGCTCAGCACCGCCTACATCGGCTGGTCGCTGGTCGCCAAGGCGCAGGTGGACCGCGCCGCGGATGAGGCACTGGCCTCCATGGGCCTGCAGGACGCGCCGCGGTTCAGCGTGCCGATGCCGTTCAACACCCTGCTGTGGCGGGTGGTGGCGATGACCCCGGACGGTTATCTGGAAGGCCAGCGCTCGCTGGTGGCCGACCGCGGGCCGATGCGGTTCCGCAGCTATCCCAGCGACAGCGCGGCACTCGCCGCCGTCGCCGAGGCACCCGCGGTGCAGCGCCTGCGCTGGTTCAACCACGGCTTCATGAAGGCGCACACGCGCGACGGGCTGCTGATCCTCAGCGACCTGCGCATGGGCGCGGAGCCCGACTACGTCTTCAACTTCATCGTCGCCGAGCGCGACGCCGGCGCGTGGACGCCGGTGCCCCCTGCGCAGATGGAATGGCCGCTGGACGCCCGCGAACGTCTGGGCGAGATGTGGGCAAGGATCTGGGAAGACCCCTCCCCCATGCCGCTCGGCCCGCAACCGGCGCCCGACACGCGGGAATCGGCATCCGACGCGCAGATGGGCGGCCCCGCGCCGTGAATCGACGGGGCCTGCGGTGCGACGGTGCCTCGCGATGAGCGTCCTGCAGAGCGGAGCACAGCTCCGCTGCAACGGCTTCCGTAGAGATTCGCAGCGGAGCTGCGCTCCGCTCTGCACAAGACGCCGCGCAGCGCTCGGCCGACCGTTCGCCGCTGCGATGGTTGCACCTACACTCGCGCCCGCGCCTGCACGAAGGAATAGAAGAACACCGCGTTGGGGTCGCTCCGCACCTCGCGCATCTCACGGCGCATGCCGGCGACCACCTCGTCGGTGACGCATCCGGCAGCGAGCAGCTGGTCGGCGGCCGACAGCAGCAGCTCCTCCCAGAACGCGATCATGGCCTTGCGCTGCGCCGGCTCGCGGTTGTCGAAATGGAAGGTCTTGATCTCGGTGCTCACGTCGCGGAAACCGCCGGCCAACAGCAGATTGCCGAGCTTCGCGCCCACGAAGGGATCGCCGCCCTGTTCGATCTGGAAGTCGTTGAACGCCATCCAGTATTTCCAGACGTTGGGCGAATACGGGTCGAGCAGGAAGGCCGCGTTCATGACTTCGGTGACGTAGACCGGCGCACCCGGCGACAGCACACGGCGCACCTCGCTGAGCACGCGCGCCGGCGAAGGCACATGTTCCAGCACCCAACATAGAAAGGCGGCGTCGAAACTGCGCGCCTCGAACGGCAGATCGGTGGCGTCGGCGCGCTGCAGCGCGTAGCGACCGTCGAGCCACGGCATCGCGCCGAGGTTGGCGCATGCGGCATCGAGCTGCGCCTCGTTGAGATCGACGCAGGTGACGTGCAGGTCGGGGAAACGCCGCAGCAGGATCTCGGTCTGCGCGCCCACGCCGCTGCCGACTTCAAGCAGTCGCGATACACCCATGTAGTCGATGTTGCGGAAGATCGTGGCTTCGCCGATGCGCGCCTGACGACGCAGGCGCGCCTGTTCGGTGGGGGAGAAGCCGTGGAGGTAGGTCGGATTCTCGGATGATGCGTTCATCATTGACTCCTCGATCACGTCTGCTCAGATCGATGGCGCACGGGAACCGGAAGCGACAGGCGCCAAATCGAGTGCGATGCCGGCCGCACCGCCGGCCACGGCGCGTTGCAGCAGGTCGTCGATGCCGTGCTCCCCCAGCGCACGCAGCGGGATGCAGTGCGCGGCATCCATGGCGAAGTACAGCAACAGCAGTCCGCGGCAGTGCCGGATACGCTGGATCGCGGCCCAGCGCTGGCGGACGTCGACCAGATCGTCGTGGACGTGCAGGCCCGTATCGTCGAATGCGTAGCGGTGAGGGCCCTGCCGAATAGCGGCGCGGTGCGCGCGACGCACACGCCACAGAAACACGGTCGGTGCGTAGACCAGACCGAAGCCGACGATCGCCCAGCGCCACGTCGTGCCCAGACCAGTGTGGAGCAGCAGTGCCGCCAGGATCACGGCCATCACCGGGAAGAAGACCCAGGACAATATGCCCTTGAGCGATGAGCGGTTCAGATACCAGAGAAACCGGGGCCACTCGGCCTGCGACATCGCAAACTCGACCCGGATCAGGTTCTGCACCTGCGACTGCGACTGCGACTGCTGCGACGATGTCGGCGTATCGTTCATGCCGCCACCGCCATCGCGCCGGGCTTCACTCCGGCGATCACCGCATCGAAATAGTCCCGCGTCATCCGCAGCTGGGCCTCGGCGGTTTCCGCGCGCACCACCGCGGCGCGGAAGGCTTCGCGCTGTTCTTCGGAATGCTCGGGGCGGTCCTTCGCATACCACCCCAGATGCTTGCGCGCGATGCGCAGGCCCTGCTGCTCGCCGTAGAAGGCGTGCAGGTGTTCGAGATGGCCGAGCAGGATGTCGCGTACCTCGGCCAGCGTCGGCGGCGGCAGCGTGTCGCCGGTCGCAAGGAAATGCGCGACCTCGCGGAAGATCCACGGGCGGCCCTGCGCGGCGCGGCCGATCATCACCGCGTCGCAGCCGGTGGCCGCGAGCACGGCGCGGGCCTTCTGCGGCGAGTCGATGTCGCCGTTGGCGATCACCGGTATCTTCAGCATCGCCTTGACCGCGGCGATGGTGTCGTATTCGGCATGGCCGGTGTACTGCTGGTCGCGCGTGCGGCCGTGGATGGTGAGCGCGGCGATGCCGCTGTCCTCGGCGATGCGCGCGATGACCGGCGCGTTGCGCGCGTCCGCGGCCCAGCCGGTGCGAATCTTCAGCGTCACCGGCACGTCCACCGCGTTCACCACCGCGCTCAGGATGCGCGCCACCAGCGCCTCGTCGCGCATCAGCGCCGAGCCGGCCCAGGCATTGCACACCTTCTTCGCCGGGCAGCCCATGTTGATATCGATCAGCTGCGCGCCGTGGTCCACGTTGTGGCGTGCGGCCTCGGCCAGCACCTCGGGCACGGTGCCGGCGATCTGCACCGAGATCGGCGCGGGTTCGCCATCGTGGTCCATGCGGTGCAGCGACTTGCGCGTGGTCCACAGGCGCGGGTCGGAGGTGGTCATTTCCGACACCGCCAGCCCCGCACCCAGGCGCTTGCACAGCTGCCGGAACGGCTTGTCGGTGACCCCGGCCATCGGGGCCAGGATCACGCGGGGCTCGATGACATGGGGGCCGATGCGCATGCCGCGGATTCTAGCGTCTGGATGGCATGACGGCCGCGAGGAGCGGCCGCAGGGTGGATTGCCAGGGTCGGGCCTGAAGGCCCTCCTACGACTGTCGACGCAGCGCAGGAGGGCCTTCAGGCCCGACCCGAGGTGGAGCGCGGAGCGCTTGCGGCGCAAGGACGCCTCTTTGCGGAAGACGCCGAAGCGGCGCCCGCAGACCGCAGAAGCACGAAGCCCGGCCGATGCCGGGCTTCGCGTTCGCGCCAGGTGCATGCGGTCGAAACGATTGCGCGCAACACGTGGATGCTGACGTCGGGCGTGTCCCTCTGGCGAGGGCCTCAGGCCGTCTCGTCCACCACGGCCGCATCCGGCGCGTGTTTTTTCACCGACTCGATGCCGTTGTCGCGGGAGTCTTCGCTCTCGTACAACTGGCTGCTGCCGATCACCTGGTGGTTGGCGGCCTTGAGATTGAAGTGGAACTTGCCGTTGGTGGCGGTCTTGCGCTCGTAGCGGGCGTCGTCGGGCGCGTTCTTCTTCACCGAAGCGATGCCGTTGTCGCAGCCTGCGCGGTCCTTGTAGCCCTCGCTGGTCAGGATGACCTGGCCGTTGGAGGCCTTGAGGTTGAACTGGAATTCGCCGTTGCTGCGCTTGCTGATCACGAACTTGCCGGCCATGCGGATCTCCGTGCGTCGGGTGGAAACCCGAGGGTAGCAGGCACCCGCGACGGCGTCTTGTCGCGACGCCGTAGGGCGGGCCCGGGCCCGCCATCACGCCTTCGTCCGCCACTGCTCCATTCAGCCGGCATCGCTCCCGACGAATGCCGGCTCGGCCATCGAGGCCGCTCAGCCTTCCGGATACCGCGCCTGCAGCTGATCGCGGGTCGGCATCGCCAGGGCCGCGCCGTGGGCCTCGGTCGACAGCGCCGCATAGCGGTTGGCGAAGCGGACCTGGGCCGAGAACGGCCACTGCGGCCACAGCGCCAGCGCCGCGGCCAGTGCGCCGCTGAAGGCATCGCCGGCGCCGGTGGTGTCGACCACGCTGGCCGGCTCGGACGGCTGACGGTAGTAGGCGGCTTCATCGCCGCGGCGGGTGTCGTCGGCATGCGAGACGAAGCACCCGGCCGCGCCCAGGGTCACCACCACGGTGCCTCCGGGCAGCAGGTCGCGGCAGAGCGCATGCAGGCGGGGGCTGTCGAGACTGGCGATGGCCTCGCCGTCCAGGCGCTCGCCGAGACGGCGGAACAGGGCCGCGCACTCGGTCTCGTTGGGCGTGAGCACATCGGCCAGGGCCAGCAGTTCGGCCGGAACCTGCGCGTTGGCCGGCGCCGGGTTGAGCACGGTCAGGCCGCCGCCCGCCCGGGTCTGCACGAAGGCGGCCTGGGCGGCGTCCGCGGCGGTTTCCAGCTGCGCCAGCGTCACCCGCGCATCGCCGAACAGCGCGGCCTGCGCATCGACGAAGGCCGGGGACAGCGCGGCATTGGCGCCCGGCCCCACCACGATGCAGTTGCGGCCTTGGGCATCGACGAAGATGCCGGCGCTGCCGGTGGGCACATCGGCCGCCTGGGCGCGCAGGTCGATGCCCTCGCCCGCGGCCAGGCTGCGTGCATGGTGACCGCCGAGATCCTCGCCCAGCGCGCAGACGAAGGCCGTCGACGCACCGGCACGGGCCGCGGCCACGGCCTGGTTGAAGCCCTTGCCGCCGGGGCCGCTGGCGTACTCGCCGCCCAGGGTGGCACCGGGCGCGGGCAGGGCCTCGCAGCGCCAGACATGATCGACATTGAAGGAACCGACCACGGTGACAAGCGGTGTGGACGGCGGAGTGATGGGCTGGGGCATGCGGGGTCCTGTACGATCTCGCGTTCGGAGTGGGATCCTCCGGACAACGCGGGGAAGACGCGGCCCGGGTCGGACGGGGCCGCGAGCAGCCCGCGATGCTGCGGGCCGGGGAATGGCCCCGATGTGCAGGCATCGAGACCGGATGGGCGGGAGGCGCGACGCCGGCCGGCCGTATGGAATCACCGATCCGCCGGCGCATGCCGGCGGCAGGAGGACGGCGGGCCGACGATGGTGGCTTGTGCGGGCCGAATGCCGGCACGGTGCACATGCACTGACGGCATCCGGGAACGATGCCACGCCCTTCCGACGACGCGCCGCGGGTGCGGCGGCGTGGTCAGGCCTGTCCGGCACAGGCGGGCCGAAGCACCTGGGGCGGCGCAACTGGTCTGGAGCAGCTGCGTCAGCGCAGATGGATCAGCACGCCCGCGATGGTCGCGGTCATCAGCGTGGCGATCGAACCGCCCAGCACGGCGCGCAGGCCGAAGCGGGCGAGGTCGCCGCGACGCTCCGGGGCCAGGCCGCCGATGCCGCCGATCTGGATCGCGATCGAGGCGAAGTTGGCGAAACCGCACAGCGCGTAGGTGAGGATCAGACGGCTGTTCTCGCTGATCGCGCCCACGCCCTCGCCCACCGGGGTCTGCGCCAGCTGCAGGTAGGCGATGAACTCGTTGAGCACGATCTTCTGCCCGATCAGGCCGCCGGCGATCACCGCGTCGTCCCACTCGATGCCGATCACCCAGGCGATCGGCGCCAGCACGTAGCCGAGGATCAGGCCGAGGTTGAGCTTGACCGTCTGCGCGTCACCCATGGCACCGTCGTTGAGCATCATGTTCATGCTCTGGTAGCCCGGGATGTGCCAGTCGCCGACCCAGCCGATCAGGTGGTTGACCATCGCGATCAGGGCGACGAAGGCCAGCAGCATCGCGGCGATGTTGATCGCCAGCCGCATGCCGTCGGACGCACCGGCGGCGGCGGCGTCGATGATGTTCTTGCTCTCCTTCTCCACGTGCACCGTGACCGAGCCCGCGGTGAGCGGGGTGCCGGTTTCGGGGATGAGGATCTTGGCGATGATCAGCGTGGCCGGGGCGGCCATGATCGACGCGGCGAGGAAGTGCTTGGCGTACATCGCCTGCTGCTCGGGGTCGGTGCCGGCCAGCATGCCGATGTACACCGCCATCACGCCGCCGGCGATGTGCGCCATGCCGCCGATCATCATCGTCAGCAGTTCGGACTCGGTCATGCGCGAGATGTACGGGCGCACGGTGAGCGGCGCCTCGGTCTGGCCGATGAACACGCTGGCGCAGACGCTGGTGGTCTCCGCGCCGGAGACGCGCATCACCTTGGTGATCGCCAGGGCCATGATCCGCACCACCCACTGCATGACGCCCAGGTGGTAGAGGATCGCCATGAACGAGGCGAAGAAGATCACCGTCGGCAGCGCGTGGAAGATGAAGACGAAACCGTACTTGTCCTGGTCGGCGAAGCCGCCGAGGATCATCTTCGAGCCTTCGTTGGTGAACTCGATCAGCTTCACGAACACCTGGCCGAGGCTTTCGAAGATGGTGCTGCCCCAACTGGTCATCAGCACGAACGCGGCGAAGGCGATCTGCAGGGCGACGCCGGTGGCGACCAGCCGCCAGTCGACGCTGCGCTTGTTGTTCGAGAACACCCAGGCGATGCCGATCAGCACCGCCAGTCCGAACAGGCCGAAGCCGATCCGCGTGACTGCATCCATCCGAAGACTCCCCGAAGAAGAACATTGTGCGATATACGACAGGCGCGATGCCGATGAACCACCGCGCGTACCGGGCTGCCCCGGCGCACGGGACCGCGATGTCCGGCGAAACCTGCGCAGGGTAGGCCACGCCGCCCGGCGGGGCAACCGTGCCGGACCCGGCACGCCCCCGGGCGCGGGACAGCACTTCGCGATCGCCCCGCCCCTCCGTCCCGAACAGGCGACAGGCCCGCGCCCCTGCCTCAGGCCGACGGGAAGAACCGGAACACCGCGAACAGCGCGAACGCCGCGCCGAAGGCCGCGAGGGCCAACGCGGGCATCACCAGCCGGCGGCGGGCCGGCACCCGCGACGGCGACCGCAGCGAGACCAGGGAGACGATGGCCACCAGCGGCGCCAGCAGCACGCTGCCCCAGACCGCGAACATGGCCCAGGTGCGCGGCCCCATCATGAAGGCCAGGGCCTTCGGGTCGGAATGCCAGTACTGCACCGGCCCGTAGGCGCCTGGCACGCGCAGCGCGAAGGTCGCGACGATCAGCGCCGCGACCCACACCGACACCAGCATCAGCATCAGCAGGGTCGCGGGCACCGCGCGCCAGCGCGTGGCGCAGGCGAGGCGGCGCTGGTCGAACCACCAGCCGGCCGATGCGGCCAAGGCGGCCACGGCCGCCGCGATCAGCACGGCGGCGGCGCCACTGCTCATGAAGCGCCGCGGTCGATCCGCCCGGCGGCCTCGGACGGCGCGGACGAGGGGTCGTCTTCCAGCCCCACATTGCTCGACGCCGTGTCGTACACCGCGCGGTCGAGCAGGCCGGTTTCCTTCGCCACCAGCACCGGCACCAGCATCTGGCCCGTCACGTTCGTCATGGTGCGCATCATGTCGAGCACGCGGTCGATGGCGTACAGGTAACCGATGACCTCCAGCGGCAGGCCGGCGGCGCTGAGCACCACAGTGGCCATCACCACCGCGGTGCCGGGCACGCCCGCGGTGCCGAAGCTGCCCAATACCGAGGCGATGGCGATGATCAGATACTGGTCGGCGGTCAGCGGCACACCGGTGTACTGCGCGATGAAGACCGCGCACAGCGCGGGATAGATCGCGCCGCAGCCGTCCATCTTGATGCTGGCGCCCAGCGGCACCGCGAA
>CBFGMS010000100.1:0-11399 GCA_965649985.1 uncultured Gammaproteobacteria bacterium | reverse complement strand
TTGCATCCCCTGTATGGCGATGCTCCCCCCCCACGCCGGTGGCGCTCCCCCACGCGCCGCCGGCGTGCGCCCTCCCCAATGATTCAGCCCTTCGCCGAGCCGACCCGCGACAGCGCCCATGACAGGCTGCCGCTGGTGCGGTAGTTCCAGTTGTATTTGCGGAAGGGGCTGTTGCGGTAGGCGGTGGCGCCGCTGGCCGGTGCGGTCGGCCGGGTCCACTCGTTCACTTCATAGCTGTACACGCGGTACAGCTCGTCCGCGGCCTGACGCACCGTCTCGTCCGGCAGGCCGGTCAGCACGCCGAAGTAATAGCTCCAGGCCAGCGCGCCGGCCACCGGCAGGGCGTGGTCCGGCGCCGCGCCGTCCGCGGCGTACGTGCTGCCGTCGATCAGGGTCACGTAGTCGACCATGCGCAGGTTCTCGGGCACGCCGGTGTAATAGCTGCGCTGCGCCGGTGCGTAGGACTTGGCCGCATATTTCAGCGCGTTGCCGGTGCGCCGGATGAAGCCGGCGATCGCGGCATCGTCGGTGAGCACGTAGGCACGCACCATCGGGTCGATGACATACGGCGTCTGCCAGAAACTCACCAGCAGGCTGCCGCTGGGGCCGTTGCCTTCCTGGCTGCCGTATTTCCACAGCCCACCGTCGACGCGATTGGCCGGCAGCGCGCCGCCGGCGCCGTTCTGGTGCCACACGAGATTGGTGGTCAGCGTACGCACGCGTTCGCCATAGGTGCGGCTGGCGCCGGTCTTGTAGGGCACATCGCCGTACAGCTCGTATGCGATGGTGTGCGCCATCAGCTTGATGCCTACGTGGCGCTCGGTGTAGCTGGAGCTGGGCGACCAGCGGTCGGGTTCGTCGCCGGCGTCCTCGTGGGCCTTGGCCGCCCAGCGCGCGCCTTCCTTCGCCAGCGCGTCGCCGGTCAGCCAGTGCGTGTACGCAAGGCCTTCCGGGTAGCTGTACATGGTGCCGTTGGAGCCGATGTACCCGGCCGGGTTGGGCGCCTTCAGCCGGAACGCGCCGACCGCCGCATCCGGCGTGGTGCCGGGCGGGTACAGATTCACCCGGTAGAACTCGGCGGCACGCACCGACTCGCGCAGGGCCTTGAGGAAACCGCTGCGGAAATACAGCACGTAGAAGGCGCTGACCCGGTCGTACAGCCAGGGCTCGCCCTGCCCACCCTTGTAGGGCGTGAGATACGAGCCTGTCACACGCGGGTCGTCCTCGTTGATGTGCGCGTAGAAGAAGTTCTTGCTGGCGTACATCTGTTCGTCGTAACGCGGCCAGTGCTGGGTGGCGTCCATCACCGCGGGATCGTCGCGGGTTTCGGCCACGGCCGCGATGAAGGGGCGCATCGGCCCGAACTTGAGCATGCCCGAGGACAGCAGCGCCGGCTCCAGCAGGGCGTAGACGCGCGGTTCGCTCACCCCGTCGCCGGCGACGAAGCTGCCGCTGGTCACCGGCTGCCAGCCGTCGCGGGGGTTCTGCAGACCGCCCAGCGACTGGGTGCGGTTGCGATAGCCCCACTCCACCCGGATGGCCTCGCCGGCCGGGTGCCGCACCGAGAAGCTGTAGCGCAGCTGGATGCGGGCGATGCGCACGGAGGTGCCGTCGCGGGTGGCGTCCGACAGATGCCGCCACGGCGTGAGTTGTTCGACGTAGGCCGGGATCTCGAAGCCGTCGGCATCGAGCACGCGCACCTTGGCCAGACCGGCCACGGTGATCGAGTCGCGCGGGAACGGCAGGCCGAAGGTCACCAGCTGCGGCTGGCCGGTGGGCACGCCCTCGACCGGGTGCAGACGCACCGTGGTGATGCCGTGCATGCGCTGTGCGGGCATCAGCGGGCGCACCGCGCTGGGCCCGGTACGGTCGCCGGGCGCGAGGGGCTGTACGGGTGCGGCCGCAGGCGCCGCCGCGGCGGCGGGCGCAGCCACCGGTGCGCTGCCGGCAGGCTCGGCACGTTCGTCCGAGGCAGGGGCGGCGGCATCGCCGACACGCAGTTCGACCGCCGCGGGGCGGCAGGCCGCGAGCGCACCCGCCAGCAGGAGAAACGACAGGCGCAGCGCGATGGCGCGGCGACGAAGGACAGGCAGATGGGTCATGAGGCACCTTCTACGCGACCGCGGAGGGCGGTCACCGGGGGAGTCGAAGGGAAACGCGACCGGGCGCTGGGCCGTGACGCAGGCGCATGCGGACGTGTTCGCGGTGAGGCATTAGCGGTGCGCGCCACGCCCGAAACCGTGAAGCAGTTCGCAGTTGGTCCGGCAAGTGCCTGTTCTTGCGTGGAACTGCGGGGCAGGTTCACAGTCCGCGGCTGTCCGGAGGGGGAATCGAAGGCACATCGGCGGGCAGCCGCATGAACCGGCGCTAAGCCTCACTGACACCTGCGCACGTCGCGGCCGCCGGCCTGGTGCGGCGGCATGCCGGCACGGCGATGTCGCGAGCGGGGGTGGCGGCGGATGTGCATGGCGGATGCCGGGCACGCCGCCCGGGTCCGGGTGGCCGCCGCCCGGCCTCACGCGCGGTGATCACGCGCGGCGATCACGCACGGCCATCACGCACGGTGATATGGATGATTGGCCAGCATGGCCGCGGCCCGGTAGAGCTGTTCGGCGAGCACCAGCCGCACCAGCATGTGCGGCAGGGTCAGCGGACCCAGCGACCAGCGCTCGTCGGCACGGTCCAGCACGTCCTGTGCATGACCTTCGGGGCCGCCGATCAGGAAGGCGAGGTCGCTGCCGCTCGCGCGCCAGTGCTCCAGACGTCGTGCGAGGTCTTCGGAGCTGTGCATGCGGCCGCGGCCGTCCAGGGCCACCACCAAGGGCGACTTCGGCAGCGCCGCGAGCACGCGCCCGCCCTCGTCCTGCATCGCGCGGGCCGCGTCGCGGCCCTTGCCGCGCAGGCCGGGTTCGATCTCCACCAGATCCAGCGGCAGCCAGTGGGAGAGGCGTTTGCGGTATTCGGCGAACCCGTCGGCGACCCAGGCCGGCGCGCGTTCGCCGACCGCGATCAGTCGAGCTTTCATCGCACGCATGCTAGCAGCCGGTGCCGCCGTCCCTCGCGCGAGGATGGCGGCGCGATGTCATTCCGGCGTCATTCCGATGTCATCGCGGCGATACGCGCGTCGCCAAGGATGCGGGCTCCCCCGACCGCCCGATGGAACCGTCATGCGCACACCGCCCGCCGTCGACACGCACGCCGCACAGTCCCGTGACACCGCCCAGGACCCCGCCCGCCGCCAGTTCATCGCCGGCTGCGCCGCCGCGATGGCGCTCGGCGCCACCGGCAGCCTCGGCGCCCTGTATTCGCGCCAGGCGCTCGCCGCCGCCGGCGACCCCACCCAGCTCGCGCCGATCGCCAGCCCCTACGGCGCGCTGGCGCCGGTGAACGACCTCAGCACCGGTCTGCCGCTGCTGCAACTGCCGCCGGGCTTCAGCTACAGCTCCTTCGGCTGGAGCGGCGATCCGATGAGCGACGGCCAGCCCACGCCGGACCGCCACGACGGCATGGCGGTGATGCGCCGCGCCGGCCGCTACGGGTTCCACTTCGATCACGAACGTCACTGCCGCGGACGCGGCCCGGCGATGGTGCTGATCCGCAACCACGAGCGCGGCGCCACCGCTCCGATCGACGCGCCCGCGGTCTACGACAGCGGCGACGTGCAGCCGGGTCAACGCGCCGGCGGCGGCACCACCAATCTGTGGTACCGCCGCGGCGAGTGGCTGGCGGCCGAGGCCAGCCTCGGCGGCACCCTGGTCAATTGCGCCGGCGGCCCCACGCCCTGGGGCACCTGGCTGACCTGCGAGGAGATCAAGACCGATCTGGTGTCGTCCACCGGCCGCCGTCACGGCTATGTGTTCGAGGTCAACGCGCGTGCCGAGCGCACCCGTCCGGTGCCGCTGGTGGAGATGGGCCGCTTCAGCCATGAGGCCGTGGCCATCGACCCGGCCACCGGGATCGTCTATCTGACCGAGGACGACCGCAACAAGTCCGGCCTGTACCGCTTCATCCCCAACGACCGCCGCGGCCGACCCGGCTCGCTGGAGCGCGGCGGCCGCCTGCAGGCCGCGCGCGTGAAGGGCCGGCCCAACGCCGACCTGATCGTCGCGAAGATCGGCGACACGCTCGACCTGGAATGGATCGACATCCGCGACCCCGACCTCGGCA
The DNA here is from genome assembly GCA_965649985.1 of uncultured Gammaproteobacteria bacterium. Taxonomy (GTDB): domain Bacteria; phylum Pseudomonadota; class Gammaproteobacteria; order Xanthomonadales; family Xanthomonadaceae; genus Lysobacter_I. The sequence goes on along the minus strand of CBFGMS010000100.1, from coordinate 7,232 downwards.
CCATCCCGGCGCCGGCCGGTTTCCCCGACGTCTCCGCCGGCGACACCCTCAGCGGCCCCTTCGCCCAGGCCTGGACCGACGGCGGCCTGCGCATGAGCCGCGGCGAAGGCATCTGGTACGCGCACGGCAAGATGTTCATCGTCGACACCAGCACCGGCGTGGACGGCAGCGGCCGTCGCGGCCGCGGCGAGGGCGCGGTGTGGGTGCTGGACCTGCAGCGCATGCGCATGACCGCGATCTTCGTCAGCGGCAACCAGCTGGCCGCCAACAACCCCGACAACGTGACCGTGAGCCTGCGCGGCGGCGTGCTGCTGTGCGAGGACGGCGGCGAAAGCCCGGACGCCAACGGCCCCGGCTCGCGTCTGGTCGGTCTCACCCGCGACGGCCAGGCCTACCACTTCGCCAAGAACAACACCGTGCTGACCGAAGCCGACCTCGGCCGCGCCGAGAAATCCGTGGCCGCGGACGACTACCGCGACAGCGAGTTCTGCGGCGCCTGCTGGGACCCCACCGGCCGCACGCTGTTCGTGAACATGCAGTCGCCGGGCATCACCTTCGCGATCACCGGCCCGTGGTGGCGCGGCTCGCTGTGAGTTGACCGCGGTCGACGCGACACCGGCGCGGCACGGACGCCGCGCCGGCCCGGTGTGCGGTTTCGCGTGATCGGCCGGGTGCATTGGCCTTCGCGCGCCCCTGCACCGACAATGCGGCCTCGTCATCGTCCGAGGAACGCACATGACCCAGGCGCAGGATGCCGCCTCCGTCGCGAGCACCGACTCCGGCCTTTCGCCCGCCGCGACGCGCGCAGGCGCGATCCTCGGCCCGGCGCTCGCACTGTCGATGCTGTCTCTGGGCGCACCCGAGGGCCTGTCGCCCGAAGGCTGGCGCACCCTCGCCCTGCTCGCCTGGATGGTGGTGTGGTGGCTGACCGGGCCGGTGCCGATCGCGGCCACCTCGCTGCTGCCGCTGATCTGGCTGCCGCTCTCCGGCGCGGCGAATGCGGTCGATGCCAGCGCCGCCTATGCCAGCCCGATCGTGTTCCTGTTCATCGGCGGCTTCATGATCGCGATGGCGATCGAACGCTGGGGCCTGCACGCACGCATCGCGCTGGGCATGATCGCCGCGGTCGGCACCCGGCCGGTGGCGCTGATCGGCAGCTTCGCGCTGGCCTCGGCGCTGCTGTCCATGTGGATCAGCAACACCGCCACCACGCTGATGCTCATCCCCACCGCGATCGGCGTGGCGCATGCGGTCGCGCAGTGCGACCGCGATGCGCGTCCGGGCGCGGACACGCCGGCGGCACCGCCCCTCGCCGCGCCGCTGGCGCTGATGGTGGCGTGGGCGGCGTCGATCGGCGGCATCGGCACGCCGGTGGGCTCGCCGACCAACCTGATCGCGATGAGCTATCTGCAGAAGGAGGGCCTGCGCCTGGATTTCGCGCAGTGGATGCTGATCGCGGTGCCGCTGATGCTGCTGATGCTGGCCGCGGTCTGGGCGCTGCTGGCGTGGCCGCTGCGTGGCCGGCGCACCAGCGATGGCGCCGCGCGCCTGCTCGCCGAACGCCGTCGCGCGCTGGGCCCGATGCGCGCACCCGAGCGCCGGGTGCTGGCGGTGTTCGCCGTGGTCGCCCTGGCCTGGATGTGCGCGCCGCTGCTGAAACGCATCGACGGCCTGCAGGCGCTCAACGACACCGCCATCGCCATCGCCGGCGCCCTGCTGCTGTTCGCCCTGCCCTCGGGCGACGCCGCCGCACCGCGCACGCGTCTGCTCGACTGGGACACCGCCGTGCGCATCCCCTGGGGCGTGGCCCTGCTGTTCGGCGGCGGCCTGAGCGTGGCCGCGGCGATGGAAAGCCACGGTGTCAGCGAGTGGCTGGGCGCCTCCCTCTCCGGCCTCCGCAGCCTCTCGCCGCTGCTGGTGCTGCTGGCCCTGGCCGCACTCACCGTGCTCGCCTCCGAATTCATGTCGAACGTGGCCACCCTCGCCGCCTTCCTGCCCGTGGTGGGCGCGGTGTCGCTGGCGACCGGCATGCCGCCCCTGGTGCTGGCCTTCACCGCATCCATGTCGGCCACCCTCGCCTTCATGATGCCCGCCGGCACCGCCCCCAACGCCATCGCCTACGGCACCGGCGCCATCCCCATCCAGCGCATGATCCGCACCGGCCTGTGGCTCAACCTCATCGGCATCGCCGCGACGGCAGCCATCAGCACCTGGTGGGCGCCGCGGGTGTTGGGATAACAGCGCAAACCCCCCGGCATCGAATGTCGTCAACACGCCTCGGACAGTGATGCTTCGATTTCGCGACGTTGATATGCCGCTGTCGATCTGTCGCCGTTCATTCGTCGATGTAGATATATCGCCGTAGCTCTGCAGCTTTGGAGCTCCCTCGTTCGATCTTCGGGGTTTGATCGTGCGCGCTTGATCCTGCGCGCTTGATCCTGCGCGTTTGATCACGTGCTTTTGACTTGCTCTTTTGACCTTCCGGGGCCCCTCGGAGCGGCGGTCTGCGCGGATCAGGCCCACAGGGCGCGCGGCAGGAGGCCGCGCGTTTTTCGATGGGCCAAGGATGGCCCTTCGAAAAACCCCGCGCGGACCGCGAACCCGGCGCAACGCGCCGGGCGCGACGCGGGGATGTGCTTTCTTTTGGTTACTCTTTCTTTGCACAAGCAAAGAAAAGTAACTCGCGCGCCAGCGCGAAAGCCTTTGATCTTCGTGCATGAGACAGGTGGCAACCCAAGAGCACGAATCACTCTCTGCCCCAGGTGAAAAAATCGCGTAGCGCGACTTCAGACATGCCAAAACGGCAACGCCGTCGCTGCACGCATGCAGGACGGCGTCGCGATCTCAATGCAGAACGTTGCGAACGCGAACCGGCAGACTCAATCCGCCGACGACTCCGGCGGCTGATCCCCCACCGTCCACAACCGCTCCAGCGCATAGAACTCCCGCATCCGCGGCAACATGATGTGCACCACCACATCACCCAGATCGGCCAACACCCACTCGGCCTCGCGCTCGCCCTCCACGCCCAGCGGCTGCACATCCAGCTCCTTGACCTTGCGCACCACCTCGTCGGCGATCGACTTCACATGCCGTGTCGAGGTGCCCGAGGCGATCACCAGGAAGTCGCAGACGCTGGTCTTGCCGCGGACGTCGATCTCGACCACGTCCTGGGCCTTGAGGTCTTCGACGGCGGCATGGACCTGCCTGAGCAGTGCCTCGACGGACGGCGCCGGTTCGGGCAGGACGGTCTTGATGACGTGGGCGTGTTCGGAGCGGGCCAAGTGGAATCCTTGCGGCGGACGGGGCAGACAGAGGGGCGATTATACCGCCGGAGCGCCGGACGGCCCCGAAGACAGGGGGCCTTCCGGCGCAGCGGCGTCCGCCGGCCGGGCGCCATACAGCCGGTGGCGCCGGATGTAGTCGGCGACGGCCGGCACCAGCCAGCGTGCCCAGTCCGCCTCGCCGGCGGCGATCGCGCGGCGGATCGCGGTGGCGGAGGCCGGGTGCAACGGCTGGCGCAGACGCAGTACGCGCCCGCCCGGACGCTGCCGCAGGGCCTCCGGCGTGTCCGCCCAGCGGCCGGACAAGGCCTCCCGCAGCGCGGGATCGCCCTGCGTCGCCGATGCCGCGGCGGCGTCTGGCCCGGAAGCCTCCTCCTGCGCCAGATCGTCCAGGGGGCTGCCGGGGCGCTCGGCCACCACCAGGTGCGCGCCTTCCAGCAGGTCGCGCCAGTCCTTCCAGGTGTGCAGCGCGCGCAGGCTGTCGGCACCGATCACGAAGGCCAGCGGCGCATCCGCGCCGTAGTGCGCGCGCAGCTCGTGCAGGGTGCGGATGGTGTAGCTGCGGCCTTCGCGCTGCAGTTCGCGACGGTCGACCCGCAGCATCGGCTGCCCCTGCACCGCCAGGTCGAGCATGGCCGCGCGGTGCAGCGCATCGGCGCCCGGCACCGCGCGGTGCGGCGGGTCGGCCGCGGGCATCAGGCGGACCGGCACGCCCAGGGCCACCGCCGCGGCTTCGGCCATGGCCAGATGACCGGCATGGACAGGGTCGAAAGTGCCGCCGTAGAACACCCGGAGCGAAGGCTGTGGCGGCCGTGCGTCCGGGGACGATGGCGTGGCTGGCGAGGGCATGCCCGGTGACGGCATGCCCGTCGGCTGCATGCCCGGCAAGGGCTGGTCGGTGGGCATCGGCCGCGCGCCGGGTCAGGCGCCGCCGGCGAGCAGCGGCGCCGCCTTGGCGTCGGCCACCGCCAGCAGCAGACGCTCCAGCGCCAGCCAGGCGTCGAGCGGTTCCTCGCCCACGCGCGGGCGGCCCTTGGCGATCCGGTCCACGCGTCCGGCCTCCGCCAGCAGCCGCTCCCAGCGCGGTGCGGAGTGCCGCTGCAGCGCACGGCGGTAGACGGCCTGCTTGGCGTCCCACACCCGCTGCGCCTTGAATTCGGCGGCCATGTTGCCGCCGCGGGCCTGCACCCGCGCCAGCGCGGTGGCGCGCTGCAGTTCCATCACGATCATGCCCATCAGCGCCGGCACCACCTCGCCCTCGGCGCGCAGGCCGTGCAGCATGCGCAGCGCATGCGCGGGCTGGCCGTTGAGCGCGGCATCCACCAGGCGGAACACGTCGAAACGCGCGGAATCGGCGACATAGGCTTCCATCCGCGCGGCATCCAGCACCTGGCCTTCGGCCAGCAGCGCCAGCTTGTCGATCTCCTGCGCCGCGGCCAGCAGGTTGCCTTCGACGCGCTCGACCAGCCGTTCCACCGCCGCGCGCTCGGCGCGCACGCCGCGCGCGTGCATCCGCCGCTCCACCCAGTCGGGCAGCTCGTGCGGCTTGAGGCTCCAGCCGATGGCGATGCGGCCGATCTTCGCGAGGGCCTCGCTCCACTTGCCGCCGTGCTGGCGGCTCCATTCGCCGCCGACGATCAGCAGCACCACGTCGGGTGGCGGGTCGGCGCAGAAGGTGGTGATGACCTCGGCGCCCTCCTTGCCCGGCTTGGACGAGGGCAGGCGCAGCTCGACCAGGCGCCGGGAGGCGAACAGGCTCATCGCACCGAAGCCCTGGACCAAGCGGTTCCAGTCGAAGTCGCGTCCGTCGGCGTCGTAGACCTCGCGCTCGTCGATGCCTTCGTGGCGGGCGCGGGCGCGGACCGCGTCCGCGGCCTCCAGCACCCGCAGCGATTCGGGCCCGGCGATCAGATACGCCGGGCGCAGCGGCTCGCTGTCGAGCTGCGCGACCAGGCGTTCAGGAGTCAATTCCATGGGCGGCGGCCACGCGGCCCGCTGTCGGCCTGTGTCGCGCTCACGGCACCTGCGCGGGCACGACCGGCGTAGCGCCCTGCAGGGCGGCATCCACCCGACGCAGAATGGCGGCGGTCATCTCTCGGCGCATCTCGACCACCAGCAGCTCGCGCTCGCTGCTGTTGCCGACCGCATCGCTGGAGGGAGTGACGTAATCGCGGGACAGTTCCACCGCCTGCTGCGGTACGCCCACCGAGCCATCGGCGCGGGTCAGCCGGAACACCACCGCGTAGCGCAGGCTGAACTCCTGCGCGCGGCCGAAGGCGTCGACGCTGATCGGAATGTCGGCCCAGCGCTCGGACATCACCTCCAGCCGGCCCACGCCCTCGCGCTGTCCCTGCGCCGCGGGCTGCGCGCCGGCGCGCTCGAGCGCGCGCGACAGCGAGTCGGCCAGCGGGCTGTAGGGGTCGGGCGCGACCACCGCCAGCGGCCCGAGATCGGACGGCAGGGCGACCACGCTGCGCGGCTTGAAGCCGCAGGCGGTCAGGACGAGGGCGAAGGCAAGCAGGACGGCGATGCGGAGGTTGTTCATGGCGGCAGTCTGGGGGAGTGCGGAAGGCGGAGCAAGCGCGCGGGTCGGCCGGCCTCAGCCGGCCACGATGTTGACGATCTTGCCCGGCACCACGATCACCTTGCGCACGGCCATGCCGTCCATGAACTTGACCACGTTGGGTTCGGCCAGGGCCAGCGCCTCGATCTCCTCCTTCGCGGCCTGCACGCCGACCTCGATGGTGCCGCGCAGCTTGCCGTTGACCTGCACCGCCAGCGTCACCGCATCGCGCACCAGCGCGGCCGGATCGGGCTGCGGGAACGGCAGGTTCTCCAGCAGGCTTTCGGCATTGCCCAGCACCTGCCACAGATGGTGACAGACGTGCGGCGTCACCGGGTTCAGCAGCAGCACCATGGTCTGCAGCACTTCGTGACGCACCGCCCTGCCCTGTTCGCTCATGTCGTCGAACTTCGCGACATGGTTGAGCAGTTCCATCAGCGCGGCGATCGCGGTGTTGAAGCTGTAGCGGCGGCCGTAGTCGTCGCCGACCTTCTGGATGGCTTCGTGCAGCTGGCGGCGCATGGTCTTCTGCGCGGCGTCCAGCGCGGCGGCATCGACCTGCGGATGGTCGGGCTGCGCGGCGTGCGTGGTGACCTCGCGCCAGAACCGGCGCAGGAAGCGGGACATGCCCTCCACGCCGGCCTCGTTCCACTCCAGCGACTGCTCCGGCGGCGCGGCGAACATCGAGAACAGGCGCACGGTGTCGGCACCGTACTTGTCGACCATGGCCTGCGGGTCGACGCCATTGTTCTTCGACTTCGACATCTTCTCGACGTTGCCGATGCCGACCGGCTGGCCGTCGCTGCGCAGGGTAGCGCCGGTGATCCGGGCCTTCTCGTCGCGGACCACGTCCACGTCGGCCGGATTGAACCATTCCCGGCTGCCGTTTCCGGCCTCGCGGAAATACGTCTCCGCGATCACCATGCCCTGGCACAGCAGATTGGTCGCCGGCTCGTCGCTGGCCATCAGGCCCTCGTCGCGCAGCAGCTTGTGATAGAAGCGGAAATACAGCAGGTGCAGGATGGCGTGCTCGATGCCGCCGATGTACTGGTCGACCGGCGTCCAGTACTTGGCGCGCGCGTCGACCATGTCGGCCGCGCCGGGCGAGGTGTAGCGCGCGTAGTACCAGCTCGACTCCATGAAGGTGTCGAAGGTATCGGTCTCGCGCTCGGCCGGGCCGCCGCACTGCGGGCAGGTGGTCCTGCGCCAGTTCGGATCCGACTTGATCGGCGAGACCACCGCGCCGGCGGCGAAGGCGTCTTCCACATTCTCCGGCAGCAGCACCGGCAACTGGTCTTCGGGCACCGGCACCGCGTCGCAGGTCGGGCAGTAGATCACCGGGATCGGGCAGCCCCAGTAGCGCTGGCGGCTCACGCCCCAGTCGC
>CBFGMS010000099.1:0-11729 GCA_965649985.1 uncultured Gammaproteobacteria bacterium | reverse complement strand
AGTCGCAAGATGTGTGGTGGCCGAGGGGAGGAGCTGGCCAAAGACACGGACGCGCCGCTTACTTGTTCAGGTAGTCGTAGGCGGTCTCGGAGGCGGATGCCGCCGTGCCGATGTCTTCGGTGAGCAGGTAGCCGCCCACGTCGGCCGCCGCGACCAGCAGCCACTTCCACCAGCGCATGCGCTTGGCGGTCGTGCCCGACGCCTCGCCCACGGCCTTCCAGTAACTCGTGGAATGGCGCGCCACGCTGATGCTGCCGAGGATGTTGGCGCCGCTCACGCTCTTCGCGTCCAGCTTGGCGATGGCTTCGGCTTCCAGGCGGGCCAGCATGGCATCGGCCTGGTCCGGGTCTTCGGCGGTGATGAAGATCGCATCCATGCGCTCGACGAAGGACAGCTCGTAGTCGGAGTAGGCTTTGCGGCGGTCGCCGAGCTTCTCCATGATCGACAGGGCCGGGTCGGTTTCGACCAGCGGCGTGTAGGCGGCGACGAACTCGTCGAGCGGCATGCGCGGGTCGTAGCCGCAGTGCTTGACCAGACGGACCAGCGACGGGGTGCTCTGGTCGTCGACCCGCAGCAGGCAGTCGAGGTAGGCATTGTGGCCGGCGCCGGCATGATCCATCGGGTTGTCGGCGGCGAAGGACGGCGCCGCGACGGCGGCGAGGGACAGGCACAGGGCGAGGCCTGCGGTGGTGGTGAAGCGCATCGTGAATCTCCTTGGAGAGACGTCGGGTGAAACCGGGCGTGCCGCACGGGGCGACGCGTCCGGGGGGATGCGTACCGATCCGGGTACGCGGGCGGGGGCGGTGCGTCTGGCGCACCGTGATCGGCGAGCGGTCGGGGGTCCTTCCGCCCCACATCACCCGTCTGCGGCCGTCGAGCCACGCGATGTCCACGGCGTGGACGGGGGATGGGCCGCGGCCGGAGTGGCTGTGCGGCGTGCATCCACCGTAGGAGCGCGGCCCGCCCCAGGCCAGGCTCGAATCGGGACCACGCGGGAACGAAACGGGACACGCCCTGCAGACCGTGCATGCAGAGCGACACCGCGGCATGAGGGGTATCGCCAGACGCGACGCGGGGCAGGCCGCCGGGAGCGCAAAACCCCGGTTGAACAATCACTTGCGACGATTCGTACCCGGTTTATTCCCTGCCGGAGGATGGACGCCGTCCGACGCGCACCCTATAAGTGCGCCTCCCCCGGACATCAGAGGTCGCCATGTTCCGTCGTACCGCCCGCCGCCGCGCCCCCCGTTTCCTGCAGGTGACGTTCGCCCTGACCGCCCTCGCCGCCACCCACGGGTCGGCGCATGAAATGGTCGACCCGAACTGGTGCATCGAAGAGGGCGTGCAGCCGGTGATCGTCGAGAAGTTCAGCTTCGACGAGAAGGCGCTCTGGGAGCTGATCAAGCGCTGCGGCATCGTCGACGGCGACCATCACGACCAGTGGGACCAGGTCAGCAACGCCATCGGCTACTACTGCAGCGTCGAAGCCGACCAGCAGCTGGGCACGCCGGTGCCGTTCGTGGCCGGGCCGAAGGCGTACCTGTCGAAGGACCACCACAAGACCTACAGCATCAGCCAGGGCCTGAGCGGCGCCTGCGCGGTGTGCATGAAGAAGCCCTGAGCGGAGAGGGCATGCCGGGCCGGACACCCGCACGGGCAGATGCCCGGACGGGCCGGCGGACTCAGGTCAGCGCTTCGCGCCGGGTGAGCGCGAGCAGCGTATCCACCCGACGCTGCAGATCGTCCCGGGCGTCCGCCGGCATCGCCTCGCAGTGCGACAGCACGTAGTAGGCCGACCGCAGGACGTCGCGCCAGCGCGGGTTGCGCGGCAGTTTGGACAGGCTGAGGTAGCGCTCCATGGCACGCGCGCGCAGCCGGCCGTCGTCGATGTTGACCCGCCAGATGCGGCTGCGCTCGGCCAGCTCGATGCGGTTGTGTCCGGTGCTGCGCTCCCAGGCCTCGACCAGGGCCAGCATCAGCGCCACCAGTTCGCGGCGGAAGCGCTCGCGCTGCAGGCCGGCATCGTCCACGGCGCTCCCGGTGGAGCCATGCGCATCCAGGGCGACGTGATCGACGGCGGCAGCATCGCGCACGGCGTCGGTCTCCTCCATGGGAGCCCCATCACCGCGCGCTTGGGAGTGCCCGGCGAGATCGGTCTCAAGACCGATCCCGCCGGCAGACGCGCTGGCGGGGCCATGCGCCCGCTCCACGACGCTGCGTGCATCCGCACGGGACGCCACGTACCCGCGGGCGGGCCGCGCGGAGGCAGGGAGGACCGCACGCGCGTCGCGACCGCCATCGGCGATGCCCGCGCCATGCAGCGCGACCACCACCTTGCCGTCGCCCCGCTCCCAGGGCCGCAGCTCCAGCTGCAACCGCACGCCATCCGCGGCACGCGCCAGCGGCAAGGCCAGCACGCCGACATCCTCCATGCGCTCCAGCGCGTCGCGCAGTGCCTGCGCGGAGTCGGATGCGAAGCCTTCGGCAAGCGCGGTGCCGACCAGGCGTTCGCCGGTCACCCCGAGCACCTCGCAGGCGGCGCGGTTGGCCGCCTGCACCATGCCGTCGCCATCGGTGAGCACCAGTGCCTCGCCGCGGCTGTCCAGCAGGGCCTGCAGCAGCTGACGGTCTTCCGCCAGCGCCTCGTACTCGCGGCGGTACCGTGCGAGCGTTTCCTCGTAGCGGGCGCGGCGCACCGCCTCCGCTTCGCGCGCGCGCTGGTGGCGGCGCTGGAACACGAGCGCCAGCAGGCACAGCCCGGCCAGGGCGGACACGGCGGTCAGCCACAGCAGCAGACGGCGACGCTGGCTGTCGGCCTCGGCCTCGGCCAGCTGACGCCGCGATTCGTTGAGATTGAAGCGCGCGTTCGACCAGGCCAGGCCGCGGTCGCGCTGCGCGCGCAGGTCGTCGAGTTCGCCGTCGTAGGCGCGGCGCAGCGCGTCCAGCGCTTCGCCCTCGCGCCCGTCCGCCTGCAGCGCCAGCGACAGCTCCCGCAGCAGCGTCGCCTGCTGGCCGGGTGCATCCTCGGCCGCGGCCACTGCCTGGCGCAGACGCGCCAGCGCGGCGTCGGTACGGCCACTCAGGCGCTCGGTGCGGGCCGCCTCCAGCTGCAGCTGCGACGGCAGGCTCAACCCATGCGCCTCCGCCAGCGCCAGCGCGTCGGACAGGTGCGCGCGCGCGACGTCGGTATCGCCTTCGGCCAGCGCCACGCGGATCAGCCCGGCCCGGATCAGCAGTTGATAGCGCAGCGCACCGGCGTGGCCGTCGCCGTCTGCGGCCTCCGCGCGCAGATCGCGCAGCGCCTCGTCCAGCAGCGCGGCCGCGGCACGGGTGTCTCGGCGGTCGATCGCGAGGTCGGCCAGGCTGTCGTAGACATGCATCGCCTGCACCACGTCGCCGGACCTGCGGAACGCGGCCAGGGCCTCGCGGTAGTAGCGCTCGGCATCGTCGCGCTGCTCCATCTCGCGATAGACGTCGGCGATGTTGTTGAGCACCGGGCCGAGCGCCGGATCGCCTGCGGCGCGCTGCATCTCCAGGCTGCCCACCAGCGCACGCATCGCGCCGGCGTAATCGCCGATCCGGCGCAGGCTGCTGCCCACGTTCTTGAGCTGCCGCGCGATCTCGCCGCGGTCTTCCAGCTGCCGGGCCAGCGCCAGGGCGCACTCGAACCGCCCCAGGGCGTCTACCGGGCGTGCGAGCGCGTAATCGACGATGCCCAGCCGGCGCACCACTTCATAGCGGCGGCGCGGATCGTCCGCGGCCCCCGGCTGTGCCGCTGCGCAGGCCAGCGCACGCTCCGCGCCGGGCAGGTCGTCGAGATGACGCCGGGCATCGGCGTGCGCGAGCAGGGCCGCGACCGGAGTGTTGGACGCGGCATCCTGCGCGAGGGCCTGCGCATCCACCGAGGCGGAGGCGGTGCGCAGTTCGGCGGCACAGCGCTCGGTCGACGGCAGCGCCTGCGGCCAGCCGCAGACACTCGCGGACACCTGCGCCGCGGTGAGCGCCAGGCCGATGCACACAAGGCCCGCAAGCAGGACCCGTCCGACCGGAGCCGGCCTCGCAGGAAACCTCGCATGAGGCCCTGCATGCCCCCGCCCCGCCGGCCATCGGCACGACGGGCCTGCGCCCGGTGCGGCGATGCGGCGCAGGCGTGTTGCGGGCCGTCCCGCAGTCCGGCTCAAGCCGCCACCCGCTCCAGCTTCAGCGCCAGCGTGTAACGCGGGATGTGGCAGATGCGGCTGGGCGGCCGGCCGGCATGCAGGATGGCGCCGTCGAAGATCGCCAGCCGCCCCGGTTTGGGGCTGACCGCGGCGCGGGCGTCGTTCGCGCTGTCGTAGAACATCGTCTCCCCGCCCCACTCGTGGTCCCAGCGCTCGCAGACGTACCACAGCGCGGTGAGTTCGCGCGTGTCGGGCAGGCAGTCGGTGTGGGTGAACAGCATGTCGCCGAAGTGCGAGACGTTGACGTAGCTGCGGTACACCCGATAGCGGTGCGCGGGGTCGTGCGCCGCCACCGCGGCCATGGACGGCGCGAACAGCGGCATCGCCGCCAGCGAGGCCGGGGAGATCTCGGTCGCCCAGTGGCGGTAATCGGCGGTGTCGGGGCGGGCGATCTCGCTGCGGGTGTAGCCGGACCGGTCGAGTGCGTCGCACAGACGCACCAGATCCGGTGCAGACAGCAGGCCGTCGAAGACCGACAGCTGCCGGCCTTCGATGTCGGTGGTCCAGCTCGGCCGCGGCGCTTCGCTCACCGGCAGGGCCTCAGCGCAGTCCGCGCGCGGCCGCGACCGCGGCCTCGACGGTGATGCCGAAATGCGCGTACAGCTTTTCGGCCGGCGCCGAGGCGCCGTAGCCCTGCATGCCGATCACCGCACCGTCCAGGCCGGTGAACGTGTGCCAGTAATCGCGGATGCCGGCCTCGATGGCGACACGCCGACGGCAGGCATCGGGCAGCACCGACTCGCGGTAGGCCGCGTCCTGGCGTGCGAACACTTCGGCGCAGGGCATCGACACCACCCGCGCGCCCGGGCCGATCTCGGCCGCGGCCTGCATCGCGATGCCCACTTCCGAGCCGGTGGCGATGAAGATGACCTCAGGCGCGCCCACCGAATCCTTCAGCACGTAGCCGCCGCGCGCGATGGCCGCGACCTGCGCCGCGTCGCGCACCTGGTGCGGCAGGTTCTGGCGCGAGAACACCAGGCAGCTCGGTCCGTCGCGGCGCTGCAGCGCGGCCTTCCAGGCCACCGCCGATTCCACCGCGTCGCAGGGCCGCCACACGTCGTTGTTGGGGATGTAACGCAGCGCGGCCAGATGCTCCACCGGCTGGTGCGTGGGGCCGTCCTCGCCCAGACCGATGGAGTCGTGGGTGTAGACGTGCACCACCTGCGTCTCCATCAGCGCGCTCATGCGCACCGCGTTGCGCGCGTAGTCGCTGAAGACCAGGAAGGTCGCGTCGTAGGGCAGCAGCCCGCCGTGCAGCGCGATGCCGTTGCAGATCGCGCTCATCGCGAATTCGCGCACGCCGAAATGGATGTAGTTGGCGCCGGCGTCGCCGCTGGTCACCGACTTGCTGCCCTTCCACAAGGTGAGGTTGGAGTGCGCCAGATCGGCCGAACCACCCACCAGCTCCGGCAGCAGCGGGCCGTAGGCGTCCAGCGCCATCTGCGACGCCTTGCGCGAGGCCACCACCGGGCCTTCGCCCTGCAGCTTCGCGATCCAGGCGTCGGCCGCGGTGGCGAAGTCCTGCGGCAGCTCGCCGCGCATGCGCCGCGAGAACTCCGCGGCGGCCTCGGGGTGGGCTTCGGCATAGCGCGCCAGCAGGCCCTCCCATTCGGTCTGCGCCGCGACGCCGCCGGCGCGCGCCGACCAGGCGTCGTAGATGGCCTGCGGCACCTCGAACGGGCCATGCGCCCAGCCCAGAGCCTCGCGCGTGGCGGCCACTTCGTCCTTGCCCAGCGGCGCGCCGTGCGAGGACTCCTTGCCGGCCTTGGCGGGCGAGCCGAAGCCGATCGTGGTCCGGCAGCAGATCAGCACGGGGCGGTCGCTCGACTTCAGCGCGGTGTCGATGGCGGTGCGGATCTCCTGCGGGTCATGGCCGTCGACGCCGCGGATCACCTGCCAGCCGTAGGCCTCGAAGCGCGCCGGCGTGTCGTCGGTGAACCAGCCCTGCACCTCGCCGTCGATGGAGATGTTGTTGTCGTCCCAGAACGCGACCAGCTTGTTGAGCTTCCAGGTGCCGGCCAGCGACGCGGCCTCGTGCGAGACGCCTTCCATCAGGCAGCCGTCGCCCAGGAACACCCAGGTGCGGTGGTCGACCAGGTCGAAGCCGTCGCGGTTGAAATGCCGCGCCAGCAGTTGCTCGGCCAGGGCGAACCCCACGGCATTCGCGAATCCCTGCCCCAGCGGGCCGGTGGTGGTCTCCACGCCGGGCGTGATGTGGTTTTCCGGGTGGCCCGGCGTCTTCGAGCCGAGCTGGCGGAAGTTGCGCAGCTCCTCGATCGGCAGGTCGTAGCCGGCCAGATGCAGCAGGCCGTACTGCAGCATCGAGCCGTGGCCGTTGGACAGCACGAAGCGGTCGCGGTTGGCCCAGCCCGGGTCGACCGGGTTGTGGCGGTAATAGTCGTTCCACAGCACCTCGGCGATGTCGGCCATGCCCATCGGCATGCCCGGATGGCCGGAATTGGCGGCCTGGACCGCGTCGATGGCGAGGAAGCGGAGGGCGTTGGCGAGATCGCGGCGGCTGGGCGTCGTCGTGGCGGCAGTCATGGCGGAAGTCATGGGAAGGATCGGGAAACCGGCGGCGCCCGTCGAGGCGCGGGCCGGGCATTGTCCCATCCCGACGGCGCTCAGGGCCAATCCCGGCACATTCCCGGGAACATCCCGGCGCGATCCAGCACCGGATGCGGGCCGTGTGCGGCCCGACCCGCGACAGTCCACGGCCATGCCCGCCTGCAGCCCCCGCATGGCACGCCCCTCCAGCGAACGTCCCGACCAGCCGGGCCCGGCGGGCCCGGCCGCGGGCCGCTCAGCGCTGCGGCAGCTCGTCGATGGCCTCGGCCGCGTAGTCCTCCGGGCCGGTGCCGGGCAGTTCCTCCTCGCCCAGGCCGCGCGCGACCAGGGTGGAGATGGCCAGATCGCCGGTCACGTTCACCGTGGTCCGGCACATGTCCAGCAGGCGGTCGACGCCGAGGATCAGGCCGATGCCTTCCGGCGGGATGCCGAACATCGCCAGGATCATCGCGATCACCGGCAGCGAACCGCCGGGCACGCCGGCGGCGCCGATGCTGCCCAGGATGCACATCAACAGCACCAGCACCTGCTGGCCCAGGCTGAGGTCCACGCCGAAGAACTGCGCCAGGAACAGGATGGTGATGCCCTCGAACATCGCCGTGCCGTTCATGTTGGCGGTGGCGCCCAGCGTGCACACGAAACGCGCCACCCGGCGCGGCACGCCCAGGCGCTCCTCGGCCACCATCAGCGTGGTCGGCAGCGAGGCGCTGCTGGACGAGGTGGAGAAGGCGGTCATGATCGCCGGCTCGCATGCCTTGAAGAACGTGGCCGGCGAACGCCCGCCGAACAGGCGGATCAACAGCGGGAACACCACGAACAGCTGCAGCGCGAGCGCGAAGATCACCGTGCCCACGTACTTGGCCAGCTGGGCCAGCACGTCCACGCCCAGCTTGGCGACGATGCCGAACAGCAGCGCCGCCACCGCGTACGGCGCCAGCTGGATGATCCATTCGATCAGCCGCAGGCAGATGTCGAACAGGCCCTGGCAGGCGTCGACGAAGGCCTTGGTGGCGCGGCTGCGGATCACGGTCGCGGCGATGCCCACCATCAGCGCGAAGAACATCACCGCGATGAGGTCGCCCTTGGCCGCGGCATCGACCACGTTGCGCGGCACGATGTTGAGCAGGACCTGGATGCCGCTCGGCGCCTCGCGCGCGGCGGCGGCGATCTGCCCGCCGCGCTCGCTGCCCTGGGCGACGAGATCCTGCGCCAGCTCCGGCGGCAGGCCGACGCCGGGCTGGATCACGTTGACCAGCAGCAGGCCGATGACCACCGCGATGGACGTGCCGACCATGATCCACAGCAGCGTGCGTCCGCCGATCCGGCCCAGCGACTTGGGGTTGCCGATCTCGACGACGCCCAGCACCAGCGCCGTGAACACCAGGGGCACCACCAGCATGAACAGCAGCCGCAGGAAGAGCTGGCCGATGGGGTCGGTGACCCAGGTGATCAGCCCCTGCAGCCAAGGCGCATCCGCGCCGCTCAGATTGGCGGCGAGCCCGGCACCGATGCCGACCGCAAAACCAATCCCCATTTTCCAGTGCAGCGACAACCCACTGCGCGAACGCTCGACGCTCATGACCGCTCCTGCGTAAGGACCGGGCGAGCATAGCGGATTCGGGATGGGAGGTTGGGACGAGCGCCCACCCGCCTTCGGGGGCAGCCCGCTACACCGGATACAGCGGCGGCAGCAGCGGGGACTCGCGGCGGGCGGGAGGCGCGGCACGCCAGCGGGGGCCTTCGGCGAAGGCATCGCGCAGGGCACGGCGGGCGTCGTTGGGGTCGCCCCTGCCCCAGCGCGCGCGCTGCAGCAGGACGACGGCCTCGCGCTGGGCGGGGTCGGCCAGACGGGCGCGCAGACGGTCGAGATCGGGGGCCGGCGGCGTCGCGAGCGCGCACAGGGTGCGTGCGATGTCGGCCAGATCGCCCGCGGCGAACAGCCGCCGCAACGCGGCCGCGTCCAGGGTCTGCGCGGGCGGGAGCGGGGACGAGGCGGTGGTCTGCACAGGGCGCGCGGGCGCCGCGCGTCGACGGCGGCGGGCGCGCAGACGCGTCCACACCAGCAGGCCCATGACCAGCACCCAGCTGGAGATCAGCAGGGTCCAGGCGATGCGCAGCGTCGGATCGTCCGCGTACCAGGCGCGCAGGCCGTCCCAGCGACGTTCCAGAGCACGACGCCATGCGGCGGGAGCCTCGGGATCGGCGGCCGCGGCTCCCGCCCCCTGCGCCGCGGTCTGGCCACCGGCCTGCACCGGCAGACGCAGGTCGGGGAGGCGGGTGACGCGCCGAGCGCCGTTGACGGTGTCCCACCAGGTCAGCGCCGGCGTACGCAGCACCAGCGTCTCGCCGGGCGTGGACGGCACCACCGAGAAACTGCGGGTCAACGTGGTCTGCAGGCGCCCATCGACGAAGCGCTCTTCGCTGCGGGTCGCATCGGCGAACACCTGGGCCTCGCCTTCGCCGACCTCCAGCGTGGGCTCGGCCAGCTGGCCGATGCCGGCGCCCTCCGCCACCAGGCGCAGGGTGACGGTGGCGGCCTCGCCCCCGCGGACTTCGGTCGGAGCCTGCAGCCACTGCGCGCGCACCGCGCGCAGCGGCAGCCACGGCTGCGGGGCCTGCGCGGGAATCGCCTGCGCCCGCAGCACATGCCGCGGCCCGGCGATGCGCAGCTGGCTGCGCCCTCCGCCCATCAGGTCGTCGAACATGCTGCGCGCGCTGCGCCCTTCGAAACGGGCCGCCGGCAACACCACCCCGCCCGGGCGCGCGGGCACCAGGCTGTAGCGCCGCTCCAGCACCTTGTAGACGCGCTCGCCGATCTGGCGGTGGTAGTGCAGGTCCTCGCCGATCTTGAACAGATCCGCGTTCTGCGGCGGGTCCTGGGTGAGCGCGCCGTCGATCACGCTGTCGCCGTCGTAGTACAGCCGCAGGGTGTAGCCCACGCTCTGCTGCACATAGGGCGTGCTGTCGTCGACCCGGCTGTCGATGAAGGCCTCGCCACCCGCGGGCACCAGCGGCGGCGGGCCGCGTTCGCCGGCGGGCAGCACGGTGACCACCAGGGACCGCGTCGACTTCTCGCCCATGCGCAGCGGCGGGATGACCAGACGCCCGGTGCGCTGTGCGGCCAGTTCGAAGCTGTAGACGATGTGCAGCCGGTTGCGTCCGCCGATCAGCCGCACTTCCTGGGTGTTGTCCTGACGCAGCAGCACGAAATCCCCGCTGTTGCGCAGCGGCGAGGGGTCCAGACGCTGCCCCAGCGGTCCGCCATCGACTTCCACCACCAGGGTGAAGCTCTCGTCGATGCCGATGCGGTCACGGTCCAGACGTGCGTGCGGCAGGGTCTCGACCGGCGTCTGGGCCATGGCCGCGGAGACATGCAGCGCACACAGCGCCAGCAGCACCGTCGCCCATCGCCGGGCGACGCGCAGTGCGCTGCCGATACGCCGCGACGCGGACGGACATGCAGCGTCCGGCGCGGCGACGGATGCACGCGGCGGCGGCGCGATGCCGGGTGCGTGCGGGCCGCCCATGGCGGTCTGCGTGGCCGGAAGCGTCGCCGTCGTCATCGCCGCTCGCCCTCGCGCTTGCGCCGGGCGTGCTCCAGCTCGAACTTGGTCCGCAGCAGATCGCCGGGCTTGTCTTCCACCCGGCGCAGGCGGGCCTCGATCGACAGGCGCTGCTGGCGTTCGGCCGGGGTTTCCGGGCGATCGCCGCCCTCGCGCCCGCCACCGGTCGTACGCTCGCCGGTCCCGCCGCCGGCCTGACGCTCGGCGAGCGCGCGTTCCATGCGCGCGCGCTGCGCGGCGTCGGCGCGGCGCTGTTCTTCGGCATCGCGGCTCGGGTCGCGGTTCGCATCGGGGCCGTCCCGCGCCGGCTGCGGGGTCTTCCCCGCTCCGCGCGGGTCGGCGCGTTCGGCGGCCTGCGCGGCTTCGTCGCGAGGCGGCTGCGGGCGCGGCGGCGGCTGGCCGGACGCGCTGTCCTGCGCGCCGTCCTGCGCTTGTCCCTGCGACGCCGCGTCGCGCTCGGCTTGGCGGCGTTCGGACGCGTTCCGGGGCTGGCTGCCCTGCCCGTCGGACCTGTCCTGAGCCTGCCCATCCTGGGGCCGCGACGGGTCGTCGCTGTTCTGGTTCTGGTTCTGGCTCTGGTCCTGGCCCTTGTCTTGGCCTTCGCTCTTGCCCTGGCCCTTGTTCTGGTCGTTGCTGCCGCTCTTGCCCTGGCCCTGCTCGGGCGGCTTCTTCTCGCTGTCCTTGGGCCGCGGCGGCTTGCGCATCGCCTCCAGCACGATGCGGCGGTTCTCCACCGCGTCCAGCATGCCCGGACGCAACTCCAGGGCGCGGTCGTACTCCGCCACCGCCTCGGGATAGCGGCCCAGCCTGGCCAGCGCGTTGCCGCGGTTGTAGGCCGCATCGGCACCGGGCAGGTCCTGCCAGTCGCCCAGCGCCGCCTCGTAGTCGCGCGCTTCGTAGCGCGCCAGTCCCTCGCGCAGCTGTGCGTGGCGACGCTGGTCCTCGCGCTGCCACAGGTCGGCCGCGGCGGCCGGCGGGCTGTGCAGCGGCAGCAGGCAGACCGCCAGGGCCAGCACCAGCACACCGCGCCGGAAGGCCAGCAGCACCAGGGCGAGCAGCGGCGGCAGCAGCCAGTAGCCCTCGTCGAGCGGCTCGGCGGCACCATGCCCGCCGCTCAAGGTCGGCGCGATGCGCGCGCTGTCGAACGCGCCCAGGGCTTCGAGGTCACGGTCGTCGTCGCTGTAGGCGACGAACTCGCCCCCGCCGGCCGACGCCAGCGCGCGCAGCGGCGCGGGGTCGAGCCGGGCAGGATGCTCCACCCCCTCGCGGTCGCGGAACATGCCGCCACGCAGGGTGCCCAGGCCGAGCACCGATACCCGCACGCCGGCCTCGGCCGAGCGCGCGGCCGCGGATTCGCCGTCGTCGTCGGCGCCAGCGG
>CBFGMS010000098.1:0-11931 GCA_965649985.1 uncultured Gammaproteobacteria bacterium | reverse complement strand
TCGGCAACATGTTCGGCGGCGAGATCGTCTTCCTGCTGATCTGGGTGCTGGGCGGTGCGAGCATTCTCGGTGCGCTCGCCGGCGGCGTCTTCGGCCTCGGCTGGATGCTGTTCCACCTGCTGGTGATCCCGCTGCAGGCGTTCATCTTCATGATGCTGTCGATCGTCTATTTCAGCCTCTCCGAAGAAGCGCACTGACGCCGCGGCGCCGTCCGGCGCGCGGCTGCAGCGCAGATTGCGGAGTCGGCCCCCGCGGCCAGAGTCCAGCGTCAGATTCCACATTCGTTTCGCAAACCCACCCTTCGCTTCCACCCCTTCCGTTTCAGTCTTGGAGAACACCATGGAAATCATCGCCCACCTCGCCTCGGTCCAGTCCTCCACCGTTCTGGCCATCGGCATCATGATCGGTCTGGCCGCGCTCGGCGCCGGTATCGGCCTGGCCCTGATGGCCGGCAAGTTCCTCGAATCCGCCGCCCGTCAGCCCGAGCTGATCCCGGTGCTGCAGGTCCGCATGTTCATCACCGCCGGCCTGATCGACGCCGCGTTCATCATCACCGTCGCCGTGGCCCTGCTGTTCGCCTTCGCCAACCCGATCGCCGCGGCCCTGATGCAGGCGGCGGCCAGCGCCGGCTGATCGCGGCTGGATTTCCGGCGCGCATGGGTTCGCCGTGCGCGCCGGCGTCCAGTGGAACGGCGCCGCGAGGCGCCTCCTTCGCATCACCGTCAGGCGGAGCATTCCCCATGAATATCGGTCTCACCCTATTTGCACAGGCACTCGCGTTCGCGGGCCTGATCTGGATCGTGGCGACCAAGATCTGGCCGCCGCTGCTCAAGGCCATCGAGGAGCGTCAGCAGAAGATCGCCGAAGGTCTTGCCGCGGCCGACACCAGCAAGCGTGCGCTGGAAGAAGCCGAGGCCAAGGTCGCCGACGAGCTGAAGGCCGCCCGCGCCAAGGCCAACGAGATCATCGAGCAGGCGCACCAGCGCGCCAATCAGATCGTCGACCAGGCCAAGACGGACGCCCTGGCCGAAGCCTCGCGCCAGAAGGCCGTGGCCGAGGCCGACATCGTCGCCGCCGCCAACCGCGCCAAGGAAGATCTGCGCAAGCAGGTGTCCGCGCTCGCGGTGAGCGGTGCCGAAAAGCTGCTGAAGCGCGAGATCGACGCCAACGCCCACAAGGCGCTGATCGACGAACTCGCCGCCCAGCTCTGACCGGGAACCGACGATGGCACAGGCACTGACACTCGCCCGCCCCTACGCCCGCGCCGCCCACGCGATCGCGCGCCAGGAAGGTACGGCCACTCGCTGGTCGGAGGCGCTCGCCTTCGCCGCGCGCGTGGCCGCCGATCCGCAGGCGCACGCGCTGCTGGGTCATCCGCAGCTCGGCCGTGCCGACGCGGTCGCCCTGCTGTCGCCCGACGACGCCAGCGAAAGCGTCCGCGATTTCCTCAGGCTGCTGGCGGACAACCGCCGCCTGCCGCTGCTGGCGGAGATCGCCGGGCTGTACGAGGAGCTGCGCGCCGAAGAGGAGCGCGTCGTCCGCGCCCGGGTCACCTCGGCCGCGGTGCTGCCGGCTGCCGAGCTCGACACGATCCGTGCGGCGCTCAAGCGCCGGTTCGGCCGCGAGGTCGAGCTGGAGACGGCGGTCGACGAGTCGCTGATCGGCGGTGCGGTGATCGATGCCGGCGACGTCGTGATCGACGGCTCGCTCCGCGGCAAGCTTTCCCGCCTGCAGTCGGCGCTGGTGCAGTAGAACCGGGGTTCGGGCCTCCGGATCCGGGAATCGGTCGTGGTCCGCATCCGCTGCGGGCAACGCATCGAACCCCGCGATCACGGGCCCGGGTCACAACCAGATTGAAATGATCCCGCGCGCCGCGCATCGCGGCGCTCGATACAGGAAACCACCATGTCCACCTCCCAGCTCAACCCGTCCGAAATCAGCGAACTCATCAAGAGCCGCATCGAGAAGGTCAAGCTCACCGCCGAAGCGCGCAATGAAGGCACCCTGACCTCGGTCTCCGACGGCATCGTGCGCATCTACGGTCTCGCCGACGTCATGCAGGGCGAAATGATCGAGCTGCCGGGCGACACGTTTGCACTCGCGCTGAACCTGGAGCGCGACTCGGTCGGCGCCGTGGTCCTCGGCGACTACGAGCACCTGCGCGAAGGCGACACCGCCAAGACCACCGGCCAGATCCTCTCGGTGCCGACCGGTCCGGAAATGCTCGGCCGCGTGGTCAATGCGCTGGGCGAGCCGATCGACGGCAAGGGCCCGATCGACGCCAAGGTGCGCGCTCCGGTCGAAACCATCGCCCCGGGCGTGATCTGGCGCAAGTCGGTGTCGCAGCCGGTGCAGACCGGCTACAAGGCGGTCGACGCGATGATCCCGATCGGCCGCGGCCAGCGCGAGCTGATCATCGGCGACCGTCAGACCGGCAAGACCGCGCTGGCGATCGACGCGATCATCAATCAGCGCGATTCGGGCATCAAGTGCATCTACGTGGCGATCGGTCAGAAGAACTCGACCATCGCCGCGATCGTGCGCAAGCTGGAAGAGAACGGCGCACTGGCCTACACCACGGTGGTCGCGGCGTCGGCGTCCGAATCGGCCGCCATGCAGTACATCTCGGCCTACTCCGGCTGCACCATGGGCGAGTACTTCCGCGACCGCGGCGAAGACGCGCTGATCATCTACGACGACCTGTCCAAGCAGGCCGTGGCCTACCGCCAGATCTCGCTGCTGCTGCGCCGCCCGCCGGGCCGCGAAGCCTACCCGGGCGACGTGTTCTACCTGCACAGCCGCCTGCTCGAGCGCGCGGCGCGCGTGTCCGAGGACTACGTCGAGAAGTTCACCAACGGCGAGATCAAGGGCAAGACCGGCTCGCTGACCGCGCTGCCGATCATCGAGACGCAGGCCGGCGACGTGTCCGCGTTCGTGCCGACCAACGTGATCTCGATCACCGACGGCCAGATCTTCCTGGAAACCGACCTGTTCAACGCCGGCATCCGCCCGGCCGTGAACGCCGGCATCTCGGTGTCGCGCGTCGGTGGCGCGGCCCAGACCAAGATCATGAAGAAGCTCTCGGGCGGCATCCGCATCGCGCTCGCCCAGTACCGCGAGCTGGCGGCGTTCGCACAGTTCGCCTCGGACCTGGACGAAGCCACCCGCAAGCAGCTGGAGCGCGGTCAGCGCGTGACCGAGCTGATGAAGCAGAAGCAGTACGCGCCGATGTCGGTCGCCGAGCAGGCGCTGTCGATCTACGCCGTGGACAACGGCTATATGGACACCGTGCCGGTGAACAAGATCGCCGACTTCGAGTCCGGCCTGCAGGCGCACTTCGCCAATACCCAAGGCGAGCTGATGAAGAACATCGACGCCACCGGCGACTGGAACGGCGACCTCGAAGCAGGCTTCAAGGCCGGCATCGAAGAGTTCGTGAAGACCGGTACCTGGTGATCGCGCAGGGCGGGCTCCGGCCCGCCTTCGCGGCATCGAGCGACCCACGCAGATTTGTGATCACGACGGCGGGCCAAGGCCCGTCCTACGGGAAACGAAGATGGCAGGCGGCAGAGAAATCAAAACCAAGATCAAGTCGGTGCAGAACACCCGCAAGGTGACGCGCGCACTCGAAATGGTCTCGGCATCCAAGATCCGCAAGGCGCAGGACCGGATGAAGGCCTCGCGCCCGTACGCGCGCGCGATGAAGCAGGTCATCGGCCATCTGGCGCAGGCGAACTCCGAGTTCCAGCATCCGTATCTGGTGGAACGCGGGCAGATCAAGCGCGTCGGCTATGTGATCGTCTCGTCCGACCGCGGTCTGGCCGGCGGCCTCAACAACAACCTGTTCCGCAAGCTGCTGGGCGAAATCCGCAAGTGGCAGGAGCAGGGCGTCGAGGTCGACGTGGTCACCATCGGCCAGAAGGCCACGGTGTTCTTCCGCCGGATCCAGGTCGGCATGCTCGGCTCGGCCACCCATCTGGGCGACACCCCGCATGTGGACCAGCTGGTCGGCGTGATCAAGGTCATGCTGGACGCCTACACCTCGGGCAAGGTCGACAAGGTGTTCCTGGTCTACAACGACTTCGTGAACACCATGACCCAGCGTGCGGCGTTCGATCAGCTGCTGCCGCTGCCCCCGTCCGAAACCGCCGTGGCCCGCCACGACTGGGACTACCTGTACGAACCCGATGCCGAGGCCGTGCTCGATCACGTGCTCACGCGCTACATCGAGTCGCTGGTGTATCAGGCGGTGATGGAGAACGTGGCCTCCGAGCACGCGGCGCGCATGGTGGCGATGAAGGCCGCCAGCGACAACGCGACCAAGCTCATCGGCACGCTCAACCTCGTCTACAACAAGGCCCGTCAGGCCGCGATCACCCAGGAAATCTCGGAGATCGTCGGCGGCGCCGCGGCGGTGTAATCGCCGGGATCCGCAGGGCGGGAGTCGGTCAGGGCAGGCAGCGCTGCGCGCCACACGGACCACGCACCACCATCGCGGATCGCGGACAGATCGAATTCGCCGGCGCACGCCGGCACCAAGACAAGCAAACCGGAGCATCCAAATGAACCAGGGCAAGATCGTGCAGATCATCGGCGCCGTCGTCGACGTCGAATTCCCGCGCGCCAGCGTGCCGAAGATTTACGACGCGCTGAAGGTGCAGAACACCGAGATCACGCTGGAAGTGCAGCAGCAGCTCGGCGACGGCGTGGTGCGCTGCATCGCGCTGGGTTCGACCGACGGTCTGAAGCGCAACCTGATCGCCGAGAACACCGGCCGCGCGATCGCGGTGCCGGTCGGCAAGGGCACCCTGGGCCGCATCATGGACGTGCTGGGCAACCCCATCGACGAGTGCGGCCCGGTCAAGGCCGACACCACGTGGGAAATCCACCGCGCCGCTCCGTCCTACGAGGACCAGGCTTCGACCACCGAACTGCTGGAGACCGGCATCAAGGTGATCGACCTGATGTGCCCGTTCGCCAAGGGCGGCAAGGTCGGCCTGTTCGGCGGCGCCGGCGTGGGCAAGACCGTGAACATGATGGAGCTCATCAACAACATCGCCAAGGCGCACTCGGGTCTGTCGGTGTTTGCCGGTGTGGGCGAGCGGACCCGTGAAGGCAACGACTTCTATCACGAGATGCTGGAGTCCAAGGTCGTGGTCGACGAGGACCTCTCCCAGTCCAAGGTGGCCATGGTCTACGGCCAGATGAACGAGCCGCCGGGCAACCGTCTGCGCGTGGCCCTGACCGGCCTGACCATGGCCGAGTACTTCCGCGACGAAGGCCGCGACGTGCTGCTGTTCGTCGACAACATCTACCGCTACACCCTGGCCGGTACCGAAGTGTCGGCGCTGCTCGGCCGCATGCCGTCGGCGGTGGGCTACCAGCCCACGCTGGCCGAGGAAATGGGCGTGCTGCAGGAGCGCATCACCTCGACCAAGACCGGTTCGATCACCTCGATCCAGGCCGTGTACGTGCCCGCGGACGACCTGACCGACCCGTCGCCGGCCACCACCTTCGCGCATCTCGACGCGACCGTCGTGCTGAGCCGAAACATCGCCTCGCTCGGCATCTACCCGGCGGTGGACCCGCTGGATTCGACCAGCCGCCAGCTGGACCCGAACGTCATCGGCCACGAGCACTACGACACCGCGCGCCGCGTGCAGGCCACGCTGCAGAAGTACAAGGAGCTCAAGGACATCATCGCGATCCTGGGCATGGACGAACTGTCCGAAGAGGACAAGCTGTCCGTCGCCCGCGCGCGCAAGATCGAGCGCTTCTTCTCGCAGCCGTTCACGGTGGCGGAAGTGTTCACCGGTTCGAAGGGCAAGTACGTGTCGCTGAAGGACACCATCCGCGGCTTCAAGGGCATCGTCGAAGGCGAGTACGACCACCTGCCGGAGCAGGCGTTCTACATGGTCGGCTCGATCGACGAGGCCATCGAGAAGGCGAAGAAGCTCGCCGCGTGACGTAGGGCGGGCCCCGGCCCGCCATTGCGAGGCATCGGCCGTCTGAACACGTCCGATGTTGCGACAAGAGCGGTGGGCCTCGGCCCACCCCACGAGGAACCGGAACAGCCATGACCACCATCCGTTGCGACATCGTCAGCGCCGAAGCCGAGATCTTCCACGGCGAGGCCACGCTCGTGGTCGCCACCGGCGTGCAGGGCGAGCTGGGCATCGCCCCGCGCCACGCGCCGCTGATCACCCGTCTGAAGCCGGGCAAGGTCGTCGTGACCCAGCCCAACGGCGAGGTGCTGGACTTCGCCATCTCCGGCGGCATCCTCGAAGTGCAGCCGCAGGTGGTGACGGTGCTCGCCGACACCGCCATACGCGCCGACGACATCGACGAGGCCGCGGTGAAGGCCGCGATGGAAGAAGCCAAGCGTGCGCTCGAGCACAAGGATCCGAAGATGACTGCCGAAGAGGCGCAGGCCCAGCTGTCGATGAGCCTGGCCCAGCTGAGCGCGCTGGAGCGTCTGCGCAAGAACCTGAAGCACTGAGCACTGCTCAACCGGCCCACGGTCGCTGCGATGATCGGGTTCGATGCGAAACGCCGGCCAACGCCGGCGTTTTCGTTTTCAGGCATTCGACCGTGTGGGTGGGGAGCGATCCCTCAACGTCGATACACCCAGTGCCGCGACAGCACGAAGCCGAGGGCGGCCAGGGCGATCTCGATGACGGGTTTGGCCATCCAGGCGCCGTGCAGGCCGAACGCCTCTTCGGCGGCGGCGATCAGCACGGTGCTGAGCGCGGTGGTGATGACCCACATGAGCAGGAAGCGCCGCAGTTGCACCGGTCCGAGTGCGTGACCGGGACCGGCGAAGGTGATCCGTCCGTTGAGCCAGAACCCGAGCGCCGCGCCGGCCACGCGCCCGCACAGATTGGCCGCTTCGATCGGCAGCAGGCCGGCCTGGCTCAGGCCGATGGTGAGGCCGCAGTCGATCAGCCACTGCAGCGCACCGACCAGAAGATAGGCACGGCCCTGGCGCAGCAGGCTCATCGTCGCTCGCACCGTCGCCGGCCGCGTCGGGCAAAGGGCGATGTCACGGGCGGGGACGGCAGGAACATCGGCGGCATCGGGCGAAGGTGCGGTGCAGGTGTACGGTGCAGGTATGCAGGACGAGCGAATGCGCGAGTGCGTCGCCGCATGCTAACAGCGGAAGCGCCGTGCGGCGCCGTATCGCGACAGGGCCGGCCGACGCCTGCAGACGGTGCGCAGGGGAAGAACATCCCCGGTCGGCCGGGCCCGGTCATGCCGCATGCGCAGGTATCATGCCGGCAGTCCCATCCCACGGAATTCCGCATCGCCATGACCGCTCCCCTGCACGTCGTGATCCTCGCCGCCGGCGAGGGCAAGCGCATGAAATCGGCAATTCCCAAGGTGCTGCAGACGGTGGCCGGACGGCCGATGCTGGCGCACGCCATCGCCAGCGCGCGTGCGCTCGACCCGGCCGGCATCCACATCGTGTACGGCCACGGCGGCGACGCGGTGCGCGCGGCGTTCGCCGATCAACCCGACCTGCACTGGGCCGAGCAGGCGCGGCAGCTCGGCACCGGGCACGCGGTGCAGCAGGCGATGCCTGCCATCCCCGACGGTGCGCGCGTGCTGGTGCTCTACGGCGACGTGCCGCTGATCCGTGCCGGCACATTGCGCCGCCTGCTGGAGGCGGACGGCCATCTGGCGGTGTTGGCGGCCGAGCTGGACAACCCGGCCGGTTATGGACGCATCGTGCGCGACGCGCGCGGCAACGTGGCCGCCATCGTCGAACACAAGGACGCCGACGACGAGCAGCGGCAGATCCACATCGTCAATACCGGGGTGATCGCCGCGGACGCCAAGGCGCTGCGTGGCTGGCTGGCGAATCTTTCGAACACCAATGCCCAGGGCGAGTACTACCTCACCGATGTCTTCGCCATGGCCGCGCACGAATACGACGGCGCCGGGATCGTGATCGCGGACGATCCGCAGGAGACCGAGGGCGCCAACGATCCGTGGCAGCTGGCGCAGCTGGAGCGCGCGTTCCAGCTGCGCGCCGTGCGTGCGCTGTGCGTGGATGGCGCGCGTTTCGCCGATGTGCATCGCGTCGATGTGCGCGGCGAGGTGCAGGTGGGCCGCGATGTGGAGATCGACGCGAACGTGATCTTCGAAGGCCGTGTGGTGCTGGGCGACGGCGTGCGCATCGGCCCGTTCTGCCGGCTGAAGGACGTGGAGCTGGCGGCCGGCACCGAGGTGCGCGCGCACTGCGACCTGGAAGGCGCGCGCAGCGAGGGCGCGGCGGTGATCGGGCCGTTCGCGCGGCTGCGTCCGGGCACGGTGCTGGCGGAGGGCGTGCACATCGGCAATTTCGTCGAGGCCAAGAACGCGGTGCTCGGCGCAGGCAGCAAGGCGAACCACCTGACCTATCTGGGCGATGCGCGCATCGGTCGCCGCACCAACATCGGCGCCGGGACCATCACCTGCAACTACGACGGCGCGAACAAGTCGATCACCACGATCGGCGACGAGGTCTTCGTCGGTTCCAACGCGGCACTGGTGGCGCCGGTCACGCTGGGCGACGGCGCCACCATCGCCGCGGGCTCGGTGATCAACAAGGAGGCGCCCGCGGGCAAGCTCACCATCGCGCGGGCGCGGCAGGCCACGGTGGAGGGCTGGAAGCGGCCTGTGAAGACACCGAAGGCATGAGCGCCGACGTCATCACAGTGACAACGCCCTGTCATCGCGGCGTGCATGTCCGTTGTGGGCAGAACCGCGGCGCCGGCCGACAGACCGACTACGCCGCGTCAGCGCGTTGAACGGCGCTGCACACAACGGCATCCGGAATGCCGTGAGCAAGCCGGGGTTCTGAAATCCGCGCCAAGCGCCGGTGCTGGCGTGAAAGACGGAACCTGTGATGGAAGCCCGCAGCGAGTCGCGCCGATCACGACGCACGCAACATCGCGCACACATCTTCGCCGCTAGAATGGCGCACCGCCGGCAGAACCTCCTGGCTTCATCGAACGGATCGATGGGCCATGCGGATGGCTGCCGCGGCTGTTCGGCCCCCTCCCGAACCGCGCTGCGCGGAACACCGCATGGACTCGGTTTCCAATTTCAGATAGAGGTCAGTTGTTCATGAAGAAGATACTGTGGCTCGCACTCTTGTCGGCCATGTCGCTCCCGGCTGTCGCCCAGACGGCAGGTGATGCAGGCGAAAACGCCGATACACCGCCGCGCTTCGGCCTGGGTGTGGGCGTGGTGGCCGAGGAAAGGCCCTACGCAGGAGAAGGCGTGCGTACGATTCCGTTCCCGCTGGTGAGTTACAACGGCGAGCGGTTCTATTACCAGGCGGATACCCTGGGTTGGCGTCTGATCAAGGGCGACGCATTCGAATTGTCCGTGGTCGGCAAGTTCCGTGCCGACGGTTTCGATGCCGAAGATCTGGGGCGCAGAGAGCTGGCGGCCAACGGCATCGACAGGGATCTGCTCGATGATCGCGATTTCGAATTCGATGTCGGCCTCGCTCTGCGCTGGTCGGGCACGGCCGGCGAGGTTTCCGTGCAGGTGGTGAGCGATGTCACCAACGCCAGCGATGGCCAGGAAGCCACGTTCGAATACGCCTACCCGATCGAGCTCGGCCGCGGCGGTTTGAAGCCGATGGTCGGTGTTGCCTTCCAGTCGGAGCGGATGGCGGACTATTACTACGGCACGCTCGACAAAGAAGTCGCCCGCGGCGTCGTGGATTACCGGCCCGGCGAAGTGGTCATACCGTATGTGGGCATCCAGTATATGCGCCCCATCGGCGAAGAATGGAGTTTCATGACCTTCGCCAGATACACCCGCTTGCCCAATGAAATCACGGACAGCCCGCTGGTCGAAGAGGGGCTGGACGGCACCGGGATGGTGTTCGTGGGCTTCTGGCGCAACTTCTGACCGGACGCCCTGTGCCGCACGCCATCGTCTTCGGACGATTGCGTGCGGCTTGCCGATGACGCATGCCGTCGTTCCTGTCCGACAATGCGTCGGGACGGTCGTCGTCTCGGCGGTGTCGTGATCCGTGCGCGCGCATCGCGTCGGCGCGCCAGCGCCGGGTGGGCTAGCCCGCGGGCAGGGTGAGACTCACCGCCAGCCCGCCGCCCTCGCGGTTCTGCAGCCCGATGCGCCCGCCGTGCGCTTCGACGATATCGCGGCACAGCGCGAGGCCCAGGCCGGTGCCGTGGCGCTTGGTCGAATAGAACGGCAGCAGCGCCTGGGCGAGTACGGTGTCGGTCATGCCGCTGCCGCGGTCGAGAATCTCCACGCGCCAGTGCTGCGCCAGCGGCCGGAGCGCCAACCGGACCTCGTCTTCGGCCGAGCCGGATTCGTGTGCGTTCTTGATCAGATTGAGCAGGGTCTGTTCGAGCTGCGCGGCATCCGCACGGACCACGCCGTCGCCATGGGCACCGTCCCAGGCGAAGTGGACCTGCTGGCCCAGGCGCTGCAGCAGCAGATCCCAGCGCAGGGGCTCCAGTCGTGGCGCGGGCAGCTTGGCGAAACGTGCGTAATCGCGGATGAAGCCCTCCAGATGGCGCGCACGCTCTTCGATGGTGGCCAGCGCGCCCGGCAAACGCTCGGTCTGGCCGCGGCGCAGCAGTTCGGCGCTGGAATGCGCGAGCGATGCGATCGGCGCCAGCGAATTGTTGAGTTCGTGGCTGATGACGCGGATCACCTTCTTCCAGATCTGCACTTCCTGGCGGCGCAGCTCGGCGGTGAGCTGGCGCACCAGCAGCAGCTCGTGCACGCGGCCGTTGAGGCGGAAGGCGCGGCGTGAGAGGTGCAGGATGTCTTCGTCGTCCTCGTCGGCACCGACCAGCGTGACCAGGCCGTCGCCGCCGCGGAGAAAGGCATCCAGCAGCGGCTGGGGCGCGGCGGCGAACAGCGCGTCCACGTCCTGTCCCTCGATGTGCCGCCCGGCGCCGAGCAGGCGTCGGGCCGCGAGATTGCCCAGCACCACGCGTCGGGCGGGGTCGACCAGCACCATCGCCACCGGGGTGTTCTGCACCATGGTGTCCAGCAGCAGTTCGCGCTGCACCATGGTCTGCCGCTGCACGCGCAGCGTGTCGCCCAGCGCATTGTGGGCCTCGACCAGGGCCTGCAATTCGTCTTCGCGCTCCCAGCGCACGCCGAAACTGAAATCGCTGTCGCGGTAGCTGGCGACGGTGCCGGACAGGGTGCGGAACAGCGCGCGCAGGCGCCCGAGCAGACCGAGAATGGGCAGCGCGCCGAGTATCGCGGCGAGCAGGGCACTCAACCCGGCCGCCACCGGCAACGGCAGCCAGCGGGCGAGCAGCCAGGTCAGCGTGGCGCACAGCAGGCAGGCGAAAACGAGCATGGCGACGAACCACTGCGCCAGACTGCGCCGCCGCCACCAACGGCGCAGGGGGGCCGCGATCGCGCTCGACGCCGTCATGTCAGCGCGGAATGCCGAGCCGGTCCAGCCGGCGATACAGTGCCTGCCGCGACATGCCCAGTTCGCTCGCGGCCTGTGCCAGCACGCCGCCGGCCCGGGCGAGCGCGGCCTCGATCTGCGCGCGGTCGGGCTCCTGCGCTTCCATCGCGGCGGACATCCCGGATGCGGACTGGGCCGCTGCGGCTGGCAGGCCGAGGTCGCGCGCGGCGATGCGTTCGCCTGTCGCCAGCAGCGCGGCGCGCTGGATCGTGTTGCGCAGCTCGCGCACATTGCCCGGCCACGCGTGGCGCAGCAACGCGCGCTCGGCGTCCTCGGCCAGCAGCCGACCCGGCGGCAGGAAATGCCGAGCGAGCGGCAGGATGTCGTCCGGGCGCTCGGCCAGCGCAGGCACGCGCACTTCGATCGCATTGAGCCGGTAGTAGAGATCTTCGCGGAACCTGCCTTCGGCGATCAGCGCCGGCAGGTCGGCATTGGTGGCGCTGACCACGCGCACCTTCACCGTGCGC
>CBFGMS010000097.1:0-12173 GCA_965649985.1 uncultured Gammaproteobacteria bacterium | reverse complement strand
ACAGGGTCAAGCGTGCGCTGCGCAAGGCATTCGACATCGCACAGTGCGACTGGCCGGTCGACCTGCTGCTCTCCACTCCACCCATCCGACGCGCGGCGCGGCAGGTGTTCTTCCATCGCTGAGCGCGTGATCAGCCGGGCTCGATGGGCCCGCGTCGCGGCATCGTCGCGACGCCATCACCAGAATGCCCGACGCCTCGACTCAGGCCGCGTCCCAGACACAGCGTCCACCGGCCTTCTTGCGGATCGCTTCCATCCGCTGCTCGTGCGCGGCCAGGTCGTCCGCATCCGCGCGCACGCGCGGGCGCGCGGCGGCGTCCGCACGCATCTGCGACAGCGCCGCGATGCGCGCCTCGTCGGTGTTCGCGGCGTCATCGGCCACCGCTGCGGCCAGCTCGATCTCGCCCTGCCCCGAGGTCAGCGCGAGATACACATCCATCAGGATCTGCGCATCGAGCAGCGCGCCATGCAGATGGCGGTGGCTGTTGTCCACACCCAGTCGCCGGCACAGCGCGTCGAGGGAGTTGCGCTGCCCCGGATACCGCTGGCGCGCGAGGGCGAGCGAGTCCTCCACCCGCACGCGGTCGAGCATGCGGCCGTACTGCGGCCCCAGCAGCGACAGCTCGTAATCCAGGAAGCCGATGTCGAAGGCCGCGTTGTGGATCACCAGCTCCGCGCCGTCGACGAAGGCGAGGAACTCCTCGGCGATCTCGGCGAATTTCGGCTTGTCCAGCAACTGGTCGAGGCTCAGCCCGGTGACTTCCTGCGCACCGGCCTCGAACTCGCGCTCGGGGTTGATGTACCACTGCCGGGTGACGCCGCTGGGACGGCGCTCCACCAGCTCCACGCAGCCGATTTCGACCACGCGATTGCCTTTTTTCCACTCCAGGCCGGTGGTTTCGGTATCGAGAACGATCTGCCTCATCGGGTCCTCTGTGTCTGCAGCGCGCGCGTCATGCCGCCGCGCCGGCCGCGCGGAATTTCTGCGCCTCGGCGCGCGCCAGCGTGTCCACGCGCTCGTTGTCGGGGTCGCCGCTGTGGCCCTTCACCCAGCGCCAGTCGATCCGGTGCCGCTGCGAAGCCGCATGCAGGCGTTCCCAGAGGTCGCGGTTCTTCACCGGGTCGCCGCCTGCCGTCTTCCAGCCGCGACGCACCCAGCCGGGCATCCATTCGGTGATGCCCTGGCGCACGTACTGCGAATCGGTCACCAGGGCGACCACACAGGCCTCGGTCAAGGTCTCGAGGGCGACGATCGCCGCCATCAGCTCCATGCGGTTGTTGGTGGTCTGCGCCTCGCCGCCCGACACCGCGCGTTCGCGGGCGCCGTAACGCAGCAGCGCGGCCCAGCCGCCGGGGCCGGGGTTGCCAAGGCAGGCCCCGTCGGTGTGGATCAGCACTTCTTTCATGCGTGGGATGTCACTCGCTGTCGTCGGCGCCGCGACGCTCGCGTCGGATCGGCACCACGTCGGCCACCCGCGCGGCGCTGGCGCCGGCCACATCGGGCAGGACCAGCGGCAGGCGCGGACGCACCGGGGTGAGGGGAATCGTGCGCTTCTCGGCGCTCTGCAGATAGGCCGCACGGAAACCGGGGCCATCGTGGGGTTCGCTGCGCACCCGTACCTTCCACTGCGGCCCGAGCCCCTGCGCCTGCGGCATCGGCGCCAGGCCGACATCCGCGAGCAGACGCCGCAGGCGCGCGGTATCCGCCACGCGCAGACCGCTGCGCAACCAGCGCAGGCGGTACGGAGACAACGGGTTGAGCGCGAGCACATGCAGCCGCCCGCCCGGCACCAGCGCGCGCGCGCACTCGGCCAGCAACGCACCGCTGCGCGCCTCGTGCAGATGGGCGACATGCTGCAGGATCACGGTGCCCAGCGACTCGCTGGCGAACGGCAGCGGCAGGCGGCAACGGATCGAGCCCGCCCAGGCTTCGCCATCGCTCGCCAGACACAGACCGGAGGCGAGCAGCGCATCGCGTTCGGGCGGGACCGGCGGCAGGGGCGCGATCCACAGCCAGGGCAACGGCGTCGGCGCGGCACGCAGCGCGGCCACCACCGCCTCGCGTTCGCTGGCCAGCAGCGAGCGGCCGGCGGGCCGGGCGAACCAGGGCTGCGGCGTGGACGCGGGGGCGTGGTACGGAAGCGCGGGCATGGGCCGGATTGTACCCCCTGCCCGTGGGTCGCCACGACCACACACACGATGCGGGTATGCTTCGAGCATGCGCCTGCTGCCCATTCCCGCCTTCGACGACAACTACATCTGGACCGTGATCGACGACGCGGGCCAGGCCCTGCTGGTCGACCCCGGCGATGCCGCACCGGTGTTGCGGGCCGCCGACACCGGCCTGCAGCCGGTGGCCGTGCTGATCACGCACCACCATGCCGACCACATCGGCGGCCTGGACGCACTGATCGCACGCTGGCCGGCGCTGGAGGTCTATGCGCCGGTGGATGCACGCATCCCGCAGGCGACCCGGCGCGTGCACGACGGCGACCGCGTGGACATCCCGGCGCTCGGGCTGCGTTTCGACACGCTCGCCGTGCCTGGCCACACCCGCAGCCACGTCGCGTACATGCAGTGCGACGCCGAGGCGCCCCTGCTGTTCTGCGGCGACACCCTGTTCCACCTGGGCTGCGGACGGCTGTTCGAAGGCACGCCGGCGCAGATGCACGCCTCGCTGCAGCGTCTGGCGGCCCTGCCCGATGCCGCGCAGGTCTGCTGCACGCACGAATACACGCTTTCCAACGCCAGGTTCGCGCTGGCGGTCGACCCGGGCAACGCCGCGCTGGAGGCCGAGGCCGAACGCGCGCGCCGGCAGCGCGAGGCGGATCAGCCCACCCTGCCGACCACGTTGGGCGTGCAGCGCGCCACCAATCCGTTCCTGCGCTGTGACACCGCCGCGGTGCGCGGCGCGGTCGAACGTCATCTGGGCCAGCCCGTCGCTTCCGAGGTGGAGGTCTTCGCCGGCCTGCGCAGCTGGAAGGACGGCTTCCGCTAGTCCGGCCACGGCGATGCAGCCGCGCAGGCGTTCCACCCCCTGGCTGGCCCGGCGCGAGGGCGCGGCGCAGGGCATTCCAGCGCGCCTGCCCCGCCTCCCCGGCCCGTCCATACTGCAGCCCACGGCACGGCCCCCATGGCACACTATCGGCCTTTCCGCAGCATCGAGACATGTCATGGGTTTTCTGCAGGGCAAGCGCGCATTGATCACCGGGATCGCCAGCGAGCGCTCCATCGCCAGCGGCATCGCCGAGGCCATGCATCGCGAAGGCGCATCGCTGGCCTTCACCTACCAGAACGAGAAGCTCAAGACCCGGGTCGAAAAAGCCGCGGCCCAGTACGGTTCCGACATCGTGCTCCCGCTGGACGTCACCGACGACGCGCAGATCGACGCCTGCTTCGCCGAGCTGGGCCAGCACTGGGACGGCCTCGACATCCTCGTTCACGCCATCGCCTTCGCGCCGCGCGAGGCGCTCAGCGGCGAGTTCCTCGACGGCCTCACCCGCGAGAACTTCGCGATGGCGCACGACATCTCCGCGTATTCGCTGGCGGCCCTGTCCAGGGCGGCGCGGCCGATGATGCAGGGCCGCAACGGCGCCGTGCTCACGCTGAGCTATCTCGGCGCCGAGCGCGCGCTGACCGGTTACAACGTGATGGGTGCGGCCAAGGCCAGCCTGGAGGCGACGGTCCGCTATCTCGCTCTCAACCTCGGCCCGGAAGGCACGCGCGTCAACGCGATCTCGGCCGGCCCGATCCGCACCCTCGCCGCTTTGGGCATCGCCGGCTTCCGCAAGATTCTCGGCCATGTCGAAGACAACGCACCGCTGCGCCGCACCGTGACGATCGAACAGGTGGGCAATGTCGCCGCCTTCATGTGCTCGGACCTGGCCGCAGGCATCACCGGCGAAATCACCTATGTCGACAACGGCTACAACATTCTGGGCATGACCGGCATCGAGAAGGACTAGGCCGGCATGCGCGCAGCGTCCCGCGACGCTCGCCCAGCCCCGCCCAACCGTTCGCGGTCAAAAAAGAAGCCCGGCTTTCGCCGGGCTTCTTCATGTGCGGGACGGGATGCGCTCAGAGCCGCTGTTCGGCGATATCGATCTTCATCTTCGCCCGCTGCCGGGCGATGAGGTCCTTGAACGCCTGATCTGCGATGAAGGACGCCACAGCCTCGGCCTGCTGGTCGCGCTGCTCCTGCGGCACCTCGTCGGGATCGCCGGAGGTGACGCCGGTCACCGCGAACACGACGATGCGGCCATCGTCCAGCGTCTCGCTGCCGTAGCTCGCGCCGCCCGCCGGCGGGGCCGGCACCTTGAAGTAGGCTTCGGCCGCCTTCTGGTCGGGCACCGCGAAACCGCGGCTCAGGCCCGGAATGGCGGTGGCGATCAGGCTCTTTTCGGCAGCGATGGCCTGCAGGTCCTCACCGCCGCGTGCACGGGCCAGGATGGCGTCCGCTTCGGCCTGGGTGGCCTTCTTCGCACGGTCCAGGCGCACCGCGTTGGCCACCTGGACACCGACTTCCTGCAGCGGACGTACGCGCTCGGCCTCATGCGCCACCACGCGGACCAGCACGCTGCGGTTGGGTCCGAGTTCGATCGGGTCGCTGACCAGGCCATCGCGCTTGGCTTCGTCGGTGAAGGCAAACCGCTGCACGGCCGCTTCGCCCGCGATGCCCTCGCCCTGCCCGCGTGCGAAGGGACCGACGCGCTGGATCTGGATGCCGCCGGCCTCCGCGGCTGCGGCGAGCGAGGACGAGGACGCCAGCGCGGCGTCGTTCACCTTGCCCAGCAGATCGTTGTAGACCCGTTCGCGCGCCGCCTCGGACACCAGTCGTTCCACTTCGCCACGCGCCTGCGCGAAGGGAATCTCGCGGCTGGGCTGGATCTCGCGCACCTGGATGATGTGGAAGCCGAACTCGCTCTTCACAGGGCCGCGGATTTCGCCCGCCTGCATCGAGAACACGGCGTCCTCGAACGGCTTGACCATCGCGCCCTTGCGCACCGGGCCGAGATCGCCGCCGTTGATCTTCGAACCGGTGTCGTCGGAGAACTCGCGCGCAAGCGCGGCGAAATCCGC
Organism: uncultured Gammaproteobacteria bacterium; assembly: GCA_965649985.1. Lineage (GTDB taxonomy): Bacteria > Pseudomonadota > Gammaproteobacteria > Xanthomonadales > Xanthomonadaceae > Lysobacter_I. The sequence goes on along the minus strand of CBFGMS010000097.1, from coordinate 7,095 downwards.
CGCGGGCGCCTTGGCCTTGGCCAGAATCTCCTCGGCCTTGGTCCTGGCGGCATTGAGTGCAGCCTCGTCCGCATCGGCATCGGCGCGCACCAGGATATGCGAGGTCAAACGCTGCTCGGGGTCGACGAAACGCCCCTTCTCCTGTTCGTAGCGCGCCAGCAGGTCGTTCTCGGTGGGCGCCGGGACTTCGAGCGCATCGCCGTCGACCACGATGTATTCGAGCGTGACCTGCTCGGGCGCGCGGAAGTCGTCCTGATGGGTGCGGTACCACTCGGCGATTTCCGCGGGGGTCACCGGCTCGTTGCCGACCACCGGCGCAGGCAACACCGCGAAACTCACATCGCGCTTCTGCAGCAGCGTGGAGAACAGGCGGGTCCGCTCGCTGGGCGTGATGAACGCCGAAGCGCGCAGGCGTTCGGCCAGCAGGGTGCGCTGCAGGTCCTCGCGCAGGCGGGTCTGATATTCGGTCGGCGACATCGGCGGCTGCGCCGTCGCCAGCAGTTGCTGGTAACGCTCGGCATTGAACTGGCCATCCACCTGGAACGAAGGTTCCTGCCGGATGGCGTCGCGCAGACGCGCGTCGCCCACGGCCAGGCCGGCACGCTCGGCGACCAGTCTGGACAGGCGGCTGTCGATCAAGCGGTCGAGAATTTCACGCTTGGTTTCCAGCGTCTCGAACCGACGCGGGTCGAACGCCTCGCCCTCGCGCTCACGACGCACCTGGCGCTCGCGCTCGAAGGCATCGCGGAATTCGTTGGCATCGATTTCCTCGGTCTGCCAGACCAGCCGGCGCACGATCCACCAGTCCGGAGCGGTCCGCCACCAGGTCGGCGGCGCCTCGATCTTGGCGGCGTAGGTCTGCGAAGACTGGAACAGGTACTGCTCCATGCCGAAGAAGGCGAAGGGCACGACCAGCAGCCCGAGGATGATGGTGGCGATCCAGCCGGATGATTTGTCTCGAATGGCTTGCAGCATGAGCCTGTGCTTCGACGAAAGACAGAGCCGCCTAGTGTAGCCCGAGCAGGAGAGAAATCGGGAAGGTCGCTACCGATCGCCTTCATGGGGCCGGGGCCCGGCAGGTCGGGCCCGGCAGATTTGGTCGCAGAAGGACTGTCGGACCGCGAGAGCATAAAAAACAGGGCGACCCGAGGGTCGCCCTGTTTGAGATATGGCGGAGTGGACGGGACTCGAACCCGCGACCTCCGGCGTGACAGGCCAGCATTCTAACCGACTGAACTACCACTCCGCACTGAAACTCTCGAGATTCGGATCCGCTGCGACGTATCGCCGGCTCCCATCCCGCGCTGCAGTCGGCGATCAGACAACCGATGCGCTGCAGCGAGAAGACTATTATTCAGAACTCGATCCGACTTGTAAAGCACCCGATCGCATTTCGTTTACACAAACGCGATCGGTGCGCTCCGCTGGTGGGTGCTGAGGGGATCGAACCCCCGACCCTCTCCGTGTAAAGGAGACGCTCTACCGCTGAGCTAAGCACCCTGGGAGCGCTGCAGCCGACCCATCATCCCGGCTGCAGGAGCAGCGGGATGCGTGTCTTCAGTTCACCGCATCCTTGAGCGCCTTGCCCGGCTTGAACACGGGATTCTGCGAGGCCGGGATGGCCAGTTCGGCACCGGTCTTCGGATTGCGGCCGGTACGCGCGGCGCGGGTGCGCACGGTGAAGCTGCCGAAGCCCACGACGGTGACGCTGTCGCCCTTTTTCAGCGCGCTGGTGATGGCGGCGATGGTGGCGTCCAGCGCGCGCGCGGCGTCGTTCTTGGACAGTTCGGCGCCCTCGGCGATCGCATCGATCAGCTCGGCTTTGTTCATGTAATGACTCCAGGCAGGAAGAGGATGAAGCGGATGCGCGCCGCATCGGGATCACACGGCGGCGGGGACGGATCGGAGGATCCGGAAGATGATCGGGCGGCGCGGACGCCGCCGAAGGGGGTCTCGTTATACCAGCGAGCCCGCGGAGGCGCAACGAAAACTCGCGCAATTCCGGGGATTTGCGTGCGTATCGGGCATGATCGGGCGGTTCGCGGGCACCGCCCGGTCGTGAGGTCGGCCGGCGGTTCCCTCAGTGCTCGACCTGCTGCCGCTTGCGGCTGCCATCGCCACCACGTCGGGCGACGGCGGGCTTGGGCTTGACCTTCGCCGGTCCGGCCTCCCGTGCGGGAGCCGCCGCCTCGAGGATCGGCCGTTCCAGCGCGAGATCCAGCACTTCGTCGATCCAGCGCACCGGCACGATCTCGAGTTTCTGGGTGACGGTCTTCGGCAGATCGGCCAGGTCTTTCCGGTTTTCCTCCGGGATCAGCACCGTGCGGATGCCGCCGCGCAGTGCCGCCAGCAGTTTCTCCTTGAGCCCGCCGATCGCCGTGACCTTGCCGCGCAGGGTGATCTCGCCGGTCATCGCCACGTCGGCGCGCACCGGTACCTTCGTCAGGGCCGACACCAGCGCGGTGGTCATCGCAATGCCTGCGCTCGGGCCGTCCTTCGGCGTGGCGCCGTCCGGCACGTGCAGATGGACGTCCTGCTTCTGCAGGAACTCCGGATCGATGCCCAGGCGCTGGGTGCGTGCACGGACCACCGAGAGCGCGGCGGAAGCCGACTCCTTCATCACGTCGCCGAGCTGCCCGGTCAGGATGAGCTGGCCCTTGCCCGGCATCAGGGTGGACTCGACCTGCAGCAGGTCGCCGCCGACTTCGGTCCAGGCCAGACCGGTGACCATGCCGATCTCGTTGTCCTCTTCCGCGCGGCCGTAATCGAAGCGGCGCACGCCGAGGAACTTCTCCAGATTGGCGGCGTCGACCGCGATGCTCTTGATCGCGCCACCGCTCTTGACCGTCTTGCCGCTCTTGGCCTTGGCAGCGGCAGCAGTCTTTGCGGTGCGCTTGGCGGCCTTCAGCGGTGCGGCAGCGGATGCCGTCTGCGGGCCGGCGAGCGCGATTTCCTTGACCACCTTGCGGCAGATCTTGGCGATCTCGCGCTCGAGATTGCGCACGCCCGACTCGCGCGTGTAGTAGCGCACGATGTCGCGCAGCGCGTCTTCGGCCACGCTCAGCTCGCCCGCCTTGAGCCCGTTCGCCTTGAGCTGTTTCGGCAGCAGGTAGCGGGTGGCGATGTTGAGCTTCTCTTCCTCGGTGTAACCCGGAATGCGGATGACCTCCATGCGGTCGAGCAGCGGGCCGGGGATGTTGAGCGAATTGGAGGTGGCGACGAACATCACCTCGGACAGGTCGAGATCGACCTCGAGGTAATGGTCGTTGAAGGCGCTGTTCTGCTCGGGATCGAGCACCTCGAGCAGCGCCGCCGACGGGTCGCCGCGGAAGTCCATCGACATCTTGTCGATCTCGTCGAGCACGAACAGCGGATTGCGGCTGCCGACCTTGTTGAGGTTCTGGACCATGCGGCCCGGCATCGAGCCGACATAGGTGCGGCGATGGCCGCGGATTTCGGCTTCGTCGCGCACGCCGCCAAGCGACATGCGCACGAACTTGCGGTTGGTCGCCTTGGCGATGCTCTGCCCGAGCGAGGTCTTGCCCACGCCGGGCGGACCGACGAGGCACAGGATCGCGCCCTTCATGCGCTTGACGCGGCTCTGCACCGCCAGATATTCGAGGATGCGGTCCTTGACCTTCTCCAGTCCGTAGTGATCGGCATCCAGCGTGTCCTGCGCGAGGCTGAGATCCTTGCGGATCTTGGTGCGCTTGTTCCACGGCACACCGAGCAGCCAGTCGAGGTAGTTGCGCACCACCGCGGCCTCGGCCGACATCGGCGACATCTGCTTGAGCTTGTTGAGCTCGGCCTTGGCCTTGGCTTCGACCGGCTTGGGCATGCCGGCCTCGGCAATGCGGCGGGTCAGATCCTCGATGTCGTTGGGCGCCTCGTCCAGCTCGCCCAGCTCCTTCTGGATCGCCTTCATCTGTTCGTTGAGGTAGTACTCGCGCTGGCTCTTCTCCATCTGCGACTTGACCCGGCCGCGGATGCGTTTTTCCAGCTGCTGCACGTCGATCTCGCCGTTCACCAGGCCGACCAGCAGCTCCAGGCGCTCGGCCACGTCGGCCGTTTCCAGCAGGCGCTGCTTCTCGGCCAGACGCACCGTCAGGTGCGCGGCGATGGTATCGGCCAGACGTGCAGGGTCGTCGATCCCGGACAGGGTCTGCAGCAGCTCCGGCTGCAGCTTGCGGTTGGTCTTGACGTACTGCTCGAACAGCCCCATCAGCGAGCGCGTCGCGGCCTCGATCTCGCGCGGCTCGGTGACCGGCACATCGGGCATCGGCTCGGCATGGCCGTAAACGGCGCCGTCGCGCGCATGGATGCCGTCGACCCGCACGCGCGAGATGCCCTCGACCAGCACCTTGATGGTGCCATCGGGCAGCTTGAGCAACTGCAGCACGTTCGCCAACGTGCCGATGTCGTACAGATCACTGGCGCCGGGATCGTCGGTTTCGGGCGATTTCTGCGCGACCAGCAGGATGCGCTTGTCGCCTTCCATCGCCTGATCCAGTGCGCGGATGGACTTTTCGCGCCCCACGAACAACGGGATGACCATGATCGGGAACACCACGACATCGCGGAGCGGGAGCACCGGGAGATCGTGCAGCAGGTTGGCGTCGCTGGGGGACGTACGCTCGTCCATTGGGGGCCTCGACAAGACGATCGATGATGGCACCGTTATGGGGCTTGGCCGGACAGGATGCAAGCCCGCAACGGGATGCCACGATGATCACGGACAACGGGCCGCGCGGGTGTGCGTCAGGTAGCGAATCATGCCGCAGGCGCGCGGGATGTGGCCTGCGTTCAGGCTGGGCGCGGGCATCACCCCACGTCAATCAGGACGGCCGACAGGACCTGCGCATCGACAGTCCTCGCGCCCGTTCGAGAGCCCCCATCGACACGCCCTGCAGGCACGACGACAGCGTGCAGAGCGGCGCACATGCCAATCGTGTGCCGTTCGCATCTTGCCCATGTGCGGGGATTGAACCGGCTGTTGAATCAATCGTTTGCGCGCACATGCCGTCAAGCTGGACATCGCTGACCGCGTGGACACCGCACTGTTCGAAGGCCCGAAACGACAACGGCGCCCACAGGGGCGCCGTCGAGGCAAACACACGAAGCGGGCGGGCCTACTCGGCGGATGCCGCCCGGTTCTGCGCCGCCTGATAGATCAGGTACGGTTCGGACTTGTGCTCGATGACCGACTCGTCGACCACCACCTTGCTGACGTTTTCCAGCGACGGCAGGTCGTACATGGTATCGAGCAGGACGGATTCCACGATGGTGCGCAGGCCGCGTGCGCCCGTCTTGCGCTTGATCGCCTTGCGCGCGATGGCCGAGAGCGCGTCCGGACGGAACTCCAGCTCCACGCCCTCCATCTCGAACAGCTTGCGGAACTGCTTGCTGATCGCGTTCTTGGGCTCGGTGAGGATCTTGATCAGCGCCGCTTCATCCAGCTCTTCCAGGGTGGCCACCACCGGCAGACGGCCGACGAATTCCGGGATCAGGCCGAACTTGATCAGGTCCTCCGGCTCGACCTCGAACAGCAGCTTGCTGAGATCGGCCTTGCGCTCGGCGCTCTTGAGCTTGGCACCGAAACCGATGCCACCTGCCTCCGTGCTGCGCTGCTGCACGATCTTGTCCAGCCCGGCGAACGCGCCGCCGACGATGAACAGGATGTTGCGGGTGTCGACCTGCAGGAATTCCTGCTGCGGATGCTTGCGCCCGCCCTGCGGCGGAACGCTCGCGACGGTGCCTTCGATCAGCTTGAGCAACGCCTGCTGCACGCCTTCGCCCGACACGTCGCGGGTGATCGAGGGGTTCTCGCTCTTGCGCGAGATCTTGTCAATCTCGTCGATGTAGACGATGCCCTGCTGCGCCTTTTCGACATCGTAGTCGCACTTCTGCAGCAGCTTCTGGATGATGTTTTCCACGTCCTCGCCGACATAGCCGGCCTCGGTGAGCGTGGTGGCGTCGGCGATGGTGAACGGCACGTTGAGCAGCCGGGCCAGCGTCTCGGCCAACAGCGTCTTGCCCGAACCGGTCGGCCCGATCAGCAGGATGTTGGACTTCGCCAGCTCGATGTCGTCGTTCTTCTGACGGCTCTCGATACGCTTGTAGTGGTTGTAGACCGCGACCGCGAGCGTCTTCTTGGCGCGTTGCTGGCCGATGACGTACTGGTCGAGAACCTCCAGGATTTCGCGCGGCTTCGGCAGATGACTGCGGCTGGCCTGCGCCTTCTCCTCGAGCTCCTCGCGGATGATGTCGTTGCACAGCTCCACGCATTCATCGCAGATGAATACGCTCGGGCCCGCAATCAGTTTGCGGACTTCGTGCTGGCTTTTTCCGCAGAACGAACAATAAAGAATCTTGTTGCCGTCGCCGCTGCGGCCCTGCCGTTCGTCGCTCATGCTGCCTTGGTATCGCGCTGGGGGTTTCAGGAGGATAGCATCCACCGACCGGCCCGCAAATGCCTTGCGGTCGGCGATGAAAACCTTATTTTAATCAGTCGCTTGCGCGTGGATTCGAATGCCCGCGAAGTTACGCCGACTGGATGCTGTCGTCGGGACGGCGTTCGAGGACGTGATCGACGAGGCCATACTCGCGGGATGCTTCGGCACTCTTGAAGTTGTCGCGCTCGGTGTCCCGGGCGATCGTCTCGACCGAATGGCCGGTATGACGGGCCAGGATTTCGTTCAACTTGTGCTTGAGCATGATCATCTCGCGCGCATGGATGTCGATGTCCGTCGCCTGGCCCTGGAAGCCGCCGAGAGGCTGATGGATCATCACGCGCGAATTCGGCAGGGCATAGCGCTTGCCCTTGGCGCCCGCCGCGAGCAGGAAAGCGCCCATGCTGGCGGCCTGGCCCACGCAGATCGTGCTCACGTCCGGCTTGATGAACTGCATGGTGTCGTAGATCGCCATGCCCGAGGTCACCACGCCGCCGGGCGAGTTTATGTAGAGACTGATGTCCTTCTCGGGGTTTTCCGCTTCCAGGAACAGCAGCTGGGCCACGATCACGTTGGCCATGTAGTCGTCGATACCGCCCACAAGGAAGATCACCCGCTCCTTGAGCAGCCGCGAATAGATGTCGTA
>CBFGMS010000096.1:0-12193 GCA_965649985.1 uncultured Gammaproteobacteria bacterium | reverse complement strand
TTCCGCGCCCAGCGCGGCGAGAACGGCATGGGCCGGCAGATGTACGGCAAGGGCGGCGAAGACCTGACCGTGGTGGTGCCGGTCGGAACGGTCATCACCAATGTCGAGACCGACGAGGTGATCGGCGACCTGACCCGTCACGGCCAGCGCCTGCTGGTGGCGCAGGGCGGCAAGGGCGGGCTCGGCAACATGCACTTCAAGAGTTCGGTCAACCGCGCGCCGCGCAAGGCGCTGCCCGGCCACGAGGGTGAGCAGCGCACGCTCATGCTCGAACTCAAGCTGCTCGCCGACGTGGGCCTGCTGGGCTTCCCCAATGCCGGCAAGAGCACCTTCATCCGCGCGGTGTCCGCAGCCACGCCCAAGGTCGCGGACTATCCGTTCACCACGCTCTATCCGAACCTGGGCGTGGTCAGCGTCGAGGCGCACCGCAGCTTCGTGATCGCCGACATCCCGGGCCTGATCGAAGGTGCCGCCGATGGCGCCGGGCTCGGCGCGCAGTTCCTGCGTCACGTCCAGCGCACGCGCCTGCTGCTGCACCTGGTGGACATGGCGCCGATGGAGGGCATCGTGGACGCCTCGCCGGCGGAGCAGGTGCGCGCGATCGAGCGCGAGCTGCGCAAGCACGACCCGGCGATGCTCGAAAAGCCGCGCTGGCTGGTGCTCAACAAGGCCGATCTGATGTTCGAGGACGAGGCCGCCGCACGCGCCGCCGAGATCATCGAGGAGCTGGGCTGGACCGGCCCGTGGTTCATGGTGTCCGCGATTTCGCGCGAAGGCACCTGGCCGATCATGCTGCAGGTGCAGGACTTCTTCGACCGCCTGCGCGAGGAGCGTCGCGAAGCCGAGCTCCAGAACGGCGCATCCACGGCACCTGATGCCTGATGGCGTTTCAAGGCCCGCGCCGGTGCGCGCGGGCATGCGGTAGCCAGAGCGCTGCGCCGAATCCCGTGCACACGAAAAACCCGGCGAAAGCCGGGTTTTTGCGTGGGCTGTCTGCGGCGTCGTGAAGCCGGATGGCGGTCGACGGTGCCGAGTGACACACCTGTCGCAGGCCAGCCTTGGAAGGCCGGCCTGCAATGGATCAGGCAGCGGCCTTGAGCGCCTTGATGCGGGCGGTCAGGCGGCTCTTGTGGCGGGCGGCCTTGTTCTTGTGGATCAGGCCGCGGGCGCTGAAGCGGTCGAGGATCGGCTGGGCCACGGCGAAGGCGGCTTCGGCGCCGGCGACGTCGTTGGCATCGAGCGCCTTCAGCACCTTCTTGACGGACGTGCGGAGCATGGAGCGCTGGGCAGTGTTGCGGGCGTTGCGCACGATGGTCTGCTTGGCGCGCTTCTTGGCGGACTTGATGTTGGCCACGATGGAATCCTGGAGTCTCTGGGTGACGCTGCCGGCGTGCTGCCGGAAGCGGTTGAAAGGGTGGGTGTGAGGTTAAACTGCCGCACTCGGACAGCTAGACAGAAAAGTATGGGCGATTCAGTAGTTTGCGTCAACCCGCAGCCGCGTTTGCGGACCGTGCGCCGCGTGCGGCGCCTGCGCGCCACGAAATGGCCGGCCGCGGGCCGCCTGCGGGCCTTCCGTGGCATCCGGAAAGCCCCGCGGGAGGCCTGCCGGTCCGGGGTTCCGGCCCAGATCATCGCGCCATCCTGCTGGATCGCCGGTGCGGGAGCTGCGGCATGAGCGCGCCCAACGATACCCCACCGAAGCCTCCTTCCGAGGAGGGCGTGCGGCCGGAGGCATCGGCTGGCGCCGCTCCCGCCGGCGAAACCGGGTCATCGGCAGTCGCCACCGGCGGGTCGCGCGGCGGCGGCCTGCTGCGCTCCACCTCGATTTTCAGCGCGATGACCCTGCTCTCGCGCATCGCCGGCTTCGTGCGCGACATGCTGCAGGCCAAGATGTTCGGCAGCTCGCCGGCGATGGACGCCTTCGTCATCGCCTATCGCATCCCCAACTATTTGCGCCGGATCTTCGCCGAGGGCTCGGTGCAGATGGCGTTCGTGCCGGTGCTCAATGAACTGCGCGAACGCGGCGATCAGGCGGCGGTGAAGGAGTTCATCGACCGCATGGCCGGTGCGTTGTTCGCCGTGGTCTTCGTGGTCTGCGGCCTCGGCGTGCTCGCGGCGCCGGTGATCGCCGGCGTGTTCGCGCCCGGCTCGATCGACGAGCCGGAGAAGTTCGGCCTGATCGTCGACATGCTGCGCATCACCTTCCCGTACCTGCTGTTCATTTCGATGATGGCGCTGGCCGCCTCCGTGTTGAACAGCTTCGGCCGGTTCGCGCTGCCGGCGGTCACGCCGGTGCTGCACAACCTGGTGGTGATCGCGGCCATGCTCTGGCTGGCGCCGCGCTTCGCCGAACCGGTGAAGGCCCTGGCCTGGGGCGTGCTGGTGGCGGGCATCCTGCAACTGGTCGTGCTGTGGCCGGCGCTCGGCCGGCTGGGCCTGCGTCCGCGGCTGAAGCCCGGCTTCCGCCACCCCGACGTGCGGCGGGTGGCGAAGCTCATGGTGCCGACGCTGTTCTCCTCGTCCGTCGCCCAGCTCAACCTGCTGGTCGGCACCATCTTCGCATCGCTGCTGGTCACCGGCAGCCAGACATGGCTGTATCTCTCGGATCGGCTGATCGAATTCCCGCTGGGCCTGTTCGGGGTGGCCATCGGCACCGTGATCCTGCCGCATCTCTCGCGCCGCCACGCCGCCACCGACGCGGAGGGCTATTCGGCCACGCTGGACTGGGCGCTGCGCCTGGCGCTGCTGGCCGGCCTGCCGGCCGGGCTGGGGCTGCTGCTGCTGGCCGAGCCGCTGACCGCCGTGGTGTATCAGGGCGGGGAATTCACCGCCCATGACACGCGGATGGCGGCGATCAGCCTGAGCGCGATGAGCATCGCGGTGCCGGCCTTCATGCTGAGCAAGGTGCTGTCGCCGGCGTTCTATGCCCGTCAGGACACGAAAACCCCGATGCGCGCGGCGATCCAGACCGTGCTGGTCAACGTCGGACTGACCATCGCGATCACCTTCCCGCTGTGGCATTACGGCGTCGACGGGGCGCACGGTGGCATCGCTCTGGCCACCGCGCTGGCCGGCATCTTCAATGCCTGGGTGCTGTGGCGGGCGCTGCGGCGGCAGGGCCTGCTGCGTCTCCAGCCCGGCTGGGCGAAGCACCTGCTGCGCATCGCCGGTGCCTGTGCGGCGATGACCGCGGTGGTGCTGGCACTGGATGCCTGGCTGGGCGACTGGACCGCGATGGCGAACCCCTGGCACCGTGCCGGCTGGCTGCTGGTGGTGGTGGCCGCCGGCGCGTCCACCTATGGCCTGGTCCTGCTGGTGCTGGGCCTGCGTCCGCGCGATCTGCGCCATTGAACGTGCGGGGCTGGGGCAGGGCGCTGCTCCGCGCATCGTGCTTGCCGGTCGCGGCGGCTATACTCGGCGGTCGATATGCCATCCACGCCCAGGCGGCGTCGGACGGTCCCGCCAGTCACCGCCTCGACCTGCCATGACCCCCCGATGACACGCATTTTCCGTGACCCGCACGGCGGCGCTTCCGGCGGCCGCGCTGCCGGCAGTGCAGCGCTCTGTCCCGACGGCAGCGTGGTCTGCATCGGCGCCTTCGACGGCCTGCACCTGGGCCATCGCGCGCTGCTGGGCCACGCGCTCGACCGCGCGCACGCGCTCGGCGTGGCCGCGACGGCGCTCGGTTTCGAACCGCTGCCGCGCGAATTCTTCGCCCGCGACGGCGTGCCGCCGCGGCTGCAACTGCCGGGCGGCAAGCTGCGCGACCTGCGGGCGATGGGCATGGACGTGATCGGCCTGCTGCGCTTCGATGCGCGTCTGGCGGCGATGTCGGCCGAGGACTTCGTGCAGCGTGTGCTGGTCGAGCGCCTGCGCGCGCGCGAGGTGTGGGTGGGGCCCGAGTTCCGCTTCGGCCGCGGCCGGGCGGGCGATCTCGCACTGCTGCAGGCGATGGGCGCGGACGCCGGCTTCACCGCGGGCACCATCGCCCCGGTGCTGGTCGACGGCGAGCGCGTGTCGAGCACACGCATCCGCGCGGCGCTGAAGGCCGGCGACTTCGCCACCGCCGAGCGTCTGCTCGGCCGCCCCTATGCGATCGGCGGGCGCGTGGTGCGCGGCCAGCAGCTGGGCCGCACGCTGGGCTATCCCACCGCCAACCTGCGCTTCGGCGGCAAGGTGCCGGCACTGCAGGGCATCTATGCCACGTGGGTGCACGGCGTGGGCGATGCGCCCTGGCCGTCGGTGTCGAGTTTCGGCACGCGGCCCACGGTCGACGGCCGGGAGCCGCTGCTGGAAGCGCATCTGTTCGATTTCGACGGCGATCTGTACGGGCGCCGGATCGAGGTCGAATTCGTCGCCAAACTGCGCGACGAGGAAAAATTCCCCGATCTGCCGGCGCTCGTCGTGCAGATGGACCGCGACGCCGCCGAGGCGCGGCGCATCCTGCGGCAGGCCATGCCGTCGCAGCCTTCGCAACCGAACACCACCGAACAGGCCAGCGCGTGAGCGAACAGGACAGCAATCGCTACAAATCCACCATCCTCCTGCCGGCGACGGAGTTTCCGATGCGCGGCGATCTGCCCAAGCGCGAGCCGCAGACGCTCGCGCGCTGGCAGGCCGAGGGCCTGTACGCCCGCGTGCGCGAGCACGCCAGGGGCCGGCAGGTCTTCGTGCTGCACGATGGCCCTCCCTACGCCAACGGCAAGATCCACATCGGTCACGCGGTCAACAAGATCCTCAAGGACCTGGTGGTGAAGTCGAAGCTGATGGCCGGCTTCGATGCGCCGTACGTGCCCGGTTGGGACTGCCACGGCCTGCCCATCGAGCTGCAGGTCGAGAAGAAGTTCGGCAAGGTGGGCCAGAAGATCGACGCCGCCGAATTCCGCGCCCGTTGCCGCGAATACGCCGCCGAGCAGATCGACCTGCAGCGTGCCGACTTCATCCGCCTGGGCGTGCTCGGCGACTGGGACAACCCCTATCGCACCATGGATTTCCGCTACGAGGCGGACATGCTGCGCGCGCTGGCGAAGATCGTCGAGCGCGGTCATCTGGCGCGCGGCGTGAAGCCGGTGCACTGGTGTTTCGACTGCGGCTCGGCGCTGGCCGAGGCCGAGATCGAATACATCGACAAGGATTCCCCGGCGATCGACGTGGCCTACGCCGCGCGCGACGCGCAGGCGCTGGCGGACAAATTCGGCGTGGCGCTGGAGCAGGGCACCGACGTCGCCGTGCCGATCTGGACCACCACGCCGTGGACGCTGCCGGCTTCGCTGGCGGTCACGCTGGGTCCGGAGCTGGAGTACGCGCTGGTCGAAGGCCCGGCGCACGACGGCCGCCGCCGTCTGCTGGTGCTGGCCGAGGCGCTCGTCGAGAAGGCGCTGAAGCGCTACGGCGTCGATGAGGTGGTGGTGCTCGGCCGTGCGCAGGGCGCGTCGCTGGAAGGCCTGCTGCTGGCGCATCCCTTCTATGCCGAACGCGACATCCCGCTGATCCTCGGCGACCACGTGAGTGCCGAGGACGGCACCGGCGCGGTGCATACCGCACCCGGCCACGGTCAGGAAGACTTCACGGTCGGCCTCAAGTACGGCCTCGTGGAAAAGTACACTGCCGCCCAGCTCAATCCGGTCGACGGCAAGGGCGTGTATCTGCCGTCCACACCGCCGTTCGCGACGCCCGACGGCGACTTGCCGCTGGCAGGGCTGCATCTGTGGAAGGCGAACGCCGTGATCGTCGATGCGCTGCGCAGCGTGGGTGCGCTGCTGGCGCATTTCACCCTGCATCACAGCTACCCGCACTGCTGGCGGCACAAGACGCCGGTGGCGTTCCGCGCCACGCCGCAGTGGTTCATCTCGATGGACCAGGCCAACCTGCGTGCGGATGCACTGGATGCCATCAAGCAGGTGGAATGGTTCCCCGACTGGGGCCAGGCGCGCATCACCGGCATGATCGAGAACCGTCCGGACTGGACCATCTCGCGCCAGCGCACCTGGGGCGTGCCGATCGCGCTGTTCGTGCACCGCGAGACGGGCGAGCCGCATCCCGACACCCCGGCGCTGATGCGCCAGGTGGCCGAGCGCGTCGAGCGCGAAGGCGCGGATGCCTGGTATGCGCTGGATGCCGCCGAACTGCTCGGCGCGCAGGCCGGCGACTACGACAAGGTGCGCGACATCCTCGATGTCTGGTTCGATTCGGGCGTCAGCCACGAATGCGTGCTCGCGCAGCGTCCGCAGGACGGCCTGCACAAGCCGGCCGAGATGTACCTGGAAGGCTCCGACCAGCATCGCGGCTGGTTCCACAGCGCGCTGCTCACCGGCATCGCGATGGACGGCCACGCGCCGTACCGCCAGGTGCTCACCCACGGTTTCACGGTGGACGAGCAGGGCAAGAAGATGTCCAAGTCGCTCGGCAACGTGGTCGAGCCGCAGAAGGTCATCGACCAGATGGGTGCCGACGTGCTGCGCCTGTGGGTGGCGGCGGCGGACTACCGCAACGAGATGTCGGTCTCCGACACCATCCTCAAGCGCAGCGGCGACATCTACCGCCGCCTGCGCAACACCGCGCGCTTCCTGCTCGGCAACCTGCATGGCTTCGATCCTGCGCAGCACCTGCTGCCGCTCGAGGAGATGGTGGCGCTCGACCGCTGGGCGGTGCATCGCGCGGACGCGCTGCAGCGGCAGATCGCCGATGCGTACCACCGCTACGATTTCCCCGAAGTGGTGCAGGCGCTGGTGAATTTCTGCAGTGTCGACCTGGGCTCGCTCTACCTCGACGTGACGAAGGACCGCCTGTACACCATGCGCGAGGATTCGCTTGGCCGGCGCAGCCCGCAGAGCGCGATGTACCGCATTGCCGAGGCCTTTGTGCGCTGGATCGCGCCCATCCTCAGCTTCACCGCGGACGAGATGTGGCAGCACCTGCCGGCCAACACCGACACCGGCCCGCGTGCGGGGCATGTGCTGTTCGCGACGTGGTATGAGGAGCTGGCACCGTATGTCTCGAATGATCTGTTGACACTCGAGCGTTTGGATGCACTGTTACGCCTCAGATCGGCAGAAGGAAAAGCCGATTCTGGAATGCAGATCGCGATATCGGGTGTTTTGGGTGCGCTTGAGCAATTGCGCGCTCAAAAATCCATCGGCGGCTCGCTTGATGCAGAAGTCACTATCGAAGTTCCTGAAGCCGATTTTGAATGGATCAAGGAGATTGAGGGCGAACTTCGATTCCTTTTCATTACGTCTGGCGTCACCGTGTTGAGGAAAGGTGAGAGTGCTCCACATGGTTCTCATGTCGTCACCACGACTGCATCTGGAATTCCCGGTGTGAGAATTCACGTCTCACCTTCCGATGCTGCGAAATGCATCCGCTGCTGGCACCACCGCGCCGATGTCGGCAGCCATCCGGACCACCCCGAGATCTGCGGCCGCTGCGTGAGCAACGTCGAGGGGCCGGGCGAGGAGCGGCGCTGGTTCTGACCTCATCGCGGCCCGGATGGCGATTCCTCATGTCCTCGTAGGAGCGGCTTCAGCCGCGACCCGGCATCAGCCATCAAGCGTGTCGCAAGGCCGGAGGGTCGCGGCTGAAGCCGCTCCTGCGACAGAGAGTCGTCTGGACCCTCTGTCTGCCCCGGGTTTCCAAGTCCCGCTTTCCAGCGACTCTTTCGAGATTCATTCAGCCCCATGAGCCATTCCCCCAAACCCAACGCCCTCATTTGGCTGCTGCTCTCGGCCCTGGTCATCGTCCTCGACCAGTGGTCGAAGCACTGGGTGCTGACCTCGCTGCCGGAGTACCAGGCGGTGACGGTGATCGAGAACTACTGGAACTGGTACCGCAGCTACAACCCCGGTGCCGCCTTCAGCTTCCTCGCCGACGCGGGCGGCTGGCAGAAGTGGTTCTTCAAGGCGCTGGCGTTCGCGATCTGCGGCCTGCTGGTGTTCTGGCTCTCGCGCACCCCGCGCGGCGACTGGCGCAACGCGCTGCCGTTCTCGCTGGTGATCGGCGGGGCGCTGGGCAACGTGATCGATCGCTTCCGCCACGGGCATGTGGTCGATTTCATCCAGTGGTACTACGGCACGCATGTCTGGCCGTCCTTCAACCTGGCTGATGCCGCCATCGTCGCGGGTGCGATCGGTCTGGTGGTGTTCGGCATGCTGGCCGGGCGCGGCGGGCCGGACGATGCGGCCCGTCCGGATGCCGGCGGCTCCGCCTGAACACCCGGGCGGCTCGGGCTCCCGGTCGCCACCCTCGGCCACTGCGCACGGCATAATTCCCCCATGGACATCATCCTCGCCAACCCCCGCGGTTTCTGCGCCGGCGTCGACCGCGCGATCGAGATCGTGAAGCGCGCCATCGAGACCCTCGGCGCTCCGATCTATGTCCGCCACGAAGTGGTGCACAACCGGTTCGTGGTCGACGACCTGCGCGCGCGCGGGGCGGTGTTCGTCGAGGAACTGCATGAAGTGCCTGATGGCGCCACGGTGATCTTCAGCGCCCACGGCGTGTCGCAGGCGGTGCGCTCCGAGGCCGACCGCCGCGGTCTCAAGGTGTTCGACGCGACCTGTCCGCTGGTGACCAAGGTGCATCTGGAAGTGGCGCGCCACTGCCGCGCCGGTCGCGACGTGGTGCTGATCGGCCATGCCGGCCATCCGGAAGTGGAAGGCACCATGGGCCAGTGGCGGGCCGAGGCCGGCGCGGGCCGCATCTATCTGGTCGAGGATCTCGACGATGTCGCCGCGCTGCAGGTCGACCAGCCCGAGAACCTGGCCTACACCACCCAGACCACGCTGTCGGTGGACGACACCCGCGGCATCATCGAGGCGCTGCGCGGCCGCTATCCGGACCTGCAGGGGCCACGCAACGACGATATCTGCTACGCCACCCAGAA
Organism: uncultured Gammaproteobacteria bacterium; assembly: GCA_965649985.1. Taxonomy (GTDB): domain Bacteria; phylum Pseudomonadota; class Gammaproteobacteria; order Xanthomonadales; family Xanthomonadaceae; genus Lysobacter_I. The sequence continues at coordinate 3,312 of CBFGMS010000096.1, read as the reverse complement.
CCGCCAAGACGCCGTGCGCGAGCTCGCCGCGCAGTGCGACCTGGTGCTGGTGGTGGGCTCGCCCAACAGCTCCAATTCCAACCGCCTGCGCGAGCTGGCCGAGCGCGAGGGCGTGGAGGCCTACCTCATCGACGGCGCGGACGAAATCGACCCGCGCTGGGTCGAGGCCCGTCGCCACATCGGGGTGACCGCCGGCGCCTCGGCCCCGGACGTGCTGGTGCAGGGCGTGATCGCCCGCCTGCGCGAACTGGGGGCGGGCGGCGTGCGCGAACTGTCGGGGGAACCCGAGAGCGTGGTCTTCGCCCTGCCCAAGGAGCTGCGGGTGCAACTGGTCGATTGACCGCGCACCGCGCCGCGCCCTACAATCTGTGTCCGTTTTCGCGGGCTCCATCCCGTGAAAGTCTGAGGAATCAGACAGATACACATCAGATAGATACGAATCAGATACACACGTACCAGACAGATACGCCGGAATAGCTCAGTCGGTAGAGCGGCGCATTCGTAATGCGTAGGTCGCAGGTTCGACTCCTGTTTCCGGCACCAGTCCAGAAAGCCCGCGACCCTGTGTTGCGGGCTTTTTTTGCGCGTGGCGATGCGTCCTTCGACATGGCAGCGGCGGTGGCTGCATCGCTTCGAGAGCAATTCCGGCGTGGGCTCTGCCCGCCGACGTGGCGAGAGCCGCGCACCACACTGCCGAACGCATGGGATACTCACCGAGGTGCATGCGCTTAGCGTGCGATGTCCCGCTTCCCGGTGTGCCGTCGATACTTTCCGTGCCCCGATGCGTCGTTCCCGTGGCGCCGGCGTGGAGCGGAGCCCGATGTTTCGCTCGAACACACCGCTTCGAGTGCATCCCTGCAAGAGCCTCGCGTCGAGAAGACATGTTCACCAAGATCCGCATCTTCGCGCTGCTGCTGGTGTTGTTCATCGTCGGCATGAGCGCCTGGCGGGATCAGGCACAGGCGACCGCGTGGAAGGATTCGCTCAACCTCGTGGTGTATCCCATCAATGGCGACGGCAGCGACGTCAGCGCACGCTACATCGCGCAGCTGACGCCCGCGCGTTTCGACACGCTCGGCGCGTTTTTCTCGGCAGAGGCGAAGCGTTACGGCGTGCGCCTGGCCTACGACCAGGCCCCGGTCCGTGTGCACGTCGCTCCCGCCGTGAACGACCGGCCGCCATCGCCGCCGGCCTCCGCCAACCCGCTGTCGGTGGGACTGTGGAGTCTCAAAATGCGCTACTGGGCCTGGAAGAATGGCGATCACGACACCGGTCCGGGCCAGATCCGGATGTTCGTCCTGTACCACGATCCCGTCCTGAATCCGCGTCTGGCGCATTCGCTGGGCCTGGAAAAGGGGCTGATCGGCGTGGTCAACGCCTTCGCCGTCGCTGACATGGACGGCCGCAACGCGGTCGTGATCGCGCACGAGCTGCTGCATACCGTGGGCGCGCGGGATCGTTACGACCCCGCGACCGCATTGCCTCTCTTCCCCGAAGGTTACGCGGAGCCGGGGCGCCGGCCGCTACATCCGCAGACGCTGGCCGAGATCATGGGCGGGCGCATTCCGCGTTCGTACACCGAAGCGGAGATGCCCGACAGCCTGCGCGAGGTTGTGATCGGTGCCAAGACGGCGGCGGAGATCGGCTGGTCCGAATAGGTCCGTGTGGCGGCGGTGATCGTCGACAGCCATCGCCGCGATCGAAGGCCCGCGTTCCGCTCTTGCAGGACATGCGGTGCGAAAGCCCGCGCCGATCCGGCGCGGGCTTCCGCTTCGCGAGGATGGCGATGTGCGCGACGCCGCATGCCTGCGCCTCGTGCGCAGCCGTTTTCGCGCCACTCGCCGTCACTGCAGGCTGAACTCCACCGGCACCACGCCGTAGACCTGGATCGCCACGCCGTCGCGGATCGCCGGCTTGAAGCGCCACTTGCGCATGATCTGGCGGCGTGCGGCTTCGTCCAGACGGCGGTTGCCGCTGCTGCGCTTGATCTCCACCTCCAGCGGCGTGCCGTCCACATCCACCAGCACGCGCAGGGTCACCACCCCTTCGATCTGCTGGCGCACGGCGTCGGGCGGGTAGGGCGGCGGCGGGGCGGTGAGGTATTCAAGCGACGAAGCCTCCGCAGGCCCGGTGGGGATGGCGGGACCGACCGGGCCGACAGGTAGCGTGGTGGTGGCCACGATCTCGGGCGCCGGCTCGTCCATCGGACCCGGGTCGTTGAAGACCAGCGGAATATCCGGTGTCGGCTGCACCACCTGCCGCGGCGTCGGCGTACGTGCGGTCGGGGGCTGCACCTTCATCTCGATGGGATCCGGCGGCGGCGGTGTCACTTTCTTCCGTTCCGGTTCGATGATGAACACGTCGGTGATGCTGTCCGCCTCCGGCATCGGCAGCGGCGCCGACACCGGGGCCATCAACAGCATCAGTGCCGCGACGTTGGCCGCCATCGCGCCGGCTAGGCCGAGGATGCGGCCGGGGTCGAGGCGGCCGTCTCCGGCATCCGCATGCCGGGAATGGGTGTGGGCGTGGACCATGGTGCACCTCCGCGTGTTGGGGACAATGGCATCAACGCCCCGGCCGGCGGAGTGGGGTTGAACAGGTCGGTCTTGTCTCTTCGTTCGTTCGTCGCCCCGCCGGTGCGCGTCCCGGGACGATGTGGCCATGGCGACGTAGGCCGTGTAGGGAACGGCGCCGCGGGACGCGTCCCGATCCCGTGCATTCCCGATACGGCCCGTGCATCCGTGTGCACGTGTCGCAGCCGCTGAGACCGCAGCGGGTAAAGTAGTGGCCCCGGTCCAGCAGTCCTCGTCATCCATGGTCAAAGCCGCGCCCAAAGCCCGCACCGCCTATGTCTGCACCGAGTGCGGCGGCGAACACTCCAAATGGCAGGGGCAGTGCGCCGAATGCGGGGCCTGGAACACCTTGAGCCAGATCGCGCTCGGCGCGGAGAGCGAAGGCGCGCCGCCGGCGGCGCGTCGCGGCGGCTGGGCCGGCAAGGTCGACCCGCCCAAGGTCACCGCGCTGAAGGACGTGATCCAGCGCGAGGACGTGCGCACGACCACCGGCATCGGCGAATTCGACCGGGTGCTGGGCGGCGGGCTGGTGGACGGCGCGGTGGTGCTGGTCGGCGGCGACCCCGGCATCGGCAAATCCACCCTGCTGCTGCAGGCGCTGGCGAAGATGGCCGGCACGCTGCCCGGCCTGTACGTCACCGGCGAGGAATCGCTGGGCCAGGTCGCCGGCCGCGCCGCGCGCCTGGACTTGCCGCTGGACGGCATGAGCGCGCTGGCCGAGACCTGCGTCGAGCGCATC
>CBFGMS010000095.1:0-12597 GCA_965649985.1 uncultured Gammaproteobacteria bacterium | reverse complement strand
CCGATACGCTCAAGCAACCTACCCGGAGACACCGCGGGCCGCGGCATTGCCTCCCTATTTGGTCTTGCTCCCGGTGGGGTTTGCCGTGCCGGTCCGTTGCCGGACTCGCGGTGCGCTCTTACCGCACCATTTCACCCTTGCCTGTGCCCGAGGGCCATCGGCGGTATCTTTCTGTTGCACTTTCCGTCGGCTCGCGCCGCCCAGGCGTTACCTGGCACCGTGCCCTGTGGAGCCCGGACTTTCCTCGGCACCGTGCCCGAAAGCACGATGACGCGACCGTCCGGCCGACTCCGCGGGGGGATTGTCGCAGATTCGCGGGGCCAGGGCCGTTGCCGGGCCGTGCGGCACCTCCGCCGAGCGACGCAGGCCTGCGCATCGCGTCGGTCCGCGCGCCACGCCTGCGGGATCGGGACTGCTCGCCCCGTCGCTCAGCCCTGCCCGCCATACAGCGCCTTGCGCGGCGCGCCGCTGATCTCGGCCGCCAGCTTCGCGGCGGTGGACGGCGGCAGATGCTGGTTGAGCAGTGCGTAGACGCGGCGGCCTTCGGCGACCTTGGCCTCGGCGGCGTCGCCCACGCCCTGCACGATGAGCACGAATTCGCCGCGGCGCTGGTCGGGGTCGGCGGCGACGCGGGCGTGCAGGTCGGCGAGGGTGCCGTCGAGCACGGTCTCGAACAGCTTGGTCAGTTCGCGCGCGATGGCGGCTGGGCGCTCGGGGCCGATCACCGCGACGGCGTCGGCCAGGCATTCCTCGATACGGTGCGAAGACTCGTAAAAGAGGAGCGTGCGGGTTTCACCGGCCAGTTGCGCCAGGCGCTCGCGGCGGGCGCCGACCTTGGCGGGCAGGAAGCCCTCGAATGCGAAGCGGTCGCTGGGCAGCCCGGCCACGCTGAGCGCGGCGACCAGCGCGCAGGCGCCGGGCACCGGGCTGACGCGCACGCCGGCCGCGCGCGCGGCGGCAACCAGGCGGTAGCCGGGGTCGCTGACCAGCGGGGTGCCGGCGTCCGACACCAGGGCCAGCGACTCGCCGGCCAGCAGGCGGGCGACGATGCGCTCGGCCAGGGCGTCTTCGTTGTGCTCGTGCAGGGCGACGAGCGGGCGCTCGATGCCGAAATGCGCCAGCAGCTGGCGGGTATGGCGGGTGTCTTCGGCGCACACCGCATTGGCGCCGCGCAGGGTGGCGAGGGCGCGGGCGCTGATGTCGTCGAGATGGCCGATGGGCGTGGCGACGACGTGCAGCGTGCCGGCGGCGCCCGCCTTGGGACTGGACATGAGGGCCTCGTGGGGAGCGGACGCTTGGCCCGGATCGGGTGGGGACGGGTAGAATCCTAGCGGTTATGTCCCTCTTCTTCAGGATCCGCCGATGACCGTCTCCCTCCGGACCCCGCTGCTGCTGTGCGCGCTGGCGCTGGCGACCGCACTCGCGGGCTGCACCACGACGGGCACCCGTCCGGGCAAGCCGCAGACCGTCCGCATCGATCCGGCCATCGCCCAGGCCTATCCGCTGGCCGCGCAGCATGCAGGCCTGACCGGCCAGGCGCGCAGCGAGAACGCGCAGGCGATCCAGCGGCTGCTGGCGGGCCTGGACGACGCCACGCTGGCGACCGAGGCCGCGCGCATCCCCGAAGGCGATGCCCTGTACAACTTCGCCGGCCGCGAACTGCTGCGCCGTGGGCTGGAGCCGCCGCGCCCGCTGGACCGCGAGGGCGACTGGCGCTTCGATGCGGGCGACCGCCCCGCCGCCGACCGCGACGGTTACCGTCCGCCGCGCCGCATGGCGGTGCTGCTGCCGCTGACCGGCGACATGGCGGTGGCCGCCTCGCCGGTGCGCGACGGCCTGCTGACCGCGTACTACAGCGAGCACCGGGCCAAGCCCGAACTGCATTTCTACGACACCGGCAGCACGCCCGCCGGCACCCAGGCCGCGTACCAGAAAGCGGTGGCCGAAGGCGCCGACTTCGTGCTCGGCCCGCTGGGCCGCGACCAGGTGTCGGCGCTGTTCGCCGCGCCGCTGCAGGTGCCGGTGCTGGCGCTCAACCGCGGCACCACCGACGCCACCCCGCCGAACGGCAGCGCGAGTTTCGCCCTGGCGCCCGAGGACGACGGCATCGCCGCGGCCGAGTACCTGCTGGCACGCAAGGCGCGCCGCGTGCTGGTGCTGGTGGGCAGCGAAGACAGCCTGCGCCGCAGCGCCTCCGCGCTGGGCCGCCATCTGGACGAACGCGGCGGCAGCGTGGTGCGCACGCTCGCGATCGGCGACAAGCCGGACGTGCCGGCGCTGCAGCAGGCGCTGCAGACGCTGGCGCAGGACCCCGAGGGCGTGGATGCGGTGTTCATGGCGGTGAAGGGCGCGCAGGCGCGCGTGCTGACCCCGCTGCTCGCGCTCACCGGCTTCTCGGGCAAGCCCCAGGTGGCCACGCCGCAGCTGCTGTCCGGCACCGGCAAGCCCGAGGACGACAAGGCGCTGGACGGCATCGCCTTCCCCACCGAGGCCTGGGGCGTGCGCAGCGTGTCCAGCCTGCCGCCGGCGCAGAGCACCGGCGAGTTGCTGCCCACCGCGCGCGGCCCGGCGGCCAAGCTCTACGCCTTCGGCCACGACGCCTGGATGCTGAGCGCCTATCTGGAGCGCCTCGCGCGGCGTGCGGACGCCACCCTGCCCGGCGCCACCGGCACCCTGCGCGTGGACGGCTACGGCAATGTGCTGCGCGAGCCGGTGTGGTCCACCTTCTCCGACGGCCGCATCGTCGCGTTGCGCGACACCGCGCGCTGACGGGGCCGTCGGTCGCCGCACGCCCTTCCACGCACCGCTCCACCCCACCCGTCCAGGCGCAGGGAGCGCGAGATGGTCACGACACGACGCGCCAGGGGCGATGCGGTCGAAACGCTGGCCCGCGCGTTCCTGACCGCGCACGGCCTGCGCCCGGTGGCCGCCAACGCGGGCTACCGTGTGGGTGAACTCGACCTGGTGATGCGCGACGGCGGCACGCTGGTGTTCGTCGAAGTGCGTTACCGCCGCAGCACGGCGTTCGGCGGCGGCGCCGCATCGGTCGATGCCGGCAAGCGCCGCAGGCTGGTGCGCGCGGCCGAACAGTTCCTGCTGGCGCATCGCGAATTCGCCGCCCTGCCCTGCCGGTTCGATGTGGTCGCGGCCAGCGGCGACCCGGACGCACCCTCACTGGAATGGATCCGCGATGCGTTCCGCGCGGACGAATGCTGAGCCGGAGGTGCGGCGAGGGGTGGATCGGCGGGCGTCGTGAAGTGCGGGGCATCCGATGCGCGATCCGTGATGCACGATGCCTGATCCGCACCGCCGGTCGTGTACGGTGATCGCGTGTTCCCCGACCAAGGAGCCCTGCGATGACGCCTGCCGACCTCGTCCAGCATCAGCTCGACGCCTACAACGCGCACGATCTGGATGCCTTCGTCGCCTGTTTCGCGGCCGATGTGCGCATCCACCGCATGCCGGACCTGCAGCCCGCCCTGACCGGCCGCGATGCGCTGCGTGCGTACTACGACGAACACCGCTTCCGCATCCCCGGGCTGCGCGCGGAACTGCGCGGCCGCATCACGCTGGGCACGCTGGTGATCGACCACGAGTGGGTGCACGGCCTGGGCGAGACGCCGATGGAAGTGGCGGCGATCTACCGCGTGACCGGCGAGACGATCTCCGACGTGCACTTCTTCTACCCGTAACGGCAGATCAAGGCGGATCACGCGGATGCCCACCCTCTTCGCCCACGCCCTCGTGCCGCTGGCACTGCGCGTCGCGTTCGGACGCGCGGCCGTGCCGCCGCGGCTTCTTGCCGCAGGTGCGCTCGCCGCCGTCGCGCCGGACTTCGACAGCATCGACTTCGCGCTCGGCATCGCCTATGCCGACGCGTTCGGCCACCGCGGCGCCAGCCATTCGCTGGCGTTCGCGGTCGCGGTCGGGGTGCTCGGCGCGCTGGCCGCGCGATGGCTGGGGACGACGCGATGGCGGGCCTTCGTGGTGCTCGCCTTCTGCACGGCCTCGCATCCGCTGCTGGATGCCCTGACCAACGGCGGCCTGGGCGTGGCCCTGCTCTGGCCATGGTCGGAGGCGCGGCTGTTCGCGCCGTGGCGGCCGATCGCGGTGTCGCCGATCGGCGCGGGGTTCTTCAGCCTGCGCGGGGTGGCGGTGCTGGGGTCGGAGCTGGTGTGGGTGGTGGCGCCGCTGGGGGCGCTGGCAGCGACGGGGCGGATGCTTCGACGCAGGCGGGCGATGTCGGGCACGCGTGGCGTCGACATGCGGCGCGCGCTGGATGAAGCGCCGCAGGGTGCACGCCAGGAGTCCGGCCAAGGGCGGTGAAGAGCGGCGGGCCGGGGCCCGCCCTACAATCGCTGGATGAGCATGACGAGCACCACGACCCCACTTCCCGGCGATCTGCTGCGCACGCTTTCGGAGACGCTCGGCGACGGCCTGCGGCTGGATGCCAACGAGCGGCTGACCTACGCCTACGACAACTCGCGTCGGCACGCGATGCCCGACGCGGTGGCGCTGCCGACCGATGCGGCGCAGGTGCAGGCCCTCGTCCGCGCGTGCCGCGCGCATGGCGTGCCGGTGGTCGCACGCGGGCGCGGCACGAATACCACGGGCGCGGCGGTGCCGAGTGCGGGCGGCGTGGTGGTGTCGTTCGAACGCATGAACGCCATCCTGGACATCCGCCCGGGCGACCGCTGCGCGGTGGTGCAGCCGGGCGTATTGAACGGCGAGCTGCGCCGCGCGCTGGAGCCGCACGGCCTGTTCTGGCCGCCCGACCCCACCAGCGCCGACTATTCCAGCATCGGCGGCAATCTGGCCTGCAACGCAGGCGGGCCGCGCGCGGTGAAATACGGCGCCAGCCGCGACAACGTGCTGGCGCTCGCCGCGGTGACCGGCAGCGGCGAGCTGATCCGCTGCGGCACCGCCACCACCAAGGGCGCCACCGGCTACGACCTGCAGCGGCTGCTGGTCGGCAGCGAGGGCACGCTGGCACTGATCGTCGAGGCCACGCTGCGGCTCACGCCGCTGCCGGCGCAGCGCCGTGCGCTGCGGGCGCTCTATCGCGATGTCGACAGCACCGCCGCCGCGGTGGCGCGGCTGATGGCGCAGCCGGTCACGCCTTCGATGCTGGAATTCATGGACGGCGACGCGCTCGCGCTCGCCCGCGGGCACATGCGCGCGCAGACCGGCAGCAGCGACCTGCCCGAGGACGCAGGCGCGCTGTTGATGCTCGAAGCCGACGGCGATGCCGACACCCTGCCCGCCGCGGTCGCCGCGCTGCAGGCGGCAGCCGAGGGGCCCGGCTGCCTGGGCGTGGAACCTGCTGCCGACGCGGCCGCGCGGGAGCGCCTGTGGGCCGCGCGCAAGGCGCTCTCGCCCGCGCTGCGCACGCTGGCGCCGGGCAAGATCAACGAAGACGTGGTGGTGCCGGTGTCGCGCATTCCCGACCTGGTGCGCGGCGTGCGCGCGCTGGCGGACGAATTCGCGCTGCCCATCGTCTGCTTCGGCCACGCCGGCAACGGCAACCTGCACGTCAACCTGATGTACGACCCTGCCGATGCGGATCAGTCCGCCCGCGCGCAGGCGGCGATGGCGCGCGTGTTCACGCTCGCGCTGTCGCTGGGCGGCACGCTGTCCGGCGAGCATGGCATCGGCCTGGCCAAGCGCGATTTCATGCCGCAGGCCATCGATGCCCCGACGCTGGCGCTGATGCGCGCGATCAAGGCCGCCTTCGACCCCGACGGCATCCTCAACCCGGGCAAGCTGCTGCCGCCATGATCCGGACACGCACCCGCGCATGAGCGCACGCAGGCTCGACGCGCTGCTCGGCGAGATCCGCGCCTGCACCCTGTGCGCGGCGCATCTGCCGCTGGGCCCGAACCCGGTGCTGCGCGCCGGTGCGAACGCGCGGATCCTCATCGTCGGCCAGGCGCCTGGCACAAAGGTGCATGCGACCGGCATCCCGTGGAACGACGCCAGCGGCAAGCGCTTGCGCGAGTGGCTGCAGATGACGCCCGAGGACTTCTACGACACCCGGCGCATCGCCATCGTGCCGATGGGCTTCTGCTACCCGGGCAAGGCCGGCTCCGGCGACGCGCCGCCGCGCCCCGAATGCAGCGCCACCTGGCACCCGCGCCTGCTGCCGCTGCTGCCGAAGGTGCGGCTGACGCTGCTGTTCGGCCAGTACGCGCAGGCCTATTTTCTCGGCAAAAAACGCAAGGCCAGCCTGACCGAGACCGTGCGTGCCTGGCGCGAGTACGCGCCGGACTTCATGCCGCTGCCGCACCCCAGCCCGCGCAACATCGGCTGGTTCCGCGCGAATCCGTGGTTCGAGGCGGAGGTGGTACCGGCGCTGCGCGAGCGGGTGCGCGCGGCGCTGCAGCCGTAGGTCATGCAACGGATCCGCGACCCGTTCACCGGTGCGACCGTTCAGCCGGAAAAATGCTGGTAGCCACGGCGCGGTGGCGTCCAGGGCGTACCGCCCGCGGTCGTCACGACGAGTGAGCCGGCATTCTCCGCATCGCCCTTGCCCGCGGCATCCTCGTCCGCGCGCGTGCCGCCGCTCCTGCCGACGCGTCCGCCGACCACCGTGCCGACCCGCGCCACCGGCACGTCGACATCCTGCAGCGCCTCCTGCACCGCCATGCGCGCGACGGCCGGCGCGGTGAAGCACAGTTCGTAATCGTCGCCGCCGGCGCCCAGCAGCGTGCGCAGGTCGTCGCCTGAGAACGCCGAGCGCAGGGCATCCGAGGCCGGCAGCGCATCGACATCGATCCGCGCGCGCACACCGCTGGCCGCGCAGATGTGCCCGAGATCGGCCAGCAGGCCGTCGGAGACATCGATGCACGCATGCGCGATGCCGAGCAGCGCGCGGCCCGCGGCGATGCGCGGCGTCGGGCGATCCAGACGCGCGCGCAGCGTCGCATCGCAGGCGCCACCCGCCTGCCATTGCCGCAGGGCACCTGCGGCATCGCCCAGCGTGCCGGTCACCCAGACATCGTCGTCCACGCGTGCGGCCGCGCGCCGCAATGCCGCGCGCGGCTCGACGAACCCATGCGCGGTCACGCACACCGACAGCGGACCGCGCGTGGTGTCGCCGCCGACGAGCGCGACGTCGTGACGCGTGGCGAGGTCGAGAAAGCCGTCGAGGAAGCCGTCCAGCCAGACCGGATCGGGCTGCGGAAGGGACAGCGACAGCGTGCACCACGCCGGCTCCGCGCCCATCGCCGCGAGATCGGACAGGTTCACCGCCAGCGCCTTCCAGCCGATGTCGGCGGGGGCCGTGTCCTCCGGAAAATGCACGCCGGCATTCAGCGTGTCCATCGCCACCACCAGCCGGCGATCGGCCGGCACCCGCAGCACGGCGGCATCGTCGCCGATGCCCAGGCGCACGTCGGCACGCGAGGACACGCGCTCGCGGATGCGGGCGATGAGGTCGAATTCGGGCATCGGAATGGCGTCTCCTGCCTGCGCGGTTCGGGGGTAGGCGTGCTGCGGGCGATGGTCGCACGTCGCCACCGGCAGGCGAAGCGCGGCGCCGTCGCTGGCATGGCCATGAACGAAAACGGGCGGCCGGCGGGTTGCGCGGGCGTCCCGAATGAAAAATGCGGGCCGGCGTCCTACACTCGACCCGTCCCGGACCAGGCCGATGGCCCTCACCGCGGACCGGAATCGGCCAGGGGACGGGCGACCGCCCTGCAGCCGTCTTCCACACATCGGCCACCGTGGTGGCCGTCACCGAAGAACGACACAGGAGCTGCATGATGTCCAAGCACGACACTCAGGAACAGACCATCCGTCCGCTGGCCCGCGAACTCGCGCGCGAGTTGACCTCCGAAGAAGCCGCACTGATCGCGGGTGGCCGCATCGGCGACACCACGCACGCCACCGGCCCCAACGGCGACGACCCGTCCGACCCGGGCAGCTTCATCTGATTCCACACCGCCGCGTCCGCGTCTCGACGCGGGCGGCCGGCAAGACGCCGCGCCGGTCACGTGCGCGGCGTTTTCATGAAGGCGGCAGGCGACGGCTGCGCTGCCCACGCAACCGCTGCCGCACTGGCATCCCCCACCGCGTGCCGGGCCGGACCGGACCGCAGACACGCCTCGACACGCGAGACCCCGCATGCCCATGACCGGCCGACCGCAGCCGCTGATCCTGTCCGGGTTGTCGCACGACATCCACGCCGCCGCCGTGCGCTGGGCGCTGCAGCGCAGCGGCCTGCAGCCGCTGTGGGCCACCACGCTGGCCGACCCGGCGCTGGCGCCTTTGTCCCTGCATGCCGATGCGCGCGCGGGCGTCCGCGCGACGGGCGGTATCGATGCGACGCATGCCTCCAGCGTGTGGTTCCGCCGCCCGCGCGCGCCGCGCGCACTGCCCGGCCTCGGCGAAGCCGACCGCGAGTTCGTGCTGGACGAATGGCGGCGCATGATCGAGAACGTGCATCTGTTCGGCGCCACCGGCGGTGCGTTCTGGGTGAATCGCGCCGACCGCGGCCTGGCCGCCGAACACAAGCTGCTCCAGCTGCAGGCGGCGCACCGCTGCGGCCTGCGCTTCCCGGACACGCTGGTGTCCACCGATCCCGAGGAGATCCGCGCCTTCCACCGCCGCCACGGGCGCGTGGTCTACAAGCCCTTCCTCGCGCACAGTTGGCGCGACCGCGAGGGCCGCATCCACAGCAGCTATGCGCGCACGGTCGATCCCGATGCGCTGCGCCACGACGCCAGCCTGCGCCTGTGCCCCGGCATCTACCAGGCGCAGGTGCGCAAACGCTGCGACCTCCGCGTCACCGCCATCGGCGAGCGCCTGTTCACCGCGCGCATCGACTCGCCCGAACGCGAGGACGGCGTGATCGACTGGCGTTCGGCCTCGCTGGGCGGCAACGGCCGGTTCCGGCCGTGGTTGCTGCCGGCTGCATGGGAGGATGGCCTGCGCCGGTTCATGCGCGATCTGGGCCTGAGCTTCGGCTGCATCGACCTGGTGGCCGACGAAGACGATCAGTTGCATCTGCTGGAAATCAACCAGGCCGGGCAGTTCCTGTTCGTCGAGGACGCGACGCCCGAGCTTCCGCTGCTGCGTGCGATGGCGGCGCTGCTGGCCGACGCGCGCGACGACTACGCCATCGACCGCATCCCGCCGCTGTCCTACGCGGAGTTCAAGTCCTCGCCCGAATGCGCGGCCTGGCGTGCCGACGTGGACGCGGAACCGCTGCCTGACGACGGGCGGATTCCCGGGGTCAGCGACGAGTGACGCTGGCGCGACCCGATCCCTGCGGGTGAGCGCGTACCGGTAACCGTGCAGGCCTGCGGAGGCTTCATCGCACGCGCTTCATGACCGCGTTGCATCGACCGTTATTCCCTGCAGCGCGTCGTCCGGACGCAGCATGAAAAATGCCGCGCAGCCGACCCAGATCGGGTCGTGCTGCGCGGCATCCATTACGGTCTTGCGTGGTGCAGAACGCGCTCAGCTCAGAGTGCCGCTTCCTGCCGGCGCTCCCTGCCCTTCGCCGCGGTGCCGCGGACGACCTGCGGCCTCGCGGACGTGGCGGCTTCCTGCCACAGCGTCTTGCCGTCCAGCGTGGTGGCACGCACGAGGTAGCGCTTCGCCGACGGAATCGCGCAGAAGCCTTCTTCCGACAGGCGCTCGACCTTCTGGCCGCGGACGGCGTTGTCGTAGAACACGCGCGCATAGATGCCTTCGCCGAGATCGGCGTACAGCGTCCAGTCGGACAGGCAGCCGCCACCCGTGCAGGCGTTGCCCGCGTTGTTCGCCAGCTGCGCCGAGGCGGCGATGTGGCTGACGCGGTTCACCTTGTCGGCGTTGAACGCCAGCGAGACCTTCAGCTGCGGCGAGAGCTGTCCGACCGTCAGCGTCTGCATCGGATACTCGGCCACGGCCAGCTTGCAACCGGCCTGCTCAGTGCGATTCACCGTCAGCGTCACCGGCTCGTCGTAGTTGCGCGCGCTGGTGTCGCTCAACGTGGCCAGCTTGCTGAAGGACGGCTTGTTCGGGTCGTAATAGCAGGCTTCCGGGCCGGCTTCGCACGACTTGTACACCGGGCGGTCGCCCCAGTAGCCGGCGGACCGGCGTTCCAGGTGCAGGTGCGGACCGGTGCCGCAACCGGAGGTCGGGTAGGCGGAGATGTAGCCAAGACGGTTGCCACCCACCAGGGTGGTACCGGCCGCCACGCGCCCGCTGTTGTTCAGATGCAGATAGCGCCACAGACCGCCGAACCTGTCGGTGTAGTACGTGTAGTAACCGCAGCTCGACGAGGCCAGGCCGGTCGACGTCACCTTGCCGCCTTCGACCGCCAGCGGATACTTCGTGGTGCCGCTCGCCGTCCAGTCCTGACCGATGTGCGGGCTGGTGCCGATGCTGCGGCAGACGCACCAGGCGCTTCCGCGCGAGCCGTTCAACAGCGGATAGCTCCAGTGCGCCTGGGTGACCGGCGCGTATCCGGCAGCGAACGTGGATGCCGCCAGACCGGCGATCGCCATGGCGAACGTCCGTATCCGGCCTGCGCGATGGGCTTCAGTGCTCATGCTTGTGTTCTCCTTTTCGTGATGAATTGCAGTTGCATAGCGCCGCCTCGCCGGATTCCAGCGTGCGGCATTCCCCTCCCTCGAACTCGACGGCGGTCGGGCGGTTGTTCATGTACCCGATCTCGATCCGCGGGGTCGTTGGAGACTCTGCGACGGACACCGCGAGGAAGCGTCCTCCGGCCGTCGTGGTGCCGCTTTCGTTCCCGGACACGATGCGGTCGATCAATTCACGTGCCTCGATGGCATCCAGCGTGTCCGTCGGCCCCAGAGGCAGCGACTCGGCGCGCACATCCCCTTCGAAGGTCGGGCTCGACGAACTGAACCAGTTGACGCGATAGCGCGCCGGCGTCTGGTAATCCCAGTCGGCGGTGATCGACTGATAGCGTCCCGCGCGCTGGAAGAAGCGCCTGTCCTTGTTGTAGAACATGCGCTCGAGATCGTCGATGGTGCGCACACTGGCGTGCGTGGCGATCAACTCTTCGACCGTGGCGGCGCTGCCCAGGAACGTGTTGTTCGCGCAGGACGGATCGCGGCGCAGCTCCGTCCTGCTGTCGAGCCGGTCCGACGCGGGCGGCGTCCACCAGTGCTCGCGCAGACGGTAATACGGCGGTTCCGGCCGGGTCGGCGCGGTGGATGCCGCCTTCAGAGGCACCGCTGGCGCATCCGGATCCGTATGTGCATGCGGTTCTGTGTCCTGCGGCACGGGATCGGCGGATGCGCCTTCGGAAGGCGCGCTCCCGGGCGCGTAACGCACGTAGAGGATCGCGCATGCGACCAGCGCCAACGCGATGGAAACGACGACGACGCCCTTGCGTGGCGACGTCGAGGGGACTGACGGGTGATCTGACATCGAAGTTGTCCTTAACACGAATGCGCGCTGGCATCCGGCGCTGCGGAAGCGCTGGATGTCGTCGGAAGCGTTCCGGTGCAGAGCAGCGTTCCCTCCCCACACCTGCCACTGCGTTCCAGCGGAACAGGCTATCCGCGCCTGCGGTTCATTGGCAAGCACCGGAAAACGCTTGCACGGCGTCGATTCGCCATGTGCTTAGGCGAGAACCCCATGAGTGGCGGCCGATGCGATCGCAGGCGCATGCATGCACGGCGCCCGCATGGCGGCAGGGCGCACACATGAAGCGTGATCGCCGTCCGCTCTCGCGCATGCGGGGCAACGAAGGCCGATACGGTGTGGACGATGCGCGGGGCCTGCGGTCTTCACTGCGATGACGACCGCGGCCGACGGCCTGGCCTGGCCTGGCCTGGCCCGGCCCGGCTCGGCATGCGAAGCTACGCTGCCGTCCCGCCCGGGGACGCACACGTCACCCCGGAACACGCATGCGTCCGTATCCACATTCTGTGGAATGTCGCGCGCTCACCGCGCTGCCCGAACACACCCCGCTGCCCGAACATCCGGTGTCCGCGCGCGGGACAGGCATGCCGCCATCACCGCATCCGCCCGGATGGGCGGTCCTGCCGGTCAGGCTTTGCCCTGCGGCCTGGACGCCTGCACTTCGACCCCCCGCAACGCCACCGCGGCATGGTCCAGCACACCGTTCACATACGTGTGCCCATGCTCCGAGCCGAAACGCTTCACCGACTCCAGCGCCTCGTTGATCACCACCCGATACGGCACATCGACCCGACGCAGCAGCTCGTAGCCGGCGATGCGCAGCGCGGCGCGCTCGATCGCGTCGACCTCTTCGATGGTGCGGTCCAGATGCGGCGTGAGCGCGGCGTCGATGGCCTCGCAATGGGCTTCCACGCCGTGCACCAGGTCTTCGAAATAGGCCAGGTCGGCGAGTTCGCGCGCCTGTTCGTGGGCGAACTGGGTGACGACATCGCGCGCGTCGGCGCCGGACATCTGCCAGGCGTACACCGCCTGCAGGGCACGGCGGCGGGCGCGGGTGCGGAGCACGGGATCGACGCCGTCGGGGCGTCGGTGATGGTGCTTGTTCATGCGTCGATCTCCGTGGCGGGCCAGGGATGGCCCGAACGCCGCCGTGCGCGGCACGGCGGCGGAGGGGGGGCCCGGACCGGGGCGGAAAAGGGAGAAGAGAGA
>CBFGMS010000094.1:0-12859 GCA_965649985.1 uncultured Gammaproteobacteria bacterium | reverse complement strand
TTTTTTTGCGTGGTGTGAAATGGTGGCCCCCCCCCCCCCCCCGCGTTGACATGATTCGATATTTCCGGAAATATCGAATCATGGAGCATCAAGCCACCCTCGACGCCCTGAAGGCCCTCGGCCAGGAACACCGCCTGCACGCGTTCCGCGCACTGGTGCAGGCCGGGCCCGGCGGACTGTCGGTCGGCGAGCTGCGCACCATCGTCGATGTGCCTCCGGCCACCCTCACCGCGCACCTGAACGTCCTGCGCGCGGCGGGGCTGGTGGACGACGAGCGTGAGGGCCGGGTGATCCGCGTGCGCGCCAACTACCTGCGCATGAATGCCCTGCTGGCCTATCTCACCGAGAACTGCTGCGCGGGCAGCCCGCAGGCCGGCTGCGGGCCGGGCAGCGGGTGCTGATCCAGCGCCTCGGTCGCCCTCTTCACGAGACACCACCGCTCCGTCTTTACCCCTCCCGATTCGCCACCGGACCTCTGCCGTCATGAACGATCTCCATCGCCCCTACAACGTGCTGGTGCTGTGCACCGGCAATTCCGCCCGCAGCGTGCTCGGCGAGGCGCTCTTCAACGTGCTCGGCGCGGGCCGCTTCGTGGCGTACAGCGCCGGCAGCCGCCCCAGCGGCAAGGTGCAGCCGATGGCCGCCGAGCTGTGCGCGCAGCTGGGCTACGACACCAGCCGCCTGCGCAGCAAGTCCTGGGACGAGTTCGAGGCGCCCGGTGCGCCGGAAATGGACATCGTCATCACCGTCTGCGACAACGCCGCCGGCGAAACCTGCCCGCTGTGGCTGGGCAGCCCGATCACCGCGCACTGGGGCGTCGACGACCCCGCTGCGGTGGAAGGCGACGAGGACACCCGCCGCCACGCCTACATGAAGGCCTTCACCGCGCTGCGTCGCCGGGTGGAGCTGCTGCTCGCGCTGCCGGTGGACAAGCTCGACCGGCTGGTGATGGAACAGAAGCTGCGCGCGATCGGCCGGATTGACGAGGCAAGCCACGACGAGGCCGGCCACGGCGACGCCGGCCCGGGGAACGCGGCATGACCACCGCGCTTCCGACACCGCGGCCCGACCCGGCCGCGGCGACGCCGGCCGCGCCCTTCCAGGCGCGCGGCCGGCAGGCGCTGGTCGCCGAAGCCCTCGGCACCGCACTGCTGCTGGCCGTGGTGGTGGGCAGCGGGATCATGGGCGAGCGCCTGAGCGGCGGCAACGTGGCCATCGCTCTGCTCGCCAATGCCGCGGCCACGTTCGGCGGGCTGTATGTGCTGATCGCACTGCTCGGGCCGATCTCGGGCGCGCATTTCAATCCCGCGGTCACGCTGGTGATGCGCCTGCGCGGCGAGCCGCTGCCGGCCGCGGCCTGGGCCTATGTGCTGGTGCAGTGCATCGGCGGCGTGCTCGGCGTGATGGCCGCGCATGCGATGTTCGGCGAAGCGCTGTGGCAACCCGGCGACCAGGCGCGCACCGGAGGCGCGCAGTGGTTCAGCGAGGCGGTGGCCACCTTCGGCCTGCTGTTGACCATCCTGCTGGGCGTGCGTCACCGCCCGCAGGCGGTGCCGCTGCTGGTGGCGGCCTACATCTTCGCGGCGTACTGGTTCACCGCCAGCACCTCCTTCGCGAATCCTGCGGTCACGCTGGCGCGCGGGTTCACCCAGACATTCGCCGGCATCGCCCCGGCCGACATCGCCGGCTTCGCGATCGCGCAGATCGTCGGTGCGCTGCTGGCATGGACGGTCGCGGACGGGTTGCTGGGGGCGACATCATCGGAAGCGCACCAAGCCTGAGCGGGGATTCGATCCGCACTGCAAGCGCGAAGCAACAATCCTGAGCAGGGATTCGACCTGCGATGCAGGCGCGAGAAAAGCCCGATGTCGTCCCGAACGCAGCGAGGGGCCTGCTTTTGCAAGCCATCCCCTATCGCAAGGGCGCCATGACAGGCTCAGGCGAATACAAAAGCGAAAGGAACAAGCAGATTCCTCGGCTTCGCCTCGGAATGACAACAAGGGCAGATACCGCATCCGCAATCACTGAATCTGCAGCCGCTGAATGTGCCTCATCTGAACGTGCAATCGCTCATTCCGGCTCCCGGCCCGGACCCCTCACATCCCCCGAAACCGATGCAGGAACGCCGCGCTCACCGGCAGTGATTCGTCGTGGTCGCGCAGGTGCAGGCGATGGCGGCCCAGCTCGTCGCGGCGCACGCGGTCGATCGCCGCCACGCGCACGATGGTGCCGCGGTGCACCTGCCAGAACGCATCGGGGTCCAGGCCGGCCAGCAACTCCTTCAGCGGCGTGCGGATCACCGCTTCGCCGTCGGCGCAGACCACGCGCACGTATTTGTCCTGCGCCTGGAAAAACAGCACTTCCTCGATGCCGAGCATGCGCACCGTATCGCCGGCGGAGGCCGCGATCCAGCGGATGGCCTGCGTGCCCTGCGGGCGCAGCGCGGTGTCCAGCGCGTCGATGCGCGCGGCCTGGGCGCCGGCTTCGGCCTCGCGCAGGCGCGTCTGCAGGCGCGTCACGGCCTCGCGCAGGCGCGAGGGCTGCAGCGGCTTGAGCAGGTAGTCCACCGCGCCGGCTTCGAACGCGCGCACCGCGTAGTCGTCGTAGGCCGTCGTGAACACCACCCGCGCGCCCGCCGCCACCGCGGCGCGGGCGACGTCCAGGCCGCTCACGCCGGGCATGCGGATATCCAGGAACGCCACCTGCGGCCGATGCACCGCCAGCGCTTCCAGCGCGGCGATGCCGTCCTCGCATTCGGCCACGATCCGCAACTGCGGCCACTCCGCCACCAGCGCTTCGCGCAGCGCGCGACGCTGCGGCGCCTCGTCCTCGGCGATGAGTGCGGTGACCGGTGGCGAGGCCGGCACGGCCATGGCGTCGGTGTCGCGATCGGTGCTGTCGCCGGTGTTCATGCGTGGGCCTCGTCGTTTCCGTGGCCGGCGTTGACGTCGCCGGGCGCATCGGCCGCGACGTCAGGCAGCGGCAGCGACAGCATCGCGCACGTGCCGCCACCCTCGCGGCTTTCCAGCCGCAGCGACGCCCGCGCGCCGTAGTGCGCCTGCAGCTGCGCGCGCAGGTTCTGCAGGCCCAGCCCGCCGCCTGCGCCGGGGCGCAGGCCCACGCCGTCGTCCGTCACCTCCAGCCGCAGCGTCCCGCTCTCACGGCGGGCGCGCAGCGCGATGCGGCCGGGGCCGGGCTTCGGCTCGATCCCGTGCTTCACGGCATTTTCGGCCAGGGTGATCAACAGCATCGGCGGCATCGGCAAGGCGCGCACGTCGGCGTCGGCCTCCACGCTGTACTGCAGCCGGCCGCCGGTGCGCAGATTCATCACTTCGAGATACCGCGCGCACAGCTCCAGCTGGCCGCCCACCGTGGTCTCGATGCCCGTCGCGCCTTCGCGCAGCCGCGGAATGCTGGCGCGCAGATAATCCACCAGCGCGTCCAGCGTGGCCTCCGCCTGCCCGGGCGACTCGCGCAGCAGCGCGCGCACCGACGCCAGGGTGTTGAACAGGAAATGCGGCTCCACCTGCGCCTGCAGCACGCCCAGGCGCAGCTCGGACTGCAGGCTGCGCGCGCGGCTGTCGGCGAGCGCGCGCGCATGCCGTGCCTCCTGCCAGCGCCCAAGCTCGCTGAAGTACGCGCGCACCGCCAGTCCGCCGCCCAGCACCCCGTAGATCACGATCGCGGTCGCCACGTTGAGTGCGGTCAGCAGGCCCTGCTGCACCGGGCCCAGTTCCGGCGGGGCCGGCAGCGGCACGCTGCGCGGGATGACCTGCTCCAGGTAGGTCGACGCCCACGAATCCGCGAAACCGCTGATCACCACGCCCACCAGCAAGGCCGCCACCACCAGCACGCGCTCGCGGCGCAGGGGGAGGCGGGGATGGCGCACCAGCGTGGCCGGCAGCGGCCCAGCATTGCACATCGCGAAGAAGGACAGGAAGAAGTACAGCCCGGCACGCACACCGATGGCGGAGTCGCGCGTGGTCAGGCCAAGGCCCAGGCCCACCATCGCCGCGAGGATGCCCACCGGTACCGCGCACAGCAACGCACGCCCGAGCAGCCAGCGCGCACCGAACACCGGGTAGCGCCGGTAGCCGATCCACAGCATGCCGCCGGAGGCCACTTCCGGCGGCAAGGCCCGGCCGAGCGCGTAGTGGTCGAGCGTGTCGCCACGCATGTCGTCTGGCGTGTCATGCGGCATGTCGTCGCGCATGTCGGTTGTCCCCCGGTCGCTCACTGCCGTTCCGCCCGCGTCGTGCGCCCGCGCTGCAGCAGCGACAGCGCCTGGACGCGTCCGCCCGCGTCGCGTTCGAAGCGGATCACGATATCCGCCGCAGGGAACTCGAACACATCCGGTGCCGTCGGCGCCAGCGGGATCGCGCCCTGCCCCGTCGCCTGGCCCAGCAGCGTGCCGTTCTCCACCCGGATGTTCAGCACGAACCCTGGGGCCAGCGGGTAGTCGCCGGCGTAGTCGGCCAGCGGAGCTGCGGCAGGTGCGGTGGCCGCACCGGTACCGGCTTGCGCTGCGGGATCGATCCGCGTGGCCGCAACCCGCCCACCACCCTGGGCCCAGACGAAGCCCATGCGTCCGTCGGCCGCCTTGCGCGGCGTGAGCAGCGCATCCAGGGCCAGCGGGAAGAAATCGCCGGCATCGTCGTAGCCCATCGCGAACGCCGGCTGGCCTTCGGCCTGGATTTCGAGGGTATCGCCCTGCCGCGCATCGGCCCTGCGCCGCAGCGTCATCTTCAACACGCCGCCCAGGTCGTAGTCGCCCACCAGCGCATCGAGCAGCTCGGATGGCGGCGCCACGGCGCGCCGCGGCTTCGCCAGCGGCTGCGCCGGGTCGAGCAGATGCAGGCCCAGTCCGCCCAGGCCGCCCAGCGAATGCAGGGCGGTGTCGGACAGCACGATCGCGCCGCGGCGGGTCTGCGGGTCGAACGCGACGAAGGACGAGAATCCGCCGGTGCCGCCCTCGTGGGTGAGCCACGTCGTCCCGCCCAGCGGTGCGCGCATCCAGTGCATCGCCATCGGTGCGCCGGCCGGCGTGTCCACCGGCTGCTGGCTGAGCTGCAGGCTGGCCAGCAGCGGCTGCGGCGCCGTGCCCATCTGGCCCTGCACGTAGCGCACCATGTCGTCGAGCGTCGCGCGCACGCCGCCCACGCCGGCCAGGTTCTCGCCGAAGGTCCACGCAGGCGTGGGCTGCGCGTTGGGCAGATGCCCCTGCGCCGCACGCACGCCATCCGGCCTGTCGTCGATATAGGCGTGCTTCATGCCCAGCGGTGCGAACAGCCGCGTGCGCAGCAGGGTCTCGAAGTCTTCGCCGCTGCGCCGCGCCACCGCGTACGAGAGCAGCATCGCCGCGAAGTTGGAGTATTCGAACTGCGCCCCGGGCGCGCGGGTGAGCGTCGTCTTCGCCAGCGCCTGCAGCAGGGTGTCGGCATCGAGCGCGGCATACGGGTTCTGCGCGTCGTGCATGACATCCGCGGGAATCGCCGGCAGGCCCGAGGTGTGGGTGACCAGATGCCGGAGCCGGATCGGCTGCCCCCCGAACTGCGGCACCACACTGCCCTCCGGCAGGTAATCGGCCAGCGGGTCGTCCAGCGCGGCCTTGTCCTCGCGGATCAGCTCCGCCAGCAGCGCGCCCAGCATGGTCTTGCTGACCGAGCCGATCTCGAACGCGGTCCGCGCACCGATGCGCCGCTCAGGGCCGCTGCCGTCCGCGCAGACATAGGCGCGGGCGACATGATCGCCATCGATGGTCGCAGTGGCGAAACAGGCACCGGTGCGGTCGCCGAGCAGGCGTTTGCCGACAGTCTCGGCGAGCGCGGCATCGGTCATCGGCGCGGCCTGCGGCGCGGCGCAGGCCCCCGCGGCCACGGCCAGACCCGCGGCGAGCGCAAGCACGCGCAGGCCAGCGCGATCGGTCGGGGTACGGATACGGGTACAGGGATAGGGATGCAGTGCGGGGTGGGTCGAGGTCGACATCGCGGACTCCTGTGACGGTGGGAATGCGGCACAGACTGCCGATGCGGCGGACCCGACGTGCGGCCTTGCGACGAAACCGCGTCTGGGGGCGATGGATGCCTCCGGTGCGGGAGCGGGACGACCCGCGCGGCCGCGGCGCGTCCAGACGCTGCGGCAAATCCAGACGCTGCCGCCCCCCACCCGCCTGCCAGCACCGCACACCCTGTCATCCCGAGCGCGGCGAAGGAGCTGCTTTTCAGCGACATGGCCGTTCAGCATGACAGTTCACGGCATGACTCTTCAGGGCACCCACGCAGCCCCGCATCTCTTCGCTGCCATCCGCCAGCGCCCCCGGCTGTCGGGCGTGGCGCTGATGGGCGCGCCTTCCGGCCCTCAGCCTGCCAGCAATACCCCCATCGCCGCCCGGAAGCCCTCGGCGATGGCCTCGCGCTCCGGGTGACGGCCAGCCTCGACCACGCAGCGCCCGGCCACCTCCACCCGGTCCACCGCCGGGCGGTTGCCGGCGAAGACCCAGCGGTCGGCCAGATCGGCGGCGGTGGCGCCGGCGAACACCGGCGCCTGCGCATCGAGGCGCAACCGGTCGCGGGTGAGGTCGGCGGCGGCGAAGCCGGTCGCCTGCGCGGCGCTGGCCTGCACGTGGTGCAGCAGGGTGGCGCCGACGCTGGGCTGCGCGGCGTCGGCGGCGATGTTGCGGTGGCGGGTGACCAGGCGCTGGCCGTATTCGAGCCAGCGCAGTTCCTCCACCGGGCTCACCGACACATGCGAATCCGAGCCCACGCCCCACACGCCGCCGGCATCCAGGAAATCGCGCAGCGGGAACAGGCCGTCGCCCAGGTTGGCTTCGGTGGTGGGACAGATGGCCACGCAGGCCCCACTGCGGGCGATGCCTTCGATCTCGTCCACATCCAGGTGCGTGGCATGCACCAGCGTCCAGCGCGCGTCGACCGGGGCGTGGTCCAGCAGCCAGCGCACCGGGCGCTCGCCGCGCAGGGCCAGGCAGTCCTGCACCTCGCCGATCTGCTCGGCGATGTGGATGTGCACCCGTGCATCCGCCGGCAGCGCCGCCAGCACCTCGCGCATCGCCGCCTCGGGCACCGCGCGCAGGCTGTGCAGGGCGCAGCCGAGGCGCAGGGTGTCGTCCTGCTCCGCATGCAGGGCCCCGAACAGCCGCAGGTAGGCATCGACCGTGTGCCCGAAGCGCCGCTGCCGCGGCCCCAGCGCACGGCCGTCGAACCCGCCGGTCATGTACAGCACCGGCAGCAGCGTGAGGCGGATCCCGGTGCGGCGCGCGGCGGCGATGAGCGCGCGCGCCATCGCCGCGGCATCGTCGTAGGGCCGGCCATCCGGTGCATGGTGCAGATAGTGGAACTCGCAGACCGCCGTGTAGCCGGCTTCGAGCATCTCGACGTACAGCTGCGCGGCCACCGCTTCCAGCAGATCCGGGTCGAAGCGCGCGGCCATGCGGTACATGGTCTCGCGCCAGGTCCAGAACGAGTCCTGCCGGTCGCCCATGCGCTCGGCGAGCCCGGCCATCGCCCGCTGGAACGCATGCGAGTGCAGATTGGCGATGCCCGGCAGGGTCCAGGCGGCGGTGTCGTCGGGGGCGAGTGTGTGCATGCGCGGATTGTCGCACCGTGATCCCGCCCGCCCAACCACCCGCGCCGGGCCTGTGTGCATCTCAAGCGCGCATCGCCCTGCCCACCCTGCCTGCCACCCATTGCGACGACATCGCCCCGATTCCAGTCGTCCCTAGCGCAGCGAGGGACGACATCAAGAGGAGCCCGCACGCGTCCGCGCGTCCGGCCAGGCAGCGCGAGAGGTGCAGCCGCTGCCCGGATATCCGCCACCTGCCGTCTGGATACACTGCGGCCTCCACAGCCGATGACATTCGCCATGCCACCTCTTGCCGGCCTCAAGGTGCTCGAACTCGCCCGCGTGCTCGCCGGCCCCTGGTGCGGCATGACCCTCGCCGACCTCGGCGCCGACGTGATCAAGGTGGAACCGCCCGCAGGCGACGACACCCGCGGCTATGGCCCGCCCTTCCTCGAGAACGGGCCAGACGACGGCCCCGCCGCCGGCATGTCGGCCTACTTCGCCAGCTGCAACCGCGGCAAGCGCTCGATCGTGCTCGACCTGCGCAACCCGGACACCCGGCCGCTGCTCGAAACGCTGATCCGCGACAGCGACGTATTGATCGAGAATTTCCGCACCGGCACCGCAGAGTCGCTCGGCCTGGATGCCGCCACCCTGCATGCGCTCAACCCGCGGCTGATCGTCTGCAGCATCTCCGGCTACGGCCGCAGCGGGCCCGGCGCGCACCGTCCGGGCTACGACTTCGCGATCCAGGCCGAATCGGGGCTGATGTCGATCACCGGCCCCGCCGACGGCCCGGCCAGCAAGGTGGGCGTGGCCACCGCCGACATCACCACCGGCCTCAACGCCACCGTCGCCATCCTGGCCGCCCTGCACCGCCGCGCCCGCACCGGCGTTGGCGAGCACATCGAGGTCGCCCTGTTCGACAGCCAGGTGCAGGCCCTCGCGAATGTCGCCGGCAGCGCCCTCTTCACTGACGAGGAGGCACGGCGCCACGGCAATGCCCACCCGAGCATCGTCCCCTACGAAACCTTCCGCGCCCGCGACGGCGCCTTCGCGCTCGCCTGCGCCAGCGACCGGCTGTGGCGCAAGCTGTGCGCCCTCATCGCCCGCCCCGCGTGGATCGACGACCCCCGCTGCGCCGACAATGCCGCCCGCGTCCGCAACCGCGACTGGCTCATTCCCGAACTCGCCCACTGCTTTGCCCACGACACCGTCGCCGCGTGGCTGGAGCGATTCGATGCCGAAGGGATACCGGCCGCACCGGTCAACGGCGTGCACACGGCACTGCACGGCGCACTCGCGACCGCGCGCGGATTGCGCGTCGAGATCGACGGGGTGCCGATGGTGGCGAGCCCGCTCCGGTTCGACGGTCGGCCGGCAATGGCGGGGAGGAGGCCGCCGGGACTGGGTGAGCATCAAGCAGAGATCTGTGCGAAAGTCTGAATACACAAGACAGTGAAGCGCCCTTGGAATCCACGACGCAAGATCAACAACGCCTCAAAAAAATCACGCTCAAAGGACGATGAGAAATGATCAAAATTCCGAAAAAAGTAGCCGACCGCTGGCCAAACTCAATCCGCAGCCTTACATCGGTCGCAACATCGCACAAGACCAAGGACGTCTCGGAGGCGGATACCGTCACACTGGTCAAGGATATGCTTGCGGACATTTTCGGCTACGAGAAGTACAACGAGCTGACCAGCGAACAACAGATTCGCGGCACATTCTGCGATCTCGCAGTACGTATCGACGGAAAAATTCGCGTCCTCATCGAGGTCAAAGCCGCGGCCATTGCGCTCAATGAGACGCATCTGCGGCAAGCAATCAACTACGGCGCACACGAAGGCATCGAGTGGATCGTGCTCACCAACTCGCTGGAATGGCGACTGTACCGCATCAAATTCGGACAACCGGTCGACTATGAGCAGGTGTCATCTTTCTGCATGACCGACATCAACCTCAAAAACGAAGAAGACCAAAGGAAACTTTTCCTGCTTTGTCGAGAGGGAATAACGTCCGACGCAATGGGCGTCTATCACCAGCACATTTCACTTATCAACAAATTCACGGTGGCCCAAGTCCTGCTCTCGGAGCCGGTGGTCTCGTGCATTAGAAGGGAAATACGCCGCTATTTTCCTGAATTGAAAATCGATCCGGACAACATTACCGACCTTCTCACCAATGAAATCCTCAAGAGGGAAGTCATTGATGGCGACAAGGTCAAGGACGCGCAGCAAAGGATCAAAAAAGCAGCAGCGAGAAACGCCAGGGCGCAAACAAAAGAAAAACCTTCATCCAAAACGGCGGACGCAGCTGAATCAAGCGAGTGACTTCACCATTCGGACCCGAATTGCATGGCGGGCTTGAGCCCGCCCTACGCACCTGCGACCCCGAGCCGTTATCGTCATCGCGGCATTCCTGTACGCCGCTTTCCGTGCGTGAGGCCGCATCGCGAGGCCAAGCGGGCATGCACGCCTGGCCTGCGCGTCATGCCTCTACCCGCCGCCCTTGGCCTCAACGCCAGGAACACGTTGCATGCCCCCGGCCGCACGGGATCGCTTGCATCGACCGTCAGGAGGTACCACGGTCTTCAGGCGAACGCGCCTTGCGATCGCGCAGCAGCGAGCTGAGCACGATGGAAAGACCCAGACCGCTCGCCAGCAGGAACAGCACCAGGGCGAGCGCCGGGTAGCCGAACAGCTGCGGGCCGCCGTCGTGATCCATGAGCATCGCGGACGCCAGCACCAGCGCGGCGATGACCACGCCGGCCGTGATCCGGTTGGCGATCTTCTGCAGATTCTCGACCAGCCGCGATTCCTCCAGGCCGGTGACGCGCATCTGCAGGCGATTCTCCGCCAACAGGCTGAGGATGTGCGACAACTTGGCCGGGCTGTCGCGGATCAGCGCCTGCACTTCCATCGCCTCGCTCGCCAGTCGGGAAGGCGACAACGAACGCTTCAGGCGCTCGCGCATCACGCTCTCGAGATGGTCTTCGATCAATGCCTTGACGTCGAGCTCCGGATCGAGCGCCTTCGAGACGGCTTCCAGGTTCAGCAATGTCTTGCCGAGGAGGCTGAGCTCGGGCGGGGTGCGCAGACCGCAGGCGGCGCCCACCACCGTCACATCCAGCACCAGCCGGCCTTCGGAATGGAAACTGTCGGCCGAACGTGCGGCGTAGCGCGCCACCAACTGGCCCACTTCGCGCACATAACGCTCGTGCTCGAAGTCCTCCAGGCGCACACCCATCGAGATGGCCACGGCCGCCACATCCTCGCCGCGCCCGTCGACGGCCGCGAACAGCAGCTTGATCAGCTGATCGCGGCGTCGCGGCGGAATGTGGGCCACCATGCCGAGATCGAGCAATGCCAGACGCCCGTCGCGCGTGACCAGGATATTGCCCGGATGGGGGTCGGCATGGATCTCGCCGTGGACGAAGACCTGATCGAGATAGGCGCGCATCAGCACCGCCGCCAGGTCGCCGAGCTGCTCCTCGCTGCGGCGCATGGCACTGATGCCGGTCACTTTCACGCCATCGATGAGCGCCATGGTCAGCACCTTGCGCGAGGTGTAGTCCCAGACCGGTTTCGGTACGACGATGTTCGGATAGTCGGCGAAATGTCGCTGGAAGTGTTCCAGGTTTTCCGCTTCGAGCCGGTAATCCAGCTCGGTCAGCAGGCTTTTCCGGAATTCCTGCACCCATCCGCTGAAGCTGACGCGGCGACCGATATCGGTGTGGCGATCGGCCTTGTCTGCGAACGCCAGCAAGGCATCCATGTCGGTCCGGATCACATCATGCAGGTCGGGGCGCTGCACCTTCACGGCCACCCATGTCCCGTCGCGCAGCCGCGCACGATGCACCTGCGCGAGCGACGCGCAGCCCAGCGGGGTCTCATCGAACTCGGCGAACAACGTGCCCAGCTTGACGCCCAGTTCGGCTTCGACCACATCCCGCACCACATCGAAGGCGACCGGCGAGGTGTCGTCCTGCATGCGCTCGAGTGCTGCGAGATAGGGGGCCGGCACCATGTCCGGGCGGGTGGACAGCGCCTGCCCGATCTTGATGAAGGTGGGGCCGAGCGCCTCCAGATCGGAAACGAAATCTTCCGGCCTGCCATCGTCGGCATGCAGCTCCGACTCCGCTTCCGGAAGATCCGTATCGATGCCGGAGAAAATGCCGGAATTGCGGTGCCTCACAAGGAAGCGAAGTATCTTCGCGCTTCTCGACATACCTGTGGAAAGAGTCGCCATGGTGTCGCCTCCGAAGCAGAATTCAGGCGGTGAAAGGGAGTGGTTGCAGGCATGCTATCCCGCATCGGCGCGATCGTTCGCGGAGTGCATATCGCATTCCGCCATCTGCAATCTGCAGGCGCGGATGCGCAGCACCACCCGGCATCCGTCGATGCCGGATTCCCCCGCATTTCCCTGCACCAAGACACACCCATCCGCGCAGTCCGGAGCAATTCGCGCGCGCATGCGAACCGTCAGAATGCAGGCCACGACGGCAGACAGGGACCGTTCCATGTGGCGCACATGCGATCCGGCCCGGCCCGGCGGGGCTGATCCCCGCACCGCGATTGGGCACCACGCAATCCAGCTGACACCTTCGATACGCGCACGCCTTCGCAGTGCTTCGCGCATCTGGTCATGGGAGCGCTCCATGCCCGGATGGCATGCGAGAATCCTTTTCGGCGCGACGCCAACACCTCCAGCATGAGCCACGACATGCCTGTCGAAGACCGCAGTCTCTCCACACACAACGCGAGCGGGGCCGGCATGACAGCCACAGGCAGCCCGATACTGGTGATGATCGACGGCCGCGACGGCACGCATGCGTTGGCCGACGCCAGCGCACCGCATTTCCGCGTCGATGACCCCATCGTGTCCCACGGCGATGGCGTGTTCGAAACGATGCTCGCCACCCACGGCGTGCTGCGCAAGCCCGAGACGCATCTGCGACGGCTGGCCGCATCGGCCGCCGCAGCCGGCCTCGACGCTCCCGACGCACAGGTCTGGCGCGATGCCGTTGCCACGGCGATGCGCGCGCACCGCCCGTGCGCGGACATGATGGTGAAGCTGGTGCTCGGGCGTGGACCGCACGGCACGGCTGCCTGCACCGCCTGGGTGTACGCCGCGGATTGCAGCGGGCGGTTCGATGCGGTGCGACGCCATGGTGTCGATGCGCTGCTGCTGGAGCGCGGTTGCGACGCCGCGCTCGGCCCGCGCGCACCGTGGCTGCTCCTGGGCGCGAAGTCGCTCTCGTATGCGCTGAACATGGCGG
>CBFGMS010000093.1:0-12876 GCA_965649985.1 uncultured Gammaproteobacteria bacterium | reverse complement strand
CCTCCAGCATGGGGGCCCGCGCTTGCTCGGAATCGCTGGCGCGGGCGCGGTAGGCGGGTGCGCCGGCGGCTGCACCCGTGCGCACGGCGGCGGCAGGTGCCGCTACAGCGGGCGTGGCGGGTCCGTGCGCGGCTTCGCTCATCCGCCGTGCGGCTCCGGCACGTCCACCACCAGCACCGGCGGCAGGTGCATGTACTGCGTCGTCCGGCGCTTGTTGCCGATGTCCTCGTAGATGGCCTGCGCGCGTGCCGCGTCGATGCCCAGCGCGTCGGCGAGTGCGTGCGCCGGATACCCGTGGTTCAACGCGTACAGCGCCAGATCCATCTGCCGGTAGGGCAGGGCGAAGTAGAACTCGTCCTGGCCCTGGCTCAGGCTGTAGGTGTCGGTGGTGGGGATGGCGGCGCAGACCCGCTCGGGCAGGCCCAGATGCCGCGCCATGGCGTAGACCTGCGACTTGTACAGGTGCGCGATCGGCTTGACGTCCGCCGACCCGTCGCCGTTCTTCACGAAGAAACCCTGGTCGTATTCCAGGCGGTTCGGCGTGCCGACCACGGCGTAGTTGAGCCGGTCGGCGTGGAAATATTCCAGCGTCTTGCGGATGCGCTGCTTGAAGTTGGTGGCGGCGACGATGGTCAGATAGTCGGCGAGAGGCAGATCGCGGTCGTGCGGCGTGCCGTCGGGCGCCTCGGCGATCAGGCGGAAGCGGTTGAAGCGTCCTTCGATGCCGCCGTCGATCACGATCTTGAACTTCCAGCCCGGGCCGTAGTCCGGCAGCGCGTTGCGCACCGCCGCATCGCGCGCCGAATAGCAGCCGATGGCTTCCAGCGCGGGTGCGATGTCGACGGTCTCGGTACGGATGCCCAGATGCTCGGCGAGGAGGGTGGCGCGCGCGGCGCTGTCGTCGGAGGAGTCGCGCTCGGGCAGGATCAGCCCGAACACGCGTTCCGGGCCGAGTGCGCGCACCGCCAGCGAGACGCTGACCGAGCTGTCGATGCCACCGGAAATCGCCACCACCAGGCCGCGCCTGCGCAGCTGGCGGGCGAGGATCTCGCGCAGCCGGGCGGCGATGCGTTCGGCTTCGGAACCGTAGTCGAGGTCGAGCGCAGCGTAGTGCAGCGCGGGCAGCGTGGTATCGGTCACTAGGAAGCCTGCAGGTCGTTGAGCGCCGCGCGCCGGATCTTGCCGGATGCGGTGCGGGGAAGGGCGTCGACGAAGATCACGTCGCGCGGGAGTTTGTAGGCGGCCAGCTGACGCCGGCAGTGGGCCTTGATCCGGTCGATGTCCGTGCCGTCGTCGCCGCTGCGCAGCGCGGGCGCGACCACGTAGAGGCGCACCGCCTGGCCGAGGATGGCGTCGTCGACACCGATCGCGGCGGCTTCCTGCACACCATCGAGCTCGGCCACGGCTTCCTCGATGTCCTTGGGGTGCACCCGGTGCGCACCGGTCTTGATCATGTCGCTGCGGCGGCCGTCGAGATACAGATATCCATCCTCGTCGAGGCGCCCGGCATCGCCGGTGTACAGCCAGCCCTCGCGCAGCACGCGCGCCGTGGCCTCGGTGTCGTTCCAGTAGCCCAGCATCACGTTCGGCCCGCGCACGCAGACCTCGCCGGAGTGGCCGGGTGCGGCGTCGCGACCGTCCTCGCCGACGATGCGCAGTTCCACGCCGTCGACCGGAATGCCGACCGAACCCGGCTTGTCGTCCAGCCGCTCGGGCGGCAGCCAGGTCAGGCGCGAGGTGGCCTCGGTCTGGCCGTACATCACGTACAGCCGCGGACCGGGCAGTGCGGCGCGCAGGCGTGCGGCGAGCGCCGGCGACATCGGGCCGCCGGCCTGGGTGAGATAGCGCAGCGCGGACAGGTCGTAGTCGCCCAGCGTCACCCGCTCCAGCAGCAGCGCGAAGGTGGAAGGCACGCCGGACAGACCGGTCACCCTGCGCTCGGCGGCGGTCTTCATCAGCAGATGCGGGAACAGCAGGTTCTGCGCCAGCACCACGCGCGCGCCGGCCAGCAGATGCGTGTGCAGCACCGAGCTGCCGTAGGCGTAGTAGAAGCCGAGGATCGACAGCACGCTGTCGGCTTCGCCCAGCTGCAGATAGCGCACCACCGCCTCGGCATTCGCGAGCAGGTTGCGATGACTCAGGGTCACGCCCTTGGGCGCGCCGGTGGTGCCGGAGGTGTAGAGGATCAGCGCCGGCAGTTCGTCGGACACCGGAGCAGGCAGCGCATCGCCATCGACGTCCGGCAGCGGTTCGTCGGGCCCGAGCTCCCAGGTCTGCAGACGCAGATCGTCGCGGCGTGCGCGATCGACCGCCTCGACGGCATCGCGATGGGTGGTTTCGAACAGCGCATGGCTGGCGCCGGAATGCCGCAGCCAGGGCAGAAGTTCGCGCGATCTGGCCTGTGCGTTCATCGGCACCGCGATGCCGCCGGCCAGCCAGATGGCGTAACAGGCCACAGCCGCTTCGATACGGTTGGGCAGGATCACCGCGACCCGCTCGCCGCCGTCGAGACCGTGTGCACGCAGTGCCCGTGCGAAGCCCTGTGCCTGGTGCCAGAACCTGCCGTAGGCGATGCTGCGCCCGCCGTCCTCCTCGATCGCCACGCGATCCGCTGCGCGGGCGGCGACGGCGACGATCCTGCCGGGCAGGGTGTCCACGGCGGTGCTCAGGCGGCGAGTTTCGACGCGACGTAGCGGTCGATGAGGGCGATGGTGTCGAAGTTGTCGGGCACCATCTCTTCCGGCGGCACCGTGAACCCGAAGGACTCCTCGATGTGCATGATCAGCTCGTAGATGCCGGTGGAATCGAGGATGCCCCCGCGGACCAGCGAGTCTTCATCGCCCAAGGCGCTCTCGTCGCTGGTAAACAGGAAGTTCTTGAGCAGGTAATGCCGGATGCCCGGCCTGTAGTCGTGCGTGTTCGTTTGCGTGGCGTGCATGATGAGTCCCCGTATCGCGAATATGAACGCCGAATGGGCGCGCCTGCGGCCATCGGTGCATTGCGGGCCATACATGTGTCGCGCGCGGCCGCGAAGGCAATGGGATCGCAACGCGATGGCGATGCGGCGGCGCCTGGGCGGGGCGGCGCCTGGGCAGTGTCGGGTCGCTTTGCGCTGGCGGTAGGATAGCCAAGGTCGCGTTTCACGAGATGTCGAGGAGGATCGAATGGCGCTGTGGGGTCCGCTGTCGGTGTGGCAGCTGTTGAACGGGGCGGTCGCGGCGCATCGCGACGCCGCAATGCGCGATGTGCGCATCGCATCGGTGGGGGGCGCCACGTCTGCGTCAGGGAGCGGCCGCCTGCGTGTGGCGCTGCCGGTGCTTTGTGCCGGCCTGTGGCTGGGCGGCTGTGGCCGGCCGCCCGAGCCCACGATGCCGGATGCGGCGCCTGTGGCCTCCACCGCCGCGCCCCTCCCGGTGCAGACGCGGGCGGGAGCCTTCGAACTGCGCGAGGTGGTGCGCGGATTGGAGTATCCCTGGGGACTGGCCTTCCTGCCCGATGGCGGCATGCTGGTGACCGAGCGCCCCGGCCGGCTGCGCAGGATCGCTGCCGACGGCAGCGTGTCCGCGCCGATCTCCGGCCTGCCCAAGATCTACGTCGACGGCCAGGCCGGGCTGCTGGACGTCGCGCTGTCGCCGGGCTTCGCCGAAGACGGCCTGGTCTACATCGCCTTCGCCGAACCCAGCGTGCGCGGCAACAAGTGCGGCACCGCGGTGGCGCGCGGCCGCCTGGACGGCGATGCGCTGCGCGATGTCGAGGTCGTCTACAGCCAGGAACCCAAACTCTCCAGCGGCACCCATGTCGGCGCGCGGCTGGTGTTCGACGACGCCGGGTATCTGTACGTCACCACCGGCGACAACCGGGTGGCGGAGGCGGTGCAGGATCTCGACAAGCTGCAGGGCAAACTGGTGCGGATCTGGCCCGACGGGCGCATTCCCGACGACAACCCCTTCGTCGGCCGCGAGGGCGCGCGCCCGGAGATCTGGTCGCTGGGCCATCGCAACATGCAGGGCGCGGCGCTGCATCCGGTCAGCCGCCGCATCTGGACCAGCGAACACGGCCCGATGGGCGGCGACGAGCTCAACATCCCAGAGCCCGGCAGGAACTACGGCTGGCCGCTCGCCACCCATGGTCGCGAGTACAGCGGCCTGAAGGTCTCCGGCGCGCTCGGCACGACCGCGCCCGGTACCGAGCCGCCGCATCACGTGTGGGAGGTCTCGCCCGCGCTCAGCGGCATGGCCTTCCACAGCGGCACGTCCGTGCCGGCCTGGAAGGGCGACCTGTTCCTCGGTGCCCTGGCGAAGACCGCGCTGATCCGGCTCGATCTGGACGGCGACCGGGTGCTGGGCGAGGAGCGCCTGCTGGAGGAGTTCGACCTGCGCATCCGCGATGTGCGCGAGGGCCCGGACGGCGCGCTGTGGCTGCTGGTGGACGAGAAGGACGGCAAGTTGATGCGTCTCTCGCCGGTGACTCCGGCACCGGTGGTGGAAGAGCCGGCGGCGGCTGCGCAGGCGGCTGAAGCACCGCCCGCCGATACCTCCGCGAACGACAGCGACACGAACGGCAGCGCCGCCGCCGCGACGGAGTAAGGTCCGGCCCGGGCAGTCGGGCCGACGCCGGCTCACACCGGCAAGGCGACGGGCTTGCGGCCGATGAAGTCCACCGTGGTCACGCACAGCCGTTCCGGCGCGATGTGGGCGAATTCCGCGGCCACGGTCATCGCCTGCAGCTGCGCCAGCCGCTGCGGGCGTGCGTGCGAGGTGTCGAGCACGATCTCGAAGCCCGCCTCGCGTGCGCCATCGACGAACTGGTGCGCGCGCAGACGGTTCTGGTAGAGGAAGCGGTTGTTCCAGAACGCCCATTCGCCGTCGCTGAAGCGCAGGTAGTGCAGTTGGTGGATGGCCGGATCCACATAGGCGTAGTGGTCGCCGCAGTTGACCGAATGGAAGGCCCAGGCGCCGGGACGCAGCAGGCGCAGCGAGGCCGCGTGGATGCGCGCGATGGCCTCCGGCGGCACGTGCTCCAGAACGCTGTTGGAGAAGACCGCGTCGATCGAACCCTCCGCCAGCCCCGCGTCGTGGGCCACATCGGCGGGCGCACGGTAGTCGATGGTGCCCTCGGTGACCACGGCCGGGTCGTCGCTGCCCGCCGCGGCGGTACGCAGGCGGTCGTAGCGCGCCTCGACCTGCGCTAGCGGCGCGTCGCAGGCCGCCGCCATGCGCGACAGGTGGCGCTCCAGTTCGTCGATGCACAGCCGCATCAGGTCGGGTTTCAGCAGACGGTTGAGATCGCAGGTATGCACCTTCGCCGCACCCGCCAGATGGCAGGCCAGCGGCAGGGTCGGGTACCAGCCGCTGCCGATTTCCAGCAGACGTGCGCCGCGGATGTCGAGGCCGGCATCGCGCAACTGCCGCACCATGGCTTCCCAGTCGTCGATCTTCAGCCCGATCTCGCGGCGCGGGTCGCGCAGGCCGCCGAACCGGCGCTGCAGCCGGTAGTGGAGCGTTTCGCCGCCCGGCATCGCGCCGAGGCACTTCTGCAGCACACCTTTGATGCGCCAATGCATGGGAGCGCGGTCCGGAAATGAAGGGTGGTCAGGCGTCGGGCATCGCGGTCCGACGGGACGTGTGGTGCAACAGCATGGTCGAGAGCACGCCCACGAACGCCTGGTTGTCGGCGAAACCGGTGGCGCGGCCGGCGCGGCATTTCTCGAACAGTCGGGTCACCGCATCGGCATCGAAATACCCGGCGCTGCGGATGGCCTGCGGCGACAGCAGGTCGGCGACATAGTCCAGCGGCGCGCCGTCGACGAAGAAACTGCTGCTGTCCGGCGCTCGATAGGGTTGCTTGGTGCGCGCGAGGATGTCCTGCGGCAGCAGGTCGGCCAACGCGCGGCGCAGCAGATACTTCTCGGTCATGCCGCGGATCTTGAAGCTGGGCGGCAGGCGGTTGGCGAATTCGATCACGCGGTGGTCGAGATACGGCACGCGGCCCTCGATGGAATGCGCCATCGCCACGCGGTCGCCCTGCGCGGAGAGCAGATAGCCGGCCATCAGCGACTTGGCCTCGACGTACTGGTCCTGCGCCAGCGGGCTCCAGCGGGCGATGTCGGCCGGCAGTTGCGCTTCCCAGGCATCGAGCGCGTTCCAGCCCGGCGCCCGCGCCTGCAGTTCGGCGCGCAGTTCGGTCGAGAAGAGTCCGAGCGCGCGCTGCGAGGTGGTCCAGCGCGGCACGTGCGCGAACACGGGCCTCCCGATGTGCTCCATGCCCTGGCCGAAAAAGGCCTGCGCGAAGGCCGGGTTGCGCACCGGCGACTGCGCCAGATAGCCGTACAGCCGTTCGAGCAGCCGCGGACGGAAGCGCGAGCCGGGCTGGCGCGCCCAGAACCGGCGGATCTTGGCTTCCTTGAACAGGTCGTAGCCGCCGAACACCTCGTCCGCGCCTTCGCCGGTGAGCACCACCTTGTAGCCATGTGCGCGCACGCAGCCTGCGAGCAGCATCAGCGGCACCGGCGCGGTGCGCAGTACCGGCGTTTCGGCATGCGCGATGAAGCGCGGGAAGGCCTCGCCGATCTCGCGCCGGGTGCAGCGCAGGGTGGTGTGGTCGGTGCCGAGGTGGCGCACCATCGCCTGCTGGTGCTCGCTCTCGTCGAATTCGCCATCCTCGAACGCCACCGAGAAGGTGCGCACCGGTGTGTCGGTGAAGCCGCGGATCATCGCGACGATGCCGGACGAATCCAGGCCGCCGCTGAGGTACGCGCCCACCGGCACGTCCGCGCGCAGCTGCAGGCGCACTGCATCGATCAGCAGCGCGCGCAGCTCGGCGGTGGCGTCTTCCACGCTCAGCGGGTAGCGCGCAGGTGTGGTGTCGGCGGCGTCCGGCAAGGTCCAGTCCCAGTAGCGATGCAGATGTTCGCGGCCGTCGGCTTCACGGGCCAGCAGATAGCCCGGCGGCAGGCTGTCGATGCCGGCGAAGACGGTGTGCGGCTCGATCGCCGACCAGGTGGCGAAGGTCTCGGCCAGGCCAAGAGGGTCGAGCGCGCCGCACTGCGGCAGCACCGCGCGCAGCGCCTTGGGTTCGGAGGCGAACCACAGGCGGCCGGCCTCGCGCGCCAGGAACAATGGACGGATGCCGGCGCGGTCGCGGGCCAGCACCAGCCGCCCGCGCACGCCGTCCCACAGCGCGATCGCGAACTGACCGTTGAGCGACTCGACGAAGCGGTCGCCGTCGCGGTCGTACAGGTGCACGATCACTTCGGTGTCGGACTGCGTGTAGAAGCGGCGGCCTTCGGCTTCCAGCTCGCGGCGCAGTTCGACGTAGTTGAAGATCTCGCCGTTGAACACGGTCCACACCGTGCCGTCCGGGTTGCGGATCGGCTGGTCGCCGGTGGACAGGTCGATGATCGACAGCCGCGCGTGCGCCAGGCCGACGCCGGCGTCGGCATGGAAGCCGTAGCCGTCCGGCCCGCGGTGGGCGAGGGTGTGGATCATCCGCTCCAGCAGCGGACGCGCGCTGTCGCGCTCGACGTCCGGGCCGGCGAATCCGGCGATGCCGCACATGGTCAGCAGGTCCCCCGTGGTGGGCCGCAGCTCCGTCGTGGAGAGGCGTGCCTGAGCGTTGTACGGAATTTGCGGGCGTAACCCGTCACCGTGGTCGCGATGAGGGCGGCAGGCGGTGCTCCTGCAGCGCCTCCTCGCAGGCGCGCAGGGTGTCCGCTGCCACCGCGTCCCAACCGCGCGAGAAACGGCGTGCGAGCACGGCCTCCTCCCAGTCGCGGGACAGGGCCGCATCCAGGCCGTCGGCGAGCGCGGCAGCGTCGCGCACCGCCACCAGCACGCCGCAGTCGGCATCGACCACCTCGGGAATGCCGCCCACCGGCGTGGCCACCGCCGGCCGGCCGCAGGCCAGGGCCTCGACCAGCACGTTGGGGTGGCCTTCGGAATAGCTGGGCAGGGTGACCAGGTGGGATGCGGCCATCCACTCGGCCACCCTGTCCGGCGGCTGCGCGCCGGGCAGGTGCACGGTCAGGCCGGGATGGGCGGCGATGCGCGCGTCCAGATCGGCGCGCATCGGTCCTTCGCCGACCAGCGCCAACTGCAGCCGTGGACGCCGGACCTGCAGCGCGGCGACGGCGTCGACCAGTTCGCCCAGGCCTTTCTCGGGCACCAGCCGGCCGACATAGACCACCAGCTCGGCTTCGGGCACGACCCCCAGGCGGGCGCGCATGTCCGCACGCGGGCGCGGGTGGAAGATGGCCGCATCGCAGCCGTTGGCGATGGTGCGCAGTTTCGCCGGGTCGGCGCCGTAGTCGCGCACCGCGACGCGGCCGAGATCCTCGCTGACGGTGAGAATGCGGCGCGCCGCGTGCAGCACCGGGCGGGTGAGACGCCGGCTCAACGCATCGCGCACGCGCAGGTCCGAGCCGCGCGCCCCCACCACCAGCGGCACGCCGGCGCGGGCGGCGGCGCGCATCGCACCGTAGCCGTCGGGGTACAGCCAGTAGGCCAGCACCACGTCCGGCGCGAACTCGCGCAGCGGCGCATGCAGACTGCGCGCGCACAGATGGCCGTTGAAGGGACGGGTGAGCAGCGGCAGGGCCGGGTAGCGCAGCCACTGTGCGTCGATGCCCTCGACCCGGAAGGCCTCATCGCCTGCACGGAAGAGGTAACTCCGTGGACGGGCCCAGTCCGGATAGGTCGCCACCGGGCTGAGCACGCGCACCTCGGCCAGTCCCGAAAGCGCACGCACGGTCTGCAGGAGCGGCCGCCCGCGGTTGGGCTCGCCGGCGATGGGGAACTGGGAGGTGACGACGAGCAGTCTCACCGGGAGGGTCCCATCGGGCGCTGCATCACGTCCGCACGTGCCCGGACGGCGTCCGGCGGGCCGGTACGGCACTGGTCATGGCCCGCCCCGTCCGCGAAACTCGTTCTGGGGTGTGTCGATCGACGGGGGACACGAGTGGAAACGAATGCAGACACGACGCCCGCCGTGCAGCGGCGCGCTCCCGGACGCGTGGTCGAACTGGATGCATTGCGTGGGCTGGCTGCGTTGGCTGTGGTCGCGTTCCATTACACCACGTTCTACCAGCAGCAGATCGGCCACGTCGCGCCGCTGGGCTTCGGTTTCCCCGCCGGCAATTACGGTGTCCACCTGTTCTTCCTGATCAGTGGTTTCGTGATCCTGATGACGCTGGAACGCACCCGCAGCGCAGGGGATTTCGTGCTGTCGCGGTTCTCGCGCCTGTTCCCGGCCTACTGGGCCGCGATCCTGCTCACCGCGGCGGTGGTGTACAGCATCGGCCTGCCGCAGCAGCGCCTGCCTGCGGGCGATGTGCTGCTGAATTCGACCATGCTGCAGCGCATCCTCGGCGCCGAGGATCTGGATGGCTCGTACTGGACGCTGGAGGTCGAGCTGTTCTTCTACGCGCAGATGCTGGTCTGGTTCTGGCTGGGGCTGCTCGGCAGGATCCGCTGGATCGTCGGGCTCTGGCTGGTCTCGGCCTTCGCGTATGCGCAGACCGAAGCGCACCATGCGCATTTCTCGTACACGGTGCGGGAGCTTCTGATCCTCCGCCACATCCCGTTCTTCGCGCTCGGCGTGCTGTTCTACCGGCTGTGGACACGGCCCGAGGCCTGGCGCGGCGACAGCCTGCTGATCGTGGTCACGCTCGCGGTGATCGGCACCAGCATGCAGGCGCCGTACTTCTATGCGGCGCTGGTGTGCACCGGCATCTTCGCGCTGTTCGTGGCGGGTGGGCTGGGCTGGCTGCGGCTGCGTCCGCTGGCCTTTCTCGGCGGGATTTCCTACACGCTCTATCTGCTGCACCAGGCGATCGGCTTCGCGGTGATCCATCGTCTGGAGCACGCGGGCATGCCGGCGCCGCTCGCGGTGCTGAGCACCACGCTGCTCGCCATCCTGATCGCCTGGGCGTTGAGCCGGATGGTCGAGCGTCCGGCGATGGCCTGGTTGCGCCGTCGCTGGCGCGCACGCACGCACGCGGGCGAGAGCGGCGCTGCGGCTGGCGCAGAGGTGTCGATGCGGCCTGCCGGCAGTGCGGCGCTCGATGCTGCCGGCACGGCGGTCGAAGCGGTGCCGACGTTGCCCGCCTTCCGCGAACCCTGGCGCAGCCGCTTCGCCGAGGCCGTGCTCGGCGGCGCCGCCGCGCGCGACATCCACGACTCGCACGGCGCCGGCGAGTACGACACCGCGCCGGCAAGCGACGACGCCCACCGCGGCGACGCGGCGCACGCAGTGTCGCAGCGCTTTCTCGAGCGCGAACTGACCCGGGTCGAGATGCATCTGCACAGCCTGTGCGCGCCGCTGGCCCGTCGCCTGGGCCCGACCGCACGCATACTCGACGCCGGCTGCGGCACCGGCGGCAGCACCGTGGCCCTGGCGCTGTCGCCGCTCGCACCATCGACCACGGTCGGTTTCGATGCCAGCGTCGAAGCGGTGGAGGCCGCGGGCCTGCGCGGGCAGGGCTACGGGCTGAGCGCATCGGCCCTGCGCTTCGTGCATGTCGAGGCCGGGCAGCGTCTGCCGTTCGCCGACCACAGCTTCGACCTGGTGGTCTGCGTGTCGGTACTGGAGTTCATCAGCCGCCCGGACGCGCGCGCCGCGTTCGCCTCCGAACTGCTGCGCGTGGTGCGTCCCGGCGGCCATGTGTATCTCGCCACCCCCAACCCGCTGCGTCCGCGCGAACACCATTCGCGGCGCTGGTTCGGCGACTGGCGACGCACGCCGGGATTCCCGTGGTCGAGCACACCGCGCGAGCTGCGTGGCCTGTTTCCGGGCTGCCGGGTGGAATCGATGGTCCGCGACCGTCTGCGCACCCATCCGCACCTGCATCGATTGGCGTGGCTGGCGCCGCTCGCCGCGCTGCTGATGCCCTGGCAGCGCGTGCTGGTGCGCAAGCCCGGCGATGCGCATGCGATGTGAGGCCAGCGGCCGGCGTGTCTATGCGGCCGGGCCTGACGATGCGTCCGGCCCGGGCCCGAAGGTGATGTCCAGCCCCTTCGCCACGCCCGTGCGCGGCGCCCATCCCAGGGCCTCGCGCGCGGCGCGGGTGTCGAAGCCGGTCAGCGGTTTCAGCGAACGCACCCGGTAGCGGGTCAGCGGCACGTCGCGCTTGAGCACCTTCCCCAGCAGTTCCACGCCGACGGCCATCGCCATGAACATCCACTGCGGCACGTGCAGCAGCTTGAGCGCGTCGCCGCGCCTGGCCTTGCAGCGCTGCAGGTAGGTGTCGCGGTCGACGCTCGCAGTGTCGACGATGTTGAAGGTGCCGCCCACCGCGCGCGGCGCATCGGCCGCGAGCACCAGCGCATCCACCACGTCGTCGCGGTAGACCAGCGGCAGCGGCGTGCCGCCGTCGCCGATCGCCAGCCAGCGGCCTGCGAGCGCCACGGTGCCGTTCGGCGTCACCGCCTCCGCGCCGGGGCCGAAGATCTGCCCGGGGCGCAGGATCACCGCGGGCAGTCCCTCGCCGATCGCCTCGCTCACCATGCGCTCGGCGTCGAGCTTGGTCTGGGTGTAGGCGCCGCGGCGTTCGGGATGCGGCTCGAAGCGGTAGTGCTCGGTCAGCGTCTCGCCGTCTTCGCGCCCGGCGTGGTCGTAGACGCTCATCGAACTGACATAGATCAGCCGCGGCGATGTGTGTCTGCGGCAGGCGTCCAGCACATTGCGCGTGCCCCAGACCGTGCCGGCCTCGAAATCGCGCGGCCCGCCGCGCATCGCCGCGCCGACATGGAACACCGTGCCGGCGCCGGCCACCGCGTGGTCGACGATACGCGGGTCGCCCAGGTCGCCGATCACGGTCTGGATGCCGGCATCGCCCTGCCACGCCGCCACCGGGCGGCGTACCAGCACGCGCACGGTCTTGCCCTGCCTGCGCAGCGCATCGACCGTGGCCCTGCCGAGAAATCCGGCGGCACCCGTGACCAGCGCATCGGCCGGCGGCAGCGGCGCCAGACGCGCGTCGAGTTCGGCCAGACGCTCGCGATCCGGCGCGGCGCACAGCGGGTCGAGCAACTGCGCGATACGCAGACCATCCTCGGCGGGGAAGGGCGGCGCCTCGCCGTGACGGATCGCGCGCGCGAAGGCTTCCGCGCCGCGCTGGATGCCGGGAGACGGTTTCAGCCGGCCGGTCGCGAAGCGCATCACGTTCAGCGGGATGCGCAGCGCATCGCGCAGCGCGGCGAACCAGCGGTTGAGCAGGATGCCGACGAACTTCGGCCCCGGTAGCACGCGGTGCACGCGGCAGATCTGGGTGAAGCGGTCCACCTCGATCATGCCCTGCGTGCCGCGCACGAACACCCGGTTCTCCATCGGCCGCGCATTCCAGCTCAGCAGCAGACGCCCGGTGCCGCGCGCGGTCTCGGCCTGCGCCTGCCATTCGTCGAAGCCCAGGTTGGGGTTGCCGCCGCGGCTGCGGTAACGCACCTCGGCGCGTTCGATCGGGCCGAGGAAGGCTTCGAGCGTGTAGAAGCCATGCACGCCGAGGTCGCGGAACGGGTACGAGCCCTGGGTGACCATGCCCGGCAGTGGACCGCCGGCGTAGGGCGGATAGTCGGAATTGCGCACGATGTCCACCGACACCACTTCGCCGATCACGCCGTCGCGCACCGCGTCGACGGCCTGCATCAGCACCGGGTCGAAGAGGTCGGAATGGTTCACGCCGAGCGTGCGCCCGGTCTCGCGCGCGACGGCCAACATCGCTTCGCATTCCGCGACGCTGTCGGCGATGGGTTTTTCCACCAGCACGTCGCAGCCCATGCGCATCGCCTCGATCGCCAGTGCGGCGTGCGAGGACGGCGGCGTGAGGACATAGACGATGCTGGCGCCGAGATCGGCGCATTCGGCCAGAGTGGCCGCGACGCG
>CBFGMS010000092.1:0-13128 GCA_965649985.1 uncultured Gammaproteobacteria bacterium | reverse complement strand
TCGTCAAGTTCGAGGGCTGCTACCACGGCCACGGCGACTCGTTCCTGGTGAAGGCAGGCTCCGGCATGCTCACCCTGGGGGTGCCGAATTCGCCGGGCGTGCCCAAGGCGCTGGCCGACCTCACCGCCACCCTGCCCTACAACGATGTCGAAGCGGCCACGCGCCTGTTCGAGGAGATCGGCGGCGAGGTGGCCGCGGTGATCGTGGAGCCGGTGGTGGGCAACGCCAACTGCATCCCGCCGCGTCCGGGCTACCTGCAGCACCTGCGCGAGCTGTGCACGCGGCATGGCGCCCTCCTGATCTTCGACGAAGTCATGACCGGCTTCCGCGTGGCGCTCGGCGGCGCGCAGGGGTTGTACGGCGTGACGCCGGACCTCAGCACCTTCGGCAAGATCATCGGCGGCGGCATGCCGGTGGGCGCGTACGCCGGGCGCGCGGACCTGATGGGCCAGGTCGCGCCCAGCGGGCCGATCTACCAGGCCGGCACGCTCAGCGGCAATCCGGTGGCGATGGCGGCGGGCCTGGCGATGCTGGAGCTGATCCAGGCACCTGGCTTCTACGAAACCCTGGATGCGCGCACCGCGACCCTGTGCGCCGGGCTGGAGACGGCCGCTGCCGAGGCCGGCATCCCGTTCAGCACCAACCGCGTCGGCAGCATGTTCGGGCTGTTCTTCACCGCCGAATCCGGGGTGCAGGTGGAGACCTATGCCCAGGCCGTGGCCTGCGACACCGCCCGCTTCAACCGGTTCTTCCACGCGATGCTGGCCCGCGGCGTGTACCTGGCGCCGTCCGCGTTCGAGGCCGGCTTCCTGTCGATGGCGCACGACGACGCGGTGGTCGCGGCCACGCTGGACGCGGCGCGCGCGGCGTTCGCGGAGATCGGCTGAGATGTCCTCCGACACCCCCGAGCCGACACCGGCGGGCCGCTCGTACAGCCTGTTCGAGCGGCAGTTCCTGCCGGCGTCGGAGCAGGGGGTGCGCTACAGGCTGTACCGGCTGATCTTCCATCACGAAGCGCCGGACGAGCGCAATTTCGACCTGGTGCTGATCGTCGCCATCCTCGCCAGCGTGGCCGTGGTGCTGCTGGACAGCGTGCCGACGATCAAGGCGCAGTGGCATGGCGTGCTGTATGTGCTGGAATGGTTCTTCACCCTGCTGTTCACCGCGGAATACGCCGTGCGGCTGTGGACAGTGAAGCGGCCGCTGCGCTACGCCACCAGCTTTTTCGGGATCATCGACCTGCTGTCGATCCTGCCCACCTTCCTGTCGCTGCTGTTCCCGGCCAGCGTGTCGCTGACCGTGATCCGCATCCTGCGCCTGCTGCGGATCTTCCGCGTGCTGAAGCTGGCGGAGTACTCCAGCGAGGCCGGCGTGCTGATCCAGGCGCTGCTGCGCAGCCGGCGCAAGATCTTCGTGTTCATCTGCGCGGTGCTGACCATCGTGGTCATCTTCGGCGCAGTGATGTACGTGATCGAAGGCCCGGACCACGGCTTCGAGAGCATCCCCACCGGCATGTACTGGGCGGTGGTGACCATGGCGACGGTGGGCTACGGCGACCTCTCGCCGGGCACGCCGCTGGGGCGGCTGGTGACCTCGATCCTGATCCTGATCGGCTACAGCATCATCGCCGTGCCCACCGGCATCTACACCGCCGAGCTGGCCAGCACGCTGCGCATC
The DNA here is from genome assembly GCA_965649985.1 of uncultured Gammaproteobacteria bacterium. Classification (GTDB taxonomy): domain Bacteria; phylum Pseudomonadota; class Gammaproteobacteria; order Xanthomonadales; family Xanthomonadaceae; genus Lysobacter_I. Next base: position 11,451 of record CBFGMS010000092.1, on the reverse strand, counting down.
CAGCGGCGCAGCGTGCGCTGCACCGAATGCGGCCTGCCCGACCACGAGTCGGACGCTTGGCACTGCCGCAAGTGCGGCAAGGCGCTGCCGGCGCAGGAGCACTGAAGGCCTGGGCACCCGGCGGCCGAGCAGGCGGCGGCTCGCGGCGCTGACTGCCGCCGCAGGCTCGGGTTAGCATCGCCGCGACTCCATCGCCAGGCACCGCCGATGCGCCCCGAGCTTCGCCCCGAAACCCTGTCCGTCCACAGCGGCAACGCGCCCGACCCCGCGACCGGCGCGGTGGCGCCGCCGCTGCACCTGGCCACCACCTTCGCCCACGGTCCCGCAGGCGAGCGCGTGGCCGGTTTCGAATACCAGCGCGAGGGCAACCCCACCAACGACCGTCTGTGCGAGGCGCTGGCCGCGCTGGAAGGCGGCGCCGCGGCGCTCACCTTCGCCTCCGGCATGGCCGCCCAGGCCGGGCTGCTGGAATGCCTGCCGTCCGGCGCGCGGGTGCTGATCCCCGACGACTGCTACACCGGCCTGCGCATGCTCTGCCACGAGTACCTGCCCGAGCGCGGCGTCGATGCGGTCGAGATCGACATGAGCGACCTCGACGCGGTGCGCGCCGCCTGCGCCGACGGCGTGGCGATGCTGTGGATCGAAACCCCGTCCAACCCGCGGATGAAGATCAGCGACATCGCCGCATTGGCCGAGATCGGCCACGCGGCCGGGGCGGTGGTGGTGGCCGACAACACGTTCGCTACCCCGCTGCTGCAGCGCCCGCTGGCACTGGGCGCGGACATCGTGATGCACTCCACCACCAAGTATTTCGGCGGGCACAGCGACGTGCTGGGCGGGGCGCTGGTGTTCGCGCAGCGTGACGCGCTGTTCGCGAAGGCCGCCCACCGCCTGCACATCACGGGCGCGGTGCTGGCCCCGTTCAACGCCTGGCTGATCCTGCGCGGCTGCCGCTCGCTGCCCGCGCGCATGGCGATGCACTGCGCCAACGCGCGCAGGGTCGCCGACTTCCTGGCCGGACACCCCGCCATCGCGCGCGTGAACTGGCCCGGCCTGCCCGACCACCCCGGCCACGCCGTCGCCGCGCGGCAGATGCGCGACTTCGGCGGGATGATGAGCATCGAACTGCGCGGCGGCCGCGAGGCGGCGCTGGCGATGGCCGGCAAGCTGCGCGTGTTCACCAACGCCACGTCCCTGGGCGGCTGCGAATCGCTGATCGAACACCGCGCATCGGTGGAAGGCGCGAAACCGCGTTCCCCGCAGAACCTGCTGCGGATGTCGGTGGGAGTGGAAGCGGTGGAGGATCTGATCGAGGACCTGCGGGCCGCGCTGGGCTGAGACCGCGGGCCCGCTCGACGCTTCGGGACGAGCCGCGACACACGAACGCCACCGTGCATGCGCTGGGGCCGCCAAGGCCCGGTCAAACACCCTCGTCGTCGGGCTCGTAGCGCGCGGCGCTGCGGATCTGGTCCATGTCGAAGCCGCGGCGGGCGAGCAGTTCGCCGGCCTTGCGGCGGATCGCGGGGTCGTCGAGGCGGCCGCCGTAGCGGCGCAGGACCAGTGCGCGGGCGTTCTCGTGCCAGTCGCCGTCGTAGGCGTCCATGGCGGCGGCGACGGCGTCGCGGTCCAGGCCGTGGGTGCCGAGTTCGGCGCGGATGCGCAGGGGGCCGTAGCCGCCGTTGGCGCGGCCGCGCACCAGTTGCTCGGCGAAGCGGGTCTCGCTCTGCCAGCCTTCGGCGGTCATCCGGTCGACCGCGGCCTCCGCCTGCTCCTGCTCGATGCCGCGCGCGGCCAGCTTGCGGGTCAGCTCGCGGCGGGAGTGCTCGCGACGGACCAGCAGGCCGAGCGCGCGCTGCTCGGGACTGGGTTCGGGCCGACGACGACGACGCGGCCCGGTGGCAGCGCGCTCGACTTCGGCCCCGCCCTCACCGTCGGTACCGGCACCCGCCACCTGTTCCGGCAGCGGCGCGTCGTCGTCGGGCCGATCGGGCTGCATCGGGCCCTGCGCCTCAGTGCGGCAACAGCCGCTGCTGCGCGCGCTTCTTGGTTACCAGGTTGAGCGCTTCGACCACGGCGGAGAAGCCCATGGCGAAGTAGATGTAGCCCTTGGGCACGTGCGCCTCGAAGCCCTCGGCCACCAGGTACGCGCCGACCAGCACGATGAAGGCCAGGGCCAGCATCTTCACCGTGGGATTGGCGTCGATGAACTTGCCGATGGGCGTGGCCGCCATCAGCATCACCGCCACCGCCACCAGGATGGCCGCCACCATGACCGGGGTCTGGTTGGCCATGCCGACCGCGGCGATGACCGAGTCCAGCGAGAACACGATGTCGATCACCGCGATCTGCGCGATCACCGCCCAGAACACGGTCTTGGGCTTGGTGTCGATGTCCTCTTCCTCGCCCTCGCCTTCGAGGATGTCGCGGATCTCGCCCACGCCCTTCACCAGCAGGAAGCCGCCGCCGAGGATCAGCACCAGGTCGCGCACGGAGATGCCCTGGCCGAACATCGAGAACAGGTCGACGGTGAGCCCGGCCAGCCAGGCCAGGGTGAGCAGCAGCGCGATGCGGGTGATGCAGGCGACGGCGATGCCGAACTTGCGGGCCTTCTCGCGCGTCTGGTACGGCAGCTTGCTGACCGCGATCGAGATGAAGACCAGGTTGTCGATGCCCAGCACGATCTCGATCGCGCTGAGGGTGATGAGGGTGATCCAGGTCTGCGGATCGGTGAGCAGTTCCATCATGGGGTCGGGTCTCGCACGGACCCGCCGCGGGCGCGGCGGGTCGTCATGGGTCGAAGGGCCGCAGACCACGCTGTCGTGGCCGCGCACCCGGGAAAGACGCCCGTCGAACGGGCGCCACGGTCAGAGATGGCGGTCGGCGAGGATCAGGCCCCACACCAGCAGCACGTTCATCATCAACACGAACACCGCCGCCGAGCCCATGTCCTTGGCGCGGCCCGCCAGTTCGTGGAACTCCGGGCCGTAGCGTTCGATCACCGCCTCGATCGCCGAGTTCAGCAGCTCCGCCGCCAGCACCAGCAGGGCGCTGCCGATCATCAGCGCGCGCTCCACCGGGGTGTCGCCCAGCCACAGGGCCGCCGGCACCAGCACCACCAGCAGATAGACCTCCAGCCGGAACGAGGACTCGTGCAGCCAGGCGGCGCGCAGTCCCTGCAGCGACCAGATGGTGGCCTTGACGATGCGCCCTGGCGTACGCGGCAGATGCCCGGTGCTGTCAGCCACGGCGGCAGGCCCCGGGGCCGGAGACATTGAACGGAGAAGCCGGCATCGGTCGGTCCGGGTGGTGCCGCGCGCGCGGCGGAAGGCGGCGATTTTGCCATATCGCGCCCTGCCGCACGGGCGCGGCCGCCAAGGGGCATCGGACAGCCGCCGCGGATGGACGGCGGCGGGCGGGATCACGTCTGGGCCTCCTCCCCGGAAGGGTGGCCTGGGAGGGCCGACACCGGAGGATGGCGGCCGCCCGGCCAGTCCCGCATGTGCGTCCGCAACGATCCCGCTGCCAGTGGTGCCCCGTGGCATGATCCGAAGCCCGGGACAGGCAGCACGCCACGCACGCGTGGAGGCCGGCCGGGACGGCCGCATGGGCGCGGCGGCCTCGCGGACGCGCCAGGGAACACAGGGGATCGCCGCATGTCACTCACCAGTCACCCTGGGGCCGCATACCCGCGACCGTCGGGCCACCTCGCGCGTTCCGTCGCGCCCCCGGGACTCCGCGCCACCGCACTCGCCTGCAGCCTCACCCTGCTCGCCGCCTGCGGGAGCACCCCCGTCCGCCAGGACATCCCGCCGTTCCGTGCCGCGGCGGCCACCGCCGACCAGCAGACCGCGCAGGCCTTCGCGGACATCAACGCCTTCCTGCGCGAACGCCAGGTGGACCGCGCGGTCACCCAGCCCACGCTCAACGAATCGCTGTTCTTCACGCCGCTGGCCGACGAGGACGTGGCCAAGTGGGGCCGTGCCTTCTCGCTGCTGGACGCCTACGCCGCCTCGCTGGAAAAGCTCCTCGACCCGCAGCGCCGCGGCTACGTGCAGCAGGAGCTGGTGGGCCTGGGCGATGCCATCGGCCGGCTCGATGGAAGGCAGCTGCCCGACGGGGTGGCCGCGGGCTTCGCCTCGCTGGGCGGTCTGCTGCTGCAGATGAAGACCGAGCGCGACGCGATGGCCGCGATCCGCCGCGCCGACCCCGGCGTGCAGGCGGTGTTCGGCGCGATGATGACCGCCATCGGCGCGACCTCCGACGACGCCATCCGCGGCACCGTGCGCACCTCGTGGAACCAGGTGCTGGCCGGGCGCTCGGTCGATTTCCTGCGCGCGCAGGGCGACGACGCCAAACGCGCGGTGGTGCTGGACTACGTCGCCACCCTCGACAAGCGCGACGCGCAGGACCGTTCGCTGGCGTCGCTGCGCCGTTCGATCGGCCTGCTGGCGAGCGCGCATGCGTCGCTGGCCGCGGGCCGCCCGGAAGGCGCCGGCGCCATGCTGCAGATGGTGCAGCGCGAATACGCCGCCTGGCGCGCGCAGCGCGAGGCCATCGACAAGGACCGCGCCGCGGGCGCACAGGGAGAGATGCGATGAACGCAGTCGTCAGCCAGCAGACCCGCGTCAACACCGACATCAAGGCGCTTCACGACAGCCTGATCGCCCAGCACAAGGCGCTGTCGGACCGCCTGGCCGTGACCACCACGGCCGACGACGCCGAGGCCATCGTGCGCGAGATGCAGGAGGTCAACTTCCGCGTGATGATGAGCGGCAGCCTGCTGTTCAAGCAGACCACCGCGGCCATCGACACGCAGATGCAGACCGTGGTCGACGCCAGCGCCGATCTCGAGAAAGCCATCGCCCAGGCCGACAGGATCAAGGACATCATCAAGGCCACCAGCAAGTTCCTCGGCCTGGTGGACAAGGTGCTGGACAGGATCAAGCTGGCGTGACGCCGCCGCGGGTCGCCAAGGCGGAACTCAGCGGCAGTGGCAGCGGCAGCGGCCCCGGCCTCAGCCCTGCCGGCGCGGCGCGTCGGCCGGCTGATGCGCGCTGAGCACGTTGCCGTCGGGGTCGAGGAAATCGAAGGTCAGGCCGCCATCGGGCGCCTCGCTCACCGGGACCACGATCTCCACGCCCTGCGCGGCGAGGGCCTCGGCGGTGTCGTCGATGCCGCCGTCCAGCGCGAACACCACCACCGGGCTGTCGCCGGGTTTCGCCGGGCGCTGGATGAACACCAGGCTGGTGTCGCCGAGCTCGGCAAGCGCGAAGGGGCCGTCGTGGCCGTCGATCGCGACCACCGGCAGGCCGAGGGTGTCGCGGTAGAACCCCACCGTGCGCTCCAGCACGGACACGAAAAACACGATGGCGCCGACGCGGGCGTGATCGAACATGGCGAAACTCCTCGGTATTCAGGGTGGCAGTGACGGGTTGGAGCGTCCGGACGCGGCACGGCATGCCGGAGGGACGCACTCAAGCGTTGCCGCCGCCCGTCGATGTGTGAGCAACCCGGCCGCCGCGTTCGTCCGCCGCGGGTGCGCGGGCGTCCTGTGGACCCGCACCTGCACCGCGCAGCACCAGCAGATGCCCGTCCAGGTCGTGGGTGCCGAGGCCCAGCGCGGCCACGGCATGCGCATGCGGCTCGGCTCCCGCCGCCAGTGCGGCCTTGAGCGCGCGCCGCACCAGTCCGAACTGCAGATCGACGCTGCGCGCGGGGTCGCGCACGTAGGCGAGCGCCAGCGCCTCCGCACGCAACGCGGGCGGGAGCGCATCGATCGCCCTGCGGATGACGCTCAGACGCTGGCGGAAGGCGGTGCCCGCGATCCCGAGCACGCAGCGGATCTCCTCCGCGTTCAGCCCATGCAGCGCGAGCACCGCGACCCGGCGCGCGGAGGGCGGCAGTGCCGCCAGCAGCGCCGTCCGCGCGGGGGATGTCGCCTGCGGCACCGGCACGGCGTGCGGCGGGTCACCGGGCGGCAGGGAGGCATCTGCCTCCGTCAACGCGACCGCCGCCTCCCGGCGCCGTCGGCGCACCGCGCCGCGGGCCTGCATCCGCGCCAGGTTGCGCACGGTGCCGGCCAGCCACGCGGGGTCGTCGCGGCCCTGTTCCAGCCCGGCCAGCAGCGCGTCCTGCAGCAGATCGTCGGCCTCGTCGGCCCGGCGCGCACAGCTGCGCGCGGTGGCCTCCAGGCGGCGATACGCGGCGAGGTCCATGGAACGCGGGCGTGCGGGCTCAGTCGCCGTCGCCAAAGATCGCCACGCCGCGGCTGCCGTCGGGCTTCACCCAGCCGCGGTACATGCCCGCGGTATTGAACGGCATGGCGATGTTGCCCTCGGCATCCAGCGCGATGGCGCCGCCGTCGCCGCCCAGGCGCGGCACCTCGCCATTGACCACCGCCTCGGCGGCCACCGCGAGGCTGTCGCCGCGGTAGGCCATGCGCGCGCAGATGTCGTGCGCCACCGCGGCGCGGATGAAGAACTCGCCCCAGCCGGTGCCGGACACGCCACAGCGGTCGTCGGCCCAGGTGCCGGCGCCGATCACCGGCGAGTCGCCGATGCGGTTCCAGCGCTTGTTGGTCATGCCGCCGGTGGAGGTGGCCGCAGCGATCCGGCCCTGCGCGTCCAGCGCCACCGCGCCCACCGTGCCGAAGTACTGACCGCGCAGGTCGTCGGCCTGCGCGGCGTTCTGCGGGTTCGCGGCGCGCGCTTCGCGCTCGCGCGCCTGGTCGAGCTGCAGGCGGCGCGCATCGGTGTCGAACCAGTCGTTCGGCACGCGCTCCAGCTGCGGCAGGGTGTCTGCGAAGGCTTCGGCGCCGTCGCCGGCCAGCATCACGTGCGCGCTGCGCTCCATCACCGCGCGCGCCAGCAGCACCGGGTGGCGCACCGTGCGCACGCCGGCCACCGCGCCCGCGCGACGGGTGTGGCCTTCCATCACCGAGGCGTCGAGCTGGTGCCCGCCGTCGGCATCGAACACCGCGCCCTTGCCGGCGTTGAAGCGCGGCGAGTCTTCCAGGATCAGGATCGCCGCCTCCACCGCGTCCAGCGCCGAACCGCCGCGGGCGAGCACGGCGTGGCCGGCGTCCAGCGCGCGGTCCAGGTCGGCGCGGATCGCGGCTTCGTCCTCTGCGCTCAGCCGGTCACGGGTGATCACCCCGGCGCCGCCGTGGATCACCAGCGCGGTGCGCGGAGTGGCGGCGGGCTTGGCGGGGGCGGACTCGGCGGCAGTGGTCGCGGGCGAAGCGGCGGCATCGGTCATGGCGGCGAACGCGGTGGCGGACGACAGGGCACACAGGGCGAAGAGCGCGGCCGATGCCGTCCGGCGAAGACGGGCGATGCGGCGGTTCGGCTCAGGCGTGGGCATCGTTCGCATCGGCGGCTCCGGCGGGGATGAAGCCGGAGCATAGCCCGATGGACGGGCCTGCGGGCGGCGCGTGCGTGGATGCGGCGCGCACCGGTTTTCGTACACTGCGCGGATGAAGACCTATCTCGTCGGCGGCGCGGTGCGCGACCGTCTCCTAGGACTGCCCTGTGGCGACCGCGACTACGTGGTGGTGGGCGAAACGCCCGAATCGATGTTGGCCGCCGGCTTCCAGCAGGTGGGCCGCGATTTCCCCGTGTTCATCCACCCGCAGTCCGGCGAGGAGTACGCCCTCGCGCGCACCGAGCGCAAGTCCGCGCGCGGGCACACCGGCTTCGTCGTCCACGCCTCGCCCGAGGTCACGCTGGAGGACGACCTGGTGCGCCGCGACTTCACCATCAACGCCATCGCCGAAGCCGCCGACGGCAGTCTGGTGGACCCCTTCGATGGCGCGCGCGATCTCGAGGCGCGGGTGCTGCGACACGTCGGCCCGGCCTTCGTCGAAGACCCGCTGCGGGTGCTGCGCGCGGCGCGCTTCATGGCGCGGTTCGCGGCGCTGGGTTTCACCATCGCGCCGGAGACTCAGGCGCTGATGCGCGCGATGGTGGCGGACGGCGAACTGGCCGAACTCACCCCCGAACGGGTCTGGAAGGAGCTGTGCGGCGCGCTGCGCACCCCGCGGCCCTCGGCCTTCCTGCGCAGCCTGCACGACTGCGGCGCGCTGGCGGTGGTGCTGCCGGAAGTGGACGCGCTCTACGGCGTGCCGCAGCGCGCGGAATTCCATCCGGAAGTCGATACCGGCGTGCACACCGAACTGGTCTGCGACATGGCCGCGCGCCTGGCGCCGGGCAACGACCTGATCGGTTTCGCCGCGCTCACCCACGACCTCGGCAAGGCGCTCACCCCGAAGGACGAGCTGCCGAAGCATCACCGCCACGAGGAGCGCGGCCTGGCACCGCTCGACGCCCTGTGCGCGCGGTTGAAAGTGCCGACCGCGCACCGCGCGCTGGCGATGTCGGTGTGCCGCGACCATCTGCGCGTGCATCGCATCGACGAACTGCGCGATGGCAGCGTGCACGACCTGATCGCCGCCAGCGACGGCTGGCGACAGCCGCAGCGCATCGCGCAGCTGGCGCTGGCCTGCGAGGCCGACAAGCGCGGCCGCACCGGGTTCGAGGAGGCCGACTACCCGCCGGCACGCGAGCTGCAGCGCGCGCACGCCGCCGCGCTGCAGGTGCGCGCGGCCGATGTCATCCGCGAAGGCATGCAGGGCCCGCAGATCGCCGACGCGATGCGCCAGGCGCGGATCCGCGCGATCCGCCAGGTGCGCGGTGGGGCAGACAAGGTCCCGCCCAGTCCTCCGGCCTGAAACCCTCCTGCGTCGCGCACCGCACCGCATGGTCGGGCCTGAAGGCCCTCCTACGGCGAGTTCGCTCGTAGGAGGGCCTTCAGGCCCGACCCAGGCGACAACCCCGCGACGACGGCCGCTTGATCGCGCCCTCTGATCGCTGCCTCTGATCGCACGCTCGACCGCGCCCTCGAGCGCACGCTCCACCGCGCACTCAATCGCGTGCCCGGCGCCCGCCGTCGACGTGCAGCAACGCATCGCGCCACGGCGTCAGTCGGGTGCCCAGGCCCACGATCACGCCCAGCGTGTTCGCCAGCGCATCGGCGCGGTCGGCCATGCGGTCGACGGTCAGCGCGCCCTGCAGGTATTCCAGGCCGATGCCCATCAGCACCAGCATCACGCCCACGCTCAGCAGCGAGCGCCAGCGCGGGTAGAGCTGCACCGCGCCCGCGGCGAGCCCGGCATAGACCAGGAAGTGCTGCAGCTTGTCGCTGCCCGAGGGCAGGCTGCCGAGGTCCGGCGCGGGCGCCAGCGACAGCGCCACGGTCGCGGCCACCGCCGCGCACCACAGTCCGGCCCACACCAGCGGCCGGCGGAAAGGCTTCATCGAGCGGCCGAAGCGCAGGCCACCGCCCTGCCCGTTCACAGCCGGAAACTCAGGTCGCCCATCAGGAACGCATGCGCCAGGCTCGCGTCGCGGCTGAAGCCGATGACCTGGAAGCGCTCGCCCATCTCGCCCGGCAGGGTGAGCTTCTTCGCCTGCTGGCGCAGTGCGTAGCGGGCGGCTTCGTCGGCACAGGCCGCTTCATGCGCCGCCAGCCGCCGGTCCAGGCCGTTGCCGATCAGGAAGAACGCCTGGCTGCAGTAGCCGTCGAAATCGAACCCGGCGCCGGTGCCGGCCTCGGCCACCGCGGTGAAGTCCACCGAGGCGGTGATGTCCTGCAGGCCGAGATTGGCGAACACATCCTCCACCAGACGGTGCCGGTGGAACGCGCGCAGCGTGCCGTCGCCGCGGCGCGGGTCGTAGTACTCGCGCCGCGGGTAGCCGTAGTCGACCAGCAGGATCGCGCCGCTGCGCAGGCCGCCGATCACCGCCTGCAGCCAGTACGGCAGCTGCGGCAGCACTTCCGAGCGATAGCCGTCGGCGAAGTCCTGCCCGCACTGGCGTTCCAGATGCCGCACCGCGGCCGACAGCAACGCGTCGGCCGGACGGTCGATCCGGCGCAGGCGTCCATCCGCCCCCACGGTGACGTGCTCCTCGTACACCTCGCCGCCCAGCAGCGCGAAGCGCGAGGTCGGCAGCGCATCCAGCACCTCGTTGGCGAACATCACGCCGTTCCAGTCCCGCGGCACCGGCCCGTCCAGCCAGTGCAGCCGGGCGAACAGCGCAGGCGCCAGCCGCGTGCGCAGACGCTCGCGCTGGCGCTCGCGCAGGTCGGCGCTGGGTTCGAGGATCAGGTAATGCCGCGGCAGCGCCTGAAGGGCCTGCAGGTGCTCCAGCGCGGCTTCGGCGAAAGCACCACTGCCGCCACCGATCTCCAGGAAGTCCGCCTCGGGCCCGCACTGCGACAGCGCAGGCGCCAGCGCCTCGACGATGCACTCGGCGAACAGCGGCCCCAGCTCCGGCGCGGTGACGAAATCGCCCGCGGCACCGAGCTTCGTGGCGCCGGCGCTGTAATACCCCAGCCCCGGCGCATACAGCACCAGCTCCATGAACCGCCAGAAGGGCAGCGCCCCGCCGTTGCCGTGGACCTGGTCGCGGATCAGCGCCTCCAGCCGCGCGCTGTGGGCGCGCATCTCGGCCGCGATGATCTCGGCGGTTTCGGCGGAGGGGACAGGGGCTTCGTGGGACATGCGGTGGCTCATGAAGACGTCGCCACAGCATAGCGAATCCGCGCTGCGTACGGCCCGCAGCTCAGTGCCCGTCGCTCCCGCCGCGCTCTTCCTCGCGCATCTGCCTGCGCGCGAACCACCACAGATATGCGCCGACGAACACGATGAACCCCAGGCCGCCCAGGGTCATCCACCCGACGGGTCTGGCGAACAATTCGGTGAGAACCGGATGCATGCAAGCCACCTCGCGAAAGAACCGGCACCAGCCTGCGCGCATCGCGCCGCGGAGGGATTGATCGCGATCAAACCGCGGGCGACGCCGACCGACGCGCGTGCGTGGACGTGCTCGCCGTCGCCCTGCGTGCCGCTTGCATCGCACCGCGCCGGGTGTGCGAGCATGACCGCCCGCTCGCGAGGACGCCGCCATGGCACACGACCGCCCCGTCGCCCTGATCACCGGTTCCGCCCGCCGCATCGGCGCGCACATCGCCCGCAGCCTGCACGCGGCCGGCTACGACCTCGCGCTGCACGCACGCCATTCGCGGGACGCGATGGAAGCGCTGGTGGCCGAATTCGATGCCCTGCGTGCCGGCAGCGCCTTCGCGCAGTATGCCGACCTGGACGATGCCGCCGCGCCGCAGGCGCTGGTGGACGGCGCGCTCGCGCGCTTCGGCCGGCTGGATGCGCTGATCAACAACGCATCGACCTATCACGCGACACCGATGGGCACGGTGACCGGGGCGCACTGGGACGCGCTGTTCGGCAGCAACGCGCGCGCGCCGTTCTTCCTCTCGCAGGCTGCCGCGCCGCACTTGGCCGCATCGCCGCGCACCGGCGGCGGCGCGATCGTCAACATCGTCGACATCTATGCCGAACGACCGCTGCCACGGCACCCGGTGTACTGCATGGCC
>CBFGMS010000091.1:0-13260 GCA_965649985.1 uncultured Gammaproteobacteria bacterium | reverse complement strand
TCCGGCTATTTTGCAGCAGTTTTCCTCAAATTACGATTTTGAGATAGGTTCTAGACACAAGCCCGCCTCAATCCATCACTCTCGATAGCATGGTGGCCGGAGCGAGTCAGATCGCGAAATCTCTTTCCAAAAAGAGCGCAGTTTTCGTTTATTCTTCAAATTATTTCTTCATCACTTCCGACAACCCTGTCGTTGTCGCAGGAAACGCAGCAGCAGCTCATGATTCGCATATCTTCATGGCGCTGAGCAAGAATCTTGCGGTGCATTTCCATGAAAAAAATGGGGAAAAAGATTTTCTCGTCAGAAACCCAAGAGAATGGGCTGTCGACGAGATCAACTCCATGATCGCTGAGACGGCCGTGCATCGAATATTTGCAAGCCAGAATCTCGAGTCGCTCGAAAAATTGACCAAGAAACATCCCACTGTCAGCCCGTGAATCTGCAATTCCGATCACGCAGTCCTTTTAGCGAAGCCGAATCGCTTTAAACGCCCTCCGGAGCGGCAGTCCTCGCGGATCAGGCCCGCAGGGCGCGCGGCAGGAGGCCGCGCGTTTTTCGAAGGGCCATGGATGGCCCTTCGAAAAACCTCCGCGAGGACTGCGGACCCGCCGCGCAGCGGCGGGCGCGACGATGGGCTGCCCTTTCTTTTGGTGACTTTTCTTTGGGCACGCAAAGAAAAGTTACCCGCGCGCCAGCGCGGAAGCTCTTGACTTAGGAAAGCAACAAGACAATAAAACCTCACGCCGCCGCGTACCACTCCGCCGCCAGCGACGGCTCCACCGCGGCATCGGCCAGCAGCGCGTCCAGCCCGCAGTCGTCGATCCCCGCATGCGCCGCGCGCGCGCGGGCGAGGGTTTCGGCGGCCAGCCATTCCATGCGCCCCACATTCGCGACCACGCGGGCGGCGAAGGCGTCGTTGTCGAGCAGGTCGTGCAGCGCGCGGTTCATTTCGTGGAACCAGTCGATGCGGTACTGGTCGAGCAGACGGCCGTCGTGCGCATGCGCGTCGATGCCGGCAGCGCGGTTGGCCTGGCCCCAGGCGCGCAGCAGGGCCTGCATGGCGAGATTCAGTGCACTGCCGCGTTCGAACTGCGGACGCAGGCGGCCGAGCAGCGAGAGTTCGGTGAGTTTCTCGCCGCAGAACAGCGGCGCCAGCAGCGCCCAGTAGTAGGTGTAGTCCCAGATCACCTTCAGCGGCATCACCTGCGCGTCGCCGAACAGCGCGTACTGGCCGCGGTACAGCGTCATGGTGTTCTCGAAGAAGCCGAAATACAGCTGCTGGTAGATTTCGGCGTACGGCGCGAAGCCGCGGCCGGCACGGTCGCGTGCGATCAGGTCGCAGATGAGCGTGTTGGCGATGGCGATGAAATCGCTGCCCGGCGAATAGAACGGGTCGAGGAACAGTCCGGCCTCGCCGGTGAGCGCCCAGCGGTCGCCACTGAACACCTGTTTGCAGCCGTAGGAGAAATGACGGAAGAAGGCGAAGTCCTGCAGCCGGTGTTCGGGCCTGTCGAGCGCCGCGGCGAGGCGCGGCTGGTGCGTACGCAGCCAGGCCGTCGCCTTCTCGTGCGTGTTCATCATCTCCAGCGGATGCAGCGCCGCGTCGCAGACGATGCCCAGCGAATGCGCACCGGAGGACAGCGGGATCATCCACACCCAGTAGCCTTCGCCGCAGAGGTGATTGGTGGAGCGCCAGCGGTCGGGCGGCGTGCAGCGCGCCTGCCAGCCGGCATCGTCGGACCAGTCGTTCGGGTCGAGCTGTCCATCGACGCGCCACCACACCGCGTTGGCGTCGTGTTCCTCCGGCAACGCCAGGCCGAGCTTGCGCTTGATGAGCCCGGCGCGGCCGCTGGCGTCGACTACCCAGCGGCATTCGACGGTCTCGCGCGCGCCGGCCTGCCCGCCCGTGCGCTCGAAGACGACGTGGTGCGGGGCTTCACCTTCACCGAATTCCACGCCGCGCACCACCGCGCCGTCGACGAAACGCACGCCGAGACGCTGCGCTTCTTCGGCGAGGAAGTTCTCGAACCGGCCGCGGTCGATCTGCCACGAGGGCGTGGGCAGGATTTTGCTCACGCCCAGCTCGGTGCAGCGGTCGACATCGCTGCGCCCGTCGCTGAAGAAGAAGCGGAAGCCGAACTTGCGTATCTGCTGCGTGTCCAGATGCTCGCGCAACCCGAGCACGTTGGCGAAGTAATGCGCGCCGATCTCCACCGTGGACTCGCCCACCTTGTGCGCCGCCTCCTGCACCGGATGCGCACGCCGTTCGATCACCACGATGTCGACCTCCGGATCGCGGCGCTTCAACTGCAGCGCGAGCGTGAGCCCGGCGAGGCCGCCGCCGAGGATGGCGAGGTCGTGGTGAATCAAGGTATCGGTTTCGTTCATGGCGATGAGGGTGCTTCTTGAAGACATCCGGACAATAAACCGGCTGTTTTTGAACCGGAGGGGATTTTCAGATACCTATTCGTTCAGCGCATTGCGCGTTCATATGCCCTGCTTTTGACCTTGAACGCACGGCCACCAGATCACGTCCAATCGGAGACACGGAGGGCGGCGCACAGGATGTGCGTCGTTTTTCGATGAGGCATGGACGCCTCATCGAAAAATCCCCGCGGCAATCGAGCGTCTACGTTTGCTCCGTCGAGGAAGGTGCTTTCTTTTGCCTACTTCTTCTTTGCACCAGCAAAGAAAAGTAGGTCGCGCGCCAGCGCGAAAGCATTTGACTTCAGAACCCGCCGCCGGAGCGTACGGGCCAAGCATCGCATTCGCTACGCGCATTCTGGAACGCCGGATTCACCTCGACCCGAACTCCCCGCTCGGATCGTCGATCACCGGCGGATGCGCCCGCGTCCGACGGTACTCGCGGACCACGCTGCCATAGGTCCAGACCTGCACCACCACGTGCGACGTGATGCGCCACAGGTCGCGCAGCGGCCGGAAATGGCTCTTGCGGAACTGGCCGACCACCCCGGCACCGGCGTAGCGCGATTCGATCGGTACCGCCACCACGCCCATGCCCAGGCGACGCGCGGCGCTGATCAGGATCTGCGCCTCGAACACGAAATCCTCGCCGGGCACGTCGTCCAGCGCGGCCACCGCCGCCGGGTACAGGCGCTGGCCGCTCTGGGTGTCGGCGATGCGGTAGCCGCAGCCCCAGGCGATGCCCCAGTCGCCGAAATCGTTGGCGATGCGGCGATAGGTGGGCTGCTGGGCGCGCTTGCGCAGGCGCGCGCCCATGACGATGCAGTTCGGGTGGCGGTTGGCGGCGGCGATCATGCGCGGGATGTCGGCCGCCAGGTGCTGGCCATCGCCGTCCATGCTCAGCACCGCGGCCGCACCGTGGCGCAGCGCCTCGCGGAAACCATCGCGCAGGCTGGCGCCCTTGCCCATGCGGGTGGCGTGGCGCAGCACGGTCACCGGCAGGTCGGCGATGCGCTCGGCGGTGCCGTCGTCGGAGCCGTCGTCGATCAGGATCACCCGGTCGCATTCGGCCAGCGCGCCTTCCACCACTTCGCGGATGCGCAGCGCCTCGTTGAGGGCCGGGATCACCACCACGACATTGCCGCGGTGGAAGGCGGGAGCGGGCGCCGCGGCGGCCACGGCCGCCGGTGGCATCACGGGGGCCTCAGCCATGGGCGATCCTCACCTGCAGCAGACGGCCGGGACCGGCCTTGAGCAGCGCCTCGCCCGCGCCCGATGCCAGCGCATCGAACAGCGGCAGCATCGGCGCCATGGCGTTGTCGGCCGAGCGCGCGGCCAGCGCGCCCAGCGGTGCGGGGCCGTCGCCGTCCAGCAGGTGCAGGTCGAGCCGCGGGCCGGCGGTGTCGGCACCGTCGTGTGCCACGCCGTCGCGCACCAGCACCAGCGCGCCGCCCAGCAGGCCGTTGCACACGTGCACCGACAGCAGCGGCCCGGTGGCGCGGGTGTCGTAGCCGACCAGCAGCACCGCCTCGGCCCCCTCGGCCAGCTGCGCGGCGGCCTCGATCAGGCCCTGGGCGAAGCTGGCGTCGTAGGCGCTGATCGCCGTGGCCGCGGCCATGCAGCCGGCGCCGATGGTCCAGTAGCCGGCGGCGGCGTTGTGCACCGAGTTGTGGAAGCGCGTGGGCGACATCGCCCGCGGGTCCTCGGCCAGGGTGGCGCAGATGGCGTCGGTGATCGCCAGATCGCCGTGGGTGGAGGCGAATACCGAGGGCAGCGTGGCCGGGCTGCGGCCGGCGGCCTCGCAGGCGGCCAGCGCGACCTGCAGCGCCACCGCCACCGATTCCGGCGCGCGCCGGCGCTCGTTGGGCGGCAGCAGCTGCGGCACGGGCTTGCCCGGCATGGACTCGGGCAGCGCGCCGTCGGCCACGAAGGCGCGTGCGGCCTCCCAGGACGGCAGGCCGTCGGCCCAGAAGCCGACGCCCGCGATGCGCGCACGCAGGGTGCCGGCCGGCGCCTGCGCGGAGCGTGGCGTTGTCTGGGGATGGGGCGTCTCGATGCTCATGCCGCCGCCCTCCCGAACAGCAGCGAGCAGTTGTTGCCGCCGAAACCGAAGGAGTTGTTCATCACGTGGCGCACCTCGCGGGCGACGCCCTCGAAGCGGATCTGCGGACCGCAGTCGGGATCGGGCTGATCGCTGCCCGGCATGCCGGGCAGCCAGCCGTGCTGCAGGGCCAGCAGGGCGAAGGCGGATTCGACGATGCCGGCCGCGCCCAGGGTGTGGCCCACCCAGGCCTTGGTGGAGCTGGCGTGCAGGCCGTCGCCGGAGGCGTCGCTCGGAAACAGCGCACGCACGGCCTTGGCCTCGACGCTGTCGTTGGCCGGCGTGGCGGTGCCGTGCAGGTTGAGATAGCCGACCTCGGCCGGGGCCACGCCGCCGCGGGCGAGCGCCGCGGCCATCGCCTGCTGCGCGCCCAGGCCTTCGGGGTGCGGGGTGGACATGTGGTGAGCGTCGCTGGATTCGCCGTAGCCCAGCAGCCAAGCCATCGCCTCGGGCGCGGCGTGGGTGCGTTCGAGGATGGCGTAGCCGCCGGCCTCGCCCAGCGACAGCCCGTCGCGGCGGGCGTCGAACGGGCGGCAGCGCTCCTGCGACACCAGCCCCAGCGCGTTGAAGCCGAACAGGATGCTGCCGCAGAGGGTGTCGATGCCGCCGACCAGGGCGGCGTCGACCACGCCGGCGTGGATCAGCCGTGCGGCCTGGGCGAACACCTTGGCGCTGGACGAGCAGGCCGTGGCCACGGTGACCGCAGGCCCACGCAGGCCGGTCGCGGCCTGCAGGAAATCGCCCAGCGAATGCGGGGTGTGCAGGATGGCGCGGCGCAGGTCGGCCGGGAACGCGGCATGGGCGGCGCCGTCGGACGGCGCTTCCAGCCGGGTGTAGGCCTCCTCGCTGGCGCCGATGCTGGAGGTGGAGGTGCCGATCACCAGTGCAACGCGCTCGGCGCCGTAGCGCGCGCGCAGGGCGGCCACGCGCTCGGCCATGCCGTCCTGCTGCAGCGCCAGCCACGCCAGACGGTTGTTGCGGCAGTCCCAGCGCGCCCACTCGGCGGGCAGCGCCGCCTCTTCCAGGCCGTCCACCCGGCCGATCCAGGTCTCCAGGCGCTGCTCGCCAGCCCTGCCTTCGCCGAAATCGTTGCGGCGCAGGCCGCTGCGGCCCGCGCGCAGCGCCTCGGCCTGCGCGGCCATGCCGCGCCCGAGGGCGGTGGTGACGGTGCAGGCGGAGACCGCCAGCGGTGCGATGCGCGCCGGCGGTGCGGCGGCGGACGATGACGCGTTCGAAGGTGCGGAGGACACCCGGAAACCCCTGTGACCAGGCCCGAAGGCAAGTCGGGAAGTATAGGCGAGGACGCCCGCGCGCCGGCCGCCATCCACGGCCCGCGCCGTGCCCGCAGACCCCGGCCGCCGCATGCGGTCACTCGGTCGTGCGGAATGCGGCACGCCCGGTGCCCAGGCCGGCGAGCAGGCACGCACGGGGCCCGGGCACGTCGCTGCGGACGCGTGAATCTGCCGCGCCCAGGCTCTACCCTGTGCCGTCTGACCCGCGTCCGCGTCAGCCTGCAGCCGCCCCTGGCCGAGTGAGCACGACCACGCATGCCCATGTCCGACCGTCTGCCCGACCCGCGCCCGCCCGAGGGCACGCTGGTGTCCCGCCTGGGCCACCAGCGCCGCCTGCTGCTGGACCGCGACGTGCTGCACACCGGCGTGATCGCGGCCGCCGCCTGCACGCTGAGCGGCGGTCTGGTCTATCTGGGCTATCTGCTGCATGTGGTGCGGGTGGCGCGCCACGCGCCGGTCGCGCCGGGCGACGGCCGCTGCCTGCTGGTGTTCGGCAAACATGCACCACAGGGCCGCCCGGACGCCGACTTCCGCGCCCGGCTGGCACGCGCGGCGGCCCTGTGGAACCAGGCGCCGCCACAGACGCTGGTGCTGCTGGGCGGCGGCCCGCCCGGCCAGCCCAGCGAAGCGGAAGTGGCGCAGGCCGCGCTGATCGCCGATGGGGTGCCGGCGCATGCGCCCTGGCGCCTGGAAACCACCTCGCGCGACACCCTGCAGAATCTGCGCCACGCACGCACGCTGCTCGCCGACCTCGGCCCGGACGCGCCGCCGGTCACCCTGCTCAGCAATCGCTACCACCTCGCCCGCTGCGCCCTGTTCGCACGCCAGCTCGGCTACCGCTGGGAGCTGTGCGCGGCCGAACCCCGGCTGCGCTGGACCCCCGCCACCTGCCTGCGCCTCGCCGGCGAGGCCGCCTACGTGTGCTGGATCGACCTCGGCACCCGCTGGGCACGGCTGATCGGGCATCGGCGGATGCTGTCGCGGATCACCTGACCCGCAGTCTCACCACGGCGTCGCGGTGTCGGCCTCTGCTTCGCCCTCGCCTTCGCCTTCGCCCTCGAGCATCCGCGGCACGAACCGCTCCCGCACCGCCTCGGCCAGCAGGTGCGGCGGCAGCAGGCCCTGATCGAGCAGGAAGTTGTTGAAGGCCAGGCGGTCGAAGCGCTCGCCGAGCGCGAGTTCGGTCTCCGCGCGCAGCTCGAGGATGCGCGCGTAGCCGTGGAAATAGCTGCCGGCCTGGCCGGGCGCATCGAAGATGTAGCGGTCCAGCTCCTGGCGCGCCATCGCCGGCGACAGGCCGACATCGCGCATCAGGATCTCGCCCGCCCGCGCCCGGTCGATCATGCCGAGGTTGAGCATCGGGTCCAGCATCGCCCGCGCCGCGCGCATCAGCCGGAACTGCAGCGCGGCGAACTGCGCCTCCAGCGGCATGTACGGCGTCAGTTCGGCCTCCGCGTACAGGGCCCAGCCTTCGACATTGACCGAATTGAACGCGAACAGGACCCGCGCCAGCGAGATCCTGCGCTCGACCATCGCGGTGAACTGCAGCTCGTGCCCGGGCCGGCCCTCGTGCGCGGAAAGCGACCAGGCCGCAGCCGGATGGTTGAAGTCGTCGAAACGCTCGGCGCCGCCGCCCTGCGAGGGGTTGCCCAGCGGCAGCACGAACTCGCCCTGCTGCCCGCTGTTGCCCACCAGCGGCGCCGGACGGAAATGCGGCGCAGGCTGTGCGGCGCTCTCCGCCGCGGTGCCCAGCCGCATCACCAGCGGCCGTGCGGGCACGTCGACGATGCGCTCGCGGCGCAGGATGGGGTCGATCGCGTCGATGACCGTGCGGTAATGCGCTTCCAGCGCCTCGTCGGGGATGCGGTCGCGTTTCAGGGCACGCAGCACGTCGCGGTAGTCGGTGGCCTCCAGCCCGCGCGACTGCGCCACCAGCGGCGCCATGCGCTGCAGCGCCGCACGCGTTTCCATGAACGCGAACCCCGCGCGCCGGATGAGTTCCTCGGGCGGGATGTCGATGCCCACCTCGCGCAGACGCTGCGCGTACAGCGCACGTGGTGGCAGGGTGTCGTCGCGGGTCTCCGGCAGCACCGTGTCGCGCACCCAGTCCGCGTGTTCGCGCAGCTGCGCATCCAGTGCATCGAGTGCGGGGCCCGCCCCACGCACGCCGCGCTCGGCGAACAGGCTGCGCACCCCCGCGGCATAGACCGGCATGGCCGCGAGCATGCGCTCGACCTCGCTTCGGGTGGGCCGCAGCAGCGCGGGCTGCGCGGCGCCCTCCTCGTAGCGGGCACGCGCCTGCGCCAGCAGCGGCTGCGTGCCGCGGGCCTGGCCGACGTAGGCCTGCAGCCGGCGGAGCGCGAGCGCACGACGCGCCGGCGGCGTCTGCTCCGACAGAACCGTGCTCATGCCGAAGAAGATCAACTGCGGCGCGTCGACCCACTGCCGCTGCAGCTCGGTGGCGACATCGACGCCCTCGATCGCCTGACCGGCCGCGGCGACCATGATCTCAAGGTCCAGACGCACGTCCGGATCGCGCTCGCGCTCCAGCGCTGTCCACAGCCGGTTGCGTGCGCGCTCCATCGCCTCGCGGTACCGGCGGCGATTGTCCGCGCCGAGATCGGCCACCCGCGCGTCGTAGCCGGGAATGCCGAAAAAGCTGGCCTGCTCCGGATGGAAGTCGAACCGCGCATCCATCAACACCTGCGCATGGCGGTTGCTGGCCTCCACCCAGGCGGGCGGCGGCGCTTCGGCGGCGGAGACGGGCGCGGCCGCCGTCAGACAGGCCAGGGCCGCGACCCCGGCCTGCAGCCACGTCCGGATCGCGATGCGGGCATGTCGTCTGGTGCGCATGGTCGGGTCCTTGATCGTATGCACGACACGCTAGACCGGTCGGCGGGCGCTGCCCAGCCCCGGGCCGGGCCGGCGCGGAAGACGTTCATTCTTGACGGAATGCTTCGCACGGCGCGAGACGCCGCACACCTCACGCACCTGTCGCCACAGGCGGCGTGCGTACCGCGCGACCCGCGCCCCTGCCGGCCCTCAGGGTGCGTCGCCGTCCCCGGCATCGCCGGCATCTTCCGCTGCATCCGCACGCAGGCGCCGGGTCTCGGGCAGGGACGGCAGCAGATCGATCGACGTCTCCGCACCATCGACCGTGGCGCTGAGCACCGCGAACTTCCACACGCCCAGCCGCGATTCGGCCTCGACGAAGACCGTGGCCTCGCCGCGCGGGCCGGCCACGGGAATCTGCAGCGCCGCACTGGAATGCGTGCCCGTGGACACGTGCCCGCTCATGAAGCCGTCGTGCTCGATCGGCGAGCCGATCGCCTCGACCAGACGCGCATCCTCGGCAGCCTGCGCCATCGCGATCCGGTAGGCGTCGTTGTCGCGCATCGCGGCGCCGAGCATCGTGATGAAACCGTAGATCAGCATCGCGGCGATCGACAGACCGATCACCGCCAGCAGCGGCACCGCCCACCTCCAGTGGCGCTGCCACCATCCGCGGCGCTGCGGCGGAGTCGGAAGCGGCGTGGCGGGTGCGCCCGGCAGCGGCGGCGGGATCGACATGGCAGCGGCTCCCGACAGGACTCAGCGCTTCAGACAGCGGCCGAAAAACGCCTCGGTCAGGCGATAGCGGTGCAGCAGGTCGCTGCCGCGCAGGCCGTGCTTGGCGCCGGGGTAGGTCATCAGTTCAAAGGGAATGGCGCGCTTCTGCAGCTCGCTCATCAGCTTGGTGGAATTGCCGAACAGCACGTTGTCGTCGGCCATGCCGTGGATCAGCAGCAGCGCGTTCGGACGGATGCCGTCGACGTGGGTGAACACGCTGGCCTCGCGGTAGCCCGCGGGGTTGGTCCGCGGGTGATCCATGTAGCGTTCGGTGTAGTGGGTGTCGTACAGCGCCCAGTCGGTCACCGGGGCGCCCGACACACCGCAGGCGTAATCGCCGGGCGCCTTGCCCAGCAGCATCAGCGCCATGTAACCACCGTTGGACCAGCCGTAGACGCCGATGCGCTCGCCGTCCACCCAGGGCTGCGCACGCAGCCATTCCACGCCCTTGCGCTGGTCGTCCACTTCCACCGTGCCCTGCCTGCCGTACAGCGCGCCACCGAAGGCCGCACCGCGCCGCGGGGTGCCGCGGTTGTCGAGCGAGAACACCACGTAGCCGTGCTGGGCGAGGTACTGGTTGAAGAAGTGATCGCCGCGGCCCGGCCAGCTGTCGGTGACGGTCTGCGCGGCGGGGCCGCCGTACACGTACACCACCACCGGGTAGCGCTTCTTCGCATCGAAACCCGGCGGCTTGAGCACGCTGTAGTGCAGCGGCGTGACGCCGTCGGCCGCGGTGAGCGTGCCGAACTCGGGCGTGCGGTGCATGGCGCGATAGGGCGCGTAGGCATGGCCGGGAGCGGTGGCGTCGTTGTGGAGCAGCGCCGCGACCCGGCTGCCGTCCGCCCGGTACAACGCGGTCTGCGGCGGCGTGGTGCCGTCGGACCATGTGTCGACGTACACGCTGGCGTTCCTGGCGAAGGTGGCCGCGTGCATGCCCGGCACGCGCGTGAGCGCACGCGTCGCGCCGTTCGACTGCGTGCCGCCGGCCAGCGGCACCGCATGCACATGCGCCTGGCGCGCGTCGGGCGCGCCATCGGGCGTCAGGCCCGCGCGGAAGTAGGCCAGGCCCTTGTCCTCGTCGACCGCCAGCAGGGCATCCACCGGCCACTCGCCGCGGGTGAGCGGGGTGAGCGTGTTGCCGTCCTCGCTCGCGATGTACAGATGCTCGAACCCGCTGCGCTCGCTGCTCCAGAGAAAGCGGCCGTCCTTCAGGAAGCGCAGGTCGTTGTGCAGCGGCACCCAGGTGTTGGACGTTTCGGTGATCAGCGTGCGCTGCGCGCCGCTGCGCAGATCGGTCTCGATCAGATCGAGCCGGCGCTGGTCGCGCGACTGGCGCTGGAAGGTGAGCCGCTGCGCATCGCGCCAGTCGACGCGGGCGAGGTAGATGTCGGGGTCGGTGCCCAGATCGACCTGCTGCGGCTTCGCGGCCTTGCCGCCCGCGCCCAGGCGCACCACATGCAGCGAAATCCGCACATTGGGGTCGCCCGCCGCCGGATAGCGCTGTTCGATCACTTCGGTGCGGTCGGGATAGACCTCGTAGCGCTTCTGCACAGGCACGCCGGATTCGTCGATGCGCGCGTAGGCGATGGCCGAATCGTCCGGCGCCCACCAGTAGCCGGTGTGGCGGTCCATTTCCTCGTCGGCCACGAACTCGGCGACGCCATTGCCGATGGTGTCGCTGCCGTCGCGGGTGAGCTGGACCTCCGCGCCGCTGGACAGGTCGATCACCCACAGATCGCGGGCGCGGATGAAGCTCACGTAGCCACCCTTCGGCGAGACCTTGGGGTCGGTGGCGAAGCCGCCGCCGTCGGTGAGCCGGCGCACCGCCGCCTTGCCCGACTTCGACAGGTCGTAGAGATAGAGCTCGCCGCCCAGCGGGAACAGCAGGGTCTTCGCATCCGGCGACCAGTGGTAGTCGACGATGCCCGACAGCCCGGCGATGCGCTGACGCTCGCGCCGCGCCTTCTCCTCATCGCTCAGCACCTCCTCGCCCGGCAGCAGGTCGGCCGAATCCACCAGCAGCGCGGCCTCACCGGTGGCGACATCGAAGGCCCACAGGTCGAGGCGGTTGCGGTCGCTGTCCTTGCCGCGCAGGAAGGTGACGCGCGAGCCGTCCGGCGCGATCTTCGCGTTGGTGAGCATCGGCCCCGACAGCGCCGCACCGCCGGTGATGGCCTCGAGCGTCAGCGGCTGCGGTTTGGGCGGCGTGGTCGCGGTAGCGAGCGGAGGCATGGCGAGCATCAGGATCAGCAGGCAGACGGGGCGGCGAAGGAAGGACAGACGCATCGGAGACAGGCACATGGCAGCAGCCGGCAACATGACAGGCCCGAAGCTTAGCCGGATCGGCCGCGCATCGCTCGCTGCCCGCCTCGGCAGGCGCCGAACCCTGCATGCAGACCTGCATGCAGAGCGGCGCGCAGCTGCGCTGCGAATGGCTGCGGAGAGAGGCGCGCCCGAGCTGCGCCCGGCTCCACAAGGTGAACGGGTGTCCCGATGCGGATGTGTCGCGGCACGGGTGCGCCGCGCGCGGTCAGCGCCCGAACAGCGCCTTGCGCGCCTCCTCGCTCAGCGGCTGCCCCGCCTGCGGGTTCACCTGCCGGGTGATCGCATAGGCGCGCGAGGTGGCCGGGCGCGCGGCGATGCTGGAGCGCCAGCGCACCACCTCCGGGTACGGCGCGAGATCGATCGGCGCGGTCTTGTACACGTCGATCCACGGGTAGCAGGCCATGTCGGCGATGGTGTAGGCATCGCCGACGATGAACGCACGGCCGGCCAGGCGCTTGTCCAGCACGCCGAGCAGGCGGTTGGCCTCGCGCGTGTAGCGGTCGATGGCGTAGGGGATCTTCTCCGGCGCGTAGACGTTGAAATGCCCGTACTGCCCGGTCATCGGGCCGAGCCCGGCCATCTGCCAGTTCAGCCATTCCAGCGCCGCGGTGCGGTCGCGCAGGTCGGCGGGCAGGAAATGCCCGGTCTTCTCGGCCAGGTACTGCAGGATCGCCCCGGATTCGAACACCGACAGCGGCCCGCCGCCGTCGGCCGGCTGATGATCGACGATCGCCGGCATGCGGTTGTTGGGGGCGATGGCGAGGAATTCCGGCGTGAACTGCTCGCCGGCACCGATGTTCACCGGCCGAATGGTGTACGGCAGCGGCGCGCCGGCATCGACCAGCTCTTCGAGGAACAGGGTGATCTTGTGGCCGTTGGGGGTGGGCCAGTAGTGCAGGTCGATCATGGCGGCTCCAGTGGAGCAGGGCTCCGGATGGTGGGGGAAGGGGGCGGGCACTCAGTCTACGGCCGCGCCCCGGCCGCGCCAGCGTGCGCGCGGAACAGCGCATCCCGCCGCGCTCTGCACAGGAATGCGCCGCGCTTGGCGGGGCCGGTGGCCCTCATTACCCTATGCGCGCTTTCCACCGCCGCACCGACCCGGAACCTCCGTCATGTCCAACGCCCCGCATCCGCCGCTGAACCCGCTGCCCCGCCTGATCTTCGCCTCGCGCTGGCTGCAGCTGCCGCTGTATCTGGGGCTGATCGTGGCCCAGGGCGTGTACGTGTTCCTGTTCCTCAAGGAGCTGTGGCACCTGATCCACGACGCCGCAGCGCTGAGCGAGCAGCAGATCATGCTGATCGTGCTCGGCCTGATCGACGTGGTGATGATCTCCAACCTGCTGGTGATGGTGATCGTGGGCGGCTACGAGACCTTCGTTTCGCGGCTGAACCTCAAGGGCCATCCCGACCAGCCCGAGTGGCTGAGCCACGTCAACGCCAGCGTGCTCAAGGTCAAGCTGGCGATGGCGATCATCGGCATCTCCTCGATCCACCTGCTCAAGACCTTCA
>CBFGMS010000090.1:0-13534 GCA_965649985.1 uncultured Gammaproteobacteria bacterium | reverse complement strand
GCCGTCGCTGCATCGTCCGTGTCGACGCAGGCTCGCCCGAGGGGGCGAGGGCCGGTGACTTCGCGCGCGTCCGCCCCGGCACTGGCCGTGGGGGCACCGCGCGATCCACCGCTTTCGCTTTCTCTCCATCGCCTACCGGAGAGATGCATGACCACCGATATCTTGTTGCCGGCCGCGGTCGAAGAGACCGTGCACGCCGCGCCCCATGCCCGCACCGCCGCTACCGGCCCGCATCCGCAGCAGTCCGGCTTCGCGCTGACCCCGCCGCATTCGCCCGGCACCATGACCATCACCAAGCGCGACGGCCGGCGCGAGCCGGTCGATGTCGGCAAGATCGTGCGCGCTGTGCAGCGCTGCTGCGATGGCCTGGACGACATCGACCCGATGCGCGTCGCGCTGAAGACCATCGCCGGTATCTACGACGGCGCGACCACGCGCGAGCTGGACGAGCTGTCGATCCGCACCGCCGCCGCCTTCACCGCCGACGAGCCGCAGTACGCGCGCCTGGCCGCGCGCCTGCTCGCGGCCTACGTCGACAAGGAGGTGACCGGGCAGGGCGTGCACTCGTTCTCGCAGTCGATCGCGCTGGGCGCGGAACTGGGCCTGATCAACGACCGCGTGCGCCAGGTGGTGGAAACCCATGCGCGCAAGTTCAACGACGCCATCGACATCGACCGCACCCGCCGCTTCGAGTATTTCGGCCTGCGCACGCTCTACGACCGCTACCTGCTGCGCCATCCGGTGCGCCGGCATGTGATCGAGACCCCGCAGCAGTTCTTCATGCGCATCGCGGTCGCGCTCACCGAGACCCCGGGCGAGGCGGTGGAGCTGTATCGGCTGATGTCTTCGCTGGACTATGTGCCCAGCTCGCCCACGCTGTTCAACGCGGGCACCCGCCACGAGCAGCTGTCGTCCTGCTTCCTGCTGGATTCGCCGCAGGACTCGCTGGCCGACATCTACGCGCGCTATGCCGACGTGGCGCAGCTCTCGAAGTTCTCCGGCGGCATCGGCCAGTCCTACTCCCGCATCCGCGCGCGCGGCGCGCCGATCCGCAGCACCAACGGCCGCAGCAACGGCATCGTGCCCTGGCTGAAGACGCTGGACGCCTCGGTGGCGGCGGTCAACCAGGGCGGCAAGCGCAAGGGCGCGGCCTGCATCTATCTGGACACCTGGCATGCGGACATCGAGGAGTTCCTGGAGCTGCGCGACAACACCGGCGACGAGATGCGGCGCACGCACAACCTCAATCTCGCCAACTGGGTGCCGGACCTGTTCATGCGCCGGGTGGAGGCCGACGGCGACTGGTCGCTGTTCGACCCCGGCGCGGTGCCGGAGTTCGTGGACCTGTGGGGCGAGGCGTTCGAGCGCGCCTACGAGCAGGCGGAACGCCAGGGGCTGGCGGCGCGCACGCTGAAGGCGCGCGAGCTGTATGCGCGGATGATGAAAGTGCTGGGCGAGACCGGCAACGGCTGGATCACCTTCAAGGACGCCTCCAACTGCACCTGCAACCAGGTGGGCCCGGGCCGCACCGTGCACCTGTCGAACCTGTGCACCGAGATCCTGGAAGTCACCTCCGCCGACGAGACCGCGGTCTGCAATCTCGGTTCGGTGAACCTGGCGCAGCATCTGGCCGAGGACGGGCGCGGCGGCTGGTACTTCGATTTCGGCAAGCTGGCCGAAACCGTGCGCGTGGCGGTGCGCCAGCTGGACCGCGTGATCGATCTGAATTTCTACCCCATCGAATCCGCGCGCCGTTCCAACCTGCGCTGGCGCCCGGTGGGCCTGGGCGTGATGGGGCTGCAGGACGTGTTCTTCCGGATGCGGCTGCCGTTCGATTCGCCCGAAGCGCTGGCGCTGTCCACGCGCATCGCCGAACGCATCTACCTGCATGCGCTGGAGACCTCCTGCGAACTGGCCGAGCGTCATGGCGCGCACCCCGCGTTCGCGCAGACGCGCGCGGCGGCCGGCGCGCTGCAGTTCGATCTCTGGGGCGTGGCGCCGTCCGAGCCCGAGGCCTGGGCGGCGCTCAAGCCGCGCATCGCCGCGCACGGCCTGCGCAATTCGCTGCTGATCGCGATCGCGCCCACCGCGACCATCGCCTCCATCGCCGGCTGCTACGAGTGCATCGAGCCGCAGGTGAGCAACCTGTTCAAGCGCGAGACGCTGTCGGGCGACTTCCTGCAGATCAACCGCTATCTGGTGTGGGAGCTGAAGCGGCTGGGGCTGTGGACCGAGGCCACGCGCGATGCGATCAAGCTCGCCGAAGGCTCGGTGCAGGGGATCGATGGCATCCCCGAGCGGCTGAAGTCGGTGTACCGCACCGCCTGGGAGCTGCCGCAGAAGGCGTTGATCGACCTCGCCGCCGCGCGCGGCGCGTACATCGACCAGTCGCAGTCGCTCAACCTGTTCATGGAGAGCCCGAACATCGGCCGCCTCTCGTCGATGTACATGTATGCGTGGAAGGCGGGCCTGAAGACCACGTATTACCTCCGCTCGCGCCCGGCCACGCGCATCGCCAAGGCCACCGTCGCCGCGCAGCCCACCTACACGCCGCAGGAAGCACTCGCCTGTTCGCTGGAGAACCCCGAAAGCTGCGAGGCCTGCCAGTAGGGCGGGCTCAAGCCCGCCGCACGCCCGGGCCGTGCCCCGGGACGGAACCGCATCCACCCGATCCATCCCCCACACGTGTCCGGGCACCGCCGGCTTGCGAATGCAGCCGGCGATGCCCCTGCGGACACGATCGCCCACACCCGCCTTCCGCCCGACGCGGAAGGCAGAGGACCCGCCTCATGACCACGCAACCCCGCCTGCTCGACCCCGGCTTCGCGCTCACCCTGCGCCCGATGCGCTACCCCGCGTTCTACGACATGTACCGCGACGCCATCCGCAACACCTGGACGGTGGACGAGATCGACTTCGGCATCGATCTCAACGACCTGCGGCAGAAACTGGCGCCCGCCGACCGCCATCTCA
Organism: uncultured Gammaproteobacteria bacterium; assembly: GCA_965649985.1. Classification (GTDB taxonomy): domain Bacteria; phylum Pseudomonadota; class Gammaproteobacteria; order Xanthomonadales; family Xanthomonadaceae; genus Lysobacter_I. Next base: position 10,561 of record CBFGMS010000090.1, on the reverse strand, counting down.
TCGAGCGCCTGGTGGCGTTCTTCGCCACCGGCGACAGCATCGTCGCCAACAACCTGGTGTTGAACCTCTACCGCCACATCAACGCGCCGGAAGCGCGCATGTACCTGTCGCGGCAGCTGTACGAAGAAGCCCTGCACGTGCAGTTCTATCTGACCCTGCTGGATGCCTACATTCCCGACCCGGAGCGGCGCAATGAGGCCTTCGCCGCGGTGGAGACCATCCCCTCGATCCGCGCCAAGGCCGATTTCTGCTTCCGCTGGATGGATTCGGTGCAGCACCTGGAGCGTCTGGACACGCGCGAGCGCAGGCGCCAGTTCCTGCTCAACCTGATCTGCTTCGCCTGCTGCATCGAGGGGCTGTTCTTCTTCGCCGCCTTCGCCTACGTGTGGTTCCTGCGCTCGCGCGGGCTGCTGCCCGGCCTCGCGGCGGGCACCAACTGGGTGTTCCGCGACGAATCCGGGCACATGGCCTTCGCCTTCGAGGTGATCCGCACCGCACGTCGCGAGGAGCCCGGGCTGTTCGATGCCGAGCTGGAGCGCGAGGTGCGGCGGATGATGCACGAGGCGATCGAGGTGGAAGCCGCGTTCGCCGACGACGTGCTGTCGGGCGGCGTGAACGGCCTGTCCCCTGCGGAGATGCGCGAGTACCTGCGCTACGTCGCCGACCAGCGCCTGGCCGCGCTGGACCTGGCGCCGGAATTCGGCGCGCGCAATCCTTTCCCCTTCCTGGATCTGCAGGACGTGCAGGAGCTGACCAACTTCTTCGAGCGCCGGGTCTCGGCCTACCAGGTCGGGATCAGCGGCGCGGTGGCCTTCGATGACGCGTTCTGACGACGCCGGCACCGCGGCGCCGGCGGGCGAATGCAGGTTCTGGGAGATCGTCTTTCCCGATCACGCCAACCACCTCGGCACCCTGTTCGGCGGACAGGCGCTGGCATGGATGGACAAGGCGGCCTTCATCGCCGCGGCGCGATACGCCCGGCGCACGGTGGTCACCGCGCGCTCGGAGCGGGTGGACTTCCATGCACCGGTGCGCCAGGGGCAACTGGTGGAGCTGGTGGCGCGGGTGGTCGAGGTGGGCCGCACCTCGATCGGCGTCGAAGTGGAGCTGCATTGCGAAGACGTGCGCAGCGGGGCCCGGGTGCTGTGCACCCGTGGCCGCTTCTCCATGGTCGCGCTGGACGAGGCGGGCCGGCCGACGGCGGTGGGCTGAGCGCGTTGCGGTCGCCCGCACCGTCTGCCCGCATCCTCTCCCGCCACGGGGCGCGGCACGGCCCCGCCGTTCTGGAATAATGCGCGCTCGGCAGACGACGAAGGCAGGCGCGACATGAATCCCACCCGGTCCATCCCGTGGCCGATGCGCGCGGCTCCCCGCGCGACGGTGCCCGGCTGCCGCGCCCACCCGTGGCGCCCTGCGCGGCGGGAGCGTGCGCGATGACCGGCCTGCGCATCGCGCTCGCGCAGTTCGATTTCCGCGTCGGCGCGGTCGCCGACAACGTCGCGCGCATCGCCGAGATGATCGCGGTGGCCCGCGACGAGTACGGCGCGCAGCTGGTGGTGTTCCCGGAGATGGCCCTGTCGGGCTACCCGGCGGAAGACCTGCTGATGCGGCCGAGCTTCCTGCGCGACTGCGCGGAAGGCATCGAGGCGGTGGCGAAGGCCGCCACCGGCGGCATCGTGGCCGTGGTCGGCTGGCCCGAAGCTGCCGGCAGCGTGGTCTACAACGCCGCCAGCGTGCTGCGCGACGGCCAGGTGGAGCGCACCTACCGCAAGCGCGAACTGCCCAACTACGCGGTGTTCGACGAGCGCCGCTATTTCGATGTCGACCCCGACCGCGAGGACTGCGTGTTCGAGGTCGAGGGCGTGCAGGTCGGGCTGCTGCTCTGCGAGGACCTGTGGTTCGCCGAGCCCATCGCCACCACCGTCGCCGGGGGTGCCGAGCTGGTGCTGGTGCCCAACGCTTCGCCGTTCGAGCGCGACAAGCATGCGCAGCGCGACGCGCTGCTGGCCGAGCGCACCCGCCAGACCGGCGCGGCCATCGTCTATCTGAACAGCATCGGCGGCCAGGACGCGCTGGTGTTCGACGGCGCCTCGGTGGTGGCCGACGGCGACGGCACCGTGCACCCGGCCGCGGCGGCGTTCACCGAGCAGTGGCTGGTGGTGGACTACGACGCCGCGGGCCGGCGTTTCTCGCCGGTGCGCTGGATGGACGACGGCGACGAGAGCCGCGACGGGCTGGCCTGGCGCTGCATCGTGCGCGGCATCCAGGACTACTGCCGCAAGAACGGCTTCAGCGACGTGTGGCTGGGCCTGTCCGGGGGCATCGATTCCTCGCTGGTGCTGGCGCTGGCGGTGGATGCGCTGGGGCCGGAGCACGTCACCGCGGTGCGCATGCCCTCGCGCTACACCGCCGGCTTGTCGAACGACCTCGCCGACGAGCAGTGCCGCGCGCTGGGCGTGAAGATGCTCACCGTGCCGATCGAAAAGCCCTTCCAGGGCTATCTGGATGCGCTGGCCGAGACCTTCGCCGGCCAGGCCGTGGATGTCACCGAGGAGAACCTGCAGTCGCGCACGCGTGGCGCGGTGCTGATGGCGTTGAGCAACAAGTTCGGCGGGATGCTGCTGACCACGGGCAACAAGAGCGAGTACGCGGTGGGCTACGCCACGATCTACGGCGACATGTGCGGCGGTTATGCGCCGATCAAGGACCTGTACAAGACCGAGGTGTTCGCGCTTTCGCGCTGGCGCAACACCGTCGGCGGCGCGCCGGTCATTCCGCCGGCGGTGATCTCGCGCCCGCCCACCGCCGAACTGCGCGAGAACCAGAAGGACCAGGACTCGCTGCCGCCCTACGACGTGCTGGACGGCATCCTGTTCCGCTACGTGGATCAGGAAGAGTCGCGCGAGGAGATCGTCGCCGCCGGCTACGACCCTGCGACGGTGGACAAGGTGCTGCGTCTGGTGCGGATCAGCGAGTGGAAGCGGCACCAGGCCGCGCCCGGGCCCAAGGTGTCGCGGCGCGCGTTCGGTCGCGAGCGGCGCTACCCCATCACCAACGGCTACCGCATGTAGCGTGCGCCCCGGTGCAACGCCGGGCGCAAGGCCCGGCGGATGCGCGCCGCGACGCTTCGTCCACTCACGTCCCTCCGCTTGCACACCGCCGATTTCGACAGCCTCGACTGGCAGGGCGTGCATGTGCACGGCTGGCGCATCGTCGAGCGCGGCCCGGGCGAGGCCGATCTGGCACTGGACATCGACTGGATGCTCGCCTGGCCCGACGACGTGAACCCGGAAGGCGGCTACCTCGTCGCGCAGGCGATGCTGGTCTTCCACGATGTGGCCGCCCTGCGCGTCCTGATCGACTTCGCCGCCTGCAGCGCGGCCAGCGGCCCGTTCTCCATCGAGGCGCTGCGGCGCGAACCGGTCGCGGCTGCCGGGCCTGCCCGGGACGCGGTCGGCGACGGTTCGGACGAGGCGTGGGGCGAGGGCCCGGTCGCGGGTCTCGATGAAGGGGGCGACAGTGACGACTACGGCCCCTGGCGCTGGCGGATCGATCTGGCCTGGCCGGAGGGCGCGCTGACCTTCGAGGCCAGCGGCTTCAGCCAGTGGCTGGTGGGCGACCCGCAGGTGCTGGATGGCCCGGTGCTGCCGGCCGCGCTGCGCAGCTGAGCGGTCCGCCCCGAACACGCGGATGCAGCACGGAGACGCGGATGCGAACGCGCAGACGCGAACGCCGCCCGGAGGCGGCGTTGCGGCAGATCGCATGCGGTGCGGGCGCCGGGCGGTCCGGCGTACGCAGATGAGGCGGCTCAGTCCTCTTCGTCGTTGTCCACGGCCGACTTCTCGCCGGCGAACGGATTCAGGCGACGCAGCCTGGACGGGTAGTCGGGCCAGTCGCCCTCCAGCCACGGGTGGCCGGGTTCCACCTGCCGCAGTTCGCTGCGGGCACTGTCGGCCAGCGCGGTGTTGCCCAGCTGGGTGTAGGACTCGGCCAGCACGGCGATCGCATCGGCCTTGAACCTGCTCTCCGGGTAGCTTTCCAGCGCATAGCGCGCGCGCTCGGTGGCGCCCACCCACGCGCCGCGGCGCATGTAGTACAGCGCGGTTTCGATCTCGTAGCGGGCGAAGAGGTCGGTCAGCTCGATCAGCCGCCTGCGGGCGTCGGCGGCGTAGCGGGAGGCGGAGTAGCGGTCGACGACGATCTTGAAGTCGTTGAAGGCCTGGCGCGGGGTGGCCAGGTCGCGGCGGCTGGCATCCAGACGCCAGACGCGCTGCAGGAACACCGTGTCGCGGCTGGAGTTCACCAGGCCGCGCAGGTAGTACATGTAGGCGGTGTTGCGATGGGTCGGGTAGGTGCGCAGGAAGCGGTCGATGGTGGAGATCGCGTCCTCGTTCAGCCCCATCTTGTACTGCGCATAGGCGGTGTCGACGATGGCCTGCTCGGTGTACGGGCCATAGGGGTATTGCGCGACCAGACGGCGGTAGGTGGCGACCGCGCTGTCGTAGTTGCCGCGGCGCATCGACAGGTTGGCCTTGTCGTAGAGCTCGGCCACCGGGACGCCCTCGTTCTCCTTTTCGTCCTTGAACACGCCCTTCATCCGGGCACAGCCGCTGCCGACGAGAGCGAGGACCAGCACCAGGAGCACGGCGGGGCGGAGCAGGGCGGACGGACGGGTCAGGGTCATGCGGGCTGCGGTCGGAGAGTGAGCCGGCGATAATACCAGCCCCGACCCACCGGGCCGTTAACCGCACGTTCGCATCCTCCGGCCCGGGTGCACGCCCCCTTCCCGCGTTGCCCGGCGCCCCGGCGCCGCGGCGGCGGCCCCTTCCAGCCCCCGGCCGCGCACGGCCCGCGGGCGCCCGCGCAGGACTTCCGCATGACCCAGTCGCCCTCCCACCGCCCCCCTTCGCCGGACAGCGAGGCCAGCCTCGACGCCGATCTCGACGGCGACATGGAGGCCGCCGGCGCCGCCGGAGACGGCCAGTTGCGCAGCGTCGTGGTGCCCGACCGGGCCGCCGGGCGGCGCTTCGATGCCGTGCTGGCCGAGCTCTTCCCCGAGTTCTCGCGCTCGCGCCTGGCGGAGTGGATCAAGTCCGGCGACGCGCTGCTGGACGGCCGGCAGGCCCGCCCGCGCGACCCGGTCCACGGCGGTGAGACGGTCACCCTCGATGCCGTGCAGGAGGTGCAGACCCATTCCGCGCCCGAGGACATCCCGCTCACGGTGCTGTACGAGGACGGGGAGGTGATCGTGATCGACAAGCCCGCCGGTCTGGTGGTGCACCCCGGGGCCGGCAATCCGCGCGGCACCCTGGTGAACGCCCTGCTGCACCGCGACCCCGCGCTGGCGCAGCTGCCGCGGGCCGGCATCGTGCACCGGCTGGACAAGGACACTTCGGGCGTGATGGTGGTGGCGCGCACGCTGCAGGCGCATACCGCGCTGGTGGCGCAGCTCTCGGCGCGCGATGTGCACCGGCAGTATCTGGCCGTGGTCAACGGCGCGCTGGTCTCCGGCGGCACCGTCAACGCCGCGATCGACCGTCACCCGCGCGACCGTCTGCGCATGGCGGTGCGCGAGGACGGGCGCGAGGCGGTCACCCACTACCGCCTGCGCGAGCGCTTCCGCATGCACACCCTGCTGGAGTGCCGGCTGGAAACCGGGCGCACGCACCAGATCCGCGTGCACATGGCGCATGTGCGCCACCCGATCGTCGGCGACCCACTGTACGGCGGCCCGCTGAAGCTGCCCAAGGGCGGCGGCGACACCCTGGTCGAGCGACTGCGTGGTTTCCGCCGCCAGGCGCTGCATGCCGAAACCCTGGAATTCGCGCACCCGGCCAGCGGCGAGCCGGTGCGCTGCTCGGCGCCGATGCCGGACGACATGCAGGCGCTGGTGGCGGCCCTGCGCGACGATCTGCGCCGGCACGAGCTGTGAGCCGCGGCCGATGACCACGCCGTCCGCGCGCACGCCCTCAATGTGCATGCCCTCAACGCGCATGCCCTCCACCAGCGCCCCGTCCGCGAGCAGGCCGCGATGAGCGGCCACGACGACAGCGCCGGTGCCCCGCCGCTGCGCGGCGATGCCGACGCGGTCTTCGGCCGGCATCTGGACCGGCAGGTCCGCGAGTCCGTGCTGCTGCGCGCCGACTGGCCGGCCCCGCGCGGCGTGCATGCCTTCACCACGCTGCGCCGTGGGCTGGATGTGGGCGTGTCGGTACCGCCGTTCGACCGCTTCAATCTCGGCAACCACCGCAGCGCTGCGGGCGATGCGCCGGACTCGGTTGTGACCAACCGCGCCGCGCTGCGCTGGATCGGAGAACTGCCCTCGCCGCCGCACTGGCTGCGTCAGGTCCACGGCATCCAGGTGGAGCGCTTCGACACGCCGGTTGTCGAAGAGGCTGTCGATGACCGGCTTCACAGCACCGAGATGCCGGGCACCGAATTGCCCGAACCCGAGGCCGACGCCGCCGTCACCTCGATCCCGGGCTGCGTGCTGGCGATCCTCACCGCCGACTGCCTGCCGGTGGCCTTCGCCAGCCGGGACGGCGACGAAGTCGGCGCTGCCCATGCCGGCTGGCGCGGGCTGGCCGAGGGTGTCCTCGAGGCCACCGTGGCGACCATGCGCACCGCGCCCGAGCGGCTGATCGCCTGGCTCGGCCCTGCCGCCGGGCCGCAGGCCTATGAAATCGGCGAGGAGGTGCGCGCGGCCTTCGTCGATGCCGATCCCGGCGCGGCCGCGGCCTTCGTCGCCACCCGTCCGGGCCACTGGCGGGTCGACCTCTACGCGCTCGCGCGGCGCCGGCTGGCCGCGGTCGGCGTCACCGCCGTGCATGGTGGCGGCCTGTGCACCATCTCCGACCCCGGGCGCTTCTATTCCCATCGCCGCGACGCCCGCACCGGGCGGATGGCGACGGTGGTGTGGTTCGACGGCGCATAGGCGAGTAGCGTGTCCGCATGAGTACGTCGCCGCCGGACACTTCCGTGCCGAACACCTCCCCACCCGCCGCCGCGTCGTCGGGCGCACGGGCCGCATCGCCCGAAGCGGTGGATGCCTTGTTCCCCGCGCTGCTCGGCGCCGCATTCGACGCCCTGCCGGATCCGGTGCGGCGCCTGCATCTGCGCGCGGGCGCCGCCTGCTACGCCGGCGAGGTGCGGGTGGACCGGGGTCGCCATCCGCTGGCCCGGCTCTGCGTCTGGGCGACGCGCCTGCCGCCTTCGGGCGCGGGGCCACTGCAGGTGGAGATCGTCGCCGCCGACGGCCGCGAGGCCTGGACGCGCAGGATCGGCGGCCGTGCGATGCCCTCGCGCCTGTGGGCCGGCCGCGGCGCGATGACCGGCCTGCTCTGCGAGCGCCTGGGACTGGTGGTCTTCGGGTTCGCGCTGTCGGTCGAACCCGGCGCGCATGGCCCGCAGATCGTGTGGCGGGTGCGCCGGCTGCGCGTGTTCGGCCTGCTGCCTCTGCCGGCGGGCTGGTTCGGCGGCGTGAACGCGCGTGAGTCGGTGGATGCCGAAGGCCGCTACCACTTCGACGTGCGCGCGGCGCTGCCGGTGGCGGGCCTGCTGGTGCACTACCGCGGCTGGCTGGACGTGCCGTGATGACGCTGGCATCCGGTGTGCCGGGCATCGAGGCAAAGCCTGCGCAGCCTCCCGCGACGCCCTCCGTGTCGCCACCCGGCACAGCCGTCATCGTCTTCGACGGTGTCTGCGTGCTCTGCAACGGCTGGGTGCGCTTCCTGTTGCCGCGCGATCGTGCCGGCCGTTATCGCTTCGCGCCGATGCAGGGCGACACCGGCCGCGCGCTGCTGATCGCGCAGGGTCAGAACCCGGACGACCCACAGACCTTCCTGCTGGTCGAATATGCCGTCGACGGCGCCACGCGGGTGTCTACCGACAGCACAGCCGTGCTGCGGGTGCTCGCAGGCCTCGGCGGTCCCTGGCGGCTGGCATCGTTCGGCCGGCTCATTCCTGGCCCGCTGCGCGATGCCGGCTATCGCCTCATCGCGCGCAACCGCTATCGCTGGTTCGGGCGGCGCGAGGCGTGTGTGGTGCCGTCCGGGGATGAGGCCGAGCGTTTTCTGTGATCGGTTGGCCTCGTGCCGGTCCGTTCGGTGCGTGCCGGCCACCATGGCGTGGTCGCCGCGGTCGAGCCTGAAGGCCGTCCTGCGACGCGTTGCGTGTGCCGTAGGAGGGCCTTCAGGCCCGACCCACGCGTGGGTGGCCCATGCAGGACGCCAAAGCAGAGTTGTGTGAGGTTCCTGGCGCCACGCGTCCGATACGGCCTGCGCACCCGGCCACAGTCACGGTTCATTGCGATGCCGCGCAGGCAAGTGTGCCTGCCGCGGGCATCACTCACTCCCGCACATGCACCTCGACCCGGTACCCGGCCAGCGTGTCGAGAAACTCCTCCAGCGAAATCAGCCCCACGCACGCCGTCGCGCCCGCGCCCGGCAACTCGCCGCGCAGCAGTTTGCGGGCGAGCAGCACCGCGGCGGTGGCCGGGATCTGCGGGCCGTCGCCGTTGCGGGCGATGAGCGTCCAGGTCACGTGGAGCGGTGCCCCGTCGTGGCCCTGGCCGCCCAGGCGCACGCGCATGCCGCCGGTGTCGCTGCCGGTGTGCTGCCAGTGTTCGCTCAGGCGGTACAGCGGGCGGGCGATGCGGCGCAGGTCGACCGGCAGGCCGAGCGCGCGGCCGGTGCGCACCGCCCAGGTCGCCAGCCACAGGCCGAAGTGCATGCGCCGCAGTTCCAGGCCGGCGCGGAACTCGACCGTGTGCAGCGTGGGGTAACGCGCCGGAAGCAGGTCCAGGTCCGGAATCTCGCAGCGCGCCACCCAGCGCGCGGCGGCGCCCGATCCGTCCAGCTCGGGCACGCGCAGGCGGCGCAGCGATTGCCAGCCGTGCACCTGGCGCCAGGCGCCGTCGACCAGGCAGCGGTAGGGCCGGCCGGCGTAGCCGAGGATCGACAGCGTGGTCGCCCAGCCGCGCGGCGTGCGGTTGCCGGGGAAGATCGCGGTTTCCACCGTCTCCAGTCGCGAGAACCGCGGCAGCAGGGCGTCGATCACCGCCGTATGCAGCCCCGGCACGCTGCTGGCGCCGGAGATCACCCGCCGCCCGGCCGCGCGCGCCGCGGCGTCCAGTGCGCCGATGCCGTTGACGTAGTCGCGGCCGTCGGCCAGGTCGATGCAGTGCGCGCCGGCGGCGAGCACCACTTCGGCGACGCGATGATCACGTCCCTGGAACGGCCCGGCGGTGTCGATCACCACGGCCGGTGCCAGCCGGCGCAGGCGCTCGGCGAGATCGGGCGCGGCGGTATCCACGGCCACCGGCTCCAGCACCGCCTGCGGCGCGGCGATGCCCGCGCAGAAGGCTTGCGCCTTGCCCGCATCGCGCCCGGCCACCAGCACATGCAGGCCCGCATCGCCCGCCAGCGCGCGCGTGATGCGCCCACCGAACAGGCCGTAACCGCCGAGGATCAGGATACGCATCGGTCGATGATAGCCGCGCGGCCATGGGCTCGCGGCCTGTCGCCTCCGCGCCCGCGTCCGGCCCGCAGGCGCCTCCCGCATCCATCGCCCGCGCAAGGCGCAGGCGTGAACCGCGATTGATCCGGATCAATGCCCACGCGGCCCGCAGGGCTTGGAATCGCGCTGTCGGCCCCTATCTCACCGACATCGCGGCGCGGCCGCCCTTTCTTCACCGGAGTCCCCGCCATGCGCATGGACAAGTTCACTTCGCGGTTCCAGCAGGCCCTCGCCGACGCCCAGTCGCTGGCGGTGGGGCGCGACCACAATCTCATCGAGCCCGTGCATCTGCTGGTGGCGCTGCTCGACCAGCAGGGCGGCGGCACGCGTCCGCTGCTCGCGCAGGCGGGCGTGAACGTGCCCGTGCTGCGCGAGCGCGCGGGCGAGGCGCTCGAAAAGCTGCCCAAAGTGTCCGGCCAGGCCGGCAGCGTGAATCTGGGCAACGATCTCGCACGCCTGCTCAACCACACCGACAAGCTGGCGCAGCAGCGCGGCGATGCGTTCATCGCCAGCGAACTGTTCCTGCTCGCCTTGCTGGAAGACAAGGGCGATGCCGGCCGCGCGTTCAAGGCCGCAGGCGCCGACAAGGCCAGGCTCGAAGCCGCCATCGACGCGGTGCGCGGCGGCGAGAAGGTGCAGAGCGAGAACGCCGAGGAGGCGCGCGAAGCGCTGGAGAAATACACCATCGACCTCACCGCCCGCGCCGAATCCGGCAAGCTCGACCCGGTGATCGGCCGCGACGAGGAGATCCGTCGCACCGTGCAGGTGCTGCAGCGGCGCACCAAGAACAACCCGGTGCTGATCGGCGAGCCCGGCGTGGGCAAGACCGCCATCGTCGAAGGCCTGGCGCAGCGCATCGTCAACGGCGAAGTGCCCGAAGGCCTGCGCGGCAAGCGCGTGCTGTCGCTGGACATGGGCGCGCTGATCGCCGGCGCCAAATACCGCGGCGAATTCGAGGAGCGCCTGAAGGCGGTCCTCAACGACCTGGCCAAGAACGAGGGCCAGATCATCCTGTTCATCGACGAACTGCACACGATGGTCGGCG
>CBFGMS010000089.1:0-14284 GCA_965649985.1 uncultured Gammaproteobacteria bacterium | reverse complement strand
GCGCACCAGGTCGCCGGCGAAATCCTCTTCCAGGCTGGCGGCCATCGCGCGTGCGGTGCCCGCGGCGCTGCGCTCGCGCATGAGCGCGAGAGTGAGCTGGTGGGTGCGCACGGCGAGGCGTTCGTTGTCCTGCGCGTTGGCGAACAGCTCGTGCAGCCGGCGGTTCAGCTCGCGGTTCTTCTCGCGCAGGATCTCCAGCTGATAGCCGGCCAGCGATGCGGCCTGGCCCTGTTCGCGCGGCACCACCAGGGTGAGCGCCAGGTCGGGAAACTGCTGCAGGAAGGTCGGATGCCGGCGCAGCCAGGCGGCGACCTCGTGCGCGCTGTGGCGTTCTTCGCGCTTGTCGCCGAACGTGTCGAATGTCTCGCTCATGACCATACCCCTTCGAAAACGAATGCCGTCGGCCCGGACATCAGCACCGGTGCGGTGTCCTCGGCCCAGGCGATGTCGAGCGTGCCGCCGGGCAGCTCCACCGCCACCTCGCGGCGCACCAGGCCACGCCGCATCAGCACCGCCGCCGCGGCGCAGGCGCCGCTGCCGCAGGCCAGTGTCTCGCCCGCGCCGCGCTCGAACACGCGCAGGCGGATGCGGTCGGGCGCGACGACCTGCGCGAAGCCGACGTTGACCGAGTCCGGGAACATGCGGTGCTGCTGCAGATAGGCGCCGAGCACGGCCACCGGTGCGGTGTCCACGTCGGGCACGTCGATGAGGGCGTGCGGGTTGCCCATCGACACCGCGCCGAAGCGCAGCGCGCGGCCGCCGAATTCGGTCACGTAGCCGTCGTCGACGGTGTCGAAACCCAGCAGCGGGATGCGCGCGGGATCGAACTGCGGCACGCCCATCGCGATGCGGAAGCGGCCCTCGTCCTGCGCATCCACCGCATGCCGCCCGGCGGGGCTGTCGAGCGCGAAGCGCGCGTCGGTGGATTCGCCGCGGGCGTTGCGGTCGCGCACCAGCCAGGCGGCCACGCAGCGCGCGCCGTTGCCGCACTGCCCGGCCTGGGAGCCATCGGCGTTCCAGATGCGATAGGCGGCGAGCGCATCGGCGCTGCGCGGCGCCTCGATGGTGAGCAGCTGGTCGCAGCCCACGCCGGTGTGGCGGTCGGCGAGCGCGCGGCAGAGCGCGGCATCGTCGGCGAGCAGGCGGGATTCGAGCGCCGGGTCGGTGCGCAGGTCCACGATGACGAAATCGTTGCCGGCGCCGTGCATCTTGCTGAAGCGCAGCCCGGTGGCGCTGGCGGCGCGGGTCTCAGTCATGCGCACGCGGCGGGTCGGGCGTGTCGGCTGGCGGCGTGTCCGTGGCCGGTGCTTCGAGCGGTGCTGCCTCGACAGGCGCGTCGACGGATGCGTCGGAGGCCGTCCGGGCCGCGGGTGCGGCGACGGCCTGCGCCGGCTCGGCGTCTTCGGGCAGCACCAGCGGCCCCTTGTTGCCGCAGCCTGTGAGCGCGGTCAGGGCCAGGACGAGAGCGAGGGCGGCCGGCAGGCGCGCGTGGCGACGACAGGAGTGCGGGCTGTTCATCCGCGCAGTGTAGCGGCTGCGTGCAGGGGGCGGAATGCGAGCCGGAGCGCTGCAGCGCCGTGGAGGCCGACATGCGGTGTCGGCGCTGCGTCGGCGGCGCGGTGCCGATGGCCTGTCATCCGGAATCCGAATGCGGCGGCGGGTCGGGCCGGTGCCACAGCCAGAGGGCCACCACGGTCATGATCGCGGTGCCGGTCGCCGCCATCCACCAGCGCGGCGCGGTCAGGAACATCACCACCGCGCACAGCGCCATGGTGCCGATGGCGAGCCGCTTGGAGCGCCGCGACACCGCGCCGTGCCGCTGCCAGTCGTGGATCATCGGTCCGAAGCGGCGGTGCGCGAGCAGCCAGGCGTGCAGCCGCTCCGAGCCCCGCGCCGCGGCGAAGGCCGACAGCAGCACGAAGGGCACGGTGGGCAGGCCGGGCACCACGATGCCGACGATGCCCAGTCCCAGGCTGACATAGGCCAGCAGCCACCACGCCCAGCGAAAGCGGGCATGGGGGCGTGCGGGCGGCGTGACCGCTGGGGGCTGGGTGTCCATCTGGCGTGCACGCTAACAGGCGGATGCGGGGAGGTGAAGGCAGCGCGGCGCGCACCGATCCTCTGCGAGCGCGACGCGCGCCGTTCCTGCAAATGCGTTGAAAGAATTCCGGTGCCCGGATCCCTGAACCCGAACCCGAATCACTCCTTCCGCCGCATGCGCCGCCGCGGCGGCTGCGCCTCGCGCTCCTCCATCGCGCGCACGCGGGTGCCGGCGGTGCGGATGAGGTCGGGCAGCAGATGGGTCTCGGGCAGGTGCTTCCAGTATTTCTGCGGCATTTCCTGACGCATCATCCGCGGGTTGAGGCGTGCGGGGTTGAAGATGTGCGCGTAGTAGGTGCGCCAGAGGTCTTCGCGCGCATCGTCGGGCGGCGCGTCGTCGCGGGTGGCGCCGGGGCCGAAGGCGAGGGCGGTGCCATCCCACGCCACGCTGCGGTACGGGGTGAGGATGGCCCAGCGCATGCCGGCGAAGCGGCGGGCGAAAAATGGCGCCACGCGGTCGACGATGTGATGCGTGGGTTCGAACCAGGCGATGAACGCATCGGTCTCGCCCGGCACTTCGCGGAAGCGCACGAAGGCCTTCATCTTGTGGGTGTCGCGGCCCACCGCCTTCGCCAGCTCCTGCGCGCGGCGCACGTCGGGGTCGGTCACGCGTGCGAGCAGAGGCTTCTCGCCCTGCGCGATGCGCCAGGCCAACCGGTAGAGCAGGGCGTGGCGCTGCGTGTCGCGATGGCAGAGCACCGCGCCGGCCAGTTCGAACAGCGCCGCCGGCACCTGCGGCGGCGGCCGCGTCGCGGGCGCGTCCGACAGGTCCGGCGCGGGCAGCAGAGTGGCCTGCGCGTCGCCGTCCCAGTCGATGTCCTCGGGTGCGATGCCCGCGCACAGCCCCGTGCGCGCGAGCGTGCGCCAGGCGTCGAGATCCCAGCCGGGTTCGACGCGTGCGCGATGGCGGAGCGGGGCTTCGAACAGGGTCATGCGCGGCCGGTCGGTGCGCTCACGGCGCGAACAGATCCTGCTGCCGCGGCTTCGGCGCCAGCTGCGCGCGCAGCGTGGCGGGATCGTCCAGGCGCTTGCGCGGGTGGTGGTCGGGCAACTGGATGAAGGGCAGCATCTTCTGCAGCGGCGCGCGCAGGCGCGCGATGTCGTCCAGCCGCAGCCGCCCGTGCTGGCGCGCGCCGAGAATCCGCTCCACGTTGCGCGTGCCCAGGCCCGGCACGCGCAGCAGCAGCTCGCGCGGTGCGGTGTTGAGATTCACCGGGAATGTCTCGGGGTTGCGCAGTGCCCAGGCCAGCTTGGGGTCGATGTCGAGATCGAGCATGCCGCTGCCGCCGCCCTTGGCATCGGGCGCGATCTCCTCCACGCCGAAGTCGTAGAAGCGCAGCAGCCAGTCGGCCTGGTACAGCCGGTGCTCGCGCAGCAGCGGCGGCGGCTTCGCCGGCAGGATCGACGAGGCGTCCTGGATCGGGCTGAAGCCGGAGTAGTAGACGCGGCGCATGCGGTAATCGCCGTAGAGCGCATGCGAGGTGTTCAGGATCTGCCGGTCGTCGGCGTCGTCGGCGCCGACGATCATCTGCGTGCTCTGCCCGGCCGGCGCGTAGCGCGGCGGCTTGCGCCGCCTGGGCGTGGCGTTGCTGGCCTTGCCCGGCCTGCGCGCCTCCAGGGTTTCCTCGATCTTCGCGTGCACCGTGCCCATCGCGGCGTGGATGCCGGGCAGGGTCTTTTCCGGCGCCAGTTTTTTCAGGCCGGTCTCGGTGGGCAGCTCGATGTTGATGCTCAGCCGGTCGGCGTAGCGCCCGGCCAGCGCCAGCAGCTCGGGCGAGGCTTCCGGGATGGTCTTCAGGTGGATGTAGCCGGCGAAGCGGTGGTCCTCGCGCAGCGTGCGCGCGACCTCCACCAGCTGCTCCATGGTGTAGTCGCCGTTGCGGATGATGCCGCTGGAGAGGAACAGGCCCTCGATGTAGTTGCGCTTGTAGAAGTCCAGCGTGAGGCGCACCACCTCGTCCACCGCGAAGCGCGCGCGCGGCACGTTGCTGCTCACCCGGTTCACGCAGTAGGCGCAGTCGTAGATGCAGAAATTGGTCAGCAGCACCTTCAGCAGCGACACGCAGCGCCCGTCCGGCGTATAGGAATGGCAGATGCCCATGCCCTCGGTGCTGCCGATGCCGCCGGACTTGAGCGAGTTGCGCCCGCCCGCGCCGCTGGAGGCGCAGGAGGCGTCGTATTTGGCGGCGTCGGCCAGGATGGCCAGCTTGCGGGACAGCTGCATGGGGGAGAGTGTGCGCTTCGTCGTCTCAATGGCTGAGAAACCGGGACCGCCAGGGTACGGGGTGACGTGGCGGACGGATGCGTCACACTCCCCCCATCCTCTCCGTCCGCGATCCCCGCATGCGCCTTTCCGCCCTGTACCGCTACCCACTCAAATCCGGCGCACCGCTGGCGGCGGAGATGCTGGACATCGAGGCCCGCGGCCCGCGTCACGACCGGCGCTGGATGGTCGTCGACGGGTCAGGACGTTTCCTCACCGCCCGGGTCCTGCCGCAGATGGTGACGATCCGGGCCGAGCCCGTCGGCGACAGCCTCCTGCTGTCGGCACCGGGTGTGGCGCCGATCACCGTGGCCCCGCCGCCTGCCGAGGCCCCCAGGCTGATGGCCACGATCTGGGACGACAGCGTGAACGCGCAGTGCGCCGGCACCGCCGCCGATGAGTGGCTGAGCGATCGCCTGGGCCGCGCCGTGCGTCTGGTCCACATGGACGCGGCGGCGCGACGTGCGGTCGATCCCGTGTATGCCAGGCCGGGCGACGAGGTCGGCTTCGCCGATGGCTACCCGCTGCTGCTGCTCTCGCAGGCTGCGCTGGACGGTCTGAATGCGCGGCTGGTCGCGGCCGGCGCCGCGCCGGTCACGGTGGCGCATTTCCGGCCGAATCTCGTGGTGGACGGCGCGCCCGCGCACGCCGAAGACGGCTGGCGCCGGCTGCGCATCGGCACTCTGGAATTCGATGCCGTGAAGCCCTGCACGCGCTGCGTGCTGACCACGGTCGATCCCGTGCTTGGCCTGCGGCGGCAGGACGGGCAACCGCTGAAGATGCTCATGTCCTACCGACGCAGTGATGCCGGCGTCACCTTCGGCATGAACCTGATCGCGCGCGGCACGGGCCGCCTCCGCCTCGACGACCCCGTGCACGTCATCGATTGAGCCCCGGCCGGGGTGTCGCCGCGGAGGCTCTGCCCGCCCCGGTCCCACGGGCCCCGGCGGTGCCCGGGCCCGGCGCCGCGGCGTTTTGCCCCGTTGCAGGCCATGTCCACCGGCGCTCTGGCCGCCGGGCGGCAGGCGCTGCGTTCGCTGCTGCACGGAGCGCCCGATGCCGTCCTCTCGGGTGCCTGCGGCGCGCTCCGGATCCGGCAACACACCCTCAACGAAGCCCTCAACGACCGACACGGCCCGGAATGCCACAGGTGCGGGGCCGGGACGGACGCGTGTGCACCCAACCCAAGGACTCTCAATGAACAGGAATCGTCTTGCAACGGCGGTGATCGCCCTCGTCGCCGCGCTCGCGGCGAGTGCCTCCGCATCCGCCGAAGAAGTGCAGCTGCGCACCATCCGCGTGTGCGATGTCTCCGCCTGCTATACCGCCTGGAACGTCGTCGACAGCGATGGCGACGGTGTCTCCGACGCCGACGAAGTCGCCGCCGGCACCGACCCCTTCGACGCCGAGAGCGAGCTGCCGCTGCCGGTCATCGTCGAGATGATCGGCGTGCAGATGCTGCCCACCTTCGAATTCGGCGTCGGCCGGGTCACGGTCAAGCCGGCCGAGCTGCAGGCCGAGCTGGAAGCCCGCGGCGGCGGCGACTCGCCGCTGCCCGCCTTCCCGCTGGGCGAACGCAAGGATGGGATGAGCCGTCTCGGCCTGAATACCGATCTGCTGGCCGAGCACGGCTACGACCCGGAATTCGACGGCCTGACCCTGACCCTGGGCCGCGACGAGAGCGACGCGCCGGTGCGCCGGGTGGGCGGTGTCGATGCGCGCCTGATCAGCGCCGACAATGCGTCGGGCCCGCTGCAGATGCCGGAGGGGCTCACGGTCAAGCACATGGACCACAACACGGCGGAGGACCGCACGGTCATCCTCTATACCGACGGGTCGTCGCTGGTCATCGAGAAGGGCAAGGCCGACTACCGCGGTCCGGACGGCATGCCCTACAAGGGCGGCTATTACAACCCGGATGCGGACACCGGCGGCGGCGAGCCCGGCGAGGAGGACATCGCCGCCTGGGAACGCGTGCGCAATGCGACGGTGCTGGTCGTGCAGGGCTGGAGCCCCGTCGAGACCGATCCAGGCCAGGTCGAGGACCCGAACAGGACCATCATCCTGATCGACCCGGATTACATGGACCTGGAGGGCGAAGCCTTCTCGCCGCCGGACATCGACACCGCACAGCCGGAAACCCGCCCCGACCTGCCCGATCCGCTGCAGGCCGGCGGCGGCTGCTGGCCCAAGTGCGGCACCTGACGCACTGCGAACCCGCTCCGGCATGTGGCCGTACCGCCGCGTGCCGGAGCGGCCCCGAAGCCGCGCACAAACCGCACGACCCTTGTGGGGCATGCATCCGCGCCGCGACCAGCGGCGTAGGCTGAACCTTCTTGACCCGCATACCGGAGCCGTACGCCATGAGCCGCCTGCTGTCGCACCTGCTCCTCGTCGCCGCGCTCGCGCTGCTCGCCGGCTGCGCCAGCGTCGGTTTCCCGCCCGAAGCGCCCACCGACGCCGCCGCGCGCTTTGACGACGGCCTGGACGGCGACGCCGTGTTTGCGCGCACGCTGGCCGCGCACGGCGGCGACCTGCGTCGCTACCCAGGCGACATCAACCTCTCCACCGACGGGCGCTGGTTCGCGCTGATCCAGCGCATCCAGCCGCTGGTCACCGACAGCGGCTACCGCATCCGGTCGGAAGAGCGCTACCGTCCGGCCGACGGCCTGTACGCCGTGTGCCACACCGGGCCCGAGGGTGTGAAGCATGTGGTCCGCCGCGGCGACGGCACGCTGAGCATCCACGACGACGGCGTGGCCGAAACCGACCCTGCGCGTCTGCGCGCCACGGCGATGACCAGCGACGCGTTCCGCATGTTCCATTTCGGCCCGAGCTTTTTCCTCGGCCGCGTGCAGGGCTGGGCGCGGTTGCCCGATGCCCGTGAAGACGGGCGCCGCTACCAGCGCATCCTCGGCACCGTGCGCCCGGGTTTCGGCGAGGCTGAGGAAGACCAGGTGGTGCTGTGGGTGGATCGCGGCACCGGTCGGCTGTTCCGCATCCACATGAGCCTCAACGGCTTCGAGAGCACGGTGGGCGCGCATGTGGATACGACCTTTCTCGACTACCGCACGCTGGAGGGCTACGTGCTGCCGGTGCGTTTCCACGAACGCGTGCGCGGGCCGCTGCGCATCGATGCCCACACCTGGTGGGTGACAGGACTGGACGGTGGTCGTGGCTGGGGCGAGGCCGATGTCGACGGAGGTGCCCCGTTCCGTGGCGCGGCATCCGCGCCGGCTGCGCCGCTGGGGCCCGTATCGCCGTGAGTCGAGGGCGGGCAGGCCGGCGTCCGGCATGCGTCGCCCATCCGCTTCTGGCCCTGTCTCCGGCCCTGCTTCCGGCCCTGTCCGGGCCCGTCCGCGGCCTGTCCGTCGCGCGTGCGGCGTTGTCCCTCTCAGGCCATGCGCGACAACACGTGCAGGCCCTTGCCCGCCGTCGTGGCCTGCCATCGCGACGCTGCATGCACCGCAGCCGACATCTCGGTCGTTGTCGCGGTCGTGATCGCAGCCCGCGCGACCCGCCGGTGGCATGATCGAATTCACGATGCGCCGGCGGCCTGCCGGCGCGGCCGCCGACGATCGAACGCAGGAGCGACCGCCATGCCCCGTCCCGTCCCGCAGCACAAGAACAACCTCACCCGCGACGAATTCCCCGCCGGCATCGGCTATCGCCCCGCCGCACCGCGCGTGCTGTGTTTCGGCGATTCGTGGATGCAGTATTCGCCGCATCCCACCGATCTGAACAAGCAGCTGGCGCGCGTGTTCCGGCGCAGCCTGTTCCTGCGCGAAGGGCTCGGCGGCCGCGACCGCGAGACCTGGCATGCCGCGCTGCCGCGCATCGGCCGGCACATCCGCAGTTACGGGTTCACCGCGATCCTGCTCTCGCACGGCGGCAACGATGTGGTCGGCCCGGAAATGCACGCGCTCCTCAAGCGTGCGGATCAGCCTGCGGCCGCCATGCCGCTGCTGTGGCCCGCGCCGCCGCCGGTGGTGCAGGCGCATGTGCGCCAGGACGTGTTCGCGCAGGTGCTGTCGCAGATCTTCGCGGACATCGATCTGGTGCTGGACTATCGCGACGTGTTCTCGCCGCAGACGCGTGTGTTCGCGCACACCTACGACTACGCCATCCCGGACGGGCGCCCGTTCCGGCTCGGCCCGCTTCCGCTCGCCGGCCCGTGGATGCAGCCGGCGATGGCCGTGGCGCAGGTGGCGGAGGGCGAGCGCGCATCCCTGGCGCGCTGGCTGGTGGACAGCTACGCCGCCGCGCTCATCGCGCATGCGGCGACGCGCCCGCATTTCGACATCGTCGATTCGCGCGGCACGCTCGGCGGTGCGGTGGACTGGGAGAACGAGATCCACCCCGTCGCCAGCGGCTTCGAGCGCATCGTGCGCACGCACTGGGTGCCGGCGCTGGAGGGTGTGCTGCGCTGACGCTGCCGTGGAGGCGGCGCGCGCGCGTGTGGCCCGGTGGGTCGAACGTGCACGGTCGCCGCCGCCATGGCCTGCCGCGACCGCGCCGCGTCAGGGGGCGGGGGGCGGTATCGGCAGCGCGGGCAGGAAGCCCGGCGGCCGGCGGTGGCGGGTGGCCTGCTCGTAGTCGTAGCCGAGCGCGATGAGCCGCGCTTCGCTCCAGGCCGGGCCCAGAAAGACGATGCCGACCGGCAGGCCGGACACCTCGCCCATCGGCACGGTCAGGCTGGGCGTGCCGGCGACCGCGGCGAGGCTGTAGCCCGCACCGGTGAAGTGATCGCCGTTGATCAGGTCGGTGAACCAGGCCGGCGACATGGACGGCGCCACGAGGACATCGAACCCGCCCTCGCGCAGCGTCGCCTCCAGGCCCTCGGTGCGCGCCAGGCGCCGCGCCTTGTCGCGCGCCTGGAGGTAGACGGCATCGGTGAGCGGGCCCTTGGCCTGGGCCTGTTCGAACAGCTCCTGCGCGAACCACGGCATCTCGCGCTCGGCGTGGGCGGTGTTGAAATCGATCAGCGCCGCCAGCGAATCCACCGGCGCCGCGCTCTCGCGCAGATAGCGGTTCAGACCGTCCTTGAATTCGTACAGCAGCACCTCGAGCTCGGCCTCGCCCCACTGCCCGTGGGTGGCGAGCGTGGCGTCGCGCACGTCCGCACCGGCGTCGCGCAGGGCCTGGAGGGCGCGCTCGAACGCGGCGTCGAGCTGCGGCTGATAGCCGGTGGCGCTGCGCAGCACGCCGATGCGCGCGCCGCGCAGGGCGCCGGGCCTGAGCGCGGCGATGTAGTCGCCGCTCGGGCGGTCGGGCACGACGGTGGCGGGGTCGCGCGGATCCTCGGCGGCGATGGCCTGCAGCAGCATGGCCGCATCGCTCACCGTGCGCGTCATCGGGCCGGCGGTGTCCTGGCTGGCGGAGATCGGGATGATGCCGCTGCGGCTCACCAGGCCGACCGTGGGCTTCAGACCCACCAGCCCGTTCACCGCCGACGGGCAGATGATGCTGCCGTCGGTCTCGGTGCCGATGCCGGCGGCCGCCAGATTGGCGGCGATCGCGCTGCCGGTGCCGGAGCTGGAGCCGCAGGGCGTGCGGTCCAGCACGTAGGGGTTGCGGGTCTGCCCGCCGCGCGCGCTCCAGCCGGAGGTGGATCGGCTGGAGCGGAAGTTGGCCCATTCGCTGAGATTGGTCTTGCCGAGGATCACCGCGCCGGCCGCACGCAGCTGCGCGACCAGCGGCGCGTCCGCGCGCGGGCGATGCCCGGCCAGTGCCAGCGAACCGGCGGAATTCACCATCGGCACCGCATCGATGTTGTCCTTCAGCAGTACCGGAACCCCGTGCAGCGGCCCGCGCGCGCGGCCGGCCGCACGCTCCGCGTCGCGCGCCGCGGCTTCGCGCAGCGCGTCGGGGTTGAGTTCGATCACCGCGTGCAGCGCCGGCCCGGCATCGTCGATGGCGGCGATGCGGTCCAGATAGGCGCGGGTGAGCGTGACGCTGTCCAGCGTGCCCGCGCGCATGCGCGCCTGCAGCTCGGCGATGGTGGCTTCCTCGAAGGCGAAGGGCGGCACGGCACCCTCGCCGGCACCGGCCTGTGCGGCGGGCGGCATGGGCGATGTGGCCATCCCGATGGTCGGGGCCAACAGCAGGCAGAGCGAAAGCGGGACCAGCAGGGTGCGGATGAGGCGCATCGATCGACTCCAGCGCCTGCGGCGCGACGGGATCGTGCCAGTCTGCCCGCGGCGGCGGCCTGTGCGCAAACGCTGGACACATGCCTGGCACACGGCTCGCAGGCGTGTCGCGGGTGCCAGCTTCACCCGATCCGCGCGTGGCCACGGGCGCCGGTCGGGCGCCTGCCTGACCCGCCGCGTGGCGCGTGGCGCGGGTCGCGACGCTTCGCGCATGATGTGCGCCCGCGCCATCCGGCCCCGGGCGCGTCGCCCGTGCCGTGTCGCGGTCACGTCCCTCAAGCCCTCAAGGTCTCGCCCGATCGTGTCGAACGCTCCCTACCTCGGCAGCTGCCTGTGCGGCGGCATCGCCATCGAAGTGCATGGCGGCATCCGCGCCATCATCCATTGCCACTGCTCGCGCTGCCGCAAGTCCAGCGGCACGGCCTACGCCACCAATGGTTTCGTCGCGCGCGACGGCCTGCGCATCGTGCGCGGCGCCGGGCTCCTGCGCGAATACACCGCGCCCACGGGGCGGACGCGCCACTTCTGCGGGGCCTGCGGCTCGCCGGTCTACAGCGCGAACCCCGCCGACCCGACGCGGGTGCGGCTGCGTCTGGGCATCCTCGATTCGGAGATCGCCGAGCGCCCGATCTCGCACAATTTCGTCTCATCGCGCGCCTGCTGGGACGACCTCGATGCCGGCCTGCCGCGTTACGACGGCTACGAGCCCGGCCGCTGACGCCGCTCGCGGCCGGCACGGGAGCGGCCAGGCTCAGCCGGTGTTCTGGATGCCGGCGGCGATGCCGTTCACCGTCACCGCCAGCGCATCGAACAATGCCTCGTCCTCGCGCCCGCCTTCGCGCCAGCGGCGCAGCAGCTCCACCTGCAGCAGGCTGATCGGGTCGACATAGGGGTTGCGCAGGCGGATCGACAGGCGCAGGCGGTAATCGTTCTGCAGCAGCTCCTGCTGGCCCTTCAGGCGCAGGATCGCGTCGCGGGTGCGGGCGAACTCGGCGGCGATCTGCGGAAAATACGCATCGTGCTGCGCGCCGGCCAGGCGCGAGTAGCGCTCGAAGATGTCGAGATCGGACTTGGCCATCAGCATCTCGATGTCGTCCAGCATCGCCGCGAAGAACGGCCAGTCGCGGGCCATGTCGCGCATGATGTCCTCGCCCTGCGTCTCGATGCCGTGCATCAGCGCGGTGCCCATGCCGTACCAGCCGGTCAGGCCCGAGCGGTTCTGCGACCAGGCGAACACCCACGGGATCGCGCGCAGCGCCTCGATGCCGCCCTCGCGGCGCTTGGACGGGCGCGAGCCCAGCCGCAGCCGTTCGATCACGTCGATGGGCGTGGCTGCGCGGAAATAGGTCGGAAAGTCGGCGGGCGTGTGCACCAGCGCGCGGTAGTGCGCACGCGCGGCCTGCGCGAGGGATTCTGCGGTGGCGCGCCATGCGGCCTCGCGCGGCTCGGGCGCGCGCGGGCGCAGGCTGGCGCGCAGCACCGCGCCTGCGGTCTGCTCCAGATTGCGCAGGGCCAGCGCGCGGATGCCGTACTTGCGATGGATCACTTCGCCCTGTTCGGTCACGCGCAGGCAGCCGTCCACGCTGCCGCGCGGCGCGGCGACGATGGCGCGGCCGGTCTTGCCGCCGCCGCGGCTGACCGAGCCGCCGCGGCCGTGGAAGAACACGATGCGCACGCCGGCGCGCTGCGACAGCTCCAGCAGCTCCACCTGGGTGCGCTGCAGCGACCAGCGCGAGGCGAGGATGCCGCCGTCCTTGGCGCTGTCGGAATAGCCCAGCATCACGATCTGCCGGTCGCCGCGGCGGGCCAGATGCGCGCGGTAGGTCGGGTCGTCGAACAGCAGGCGCATCACCTCCGGCGCGGCGCGCAGGTCGTCGATGGTCTCGAACAGCGGCGCCACGTCCAGCGGCACCGCGCCGTCCTCGATGCAGCCTGCGATCCGCGCCAGCGCCAGCACCGCGAGCGCGTCGGCCGCGCTGCGGCTCATGCTGATGATGTACGGCCCGAAGGCCTCGGCGCCGAATTCGCGGCGGCCGGCGTGCACGGTGCGCAACACTTCCAGCGTGCTGCGCGCGGCCTCCGCGTCCGGCTGCGCCGGTGCGGCGCCTGCGATCACCCGCTGCAGTGCGTCCACCCGGTCGGGCACCGGCCGCTCGACCCAGTCGGGTGCGTCCAGCAGCGCGGCCAGGGCGGCGTCGTGCACGGCCGAGTCCTGGCGCAGATCGAGTGCGGCCAGATGGAAGCCGAAACTCCGCACGCGGCACAGCACGCGCTGCAGGGCGAACCGGCCGGCATGCTCGCCGCGATGGCGGCGCAGACTGTCGTCGATGGCCTGCAGGTCGGCCAGGAAGGCGTCGGCGTCGGCATAGGCCCCGTCGCCGCCGGATTCGGTCGCGCGCAGCCGCGCGCGCATCAGCTCCAGCGCCTGGCGGTAGGGCATGTCGCCCACGCGTGGGCTCAGCCCGGTCAGCACTTCCGGGAACAGCGGCGCGTCCCGCGCGATCAGCGCGTCCACCGCCGGATCCACGCCCACGCGGCCGCGGCTTTGGGTCAGCACTTCGGTCAGTGCGCGCAGGTCGGTGCGGTAGTTCTCCAGCACCTGCGTGCGCTGCGCGACCAGCGCGGCACGGATGGTGGCGGCACCGACGTTCGGATTGCCGTCCATGTCGCCGCCCACCCAGGTGCCGAAGCGCAGCAGGGTGGGCAGGGCATCGGGGCGTTCGCCGTAGACCGATTCGATGGCGTCGGCGAAGGTTTCGTAGAACACCGGCAGAGTGCGGTAGAGCACCGTGCTCAGATAGAACCCGATGTGCTCGATCTCGTCGACCACGGTCGGCTTGGCCGCGGGCGTGTCGGAGGTCTGCCAGTTGGTGGTCAGCGCCTGGCGGATGCGCGCGAGGTCCGCACTGCGTTCGGCCGGCGTGCGCTGGCGGTCGATGTCGGCCACCAGCCGCTCGACGATGCTCTGCTCTTTCAGCAGCAGCGCGCGGCGCACCGCCTCGGTGGGGTGCGCGGTGAACACCGGTTCCAGGCGCATGCGCGGCAGCAGGGCGTCGAGGTCCTCGCGGCCCACGCCGGCATCGCGCAGTTCGCGCAGCACCGCGGTCAGGCCGCCGGGCTGCGGGTCGTCGGTGGTGCGCTGGTAGTCGCGACGGCGACGGATGCGGTGCACGCGCTCGGCCAGATTGACCGCGCCGAAGTACGTGGCAAAGGCGCGTACCAGCGCATCGGCGTCCTGCAGCGGCACCGAGGCCAGCTCGGCGGCGAGGGTGTCGATTTCAGCGCCCTGCTCGCGGCGTGCGATCGCCGCGCGGCGGACCTGTTCGACGTGCGCCAGCAGCGCGGGGGAGACCTGTTCGGCCAGCATCTCGCCGACCATCGCGCCCAGCCGGCGCACATCGTCGCGCAGCAGGGTGTCGGTGGTGGCGAACTCGAGTGTTTCGCGATTGCGCATGGTGGACTCGCCGTGGGGTGCGAATCCCCGAGCGTACACAAGTCCGGTGTGCGGATGCCATGTATTCGTACACAGCCGCCGTTCCGATTCGCATGGTGCGGATCGCAGAGTGCGGCGCGCAGGAGCGGCATGCGATATGCATCCCTGGGTGCCGGCGAAGGCACGGCGATCCGTCGCCGAGACGAGTGAGCGCAAGACGCTCGCCGCATCGCCCGCACAGGTCGCCTGTGTGCAGCATCGGCACGTCCGGTGGCCAGGTTCGGGCCCGGCCCGCGTGCAGTTTCTCCGAAACCCGAAACACGAACCCCGAAACCCGAA
>CBFGMS010000088.1:0-14645 GCA_965649985.1 uncultured Gammaproteobacteria bacterium | reverse complement strand
CGGTGCGGGCACGGTCACCGAGATCCTGGAGTAACGGGTTATGCGGGACAACATCATCCTTCAGTGTCCGGAGTGCAAGCGGCGGAACTACGTCACCACGAAGAACAAGAAGAAGACCACGGAGCGGCTGGAGCTGAGCAAGTTCTGCCGCTTCTGCCGGAAGCACACGGCGCACCGGGAGACGAAGTAGCTGGGCCAGCTGCCAGCGACTAGAAGGACAGTAGCTCAATTGGCAGAGCACCGGTCTCCAAAACCGGGGGTTGGGGGTTCGATTCCCTCCTGTCCTGCCAGTTTGGTAGTTGGGAACGTAGGACAGGGACAGCCAGCTCGGCCCGCTGCCCACGGCGTCGGGCCGCAGGGCTCGCCCCGCGCCGCAGCGATGACATACGATGGCTGCGCCCACGCCCCGGACGGGCGCCGACCGATCATCAGGAGTCCGCATGGCGTCCGCGCCGCCCATTCCGCCGCCCGCCGAGCCCACCCCGGCCGTCCCCCGCCAGTCCCACAGCCAGTTCGCGCTGCTCCGCCAGCGCCGGTTCCTGCCCTACTTCGTCGTGCAGGCGCTGGGCGCCTTCAACGACAACCTGTACCGGCAGTCGATCATCATGCTGCTGTACTGGCTGGGCATTCCGGAGGAACAGCGCACGGTCTACACCAACCTGGCGCCTGCGCTGTTCATCCTGCCCTACTTCCTGTTCTCCGGAATCGCCGGACAGATCGCCGAGAAACTGGAAAAGTCGCGGCTGATCCGCATCACCACCACAATGGAAGTGGTGGTGATGTCGATCGCCGCGGTCGGCTTCTTCACCCACAACCTGCCGCTGCTGCTGGTGGCGCTGTTCGGCACCGGGCTGCAGTCCACGCTGTTCGGGCCGGTGAAATATTCGCTGCTGCCGGCCGTGCTCAAGCCGGAAGAACTCACCGGCGGCAACGGGCTGGTGGAGATGGGCACCTCCATCTCGATCCTCGGCGGCATGTTCGCGGGCGGGCTCATCTTCACCATCGCCGGCGCCCATGGCCCCGAGGCCGCCGCCGCCGCAGTGGTGGCGATGGCGGTCTGCGGCAACCTTGCCAGCCGCGCCATCCCGACCATCGGCGCCGCCGCGCCCGACCTGCGCATCCGCTGGAACCCCATTCCCGAATCGCTGCATGCCATCGCGCTCACCCGGCGCCAGCTCGCGGTACGCAACGCGGTGCTGGGGGTGAGCTGGTTCTGGTTCGTCGGCACGGTGCTGACCGCGCAGCTGCCGACCTATGCCGAACGCAATCTGGGCGGCGACCAGACGCTGTACCTGTTCGCGCTGGCGCTGTTCTCCATCGGCACCGGCGCCGGTTCGCTGATCTGCGAGAAGCTCTCGATGCGCACGGTGGAGATCGGCCTGGTGCCGCTGGGCGCGTTCGGCATGAGCGCGTTCCTGTTCGATCTGTACTTCGCCCGGCCCGAGGCCGCGGCCGTGCAGGGCCTGGGCATCGCCGCCTTCCTGCAGCAGCCGGGCAGCGGGCGCATCGCCATCGACCTGCTGGGCATCGGCTTCTTCGCCGGCCTGTTCCTGGTGCCGCTGTTCGCGTTGATCCAGAGCCGCACACCCAAGGCCGAGATGTCGCGGCTGATCTCCGGCGTGAACATCCAGAACGCGTTCTTCATCGTGAGCGCCGCGGTGCTCTGCATCCTGCTGCAGATGCGGGCGATCGAAGCCGGCACGCTGCGCATCCCGCTGCCCGGGCTGAGCATTCCGGAGCTGTTCCTCGCGCTGGCCATCGCCAACACGCTGGTGGCGCTGTGGATCTTCACCATCGTGCCCGAGTTCCTGATGCGCTTCCTCAGCTGGCTGATGGTGCGCACGCTGTACCGGCTGGAGCTGCACGGCATCGAGCGCCACATCCCCGACGAGGGTCCGGCGCTGATCGTCTGCAACCACGTCAGCTACATGGACGCGCTGATCCTCTCCGCCGCCATCCCGCGGCCGGTGCGCTTCGTGATGTACTACAAGATCTTCAACATCCCGGTGATGCGCTGGATCTTCCGCACCGCCAAGGCCATCCCGATCGCCAGCGCGAAGGAAAACCCGGAGACCCTGCGCCGCGCGATGGACGCGGTGGACGCGGCCCTGGCCGAGGGCGAGCTGGTCTGCATCTTCCCCGAAGGCGCGCTGACGAAGGACGGCCAGATCGCGCCGTTCAAGGGCGGCGTGAACCGCATCCTCGAACGCCGCCCGGTGCCGGTGGTGCCGATGGCGCTGCAGGGCATGTGGGCCAGCATGTGGAGCAAGCGCGACAGCCGGCTGGGCCGCATGCGCGTGCCCCGCCGCCTGCGCGCGCACGTGGTGGTGCGCGCGATCGCGCCCGTGGACGGCCGCGAGGCCACACCCGCCAGTCTGGAAATGCAGGTGCGCGCGCTGCGCGGCGACATGGCCTGAGCCCGGCCAGGCCACACGAACACACGCATATTCCTGCCGATTCACGCGTTTTCGCGGCTCTTCGCGCCCGTTCCGGGCGCCACGACGCGCACGCGCACCGTTGCGCCGCGGGCAAAAGTGCGCACAATGGCTTGGGGGTCGAGCTGTCCTGAGGTTCAGCTGCCACGCCGTCCGGCTTCCATGCCGTGCAGCGGCCACGCTGTCCAACTGCCAAGGGGTTGGCGGTCTTTCGGTTCACCAGCCCTGCGGCCCACCATCGCGCGTCCATGGCCGCGCGCCTCGCAGCGCCACCACACATCCGCATCCTTCCACCGCCACACCCGATTCCGAGGAGAGGCCATGTCCGTTCCGCCTACCGGCAATTCCCGCATTCCCAGCCACATGGTCTGGGCCATCCTCACCACGCTCCTCTGCTGCCTGCCCTTCGGCATCGTGTCGATCGTCTTCGCCGCCAAGGTCGACGGCCTGCAGGCCGCCGGCGACATCGCCGGTGCGCAGGAAGCCTCCAACAAGGCCAAGATGTGGGCGATGATCGCCGCAGGCTCCGGCGTGGTCGCCGGCATCCTGTGGTTCGCCCTGGTCGGGCTTTCCATGATGGGCCAGATGTCCGGGATGTGATCCCGGCATGACGCATCCGCACGACATCGCCGGCGGGCCCGCCCGCCGGTTCGCGTTTCCGCGGCGCGTCCCGGTCGCGGCGCTCGTGGTGCTCGGCCTGTGTGCCGTCGCCGCGGGGGCCGTGGTCTTCCAGTTCCACGATCCCAATGCGGTGGGCAGCCTGTTCCCACCGTGCATGTTCAAGGCCGCCACCGGTCTGGACTGCATCGGCTGCGGCGTGACCCGCGCCCTGCACGCGCTCGCCCACGGCGACCTCATGCGTGCCCTCGAGATGAACCCGCTGGCGGTGCTGGTGCTGCCGCTCATGCCGTTCATGCTGCTCGACACCTTCGGCTGGCGCCCCGCGGCGCTGCAGCCGGTCATGCGCATCCTCATGCGCGCGAAGCCCTGGATGGTGCTGCTGCCTGCGTACTGGATCGCACGCAACCTGCCCTGGTGGCCCTTCAGCTGGCTCGCGGCCGGCTGACCCACGGCCTCCTGCCCGCGGCATCCGCCGCCGGCCCGTCATCGGGCCATCCGTTCCAGCTCGGCACTCCCAGGAATACGTTTTCTGTTCCGCGCACGCACCCATACGCGTGCGCACGGGCGTGGGCGCGCGTGGGGCGCTGTTAGAATCCAGGCTCTAATCGACGCAATCCATATGGCCGCGCGCCCATCGACGCGGCCGGATCTTCTCCATACGACAGGACGCGGCGCTGCCGCGCGGAGCCAAGGCATGAGCTGGTTGAACGAACTGCTGCAGAACGACCCCGATCCCACCGAGACCCGCGAGTGGGTCGAGTCCCTGAAAGCAGTCATCGACGCCGACGGTGCCGAGCGCGCCCACCAGCTGCTCAGCGGCATGGTCGAGCTGACCCGCCGTGCCGGTGCCCACCTGCCCTTCGCGCCCACCACCGAATACATCAACACCATCCCCGCGCATCTGGAACCCACCACGCCCGGCGACCAGCACATGGAGTGGCGCATCCGCTGCCTCATCCGCTGGAACGCGATGGCCATGGTGGTGCGCGCCAACCGCAAGCCGGGCGACCTCGGCGGCCACATCGCCAGCTTCGCCAGCTCCGCCACGCTGTACGACGTGGGCTTCAACCACTTCTGGCGCGGCCCCGAAGGCGACCACCCGGGCGACCTCATCGCCGTGCAGGGCCACAGCTCGCCCGGCATCTACGCCCGCGCCTTCCTCGAAGGCCGCCTCAGCGAGTCGCAGCTCGACCACTTCCGCATGGAAGTGGACGGCCGCGGCGTGAGCAGCTACCCGCACCCGTGGCTGATGCCCGAGTTCTGGCAGTTCCCCACCGTGTCCATGGGCCTCGGCCCCATCGCCGCCATCTACCAGGCGCGCAACTGGAAGTATCTGGAAGCCCGCGGCCTGATCCCGAAGTCCGACCGCAAGGTGTGGTGCTTCATGGGCGACGGCGAGTGCGACGAGCCCGAGAGCCTGGGCGCCATCTCCGTGGCCGGCCGCGAAGGCCTGGACAACCTGGTCTTCGTCATCAACTGCAACCTGCAGCGCCTGGACGGCCCGGTGCGCGGCAACGGCAAGATCATCCAGGAGCTGGAAGGCAACTTCCGCGGCGCCGGCTGGAACGTCATCAAGCTCATCTGGGGCAGCTACTGGGATCCGCTCCTGGCGCGCGACACCCACGGCCAGCTGCGCAAGGTGATGATGGAAACCGTCGACGGCGAGTACCAGAACTGCAAGGCCTTCGGCGGCGCCTACACGCGCGAGCATTTCTTCGGCAAGACGCCGGAAACCCTGGCGATGGTCGCCAACCTGTCCGACGACGACATCTGGCGCCTCAACCGCGGCGGCCACGACCCGCACAAGGTCTACGCCGCCTACGACAACGCCCGCACCACCACCGGCATGCCCACCGTCATCCTGGCCAAGACGGTCAAGGGCTACGGCATGGGCGCCTCGGGCGAATCGCTCAACCCCACCCACCAGACCAAGAAGCTGGACGACGAGGCCGTGCGCGCCTTCCGCGACCGCTTCAAGATCCCGCTGGGCGACGACCAGTTCAAGGACGGCCAGGTGCCGTTCTACCACCCCGGCCCCAAGTCGCCGGAAGTGGAATACATGCTGGAGCGCCGCAACGCCCTGGGCGGCTTCCTGCCGCAGCGCCGCACCAAGAGCACCCAGTCGCTGGAAGCGCCGAAGCTCGAGGTGTTCGACCGCCTGCTCAAGAGCACCGGCGAGCGCGAGATCAGCACCACCATGGCCTTCGTGCAGGCGCTCAACGTGATCCTGCGCGACAAGCAGGTGGGCCCGCGCTGCGTGCCCATCGTGGCCGACGAGGCCCGCACCTTCGGCATGGAAGGCCTGTTCCGCCAGTTGGGCATCTATGCGCCGCAGGGCCAGAAGTACAAGCCGGTCGACCGCGACCAGCTGATGTACTACCGCGAAGACGCCGCCGGGCAGGTGCTGGAGGAAGGCATCACCGAATGCGGCGCGTTCTCCTCGTGGATGGCGGCAGCCACCAGCTACAGCACCAACGACCTGCCGATGCTGCCGTTCTACATCTTCTATTCGATGTTCGGCTTCCAGCGCATCGGCGACAGCGCCTGGCAGGCCGCCGACATGCGCGCCCGCGGCTTCCTGCTGGGCGCCACCGCCGGCCGCACCACCCTCAACGGCGAAGGCCTGCAGCACGAAGACGGCCACAGCCACCTGCTGGCCGGCGCCATCCCCAACTGCCGCGCGTACGACCCCACCTTCGGCTTCGAGGTCGCCGTCATCCTGCAGTACGGCATGCAGCGCATGCTGAGCGAACAGGTGGACGAGTACTACTACCTCACCCTGATGAACGAGAACTACGCCCACCCCGACATGCCCGAAGGCGCGGCCGACGGCATCATCAAGGGCATGTACCTGCTGAAGGACGCCGGCAAACCCAAGAAGGGCGAACACCGCGTGCAACTGCTCGGCAGCGGCACCATCCTGCGCGAAGCCATCGCCGCCGCCGAACTGCTCGACAAGGATTTCGGCATCACCGCCGACATCTGGAGCTGCCCCAGCTTCACCGAACTCCGCCGCGACGGCTTTGATGCCGAACGCTGGAACCGCCTCAACCCCGAAGCGAAGTCGCCCCGCAAGGCGTATGTGACCGAATTGCTGGAAGGCCGCCAGGGCCCGGCGATCGCCGCGACCGACTACGTGCGTGGATTTGCGGACCAGATCCGCGCGTTCGTGCCGATGCGGTACACGGTGCTGGGGACGGATGGCTTCGGCCGCTCCGACACCCGCGCCAACCTGCGCCGCCACTTCGAGGTGGATCGCTACTACATCGCCCAGGCGGCGGTGGATGCGCTGGCGAAGGAGGGGAAGATGACGGCCAAGGATGTGGCGCGGGCGATCAAGTTGTACAAGATCGACTCGGAGAAGGGGAACCCGGTCGGGGTTTGAGGGCCGACAGTCCCGCACATCTTTCACGTACACGAGAAAGGCGGCCTCATGGCCGCCTTTTTTGCTGCCTCGATCGAACAGCGATCCAACGCCGGCACGACACATGGACATGCCCCCGTCGTACAGCCTTTTCTTGCACGGAAGGAAGCGCTAACGTCCTCGCCATGAGGCTGCCGCCGCCGTACAGCGCCGCGGGTCGTTTTGACACGATAGACCGGAGATCACCATGTCGCGAAGACGCACGTCCGCCTGTGCGCTGTGCCTGACCGCCGCCGTTGCCGCCCTGTCCATGGCCTCGTGCGCGGCCACGCTGCCGCGAGACGTACCTCCGGTGGAAAATCCGACGATGAATCAAGGAGTTCGCCCCATGCTGGATGAAATCTATGCGTCACGGAAACCCGTGCGTTTCGAGCAGATCGACGTCAGCGGGATCGTTCTGAACCACTTTCCCCTGGGGACCGACAGGGCAACCGTGAAAGCTTCGTTCGAGTCATCCAACACGACCCGAGTGGTCGAGGATGCTCCGGGCAAACTGGTGCTGCGCGACGACAAGGGCCAGGCCATGCTCGACCCGGACGCGCGGTCGGTCGTGATGACCTTCTCGTTCGATCTCGCCGGCAAGCTGACCCGTGTGGACGCGCTCCACCTCAAGCATCAGTGAGAAGCAGGCCATGGACGAGCAGAACGCAGACAAGGCGGACGGTCAGGCGGCAGAAAGCATCGAGGTCGGCTACCGCAACATCGGGTCGGTGGCGGGCAAGGACTACCACCACAAGTACCTGATCTACACGGATCGCACGGGCAACCAGCAGACCATCAGTGGCTGGACCGGAGACGAGGCGCCGGGCCTGCCCTACGGCCGCTTGCAGGTCGAGACCAACCTGCCCTACGACGCCACGAATCCCGACCATCCGGCCAACGCCAACGCAGTGGGCCAGCGCCAGTACCGCGAGCCGATCGCCACCGGGCCCGATCTGTCCCGAACATGGCAGACGATGGTGGACAACGCGAACAGCAAGGACGACCGCTACCCCTACGACCCGCTGCGCCAGAATTCCAACACGCTGGCGGACAGCGTCCTGCGCGACGTCGGCCTGCCCGAACCCGGGCGGGATGGGTTCGGCAGACATTGGGCGCCCGGTTCGGGACGCCAGCTCGATGAGCGCATCCAGCCCGAAGTCCCCGGAGTCGGCAACTCCAGCCGCATGCTGAGCGCGCTCGACGCACCGGCGGATTCGTCACGGACGCCACCATCGTCCGAAACCCAGGACGACATCCGCAGGCCCGGACATCTCGGCCACGACCGATACCGGCAGGTGCTCGACGCAATCGACCGCTCCCCCAACATCCCGCCCGGCACCTTCACAGGTGAACGCCTTGAACAGACCGCGGCCAACCTGGCCAACACCACGCTCTCGGGCGCACACCGCCCACAAGGCGGCCAGAACGAGACCCTCGATCGCGTCGACTTCGTCGTCTTCAACACCCGGCGCGACGGCCTGATCGCCGGCCAGGGCGAACCGGGCAACCCGACCTCGAAATTGGCCTACCTGCCCGCCGCACAGGACAACAGCACATCATTGTCGATGGCCTCGCGGCAGGTCGACGGCATCCTGCAGCAGACACAGGCACAGCAGGCCACCATCGCACCCGATCGGACGGACCAGTTGACCCAGCAGCACGGCGCGCCCGGTATCGGGTCACGGATAACGTGAACGGTCTCCTGCATACCAACCGCACTACTGCCCCTCGCCCGACGTGTCGCTGCCCGATGAACATCTCGCGACTTTGCCTTATGCTCGGAAATGGCTACATCGACTACGTGCTGGCGTTTGCAGACCAGATTCACGCGTTCGTGCCGGTGCGGTATACGGTGCTGTGGACGGATGGGTTTGGGCGCTCCGACACCTGCGCCAACCTGCGCTGCCACTTCGAGATGGACCGGCACTACATCGCACAGGCGACGCTGGATGCGCTGGCGAAGGAGGGCAAGCTGACGGCGAAGGATGTGGCGCGGGCGATCAAGTTGTACAACATCGATGCGGAGAAGGGGAATCCCGTAATTTCTTAGCGCATGAAATCCAGATTTCGAATAAATAAGGAGCGCAGGGGGCGCCATGAGCAGGGATTTGACCGCAGGAATTGAAAAAGCATATTCAGAAAGAAATGATTTGCTTGTAGTGGCACTCACAGGAAGAACAGGCAGCGGATGCACAACAACCGCTGACTTTTTGTGCAAAGACTTTCATGACATTCATTTCTCGCCTGATTCTTCAGAGCCCATAGAAAAGCGAAAATTGGAAATAGCTACAGATTTCGCCAAGGTAAATTGGGTTCCATTCCAAAAGATTACCGTTTCCACAGTGATCTTTGGGTTTCTAATGGGTGAAGAATGGCATGATATTGAATCATTTCTAAAAATCAAAAAATCAAAGCCAAGCCAAATTGAATCAATAAAGTCTTTACACACCAAGTTAGCCAGCCAAGAGGGTTTTCACTACTTCTTTAAGCTGATGAAGGAAGGAAAGAAAGATCATCGCGAAAAAGCTTGGCTATTTTATAGGGATGAACTGACGACACATATCGCCAGCATGAAAAATTCATGCGGAGATCTTTATCCGTCAATATTTCAATCCCTTGGAGACAACGTAAGACGAAGTGGGAGAGCCGTCTCCGACAAGATCGACCCAGATCAGATATTTGCATTAATTAGAAGCGCAAAAAGACTGATTAAGGCAGCTTTTTATGCATCGCAAAATGAGGGAATAAAGAGCACAAGAATTGTGATCGATGCAATACGAAATCCATTGGAATTAGTCTATTTGCGCGACCAATTCGCTGCTTTCTACTCTATCGCCATCACAACAAATGACAAAGACAGACGTCAAAGGCTGTCGGATATAGGCTTTAACAAAAGAACAATTGATGCGATTGATGAAAAAGAATATTCTGGAAAAGCATTAAAAAATTACGACAATTTTGTTTCTCAGAATATTGAGAATTGCATACAAAAATCCGACGTATTTTTCATAAATTCAGGGGAAATATCTCAATTCACAGAAACCTCGAAAAAGCTAAATGAGCAAATTGTGAGATACGTCTCACTGATGCTGAGGCCAGGCCTTATTACCCCAACAAAAGATGAAAGATGCATGCAAATTGCATTTGTCGCAAAACTAAACAGCGGCTGCATATCAAGGCAAGTAGGTGCCGCGTTAGTAGACAAAAATTATTCTGTTAAGGCCGTCGGCTGGAATGATGTGCCAAAAGGTCAAATCTCGTGCCTTTTGAGAGACGTCGGAAAACTTCTTGGAAGCGGGGACATTGATGCCTTTAGCGATTACGAAAAGAAGGACAAAAAGATTCGAGCAGAGCTTGGGAAAAAATTTGCAAAGAGAGAAAACATTAAAACTTCAAGCGGACTTCATTGTCCATTTTGTTTTAAGGATTCATACAATGCAATAAACAACAATCAGAATAATCAAGTGCACACAAGATCTCTGCACGCTGAAGAAAATGCTTTTCTTCAGCTTGCAAAGTATGGAAATAGCACGATTGAGGGCGGTATTTTGTACACAACAGCTAGCCCTTGCGAGCTTTGCTCCAAGAAAGCTTTTCAGCTTGGAATAAAGCAAGTTGTCTATGTAGACCCATATCCCGGCATATCATCAATTCACGTGCTTGCATCAGGGGACGTAAAAAATCGCCCTGAACTGAAATTATTTAGCGGCGCAGTAGGCAATGCCTATCATCGCCTGTACGAGCCGATACTTTCAATTAAGGATGAATATATGGCTCGACTTGGCGATGATCCTCAGCCAGAACTAATATGAAATTTGAGCCGAATACCTGGACACCCAGCAAGTCGACAAACTCCCACTAGACTGCCGGATTTTTTGCATACATCCACGTAACGCGCAAGGTGCACTCGTAGGGTGGCGGTGAGCGCAGCGACCCTCACCCGAACGAAACTTCAGTCTATCCGACAGTGCGCAACACTCCACACCGAAGCACTCGCCTCTCCTCATGCAAACGACGTGGCGGTGGCGACGTGATGGTGGGGTTCGCTGCGCTCACCGCCACCCTACGACACCCGGTTACCGGGTGGGTTCGATGACAATGCGGCTATTACCAAGACACATGACACATTGGAGTCATACACCCTTCGGCTCTCGTGGCGTGCCCGACGAAGCTGCGGCATTGATCCGATCGATCCATTCTTCGCCGCTGCCAGTGATGACTTTGCTGGAGTCGTCGCGCATCAAGGCCGCAAGCGCGAAAATGAAAAAGGCAAGTGCCGACGCACTGTAGAGCCATCGCATGCCGTTGATGTCGGTCATTTGGTAGGCAGCCACGCCGTATCCCATGGCGCAAAGTATGAGTGCCACATAGCTGGCCATCCATATCCACCGCCCCGGCTTGCTGCGCTCTAATGCCTTGAGTCTGGGGCTGCGCCAATGCACGGTGCGCGTACCCCTGTTGTAGCGCAGGAACGGCCATAGCTCGGAAAGTTCCTGCAGCGATTGCGCCTTGTCCGGCTGTGCCAGTGCAAGCCGGATCACGTGCGCTGGCAGATAAGTGCCGATCCAGTGGCGGACGGCCACTTCCAGCCAGACATCGTCCTCGCTCCGCGAGCGCTCCCACAGCTCCAGGAACTCTTTGCGCGCAGCGCTTTTCTGCACATACACACCGAAGAGGCCGCGCAGAAAATAGAAGACCAGTGCGGCCAACACCGCCGGGATCAAGTAACCCACGCCACCCGCTTCTACCAGTTCCTTCATGGCCGACCGCTCCAGGACAACTCTACCGAGCACGCAGTGTAGTGGCTTCGTAACCGCTGTGGCATGCAACATCTACCTATGCGCTTTGCATGTTCGGGCTATGGCACACCGCTCACGACTTGAACAGATGCTCACGATGCCATCGCAAGTACACAGGATGCGGCCGCCAATCCGGATTGGCTGGGACCATCAAGCGCTTGTCGGGCAAGATCAACTTATCGAGATCGTCCGGCACGCCGTGCGGCGAAACGAGCAGACGGTAATCGTCATCGAACGCGATCAAGCCGCGGTCGAACAACCAGTGCGCGGTGCCGGTGAGCGCGATGCCGTTGCGCACGGTGTCGGGGCCTTTCATTTCGACCGGCCGGATATGCGCAGCCTGCACTTCCGGCCTGCCGCCGCCGTTGATCAACCGAAGCCCGGTCACGGCGCAGCGGTTGTCGTAGGCTCTGCGCACCTGCCGTTGGAACGCGCGGTCGCGAAACGGCCGCGCAACGACCCGCTCCACGATCGGTCGGTCCGCATATTCCGCAACGGGTTCGTTGACCTCCCAACGCTCTCTGTCGACGGCGTAGCCCGCCGCCATGATCGCGTCGAACTCCGCTTCGGGCACGATGCGCACCGACCGTCCGAACGCGCCCTTGCTGGTGCTGCCGTCGGGCTTTTGCAGCCTGGACTCGTAATAGCGCCCCTGCTCCATGAACGGCACAGGGCGGCCGAATTCGAGGTAATCGGTCACGTCCGCATAGAAATGCCCATCGAGCGCAGGGTCCGCGCGAATACCGGTCACGCGAGCGAACGCGAAGTACGCCGAACGCCCCGTGGCGCTGCTTGGCCCAGTGGTTCGGCGCGGCTCGTAGTAGACGATCATGTCCCCGAGCGCCGCTTCGACCTGCTTGAGATAGGTCTTCGGGAAGTGATACCACCGCTCGATCCGGTCGTCGTATGCGCTGCTTTCCGACGCGGTGAATACCGCTTTCGCCATGACTGTTCTCCGTCGCAGCCCGGGAGACGCGAACCGAAGATCGTTCCCGGGACTTCCCGAGAGAAATTAGCATGTCGGATCGGCCACAACCAACCGCCGCGTATTGCATCTTCGACTACCTGTATTGCGATGCCGGCAACTGGAGTACAGGCGGGTTACTGCTGCTCGCTGGCGAGGCGACCGAAGGCGCCTATCGCACCATCAAGACCGCACTGGAATGGCCGGACGTGTTCGTGGCCGAGCAAGTCGGCATTCCCTCGCTGTGCGCTCAACACTTGGAAAGCTGCGGCTCGTATGGCCCGAGCGAGCTCGACCACGCCTACCATACGTTCTGTGAGCTTCGGCCCGCCACAGCCCAGGAAGTCGAGTCCTTAACCGTCTTCGGCCATCTCGAAACGCTGGTCGAGACATTTATATCGACGCAGGGCCGATGGGATGTCCGTTTGTCGCCGAATGTTTCATAGCTATCGCGCTAAGGCCGTAAGGCGCACGCGCTCTTGTAACGCAACGATCGGCCGCGCTAACGCTAACGCTGACGCTCACCCCCCCCAATGCCACGCGTACCACATCACCATCGCGTTGAAGATGAAGCTGACGCCGATGAGGAAGTTGTCGTAGGCGCCCTTGTAGGGCAGGCCGGCGATGTTGAAGAGCAGCACCACGATGGCCACGATGATGTTGGTCCAGCGGGCCGCGGGGTACGGCAGGATCAGGCTGAGCACCACCATCAGGATGGGCACCAGCATGATGGTGGCGACGAACATCCAGATCTTCGGGGTGCCGGGGATCTCGTCGCTGAGCCGGCCGGGCGTGATGTGGCCGGCCATGATGCGCAGCACGTCGCCCCAGAGGTAGGTGAGCATGGTCGCCACCCACAGGCCGGAGAGGATGATTCTGGTGTCGACCATGCGTGCGTTCCCTGTCCTGAAGTGCGGGAAGCTTACCAGCCGGGCTGCGGCCTGACGGCTGGCAGCCGGGCGCAGGCCGGCACCACGTGCGGCGGGCATTGCCGCGCGGGCACGGCCCGGACGGGCCGCGGCAGGCCGGGTCTGCAGGGTTCGCGCCGGCGGCGCGTGCCGGCCTGCGCTGGTGCATCGGGCATAATCTCGCCCCGCACGCGCGCAGCGGGCCTCGGCTCGCCCCCGCATCGCGCATCGCTCCCCATCACGCAACGCCCGCCCGTCGCCGCACCGCGCGACGAAGGACGGGCCGGAGTTCACGCATGTCGACACCGCTCTCCCCTGCCGGCCGCTGGTTCGCGGTCGCCGCCTTCCTGGAAGGCTTCACCTGGGCCGGGCTGCTGCTGGGCATGTGGCTGAAGTACGGCCTCGAAACCACCGATCTGGGGGTGTGGCTGTTCGGGCGCCTGCACGGGGCGGCGTTCGTGTTCTATGTGGTGGTCGCGGTGGCGGTGGGCGTGCGCCTGCGCTGGCCGCTGTGGGCGCTGGTGCTGGCGCTGCTGGCGGCGGTGCCGCCGCTGGTGACCGTGCCACTGGAGATGTGGTTCCGCCGCATCGGCCTGCTGGGCCAGCCCAAGGCCTGATGCGCCTTCCACACGGACGATTTCGCGCGTCGGATCACAGCCGGTTGACGCGAAATTTCCGCCCCTTGATCTTGCCCGCACGCAGGCGCGAGAGCGCGGTCTCGGCCTGCCCGCGCGCGATCGCGACGTAGGACCGCGTGGCATAGACGTCGATCTTGCCGATGGCCTCGACCTTCAGCCCGGCCTCGCCGGTGAGGGCGCCGACGATGTCGCCGGGGCGGAGTTTGTCGGTGCGGCCGGCATCGATGCGCAGGGTGGCCATGGGCGCGGCCGGCACCTGGCCGGGCCTGCCGGTGAGCGGCTGCATCTGCCCCCAGCGCAGTGACCGGCCAAGACGCTCGGCGATGACGGTCTGGCGCGAGAGTTCGTCCGGTAGCGACAGGCTGAGCGCGAGGCCCTCGCGGCCGGCACGCCCGGTGCGGCCGATGCGGTGCAGGTAGGTGTCGGCATCGCTGGGCAGGTCGTAGTTGACCACCGCGCCCAGATCCTCCACATCCAGCCCGCGGGCGGCCACGTCGCTGGCCACCAGCACGCTGCAGCTGCGGTTGGCGAAGCGCACCAGCACTTCCTCGCGGTCGCGCTGCTCCATGTCGCCGTGCAGGGCCAGCGCGCTGAAGCCGTAGTGCGCCAGCGAGCCCACCACCTCCTCGGTGCTCTTGCGCATGTTGCAGAACACCACGCACGACGCCGGCCGGTAGTGCAGCAGCAGCGCGGCGAGCAGCGGCGCCTTGCGCCCGTGTTCGGCCTCGAAGAACAGCTGCTCGATGGTGGCGGGCTCGGCACCGCCGTCGATGCGGACCTCCCGCGCATCGCCGCGCAGCATCGCCTTGCCCAGCGCGACGATGGCCTCGGGAAAGGTGGCCGAGAACAGCAGGCTCTGCCGGCTCTTCGGAAG
>CBFGMS010000087.1:0-14892 GCA_965649985.1 uncultured Gammaproteobacteria bacterium | reverse complement strand
ACGTTGTCGCCCACGTTGTCGGCGATCACCGCCGGGTTGCGCGGGTCGTCCTCGGGGATGCCGGCCTCGACCTTGCCCACCAGGTCGGCGCCCACGTCGGCACCCTTGGTGAAGATGCCGCCGCCCAGTCGCGCGAAGATCGAGATCAGCGACGAGCCGAAGGCCAGGCCGATCATCGGCTGCAGGGTGGCGTTGATGGTCGCCTCATCGGTCGCGCCGCCGCCGACGAACCAGAAATAGCCGGCCACGCCCAGCAGGCCCAGGCCGACCACCAGCATGCCGGTGATCGCGCCGCCGCGGAAACTCACCGCCAGCGCGTCGTTGAGGCCGACGGTGGCCGCCTGCGTGGTGCGCACGTTGGCGCGCACCGAGACGAACATGCCGATGAAGCCGGCCAGGCCCGAGAGCACGGCGCCGATGGCGAAGCCCACCGCCGTGGGCCAGCCCAGGCCCGGCACCAGTCCGATGATCAGGAACAGCACCACGCCGACCACGGCAATGGTGGTGTATTGGCGGCGCAGGTACGCGCTGGCGCCTTCCTGGATGGCGGCGGCGATCTTCTGCATCCGTTCGTTGCCGGCCGGCTGCGCCATGATCCAGCGCGCCGACACGATGCCGTAGAGGATCGCGACCACGGCACAGGCCAAGGCGATCCACAAACCATACTGCTCGAGCATGAAACCCTCCCCAGAGTCGTTGATGAACGGGACGGGCCGCGCGACCGGCAAGGGCCGGAGCGAGAAAAAACGCGGTGCCGTCGTCTAGTGGTGCGCGCCGCTTCCACTGCATGTGGAAGCGGGTGCGCACAAGGCCGCACGCGTCGTGGGTGGAACGTGGAGCGACGCACGAAGCCGAACACGCGGAACGAAACGCACGATGTCGCTGCTGCGGATCCATCGCCCGTGCACCGAACCGTGGTGCATCCGACACACCGGCGAGGACGGCCGCGAGCCGCAGGCCGCGCCGGGGCGCGTCCACGAATCGCGACTGTCCGGACCCGGCACGGTCGCCCTGTCTGCCGACCACAGCCGCGGGCGTCGGTGAAAACGCAGGCGGCCGGCCGGGTCGCGACCGACTATGGCACAGCCCCGGTCCGGGTGGGAACCGGAGAAGCGTGTCGGTCTGCGCGAAATCGACGGCGGAACGATGGGCAGGTGGAGGTGTGGGTGATCCGTGCACCGGGGAGACGGGGCAGGCGGGGGCGCGATGCCCGGAGGACGGCCTGCGTGGTGATGCCGGGGTGCCGGGTCGGGCCTGAAGGCCCTCCTGCGGGGCATCGGGCTGCAGGAGGGAGCTGCAGAAGGGGCTTCAGGCCTCACCTGCAGGTCGATGTGCAGGGCATGTCTGCACCGCCGGATCGCCGATGGCGTCGGAGATGGCCGGTGCGCCGGCGGATCCGGGGCGGCGGTTGTTCAAACTGCTTGGGCTGTCCCGATCGAGCGGGACAGCCGATCATTCGCGACCCGGCCGGTTCCAGCGCACGGGCTCCAGCGCATGGTTTCCAGCGCACCGGCATTGATCGTCTCGTTTCGCCTTACCGCTGCGGGACGACCTTGTAGCGCTGTTCCTTGATCGCCTTGGCGGCGGCCAGCACCACGTCCTGCGGCAGGCGCACGGTGTAGTCGGGGTGGACGTAGGCGAACTGCACCACGCCTTCGCCATCGACCACGAACACGGCGGGCACGGGGAGGACATGGTGGGTGTCGCCTGAGCGTCCCTCCAGGTCGATGCCATAGCCGGACAGCTTTTCGCGCGTGGCGGCGTCGACCTGGTAGCCGATGCCGAATCCGCGCATCGCCTCGGCCCCACTGTCGGACAGCAGGGTGTAATCGAGCGACTGCTCGTCGAGCGTCTTCTTCAGGTGCTCGGGGGTGTCGGGGCTCAGTGCGATCAGGCGGAAGCCGAGCGCGTCCAGATCGCCGCGGATCAGGCGCAGGCCGCTGAGCTGGGTGTTGCAGTACGGGCACCAGCCGCCGCGATAGAACACCAGCACCGCAGGCTGGCCGGCGAGCGCATCGCGCAGGCCGAGCGCGTCGCCGTCCAGTGTGCGCACCGTGGCCGCAGGGACGGGTGTGCCGGGCAGCAGCGGGCGCACGTCGCGGTCGGACTGCGGCCAGGCGGGCTCGGCGGCCGGGCCGGGCGCGGGCGCAGTCACCTCCGCCACGGGTTGGGCCGCGTCGGCGGCGGGTTGTCCACCTCCACAGGCGCCAAGGCCGAGCAGGGCGGCGACCGCGAGCGCGCGGAGGAACGGGGCGGCCGGACGGGCCGGAACGGAAAAGGATCGGGACGACAGGGACAGCAGACGCATCGGAAAGCTCCATGGCAGAGGGGCGGCGGCCGCGCTGCATGGCAGCGCGACCCCACAGGGAGGCGCCTGGGAAGCGAAGCGGTGCGTTCGCGGGGATGTGTCCGTCCCGGGCTGAGTCGGGAGCGCCGTCCAGCCCCCGGCCTGAGCCATCGCGCGGCGCACCGCTCGCATGATCGCCTGGTACGCCATCCGCTGCGCGGGCATGGTGCGTGCCGGATGGCGGCCCCGACGTGCCACATCGGCCGCCGGCCGGTTTCAGGCCCGCTGGAACGGGCCTGAAACTGGCGTGACAGCGAAGGTCGTCCCCCGGCGCTTACCGCGGGGTGCCGTCCGCGGCAGGGGGCGCCGGCGCGGCCGGCTCATCCGTCGGCGCATCGGCCGGAGTGCCCGCAGCGGTGTCCTGCGGTGCCGCAGGCGCGTCGTCAGCGGCGGTCTCCGTGGCGGGCGCCGCGGCCGGAGCGCTGCCTTCTGCGGCGGCCGGCGTGGCGTCCGTGGCCGGAGCGGCGCTGTCGCCCGCGGCAGGGGCGGGTGCCGCGCCATTGAGTGCCGCCAGCGGGTCGACATACGGCGCGGGGATGGCCGGCAGGCGCTCATCGGCAATGCCGAACTGCTCCTTGCCGAGCAGCCGCACGCACAGCCAGCCCAAGTGGCCGACGATGTTCTTGGTCAGCGCAGCACCGTCGGCATGGAGCTGATCGCGGCTGGGCCGCACCGGGCTCTGCATGGTGTTGGCGTTGCAGGCCAGGTTGCTGACCT
Source organism: uncultured Gammaproteobacteria bacterium (assembly GCA_965649985.1). GTDB lineage: Bacteria > Pseudomonadota > Gammaproteobacteria > Xanthomonadales > Xanthomonadaceae > Lysobacter_I. The sequence continues at coordinate 11,828 of CBFGMS010000087.1, read as the reverse complement.
GGCGGCCGGTCCTGGTGTCGATCAACTGCACCTGTACCGAATAGCCCACCCAGTATTCCGCCCACTGGGTCGCGTAATACCCGTAGTTCCAGCCGCCATGGCGCACCGACAGCACATAGTCGGCCTCCGGGTGCAGCTTCGCCAGCTTGGCGGCCTTCTTTTCCTTTGTGGCGGTGGTGTCGACCGGCTGCACCTGCAGGCCGTATTCGGACTGCAGCAGCGCGGACAGCTGCTCACGCACCAGCGTGGTCGGGTTTTCGATGCCGTTTTCCTCGACGAAAGTGTTGCCGGCCTTGATCATCGCGCCGACCCCCAGCAGGCCGAAACCGGCCTTGCCTGCGGTCATCGCGATGAAGGACTCGGGTTCGTGCAGCACGACCGCGGCGGTCTTGCCCTGCAGCGCGGCGGCATCGGCCTGCGAGAGCGGGATGGCCTTGTCCTTGGCGTGCGCATGCGGCGTGGCCACGAGCGCGACGATCAGCGCCGCCATCATGGCAGCGGTGTTCAGGATGGTCTTCAAGCGGAGTTCCCCAGAAGGCGCCGGAGCGGGCGGCGGCGCGGTCTACACGGATGCGATGCTCGCAGCGTCGCCCGGCCGCCGCGGTGCGTCGTTATCGCGCACCGGTGACCTGCGGTCAATCGCCTGCCGAGCGTCCGGGCCGCAGGCTGGGATCGGAGTCGCGGAATGGGCTGGGAAGCCGCCGTAAAGAAGCCAGCACAGGCCCCTGGGGCCGACGGTGGCCGGCTCCATCGGGAGGGAGAACGCGTGGGTGTCCCCGACCGGCCTCCGGACTGATGGGTGTCCCGGATCGATTCCCCGCCCGGCTTCGGAACGAATGGGTGAACCGCATCGATTCGCCCTCGACCGGCCCGTTGGCCCGCATGCGACACGGTGGCTTCGATCCATGCGATGTCCGAGGGTCTTCCGATGGGTACTCCAGGCCCGATGCGCACAGAACGCCGCCGCACGCCCCCCGCCGTCCTGCCCTGCGAAGTCCATGGTCGGCGCGAGTTCAGGCCGGTTGCGGCCAGATGGTTCCCGCCGCATGCCCGCGGCGAGCCGATATGGAGCCCTACCGTGCGCCCACCCCATCGCCCATCCTCGCTGTTGACGGCCTGCGGCCTGCTGGTGGCCTGCCTGCCGGCCGCGTTCGCCGCCACGCCGTCCCCGCCCGAGGTGCGACGCGACGGGCCGTTCCCCGCTCAGGCCACGGGTGCGCTGCACACGCTGCGCATCATCCCCGAGACCTGCCATTACCTGCGAGGCCGTTTCACCGGCGATACGCAGATGCCGTATCAGGTCGACGCGGTGGCACGCGGCGGCAGTTGCCAGGCGCGTGCCCGGATCGCGCGCGCAACCACGCGCCCGACCGGCGCCGGCTGGCTGCTCAATGATGTGCTGCAGGTGCCCCATGCGGGCTGTCCGGGCCAGCAGGCCACGGTGAGCATCTGGCGGCGCAGCGGCGGCAACGCGCCACCCGCGCACGATGCGCAGGGCCGCGCCCGGCTGTATCTGCAGGACGAGAAGCAGCGCGCCCAGCGCGGTGCGCTGGCGCAACTCGGCGAATACGTCTATGTGGTGGCGAGCGAAGGCCCCGCCTGCAGCCGTTGAAGGCAGGCGTCACGCCTGCCGTTCGCCCGTTCGCTACGTCGGTCTCGTTTTCTCGGGTCGACCGTGTCCTTCCATCCATCTGTTTGACCGGTCACGCCCGCTCGATGGCATTTGGTCGATCACATCGGATGGATCACGTCTGATGGCTCGTGCCTCACCCGGCCCGCCTCAAGGCGTCGACGTGTCCTTCGCTTCGCGCTTCGCGCGCATCTCTTGCAGCCAGCGCTGCCGCTCCTCCGGCGTCATTGCCCGCAGCTTGGCGCGCAGGGCCTCGCGCTGCTCGGGCGTCATCGCGCGCAGGCGCTCGCGCAGTGCGGCGCGCTGTTCGGGGCTGAGGTCGCCGCCGCCTTCGAACCGCGCCCGCGCATGTTCGCGTTGTTCGGGTGGCATGTGCTGCCAACGCTTCGCCCCGCGCTGTGCGCGCTGACGCTGTTCGGGCGTCATCTGCCGCCAGCGTTCGGCGTGCTGCAGCATGCGGGCGCGCTGCTGCGGCTGCTGGTTCCAGCGTTCGCGCAGCACCTGGATCATCGCCTCGCGCTGCTCGGCGGGCAGCGCATCCCATTCCGGCAGCGGCGGCGCGGCCTGGCGCTGCGGGGGCGGGGGCGGCGCAGACGTCTGTGCCGCGCCCTGGCCACCGGCCGCGAGTGCAGCCCACAGCAGCATCGCGCATGCACGCCGCAGGCTCGGTGATCGGTACAGGGGATTCATGCTCGTCTTCATCGTCACAGCGCCTCCACGCCGGCGCCGTCGTCGGCGCCCAGCCACAGGTAGAAATCGGGCGACTCCTCGAGTGCGGCCAGCAGGGCATCGTCCCGGGCGGCGTCGAGATTCTCCATATCGGTCGCGGGATCGCCATCGTCCGTCACGGACACCGCAAGCAGGGCCGCGATCGCATCGACATCGGCATCCAGGCGGCCGGTCGATGTGCCGGTGGTCCGCGCGCCATCCGCGCGGCCGGCATCGGCGGCAACAGGCACGCGCGTGGTGCCCGCCTCGCCCCGTCCGTCCGCCATCGCCGGCACGGGTGTGCCGCTTCGCGCGTCGGTCCCGGACACGTGGCCAGCGGAGGCGGCCGGTGTGACGTCCGCTTTCGTATCGGTCATCGCAGTCGTCGGCACGCCCGTGCCCGTCTCCAGCGGTGCCGGCGACCAGAACCGCATCCCCAGACCCACCGCGAGCGCCAGCGTCGCGGCCATGGTCAGGGTCGGCAGCCAGCGCACGCCCTGCGCCTTGCGCGGGCCGGCCAGTGCCGCGCGGCGCCGCTGCTGCAGCTGTGCGCGCACCCGCGGCGACAGCGCGCCCTGCGCGGCCGCATGCGCCCGCCGCGCGCGGGCGTCGAAGTCGTCGTCGTGGTGCAGGGTGGATGTATCGAGATCGGAGGTGTTCATCGTGGCGTGAGTCTTGGTGTGAAGCCGGGCAGGGGATGCATGGCGAGGCAGGCGTCGGAGCCCGACACGGGCCGGGTTCCGGATGGAGAGGGCAGACGCGTCATCGGAAATCCTCCAGCCGGGCACGCAGGGCTTCGCGCGCGCGCGACAGATGGGTTTTCACCGCGCCTTCCCCGCAGCCCATGATGCGTGCGGTGGTGGCCACGTCGCACTCTTCCAGAATGCGCAGGGTGAAGGCCTCGCGCTGGCGGCGGGGCAGGGTGCGCAGGGCATCGGCCAGCGCGGTGTAGGCCTCGCGTCCATCGTGGGTGCGCGCGGGGTCGGGCGTGTCGTCGTCGCGCCAGTCGATCTGGGTGTCGCCGTCCTCGTCGCGCGCGGTCGAGGAGGTCAGCCAGCGCATCCGGAACAACCCGCGGCGCTGGATGTCCACCATCCGGCTGCGCAGGATGCTCCAGAACAGCGGCGTCCACTCGTCGGCCGGCCGCTCCTGGTACTTCAGCATCCGCAGCATCGCGTCCTGCACCGCATCCAGTGCGTCCTCGCGGTGGCGCAGGCCCAGTTCGGCGAAGCGGAAGGCGCGGGCGGAAATGCCTTCGAGAAAGACGTCCAGCGACGGCGCCGTAGGCGTTTCGACGCGAGTGTGCAGGCCCGCGTCGACCGCGGCCGCTCCGAGCATGTCCGCCCCCCCCGGGGTCGAGCCGAACGGACCCGGCGCCGGCGTAGGCTCGGCGCGCGGGGCGGGGCTGGCAGGCGCGGCGCTCACGTCCGCCAGCCTAAACCGTCCATCGTCGGGGAAGCGACCGTCGGCCACGGGACCTGTCGCGGCTCAATGCCTGCGGTCCCAGCGGCGCTCGGCGCGCGCCCCCCGGCGGTCCAGGCGCGCATCGGCGACATCGCCGCGCCGGTCCAGCCGGTCTTCGATTCGGTCGCCGCGGCGGTCCAGGTGTTCGGCCCGGCGCGCATGCCCGTGGGCGGCGGCGCGGTCGGCCTGTCGGTCGTAGCGGGCATCGATCCGCGCGCCGCGGCGGTCCAGGCGGGCGTCGATCCGGTCGCCATGCCGGTCATGGCGGTGTTCCAGACGGTCGCCGCGGTCGCCGGCGAAGGCCGGGGCGGAAGCAAGCAGGGCAAGCACGAGGGCGGCCAGCAGGGAGGTCTTCGAGCGCATCGGGAGGGTCCTGTGATGGGGATGAGAGGGCAGATGAGGGAACCAGCCGGCCGGCAGGGTGCGTGGGGCACGGGACTGGCAACGCCCCCGCGCCCGGCCGGTTGACAGGGCCCGTGCAGACGCCTGCATCTGCCTCTTCCCTGCATTCAGTCCCCGGTTATGATGCGGGCAGACCCCTACTCAGGAGACGCATCAATGGGCGATGGATTCGGTGCCTTGTACATCTTCATGCTGGCGGCCATCGCCGGGCACGTCATCATTTCGCGGGTGCCGGTGATCCTGCATACCCCGCTGATGTCGGGCAGCAACTTCATCCACGGCATCGTGCTCATCGGCGCCATGGTGGTGCTGGGCCATGCCGAAACCCCGCTGGAACAGGCCATCGGCTTCATCGCCGTGCTGCTGGGCGCCGGCAACGCCGCCGGCGGCTACGTGGTCACCGAGCGCATGCTCGACATGTTCAAGTCCAGCAAGAAGCCCGCCGACAAGGAGAGCAAGTAATGGAGCTGTCGCTCGATCAAGCCCGCGGCCTGCTGGTCAACGCCAGCTATTTCGTCGCCGCCACGCTCTTCCTGCTGGGCCTGCAGCGCATGGCCAGCCCCAAGACCGCACGCAGCGGCATCCAGTGGGCCGGTGCGGGCATGCTCATCGCCACCTTCGCCACCTTCTTCCTGCCCGGCCTGCACAACATCGGGCTGATGGTGGCCGGCATCGTCATCGGCACCGCGCTCAACTGGTACTGGGGCAAGAAGGTCGCCATCACCGACATGCCGCAGATGGTGGCGCTGTTCAACGGCATGGGCGGCGGCTCCGCGGCGGCCATCGGTGCCGTAGAGCTGCTCAAGTTCTCCGCCAGCGGCGAACCGCCGCCGTATTTCACCCTGACCCTTGCGGTGGTGGGCTCGCTGATCGGCGCGGTCTCGCTCACCGGCTCGGTCATCGCCTGGGCCAAGCTCGACGGGCGCATGGACAAGCGCTACACCTTCCCCGGCCAGCAGGTGTTCAACGCCCTGGTCGCGCTGGCCGCGGTGGTGCTGGGCGTCATGGCCCTGGTCACCCTGCAGCCGGTCTACATCATCGCCTTCTTCGCCGCCGCCCTGCTGCTGGGCATTCTGATGACCCTGCCCATCGGCGGCGCCGACATGCCGGTGGTCATCTCGCTCTACAACGCCTTCACCGGCCTGGCCGTGGCTTTCGAAGGCTACGTGCTGGCCAACGATGCGCTCATCATCGCCGGCATGATGGTCGGCGCCGCCGGCATCCTGCTCACCCGCCTGATGGCCAAGGCCATGAACCGCTCCATCAAGTCGGTGCTGTTCTCCAACTTCGGCGCCACCGGCGAAGCGGCCGCCATCGAAGGCAGCCAGAAACCCATCGACGCCAGCGACGTGGCCGCGATGATGGCCTTCGCCGAACGCGTGGTCATCGTGCCCGGCTACGGCCTGGCCGTCGCCCAGGCCCAGCACAAGATCTGGGAACTCAGCCAGAAACTCATCGAACGCGGCGTGAAGGTGAAATTCGCCATCCACCCCGTCGCAGGGCGCATGCCGGGCCACATGAACGTGCTGCTGGCCGAGGCGGGCGTGCCCTACGACCTGATCGTGGACATGGACGATATCAACCCCGAGTTCGCCAATACCGACGTGTCGCTGGTCATCGGCGCGAACGACGTGGTGAACCCGGTGGCCAAGACCGACCCGGCCTCACCGATCTACGGCATGCCGATCCTGGATGTGGTGAATTCGAAGAACACCATCGTGATCAAGCGCGGCAAGGGCACGGGCTTCGCGGGCATCGAGAATGCGTTGTTCTATGCCGATAACACGAGGATGTTGTATGGCGATGGTGCGGATATGGCGAATCAGTTGGTGAGTGAGCTGAAGGGGTTGGATGGGGAGCATTGATTTTTTATAACTATTGTTTATTCGTTCCCATTCGAAGTTATAAGCAACTGGCCATAATAAGGAGCTGATCATGGACGAATTAATGTGCTTCTTGGAAAAGAGTAAAATTAAAATTTCCGATTGGGAAGCGAGCGGGTGCGAGTGGGGAAACTTGATTTCGATTAGAGAGGATTATCTTGCGAGTAGGGGGATGCTAGAAAAGGCTGCTTCGTTGTATGTTGGAATTATTAGTGGCATGCCCACGGTTCATTCGGTCAGGTTTCGAGTCAAAGATGCCGATCATCTCATTGAGAAAATCATAAGAAAGTCAGCTGAGGGCTCAGAAAAATACCGAAATTTGTCGACTGAAAATTATCATCGTGTAGTCACTGATTTAGTTGGAATTCGTGCGCTTCATCTGTTCAAGGACGATTGCTTTGAGGTTGCGGATTCTTTGTCAAGTATTTGGCAGCCGGTGGAAACTCCTATTGCATACATCAGGTCTGGTGACCCTGATGATTTGACAAAAAAATATGTTGATTGCGGCATGGAGGTTAAGACTCATTCTAAGGGGTATCGCTCTTTGCATTTCATTTTTTCTACCCGGCCGATTGGGAGAGAGGTTTTTTTTGAAGTGCAAGTGAGGACGGTATTTGAGGAGGGTTGGAGTGAAATAGATCATACGGTGCGGTACCCTAATTTTTCTGACAATGAATTGGTTGGTTATTTTCTTGCTATATTTAATAGATTGGCTGGAAGTGCTGATGAAATGGGTGGGTTCGTAAAAAATCTCGCTTTCTCTCTTCGTGAGCATCAAAATCAAATTGAAAGTGTCGTGAGTGAAAGAGATGCGAGCTTGGGAAGAATTGATGATTTGATAGCTCAGTTGGAGCAGTATAAGCAACAAGATCAAGAGCTTAGGGATGCTGTTGCCAATCTTAAATTGGAGGTCTCAAAGGTTCGAAGTGAAAAAACACTTGCCGATTGGATCGTCGGCACTAAAGCATTGATAGATATGGCGAGTGATAACAAGGAGAGAAGTATTAGGCGCTCTCAAAATAATCTTGCAATGCAATATCTGGATGCTTTGAAGTACGACTCTGATTCGGACTCTTAGCCCAAGGATTAAACCGAGAGCGGAAGACCGGAAAACCCCCGGCTCGCCGATCCGCGGCATCGCCTCCTCCACCGAAAGACCGGGACACCCACAATTCCCGCAGAAGGCCTTGTCGCAACGCCACCCGTCTGTCAGCAGGAGTTCCACATGTGCCGGTCGAATCCCCAGCCTCGCCCGTCGATTTCCGCCTTCGCGGTGATGCTGTGGCTGGCGGCGATGCCCGACGCGGCGGCGAGGATGCCCTCGCCGAAGGCCTGCCTGGCCCATGCCGCGAACGGCAGCACGCCTTTGCCTGAGGTGGTCTACAGCGATGCTCACGGGCTGTGGGGCGGGACCACGATCACGCTCGGCGCCGACGGCGCCTATCGCCGGGAGCGGGTGGGCCCGGCCCAGCCGCCGGAGCGCACCGAGGCCGTGATCGATGCCGCTCGCCATCGCGCGCTGGTGCGGCTGCTGATCGAGCTGAAGGCCTGGAAGCAGCGAGTCCCGGAGCGACGCGCGGTGCCGGACGAAAGCCGGGCCGTCCTCAGGATCCGCTGTGGCGATGCCGAAGCCGACATCTGGGAGTGGTACAACGCGCTCGGCGAAGGACAGACTAGGACACCCACTTTCTGCCGCCCGCCCCCGGCTCTCGGTATCTCTCGGGCGGCTGTCCGCCATCCCCGGCGGCCTGCGAAGCTCCCTCGGCGGCGCTACAGTCTGCCGCTGCATCCTGTCCCAAGCCAACCAAAAACTGGGACACCCACGCTATCCACGAATCCATCTTCAGTCGCCCATCAACACCCGAATCCTGCCTGACGACGCAACAAGGTCCGCCGGGTGGCAGAGGCCACCCACAGAGAACTCTCCCTTTCGGGCCTGGCGTGTGCGTTCATTTGGCTCACCCCATCGATGCGGTGAGCCCCAGCCCCTTCCGCCAGTGCAGGCCGATCTCTTTCGCCAGCGCGGGCAGCGCCTCGGCACTGCCAGCTGAGCGCCTGCAGCAAGTCGAAACGTCGTTGAGCCACCGACAGAGAAAGCGACAGGCATTCCTCATCCCGGCCGAGGTGTTCTTCGGCTCACGACGGATGGCGCTTCAAAAGTGAATCCGTCCCTCATGTTTGACGCATGAGCAATCGCGGCTATTTCCAGGCGCCCAGGTAACCCGTGTCGGCATTCTTTTCGTGGATGTCCCGTCGATACTCCAGCCAGATGAGATCCGCCCAGTCGTCCATGGCGAACCGTTCGTAACGAGGGATCCTGGCGATTTCATGGAGAAAGCCTCGTGAAATTCCAGAGGCGAACCGCTCGACGCTGTAGGTATTGCATTCCAGCAGGATGCGCTCGAACGGCCAGTGCTTGAATGCGTAGCTCGCGCCCGCAATGAAGCCGTAAGTGCTCGCGCCGGTCTTTTTATGCTGTGGCGACGCGATGCATGCCATTTTGGCATGGCCGCTCGCCAGGTTGGCATCGTAGATGGACACGTAGCACGTCGGCACTCGGGTGGATTCCGGAATGCACAGAAAGTGGGCAAGCGTGCCGGCCCACAGATGCGTTCCGAAAGCTTCCGGGTCCGGGGTGGCGCCTCGATACCGCCAGACACGTGCGTTCTCGATCGCGGTGAACCACTGATACAGCATGTCGACATCGGACGGCCGAACGGGTTTGAGTTCAATCTTCATGGTGTTCTACGAATGTCCCTGTCTGTTTTCGGTCCAGCATCCACCCCGGAGAACGACGGGAATTCCTGTCGCAGCGTCCGCATGATCTGGTTCTCGGCGTTCGCCATCCAATGCCCGGCTCCCGATGAGGAGAGGCAGCGCGCATCCGCGGTGTAGATGCGCATCTCCAGGTTGCGAAGTTCCGTCAGAACGCTGTCCGGGATCTCCTGGAAGGCTTCGCTGGTCGCCTCTCTGTGGGCCTCCTGCTCCTCTCGGCTCAACCCTCTCCGCTCGAGTGAACGTGTCACGACGTCCTGCAGGTGCCTTTGCAGGAAGTCTTCTGCCATCGCACGCGATTCGTACGGGCCATATCGCGTCCGGTAGCCGGCCGAGGCCATGCACTCTCTCCATGATGTGCTCACCTCCTGATACGCCTTCGATTCGCCGAACTTCATCATCATCGCGCTCGTGCGTGCGTGCATCTGTGCAGGCGCGAGGTTGTCGTTGATGATGGTGGCCGTGCGCACGGCGCATTTCGAGGCGACGTCTTCCGCCCTGGCCGCCTGTTCTTTCGTAAGGTTGGGCAGTTCGGCTGGCGCTGCAGAGGCCTCCCGCGTCGCCTCCAGCGATTCGAGATACTCCTCGACCACGCCGAATCCATAGGCGCTTCGAAACGCCGCGATGTCGTTCCCTTTCAGGCTGGCGATCTTGCTTCTCGGTTTGTCCGGCGAGTCTTCCGCCGGAGGCGTCAGTCCGTTTTCCGAGTAGCATTTTGCCCGCTCCTCGGCGACCTTCCTGCTGATATGCCGGTGCAATGCGTCCGATTGCACGACGCCAAGATACCGGTTCAGTACATCGCCTGGACGTTTTTCGATGAACGTCGAAGCCGTCGCCATGGCGACGGCTTCCCTGTGCGGATGGACGTGCGGCGGACTCTCCTCATCAGACAGGTCGTTCTGCCCGCCTGCAGCGACAGATGGTATCGTCCAGAACGTGGATGGCTGCGGGACCGCCGTGCTGTCGCAACCTCGGCCCAGGCATGGGTGTTGAAGCACACCTACACGGGCAGCGCCCTCGACACCGGCGACCAGTTCCAGAACTTCGCGCTGGTGACGCAGGCCAACGCCGGTGGCGATGCGGTCTATCTGCTGGGTTTCAGGGAAGACGAAGAGCTTTGGCTGTACTCGGTCGACACGGCACCCGGGTCTTCGTTCGGGCAATTCGCGCATGTCGAGACGTTCACCGGATGGAACGGCTCGGATTGGCGGAACGGGATGGGCCTGCAGATCGTGGATGCGACGCACATGCGGCTGTTCGGCACCGCGAAAGATCCGTCGGGCGATTCCGACTACCCGAAAGGCCCTGCCGACTACCACTTCGACATCTACGCCTACGGGGGCTGACACGGGCGCGAAGGGCGGCTGTCTGCCGTCTGCGGGCACGATGGAGTATCCGGAAGGCAGGAGCATTCGGAGCGCAGGAGCATTCGCAACGCAGGGCGCATGCGCGCAGCTTCCGCGCTCGGGAGGCGTTGACGCCAACGCATGTTTGATTTGTGCGGGCCGTGTGTGCCTGCGCGACCTCTCGTCCGAGGTTGCTTGTTCGGCCGGGAAAAATGGGGCATACCTTGCAGCGACCACATGGCACCGCCGGGTTTGCCCGAAGTCCGTTCGATTCGGAATCGGCACTCGATCGGATGGAGTGGTCCAGGCCTGCGGTGTCAGGTGGTTTCGCGATGCAGCGCGCACGCGCGCTGTCCCGCGAGCAACCATCAGAACGTTCGGTTCCGAACCTACAAGGAGCAGTAGATCATGAACACGACACACATCTTGCGCTTGCACCCTTCGCTGCACGGCCGTCGCTGGCTGGGCGCGCTGACCCTGGCCCTGCTGTTGGGCCCACTGACCGCAGCCGCCCAGGCCCAGCCGACCGAAGAGATCAAATCCGTCGAAGTACCTGCGGATGAAGGCCCCGATCCGTTCGAGAAACCCGAGGAGCGCGAGAAGGTCGCGCCGCTCCAGTGGGTGGAGGACGAGGGTGGCACCACCGTGAAGGACGCCACCGGCAAGACGTCCGGCAGGAAGGCGACCCCAGGCGTCGCGGCGGGTGGCGCTGCGGCTCCCGGCGCAAAGGCGCGTGCGAAAGCCGCGTTCCCGGAGGCCTGGGCGGAACTCGAAGCGATGGACCGGATGATCGACAGCGGCGAGGTCAGCGTGGACTCCCTGATCAATCCGGGCGAGGTCGCCCCGCTGGGAACAGCCGGCGTCTTCACCCGCTACTCCGGCAACATCAACACCCAGATGTGGCAGTCCTCGCCGTGGAACAAGATCGGCAAGCTTTACTTCACCACGCCGACCGGCGCCAGCAGCTACTGCACGGCGAATGTGATCAGCCCGCGCAACATCATCGTCACGGCGGCCCATTGCCTGTACACGCGTGGCCGCGGCTGGCACCGCAACTTCCGTTTCGTGCCGGCGGACCGCTTCGGCGTGGCGCCCTACGGCGTGTACGGCTGGCAGTCGGCGGGCATCATGACCAACTGGATCACGATCGGTGGCCGTCGCTGGGACATCGGCATGATCCGGCTGGGCAACAACCTGAGCACCGGCATCCCGGTGACCAGCTACGTGGGTTGGCTGGGCCGTACCTGGAACCAGCCCTCCATCATGAACCTGCACTCGGTGGGCTATGCCAGCAATCTGAGCACGCAGTACACCCACATCTGCACGGCCGAGAGCTTCAGCGGCGGCACGGATGTGCTGGCCAAGGGCTGCGACATGACCTACGGAAGCAGCGGCGGCGGCTGGCTGCTGCGCTATCACCCGTACTCGAGCAGCGGTACGCACAACCTCGTCACGGGTGTGACCAGCGGGCCCTACCCGGGCGGGTTCGGCAACACCTTCGTCGGGCCGCGTTTCAGTTCGAGCAATTTCGTCCCGCTGTGCAGCTTCTACGGCTGCTGACGGCCGTCGGGCCGCTGGCTGGGGGGGGGGGTTGGTGCCTCAAGAAAAAAACACGGGCCT
>CBFGMS010000086.1:0-15090 GCA_965649985.1 uncultured Gammaproteobacteria bacterium | reverse complement strand
ACGCACGCCGTCGCGACGAACTTACGCAGGAGGCTGCAATGGCCTGCTAGCCACTGAGTTAAGCCGCGCCAAAAGCGTCGGCTTGAATGATTGGTTAACGCGTAAGGTGCACTTGTAAGGTGGCGGTGAGCACAGCGAACCCCGCCATCACGAACGCGGGGCGGTGGTGAAAAACCGACTCCTGCGCTATGGATCAGGCCCATTCGGCAGCGGGAGCGCCGCAGGATGGCAAGGTGGGGTTCGCTGCGCTCACCGCCACCCTACGAATCCATCACAGCATCGGCAGATTCAAGCCCTGTTCCCGCGCACATGCCTTCGCGATGTCATACCCCGCATCCGCATGCCGCATCACGCCGGTGCCGGGGTCGTTCCACAACACGCGGGCGATGCGCTTGTCGGCGTCTTCCGAGCCGTCGCACACGATCACCACGCCGCTGTGCTGGGAGAAGCCCATGCCCACGCCGCCGCCGTGATGGAGCGAGACCCATGTGGCCCCGCCGGCCACGTTGAGCATCGCGTTGAGCAGGGGCCAGTCGCTGACGGCGTCGCTGCCGTCCTGCATGGCTTCGGTTTCGCGGTTGGGGCTGGCCACGCTGCCGGAGTCCAGGTGGTCGCGGCCGATCACGATGGGGGCTTTCAGCTCGCCATTGCGGACCATTTCGTTGAACGCCAGGCCGAGTGTGTGGCGCAGGCCGAGGCCCACCCAGCAGATGCGCGCGGGCAGGCCCTGGAAGGCGATGCGTTCGGCGGCCATGTCCAGCCAACGGTGCAGGTGCGGGTCGTCGGGGATCAATTCCTTGACCTTGGCGTCGGTTTTGGCGATGTCTTCGGGGTCGCCGCTCAGGGCCACCCAGCGGAAGGGGCCGATGCCGCGGCAGAACAGCGGGCGGACGTAGGCGGGGACGAAGCCGGGGAAGTCGAAGGCGTCCTTGCAGCCGACTTCGAAGGCCATCTGCCTGATGTTGTTGCCGTAGTCGAACACCGGGATGCCCATGCGCTCGAACGCGAGCATGGCCTCCACGTGCGTGCGCATGGACTGTTTGGCGGCCGCGACGACGTCGTCCGGCGCGGCCTGCTGCCTGTCGAACCACTGGTCCAGCGTCCAGCCGGCAGGCAGGTAGCCGTGCAGCGGGTCGTGGGCGGAGGTCTGGTCGGTAACGGCGTCGGGGCGCACGCCGCGGCGCACCAGTTCGGGCAGGAGCTCGGCGGCGTTGCCGAGCAGAGCGATCGACTTGGCTTCGCCGGCCGCGCAGTACGTCTCGATGCGGGCGAGCGCGTCGTCGAGGTCGGTGGCCTGTTCGTCCACGTAGCGGGTGCGCAGGCGCATGTCGATGCGCGACTGCTGGCATTCGATGTTGAGCGAGCAGGCGCCGGCCAGCGAGGCGGCCAGCGGCTGCGCGCCGCCCATGCCGCCGAGGCCCGCGGTGAGGATCCACTTGCCCGTGAGGTCGCCGCCGTAGTGCTGGCGGCCCATTTCGACGAAGGTCTCGTAGGTGCCCTGCACGATGCCCTGGCTGCCGATGTAGATCCAGCTGCCGGCGGTCATCTGCCCGTACATCATCAGGCCCTTGCGGTCGAGCGCGTGGAAGTGCTCCCACGTCGCCCAGTGCGGAACCAGGTTGGAATTGGCGATGAGCACGCGCGGCGCGTCGGGATGGGTGGGGAACACGCCCACCGGCTTGCCCGACTGCACCAGCAGGGTGTCGTGGTCCTCCAGATCGCGCAGGCTGGCGAGGATGGCATCGAAGCAGTCCCAGTCGCGCGCGGCGCGGCCGATGCCGCCATAGACCACGAGGTCTTCGGGGCGCTCGGCGACCTCGGGGTCGAGGTTGTTCTGGATCATCCGGTAGGCGGCCTCGGCGAGCCAGGACTTGCAGTGCAATTGCGTGCCGCGCGGTGCGCGCACGACGCGGCCGGGGGCGTGGCGGCGGTCTTCGGACGGGGTGGACGGGGACATGACGGGCTCCGTGTGGCGATGCGCAGATTCTAGCCTGCCGCCCGGAACCGGCCTCGGCCCGTGAACTGTCCCTGGCGGAAAGGACCCGTGCGCCCGCGTCTCGGAAGCCCATCAAACAGAACGCCCGGCGAAGGGCCGGGCGTCTGGACTGCGGGCGATGTGCGGCGGGAAGCGATCAGCGGATCGCGGGATCCAGGGAGCGCAGGATCTCGCCGAGATCGGCGCCGCCGGTGTTGCGCAGGTCTTCGTAGGTGTAGGTGCGGCCGAAGGCCGGTGCGCATTCGAGCGGCCTGCCTTCGCGCTCGGCGCGCCGGTTGCGGACGGCGGTGATGAGCGAACCGGTCTTCTGCATGCACTGGCGCTGCCTGATCGGGCTGTATTCGTCGCTGGCGGCGGTCTCGGTCTCGGCCTGCGCGGTGTCGGCGACGACTGCCTGATCCTGCGGTGCATCCGCGGCGGACGTGGAGGCGAAAACGAGTGGGGCAAAGAATGCCAGTGTCGTGGCGGCGAGAGCGGTACGGCTCAGGGAGCGGTGGCGTCGCATGGGGCAGTCTCCGGTGGTGGGCCAGGCAGGAAGGCCAAAGGCGTCGTTCATTGCTTATACACCGTCGCATGGAGCGCGGCCGGCATCGGCCGACCACGGCGGATGCCGGTTCAGCGGGGAGCGTGGGCGGGTTCAGCCTCTGCCAGCGCTCGATAAAGCGCATCCAGCGCCTGCGCATGCCGCTGGAGATCGTCGAGGCTGCCGGTATTGGCCACGACATCGTCCGCGATGGCCAGCCTGTCCTCGCGCGAGGCCTGCGCCGCCAGCATGCGCTCGGCCAATGCCGCGTCGATGCCGTCGCGCGCGATCAGGCGTGCGTATTGGGTGAGTGTCGGGACATCGACCACCAGGATGCGCTGCAGCCACGGGTAGGCCGTGCGGCCGCCGACTTCGGCGAGCAGCGGAATCGCGGCGATCGCGTAGGGGCCGGTCGCCTGCGCGCACTGTCCGGCGAGCGCCGCGCGCACGCGCGGGTGGACGATGGCTTCAAGGCGCTGCCTGGCTTCGGAATCCTGGAAGATGCGGCGCCGCATCGCGGCGCGGTCCAGGCTGCCATCCGCCCCCAGCACCTCGGGGCCGAAGGCGTCGACCACCGCGGCGAGGCCTTCACTGCCGGCGGCGACCGCGTCGCGCGCGGCAAGATCGGCATCGGCCACGGTCACGCCCAGCGCTTCGAAGGCGCGGCCGAGCGCGGATTTTCCCGAGGCGACTCCGCCGGTCAGGCCGATGCGGAAACCGGCCATGCGCTCACTCCAGGCCGGCCAGGCGTAAATAGGCGGCCAGCATGTGATCGCCCCAGAGGAAGACGATCCAGCCGGCGATGGCGAGGTACGGCCCGAAGGGGATGTAGGTGTCGCGGCCACGTTGGGTGAGCAGCAGAAACAGGCTGCCGACCACCGCGCCCACCAGCGAGGACACCAGCACGATGGGCAGCAGCATCTTGTAGCCGGCCCAGGCACCGAGCGCGGCCAGCAGCTTGAAGTCGCCGTGGCCCATGCCGGTCTTGCCGCGGATCTGCCGGAACAGCCAGTTCACGCTGAACAGCGACACGTAGCCGAGTACGGCGCCGGCGATGGCCTCCTTGGCGGGCACGAACAGGGTGTCCACGCTGGCGATCAGCCCCAGCCACATCAGCACGAGGGTGATCTGGTCGGGGAGATACTTGGTCCGCAGGTCGATGCCGGCGCCGGCGATCAGGAAACAGCTCAGCAGCGAGGCGCCGAAGCCCTGCCAGCCGAAGCCGAAGCGCCAGACGCAGGCCACCACCGCGAGCATGGTCAGCAGCTCGACCGCGGGATACTGGATCGAGATCGGCGTTTTGCACTTGCGGCAGCGGCCGCGCAACGCAAGCCAGCTCAGCAGCGGGATGTTCTCGTACCACGACAGTTGATGGCCGCACTGGGGGCAGTGCGAGCGCTCGACCACGATGCCGGGCGGCGGCGGGTCGTAGAGCTCGGGCATCTCCAGGATATCGCGCGCATCGCGCTTCCAGTCCCATTCCAGCCGTTTGGGCAGGCGCAGGATGACGACGTTGAGGAAGCTGCCGACCAGCAGCCCGAGCCCGGCCGCGATCGGATAGCCGAGCGCGGGGTTCTGGTCCAGAAATGCCATCGATGGCGGGTCCCGGTGTGGAGAGGATCAGCCGATCGTCGAGGCCAGCTTGAAGATCGGCAGGTACATGCCGATGACCATGCCGCCCACCAGCACGCCGATGATGACCATGATCATCGGTTCGAGCAGGCTGGCCAGCGCGTCGACCGCGTTGTTCACTTCCTGCTCGTAGAAGTCGGCGACCTTGAACAGCATGGTGTCGAGCGCGCCGGCCTCTTCGCCGATGGCCGCCATCTGCACCACCATGTGCGGGAACAGGTTGACCTGCTTCATCGCCAGGTTGACCTGATAGCCCACCGACACGTCGTCGCGGATCCGGTACACGGCGTTCTCGTACACGCTGTTGCCGGTGGCGCCGGCGACGCTGTCCAGCGCCTCGACCAGCGGCACGCCGGCCTTGAACGTCACCGCCAGCGTGCGCGCGAAACGCGCGATCGCGGAGTTGTGCATGATCGCGCCGACCACCGGGATCTTCAGGATCACCTTGTCAAGGAAATGCTGGAATGCCGGGGAGCGCTTGTAGACGAAGAAGAACGCGACGAAGGCGCCGACCGCGCCGACCAGCACGGCGAACCACCACTCCACCATGAACCGCGACATGTCCACAATGAGCTGGGTGAAGGCGGGCAGCTCGGCACCGAAGTTCTTGAACACCGACTCGAACTGCGGCACGACGTACACCAGCATGATCGCGCTGACGATGATCGCCACCGCCATCACCATCATCGGGTAGAACATCGCCTTCTTGATCTTGCCCTTCAGGGTTTCGATGTTTTCCTTGTAGGTGGCGATGGTGTCCAGCACGGTTTCGAGCACGCCCGCGCTTTCGCCGGCCTTGACCAGGTTGCGGTACAGCTCGTCGAACTGCACCGGGTGCCTGCTCATGGCCTCGAAGATCGACGCGCCACCCTCGATGTCGTTGCGCACGCTGTCGATCAGGTTCTTCATCCGCGGATTCTTCTGGCCGTTGCCGATGATCTCCAGCGACTGCACGATCGGCACGCCGGATTTCATCATGGTGGCGATCTGCCGGCTGAACACCGCGATGTCCTTCGGCGTGATGCGTTTGCCCGCAGCGCCGAACATGGGCTTGGGCTTGGGCTTCACCGTGGTCGGGGTGATGCCCTGGCGGCGCAGCTCGGCACGCAGCAGGTTGACGTTCTTCGCCTGCAGCTCGCCCTTCATCTTCTGGCCGCGCTTGTCGGTGCCTTCCCACACGTACATGGGCAGGCTCATGCTGGCGCGCTGGGGGGCGGTGGAGGGCTTGGCGGCGGTGCGGGTAGCGGCCATGGCTTAGTCCTTGGTCACACGGTTGATTTCGGCGAGGCTGGTGATGCCGTTCCGGACCTTCATCAATGCCGACTGGCGCAGGTTGCGGACGCCCGCCTTCTGCGCCACTTCAGCGATCTGCATGGCGTTGCCGCCCTGCAGGATGATGGCCTGGATCTCTTCGGACATCGGCATGACTTCGTAGATGCCCGTACGGCCCTTGTAGCCGCCAGTGCATTCATCGCAGCCCACGGCGTCGTACAGGGTGATGCCGGCATGGATCTCGTCGGCGGTGAAGCCTTCGGCGAGCAGGGCGTTGTGGGGCAGGGGCTCGGCCGGACGCTTGCAGTTGGAGCAGAGCCGGCGCGCGAGTCGCTGGGCGATGACCAGCGACACCGACGAGGTGATGTTGTACGGCGCGATGCCCATGTTCATCAGACGCGCAACGGTCTGCGGCGCGTCGTTGGTATGCAGGGTCGACAGCACCATGTGACCGGTCTGCGCGGCCTTGACCGCGATTTCCGCGGTCTCGAGGTCGCGGATTTCGCCGACCATGATGATGTCCGGGTCCTGACGCAGGAAGCTGCGCAGCGCAGCGGCGAAGGTCATGCCGCGCTTCACGTTCTGCTGGACCTGGTTCACGCCCGGCAGCCGGATTTCGACCGGATCCTCGACCGTGGAGATGTTGCGGGATTCTTCGTTGAGGATGCCCAGCGCGGTGTACAGCGACACCGTCTTGCCCGAGCCGGTCGGGCCGGTGACCAGAACCATGCCGTAGGGCTTGTGGATGGCTTCGAGGAACAGCGACTGCTGATCGTCTTCGTAGCCGAGCTTTTCGATGCCCAGCTTGGCCGCGCTGCCGTCGAGGATACGCAGCACGATCTTCTCGCCGAATAGGGTCGGCAGCGTGCTCACGCGGAAGTCGATCTGCTTGGTCTTCGAAATGTTGAGCTTGATGCGCCCGTCCTGCGGCACGCGTTTTTCGGCGATGTCCAGCTGCGACATGACCTTCAGGCGCGCGGCGATGCGCTGGCTCAGCTTGACCGGCGCCTTGGCCACCTGTTTGAGGATGCCGTCGATGCGAAGGCGCACCCGGTAGTCGGTTTCGTAGGGTTCGAAGTGGATGTCCGAGGCGCCGCGGCGGATCGCGTCGATCAGCACCTTGTTGACGAATTTGACCACCGGAGTGTCGTCGCCCTTGGCGTCGATGCCGGAGTCGCCTCCGTCGTCGTCGCCGGTGGACACGTCGAGATTCTCGAGCCCTTCGGCATCGTCGAGGCCACCCAGCGTGTCCTGGGAGGCCATCCAGAGCTCAACCGTGCGGCGCAGGGTGTCCTCGTCGATCAGCACCGGCTCGACGATCAGATTGGTATGGAACTTGACCTCGTCCAGGGCCGCGGTGTCGGTGGGGTCGGAGACGCCCACGAACAGCCGGCCGCCGCGCTTGAACAGCGGCAACACATGATGCTTCTGGATCAGCTCGTCCTTGACCAGCTTGATCGCGCTCTGGCTCGCATCCATCGCCGTCGGATCGAACATCGGCAGACCGAACTCGATCGCGTTGGCCGCGGCCAACTGGGCGGGCGTGACGAGTTTGTGCTCGCGCAGATAGATCGCGATCGGCTTGCGCTCGTTGCTCGCGATATCCAGCGCGCTGCGCGCAGTGGCCTCGTCCAGTGCGCCGTCCAGCACCAGACGCCGGACGATGCCGGTGATGCCGAGCAGATTGGTGGTGGCGACCGAATTCATCGTGTTGGCGTTCCCAGGCGGTCCCGTGGACGGCTGTCCCCGGGGCTAGGGTACTGCGAGACCCGCCGCGATGCACGCCTTCCGGGCCTCAAAAGCGCCTATTCGCCCCTGTTCCATCAATGAGATGGGGAGACTTTTTCAGGAATCGGTGAGATCGGTCACGCTTGAGGGGCTGTCCGCTCCGCTCGGGAGCGCTGGCCGATGCTCAGGGGCAATCGCCCTGACCGGGCCGCAGGCCGCGGATCGGATCGCAGACGGTGCCGGCATTGGTCCATGTGATGTTTTCGCCGGAGCCGGTAATGCTGAAGGTAGGAGAGTTGTCCCAGGTCAGGAGCGCGCCCCCGCTGGAGGCGGTCGCACCGGTGATTCCCTGGATGCGGCCATCGATCACGCTGACGGTGCCCGCCTGCACGTTTTCGGTACCAGGCACGGACACAGGCAGGCCGTTGACGCCCAGGCTGCAGTCGGTCCTGGTTTGACGCTCGGAGATACAGACACTGACGGCCTTGCGTAGCCCGGACAACTCCATTGCCGCGCCGGATGCGCGGGCACGTGAGATGTGGTCCTGATACTGCGGGACCGCGATCGCGACCAGGATCGCGATGATGGCGACGACGATCAGCAGCTCGATCAGGGTGAAACCACGGGTGTAATGGGAGAACCGATGCGATGCGTCCATGGTGTCGTCCTCGTCTGCTGGGAATGGGCGGCCGTTCCTGGCCTGTGGCGTCGCGGGTTGGGGCGCGACGGATTGAATGTCGATGACTTAAATGCGAAACCCCGGCCGAAGCCGGGGTTTCGAGGAGTGGTTCCCGAAGATCGGGGCCTTCTCCGTATCGGTTACGGGCAGTCGCCCTGGCCCGAACGCAGGCCGCGGGTCGGATTGCACACGGTGCCGCCGTTCGCCCAGGTGATGTTGGCCGAGCCGGGAGCTGCAGTCGGAACGTTCTGGTAGGTCAAGTTGGCGCCGCCGCTGGACACGGTCGCACCGGTGGTGGCGCTGATCGTGCCGTCGGTGACGCCGGCGATGGCGATCACGTTGTCGGTCAGGGTGAAGCCGGCGATGGCCGGGATGCCGTTGGTGCCGGCGTTGCAGCCGACGTTGGTCTGGGTCTCGGAGATGCAGACGTTGACGGCGGTGCGGAAGCCGGACAGCTCGGCAGCGGCGCCGGTGGCGCGGGTGCGCGAGATGTAGTCCTGATACTGCGGAATGGCGATCGAGGCCAGGATGGCGATGATGGCGACCACGATCAGCAGTTCGATCAGGGTGAAGCCTTGGGTCTTCTTCATTGTGGTGTTTCCCTAGGGTTGTGGTGCGGTGGTGGTGAAACGTAACGCGTTTGACGCATCGCGATGACTCTGGCGCGTGCCCGTCGACTGCAGCGTATGCCGTGTCCTTGGGCGCTCGTGCTGTCGAGCACGTGCAGAACCATTAAAGCACGGAGTATGCCAACTGACAGAACCGGGAACGGGTTCCCTCTGCGGCGTCGCAGGTGTGGCCGTGTTCACGTTCCTGTATGGTCATAAACTGACGCAAATTGTCAGTGTGTTGCTGGGCTGACCGCATGTGTCAATTCTTTGCAGGCGATTCCGGGGTGTCGGAGACGTTGGAATCGTCTTCTTCGGGCGGCGGGGGCGCCAGGGTCCGTACCGGTTCCGCCGTCTCGGCATCGATCAGCAGCATCGAGGCCGCACGTGCCGACTCGATCGGCACCAGGCGCAGTTCGGAGGCCGGGCGGCCGGTGGCGTCCAGTGCGGAGCGCAGGCTGTCCTTGTCCATCCAGTCCGGCATCGAGCCCGGTTCGGCGGGCAGGCCGAACCGCAGGATCTTCGCGCGCTGTTTACCGTATGCACCGTAGTACTTCGGTATGCGCTCGAGGCTGGTCTGGCGCTGGATGATGTCCGTGAACACCTCGGCACGGGCGGCGTGATCCTGCGGCAGGTCCACGGCGAACCGCTTCGGCCCCAGCCAGGGCAGCGCAGTGATGTCCGTGTTCCCGGCATCGGCCAGATCTTCGGCATCGATGTCGTTCGCGTACATCAGATACATCTTGTCGACCGACCAGACCAGGAACACCGGCCGACTGACCCATGCCGTGTGCAGGGCATAGATCAGGAAGCCCGCCTGCAGGAGTGCGATGACGGTGAGGTCGCGCCGCGTCTGCGGCATGTCGTGGGCCTTGAACACGATCAGGGTGAGCAGCGGGCCGGCCACGATGTCGACCATCAGCATGGTCACGAGCAGCCGGTCCATGCCTGCGATCAGGATCAGGTGGTGCGGGAACCACAGCAGGTAGATCAGTCCGGTGATCGTGCCGATCACGGTGAGCGAAACGAGCAGGTGCAGGGCCGAGGCTTTCCAGCGTGTCATGGCATGGCATGCGATGGGGACAGGCGCCGAAGCATAGCGTCGGCCCGGGTCCCCGGCGATGTTGCAGGGCCATGCTCGGGCCGGGTGCGGGTCAAAACACGACAGCGGTCGCAGGACCTGTCGGGGCGTAGCCGGGTGGCCGTTCGCTGGCCGAGAGCGATGTCGGCACCCTGTCCGCAGTGCGCGAAGGCCGCTGCCGGCCGCGCGCCGCCGTGTCTCGGTTACTCGATGCCGAGTTTCTTGAGCTTGTAGCGCAGGGCGCGGAAGGTGATGCCCAGTGCGGCCGCGGTCTTGGTCTTGTTGTAGCGGTGTTCCTGCAGCGCCTGCTGGATGGCGTTGCGCTCGATCTCCTCGATGTAGGAGGGCAGTGCGCTGGTGCTGGTTTCGCGCGGGCCGATGCTGCGCGGGTCGGCCGGGGCAGGCGCGGCCGGTGCGGGGGCGGCGGCTGCCGCTGCCGGCTGTGCCTGCGCGGGGGCGGAAGCCGCCTGCGTCGCGGACACCTGCACATTCGGCAGACGCAGGTCGTGCGTGGCGATGTGGTCGCCGTCGGCCATGGCCAGCGCGCGTTCGAGGATGTTCTCCAGTTCGCGCACATTGCCCGGGAAGGGGTAGCGCTCCAGCGTGGCCAGCGCATCGGCGGAAAGCCTGGGTGCGGGCCGCTTCATGGCGTGAGCGAGGCGGCGCAGGATGGCTTCGGAGAGCAGGACGAGATCGCCGGTGCGGTCGCGCAGGGGCGGCACGCCCAGTTCGATCACGTTGATGCGGTAGAACAGGTCGTGACGGAACGTGCCGTCGGCGACCAGCTGGTTGAGATCCTTGTGCGTGGCCGAGAGGATGCGCACGTCGACCGTGTGCTCGGCGTTGGCGCCGACCGGGCGCACGGTCTTCTCCTGGATCGCGCGCAGCAGCTTGACCTGCATCGCCAGCGGCAGCTCGGCCACCTCGTCGAGGAACAGGGTGCCGCCGTCCGCGGCCTGGAACAGGCCCTGCTTGTCGCCGTGGGCGCCGGTGAAGCTGCCCTTCTTGTGGCCGAAGAACTCGCTTTCCATCAATTCGGACGGGATCGCGCCGCAGTTGACCGGAATGAACGGCCCGGCCGCGCGCGAGCCCTGGGCATGGATGGTGCGGGCCACCAGCTCCTTGCCGGTGCCGGATTCGCCGCTGATGTGCACGGGTGCCTGGCTGCGGGCGACCTTGGCGATGGTGTCGCGCAGGCCGACCATGGCATTGGACTCGCCGAGCAGCAGGCTGCTGCCCTCGGGGTTGGCGGTGCGGTTGCTGTTGAGTTCGAGCGCCTGTTTGACCAGGCCTCGCAGCACCGACAGGTCCACCGGCTTGGTGACGAAGTCGAAGGCGCCGTTCTTCAGGGCCTCGACCGCGGCCTCGACATTGCCGTAGGCGGTGATGACCGCGACGGGCGTGGTCGGGAAGCGGGTGCCGATCTCGGCCACCAGTTCCAGGCCCGAGCCGTCGGGCAGGCGCATGTCGGTGAGGCACAGGTCGTAGGCGACCGTGCTCAGCATCTCGCGCGCGACCGCCAGATTGGGCGCCGAATCGGTCCGCAGGCCCATCCGCCCGAGCGTGACGACCAACAGTTCCCGGATATCGTGCTCGTCGTCGACGATCAGTGCGCTGCGTTGTTCGGCCATGGTGCCCTCCTGCGTCAATTTTAGTCCATTTACGACAGGCGTGGCGCCGGAGGATGCGAAAACCTGCGGCGGAAGAGGGCGGATGTGGTGTGCAACCGATCGCAGAGGGCTCAGAACCCACCTCGGCGGCGGCCTGCCCGGCCGCTCAGGCCGGCAGCAGCACGTGCGGGCTGGGCAGGGTGATGCGGAACCGGCAGCCGCCCTGGTCGGACGGCACATGGTCCAGGGTGGCGCCGTTGGCCCGGCACAGCTCGCGGGCGATGTAGAGCCCCAGCCCGGTGCCGTGTTCGGAGGTGGTGAAGAACGGCCGGAACAGGTGGGCCACGGCCTGTTCGGGGATGCCAGGCCCCTCGTCGGCGATCTCGATCACCGGGGCCTGGTCCAGCATGCGCGTGCTCAGGGTGATGCGCGCGGCCTTGCCGGGCAGGTGGCCGTGGCGGCGCGCGTTCTGGATCAGCGCGGTCAGCACCTGGTGCAGATGTTTGGAATCGACCAGGGCCGCGACCGGGCGGGTGTCCGGGTCCAGGGTGATGTTGTCGGTTTCGTCCGGCACGGTCTGCCGGAACTCCTCGATGAAGCCGCGCAGGAACCCGGTCAACTCCAGATGTTCGGCGCAGGCGCGTTCGCGGCGGGCCAGGCCGAGCACGCTCTCGACGATGCTGTTGGTGCGCATGCACTGCTTGAGGATGATCTGCACCATCTGCCGGTCGTGGGCGGCGAGGTCCGGGGACTCCTCCACCAGCTGCGCGGCGTAGCTGATGGCGGCGAGCGGGTTGCGGATCTCGTGGGCCAGACTGGCCGAGAACCGGCCCATCGCGGCCAGGGTGAGCGACTCGGCGCGGCGCGAGACCTGTGAGGTGTCGTCGAGGAAGATCAGCACGTCCTCGCCCTTGGCCAGCAGCCGGGCGAAGCGCGGCACCAGCTCGAACTGCTCGTTGCCCAGCTGCATCGGCGTTTCGTTGTGCAGACCGCTGCGCAGCCATTCGCTCATGCGCAGCGCGAGCTCGGGCGCCGCTTCCGACAGGACGCGGGTGCCCACCGCAGCCTCGCCGAGCAGCAGCATCGCCGCCTCGTTGGCCACCAGGATCTCGCCCTTGCCGTCCACCAGCAGCACGCCGGTGCGCATGCGGCGGATGATCAGTGCGTTCACTTCGGCCAGGCGTGTGGCCTCCTCGCCGCGCCGGTCGGCGAGGGCCTGGGTGCTGGAGACGCGCTGGCGCAACTGCTGGGTGAGTGCGGCCATCGCCAGGAAGCTGACCGCGAACATCATCAGCTCGGCCAGCGGGCGTGCGCTGGCCTGGGCGAAGAGCTGGCCGAGAAGGTGGCCGACCGCGATCGCCACCGAGGCCGCGCAGGCCACGCCCAGGCTGTGCCGCCACGGCAGCAGCAGCGAGGCGGCGCCGACGTTGAACAGCAGCATGAGCGCGATGCCGGAAATGAGCGTGGGCATCAGATGCACGGCCGCGGCGGCGACCGCGATGTCGACGCCGATGCCGGTCAGGGTGGCCGCGATGGTGGCGCGGCGGTTGCGTGCGCGGAGCAGCAGGACGATCGCGGCGACGGCGTAGCCCAGTGCCAGGCTCTGCGCCAGCTCCGGGTGCCCGGGAGCGACGTCGACGATGCGGTTGGGGCCGAACGCCGCCAGTCCGAGCAGGACCGCTTCGAGCAACCGGTACAGCGCGAACAGATACAGCTCGCGCGGGGGCGGGCTGGACAGTCCGAGGTCGCGGGCGGCGCTGGAGGCAAGCGAGTTCAAGCGGGGTTCCCGGCGGTCCTTGGGCCGCACTGCCGCGCCAGTATAGGCCAAGCCCCGCGCGTATCCGCACGACGGGCAGCGCCGCCGACGGGCTTCGCGCCCGCTCCGCGCGGAGCGGGCGAACGTGCTGCGGCCTGCCTGCAAGGGGTTGATTCGATTTGGGTTTCTCCTCGCAGGGGCGTCCGGCAGGACGGGGCGTGCCATGCGTCGTCGGGTGTGCCGGCCAGGCGAAGGCACCGACAGCGGTTGGCTCGGCCTCTCCAGTTGGGCGACAATGGCGGTTCGATTCGGCTTGCAGGGTGCGCCCGTTGCGGACCGGCCCATCGTCCGGTCGGTGCGGCTTTACCCGGTGTCCAGGCGGCTGCGTCTGGTCGGCCTGCACCCATCCGTCCGCACGATTCGTCCGTCCGCATCACGCCCGCACCGATCCAGTCCGGCATCCAGGCCACATCCCCTTCCCGCACGGAACCGATATGAATTTTCACGAATACCAGGCGAAGCAATTGTTTGCCGATTACGGCATCGCAGTCCCCGCCGGGCGCGTCGCCCGCACGCCGGAAGAGGCCGTCGACGCGGCCAAGGCCATCGGCGGCGATTTCTGGGTGGTCAAGGCCCAGATCCATGCCGGCGGTCGCGGCAAGGCCGGCGGCGTGAAGCTCGCCAAGACCTACGACGAGGTGCGCGACTACGCCAAGGGCATGCTCGGCACCAAGATGGAGACCTACCAGTCCGCCGGCGTCGCCCTGCCGGTCGACACCGTGCTGGTCACCCAGGCCACCGACATCGCCCAGGAGCTGTATCTCTCGGTGCTGGTCGACCGCAGCACGAAGGCCATCACCTTCATCGCCTCGGCCGACGGCGGCGTGGAGATCGAGAAGACCGCCGAGGAAAACCCCGACGCGATCAAGACCCTCAACGTGAACTACGTGCAGGGCCTGCAGCCCTACCAGTGCCGCGAGATGGGCTTCGGCCTGGGCCTCAACGCCAAGCAGGTGGGCCAGCTGACCAAGATCATGATGGGCCTGTTCAGGCTGTTCAACGAGAAGGACCTGGCGCTGGTCGAACTGAACCCGCTGGCCATCCTCACCGACGGCAACCTGGCCGTGCTGGACGGCAAGATCAATTCCGACGACAACGCCACGTTCCGTCATCCCGAACTGGCCGCGATGCGCGACATCCGCCAGGAAGACGAGACCGAGGTGCTGGCCAGCCAGCACGACCTGAACTACGTCACCATGGACGGCAACATCGGCTGCATGGTGAACGGCGCCGGCCTGGCCATGGCCACCATGGACGTGATCAAGCTCAACGGTGGCGAGCCGGCGAACTTCCTCGACGTCGGCGGCGGCGCCAACAAGGAGCGCGTGACCGAGGCGTTCAAGCTGATCCTGCGCGACGAGGACGTGAAGGCGATCTTCGTCAACATCTTCGGCGGCATCGTGCGCTGCGACATGATCGCCGAGGGCATCATCGCCGCGGTGAAGGAAGTGGACGTGAAGGTGCCGGTGATCGTGCGCCTGGAAGGCACCAATGTGGAGAAGGGCAAGGAGATCCTCAAGAACTCCGGCCTGGCCATCATTCCGGCCGACGACATCAACGATGGCGCGAAGAAGGCCGTCGCTGCGGTCAAGGCCGCCTGAATCTCATTCCCCGTAGGAGCGCCTGCGGGCGCGACCGCCTGCGGGCAGGTCGGGGCTGAAGCTCCTCCTACGCGACAACTCCAGGATTCCAATCCCATGTCCGTTCTCGTCAACAAGCACACCAAAGTCATCGTCCAGGGCTTCACCGGCCAGCAGGGCACCTTCCACGCCGAGCAGATGCTCGAGTACGGCACCAAGGTGGTCGGCGGCGTGACCCCCGGCAAGGGCGGCAGCCAGCATCTCGGGCTGCCCGTGTTCGACACCGTCGCCGACGCCGTGGCCGAGACCGGCGCCGACGCTTCGGTCATCTACGTGCCGCCGCCGTTCGCCGCGGACGCCATCCTCGAGGCGGCCGATGCCGGCATCAAGGTCATCGTCTGCATCACCGAAGGCATCCCGGTGCTGGACATGCTGCGCGTGAAGAACACGCTCGCCGGCTACCCGGACGCGGTGCTGATCGGGCCGAACTGCCCGGGCGTGATCACGCCCGGCGAGTGCAAGATCGGCATCATGCCGGGCCACATCCACATGCCGGGCAAGATCG
>CBFGMS010000085.1:0-15406 GCA_965649985.1 uncultured Gammaproteobacteria bacterium | reverse complement strand
AACCCGAAACCCGAAACCCGAAAACGTTTCGATGTCATCCCGCGCGCAGCGAGGGACCTGCTTTCCGGCTCGGTACATGCACACGGCGGATCTCTCGTGTGCTCGGCACGTGCAGCGCACCGGAAGCGCGTCGCATCGTCCCGCCATCCATCGATGCATCGATCCAGCGGATGGATCCGGGCCGGATGCCATCGGCTCTCAGGTCCAGCGTGTCGGAGCCACCCTCATTCCATTCCAGGTCCGAAACACGGGTTTTGACGCCGTGCGGCCGTGAATGCCCGGCATCGGACATTCAAATCCCGGCAATGCGCAAGATCAGTACGCGAATTCGCGGAACACGCGGTCGATATCGCCCTGCCAGCGGCCGTGGTACAGCGCCAGCTTGTGATCGGCGGCGGTTTGGCCGGCTTCGGCCATTTCGATGAGCGGTTCGAGGAAACGGGTCTCGTCCTGGCCTTCGGCATTCAGCGCGGCGCGGCGGCGCAGGCCGGCGACGGCGATCTTGAGGGCCTCCTGCGCCAGCTCGCGCACGCGCGCACCGCGGAAGGGCAGGTGGAGTGCATGCTTCGGCACGCCGTCGCGCAGCGCATGCCGCTCCTCGCGGCTGAAGTCCTTCACCAGGTCCCAGGCCGCATCCAGCGCCGCGTCGTCGTACAGCAGGCCCACCCAGAACGCCGGCAGCGCGCACAGGCGGTTCCACGGACCGCCGTCGGCGCCGCGCATTTCCAGATACTTCTTCAGCCGCACCTCGGGGAAGGCGGTGGTCATGTGGTCCGACCAGTCGCGCAGTGTGGGCAATGCGCCCGGCAGCACGGGCAGGCGGCCGTCGAGGAAGTCGCGGAAGCTCTGGCCGCTGGCATCGTGGTAGATCCCGTCGCGGTAACTGAAATACATCGGCACATCGAGCAGATAGTCGACATAGCGCTCGTAGCCGAAGCCGTCCTCGAACACGAAATCGAGCATGCCGGTGCGGTCCGGGTCGGTATCGGTCCAGATGTGCGAGCGGTAGCTGAGGTAGCCGTTCGGCTTGCCTTCCGTGAAGGGGGAATCGGCGAACAGCGCGGTCGCCACCGGCTGCAGCGCCAGCGAGACGCGGAATTTCTTCACCATGTCCGCTTCGGTGGCGTAGTCCAGATTGACCTGCACGGTGCAGGTGCGGGTCATCATGTCCAGGCCCAGATCCCCGACCTTCGGCATGTAGCTGCGCATGATCGCGTAGCGGCCCTTGGGCATCCACGGCATGTCCGCGCGCGGCCATTTGGGCTGGAAGCCCATGCCGAGGAAGCCGAGCTGCAGCTCGTCCGCGACCGTCTTCACTTCCTTCAGGTGCGTGCCCACCTCGACGCAGGTCTGGTGGATGGTCTCCAGCGGCGCGCCGGAGAGTTCCAGCTGGCCGGCGGGCTCCAGCGTGACCGAGGCGCCGTCCTTGAGCAGGGCGATGGTGCGGCCCTTCTCGTCCACCGCGTCCCAGCCGAAGCGGGTCATCCCGCGGAGCAGGGCCTCGATGCCGCGGTCGCCATCGAAGCCGGGCGGGCGCAGGTCGTCCAGACGGAAGCCGAACTTCTCGTGCTCGGTGCCGATCCGCCAGTCGCCGCGGGGTTTTTCGCCGCCCGCGATGTAGTCGACGAGAGTGTCGCGCCGCTCGATCGGGGTGTCGGCGGTGTGGCTGGGGCTGGACATCCAGAAGCTCCGGGCGGTGGCTGCGTGCGGTGGGGGACTGCGGTGAACGGTGCGGGTGCAGCACAGGAGGCGTGCGCCGTGCGGGACGGTGCGCGCCTCGCGCCCTGCGCCTGGTAGGGCGCCGCGCCCGTGGGCCAGGCACCATGGGGGCTGGGACGGCCCGAAGCAAGCGGGCACTATACGTGGCGATGATGACCCGCATCGCCACACTCGTGCTCTGTCTGTGTTCCATCGCGGTGCCGACGGCCGAGGCCGCGGCGGCGGGGCGGCTGGAACGCGGCAACGGCCCCGAGCCGGGCACCCTGGACGCCCACAAATGCCAGGAAGTGGCCTGCGCCAACATCCTGCGCGATCTGTACGAAGGCCTGGTGACCGAGGCCGCGGACGGCCGCCTGGTGCCGGGCATGGCCGAGCGCTGGGAGAGCGATGCCGAGGGCCGGGTCTGGACCTTCCACCTGCGTCCGGGCCTGCGCTGGAGCGACGGCGCTCCGCTGGATGCGCCGCAGGTGGTGGCGAGTTTCCGTCGCGCGTTCGCGCCGGAGACGGCCGCGCCCTTCGCCTCGCACTTCGATGCGCTGCATCACGCCGCCGCGGTGCAGGCCGGGGAGGTGGCGCCCGAGGCGCTCGGTGTGGACGCGCCCGATCCGCGCACCGTGCGCTTCCGGCTGACCCGGCGCGCCCAGCTGCCGGCCCTGCTGACCCTGCCCATCGCCTATCCGGTCTCGCTGCCTGCCGTCGCACGGCACGGGCGCGCGCATACGCGGCCCGGGCGGCTGGTCGGCAACGGTGCATACCGGCTGGCCGCCTGGACGCCGCAGGCCAATCTCACGCTCGAACGCAATCCGTATTTCCACGACGCCGCTGCGGTGGCCATCGCCTCGGTGCGCTACCACGTGACCGAGGATGCCGCCGCCGAACTGCAGCGTTTCGCCGCCGGCGACCTGCACATCACCGAGACCGTCCCGCCGCAGCCGCTGGAAGGGCTGCGCGCGCGCTTCGGCGGGCAGCTGCGCATCGCGCCGTACCTGGGCGCGTTCTGGCTGGGCTTCAATCTCGATCGGCCGCCGTTCGGCGGCTGCGCGCCGGACGCCCGGCGCACGGGTGCCGATGTCCATGCCGATGTCTATGCCGATGTCGACATCGATGCCGATCATGGCGACACCGCATGCGCGCTGCGCGCCGCGCGGCTGCGCGAAGCGCTCTCGCTGGCGGTGGATCGGGAGATCCTGGTGCGCCACGTCACCGCGCTGGGCGAGACCCCGGCCTGGGGCATCGTGCCGCCGGGCATTCCCGGCTACGCACCGGCGCAGCTGCACTGGTCGGGCTGGACGCAGGCCCGGCGCGAAGCACAGGCGCGCGCGCTGTATCGCGCCGCCGGCTATTCGCAGGATGCGCCGCTGGAGATCGAGCTGCGCTACAACACCTCCACGCCGCATCGGCGCATGGCGCTGGCGGTCGCGGCGATGTGGCGCAGCACACTGGGCGTGCGCGTGCGTCTTCGCAACGAGGAATGGCGGGTGTTCGTGCAGAACCGCAGGCAGCGTGCGATCACCCAGGTGTTCCGCGGCGGCTGGATCGGCGATGTGGCCGATCCACGCAACTTCCTCGCCGGGTTCGCCGACGACGGTGCGCTCAACTGGCCCGGTTACGGCGACCCGCATTACCGCACGCTGGTCGCGCGTGCGGACACCGCGCGCAGCGAGGCCGCGCGCAATGCCTGGCTGCGCGCGGCCGAAACCCGTCTGCTGCACCAGCACGCACTGATTCCGCTGTATTTCTACACATCCAAGCATCTGGTCGCCGATGCGGTGGACGGCTGGCAGGCCAACCCGCTCGACCGGCACGCGACGCGATGGTTGCGTCTGCGCGGGTAGGGCGCGGGTCGGTACACTCGTCTCCGAGCGCCGCGGACAGCGCGCACGGCACATGCACATCCACAGTCTGCGCAGGGAGATCGTCATGCCACGCCACGCTCATCGCGGTCACGGCCATCAGGAATCGCACCGCACCGATCGCGTCGGCTGGCTGCGCGCGGCGGTGCTCGGCGCGAACGACGGCATCATCTCGATCGCGGGCCTGGTGGTCGGCGTGGCCGCCGGCGGCGCCGGGCCCGAGCTGGTCCTGGCCAGCGGCATCGCCGGCATCGTCGCCGGCGCGATGTCGATGGCCGCCGGCGAATACGTCTCGGTGCGTTCGCAGGCCGATACCGAGCATGCCGATATCGCCCGCGAGACCCGCGAGCTGGCCGAGCTGCCCGATCAGGAGCTGCAGGAGTTGACCCGCATCTACATCGCGCGCGGTCTGGAGCCCGCGCTGGCCGCACAGGTGGCGCAGCAGCTCACCGCGCGCGATGCGTTGGGCGCGCACATGCGCGACGAATTGGGCATCACCGAGGCGCTGCGTGCGCGCCCCGTGCAGGCCGCCGCCGCATCGGCCGCGGCCTTCGTCGCCGGTGCGCTGCTGCCGCTGCTGGCGGTGTTGTCCGCTCCGGCGGGACGGATCGAGGCGGTCGTGGTCGCCGCCACCCTGCTCGGCCTGTCCGGCTCCGGCGCGCTCGCCGCCTGGGCAGGCGGCGCCTCGCCCGTGCGCGGCGCGCTGCGGGTCGCGTTCTGGGGTGCGGCTGCGATGGGTGCGGCCGCGCTGGTGGGGCGCCTGTTCGATGTCGCGTCGCATGTCGCAGTCGGTTGAGCGCGCGCGCGCCGCGGGCCTGATCGCTCGCCTGCGCGCGGCGTCCGCACCTCTGCGCCGTCCCGCGCTGCGTGCGCTGGAAACGCTGCTCACGCTCTGGCTGTTGGCCACGCTCTGCTTCGTGCTGCTGCGCGCCGCGCCCGGCGGGCCGTTCGACACCGAAAAGGCGGTGCCGCCCGAAGTGCAGGCCGCGCTCGAAGCGCAATATCGGCTCGACCTGCCGCCGCTGGCGCAATACGCGGCATGGCTGGGCGATGTGCTGCAGGGCGATCTCGGCCCCTCGTTCCAATACCCGGACTACAGCGTCAACGCACTGATCGCGCAGGCGCTTCCGGTGTCGCTGCTCAACGGCGGGCTGGCGCTCGCACTCGCATTGCTGTTCGGCGTGCCTCTGGGCGTGTGGTCCGCGCTGCGTGGCGGCACGTGGACGGACCGCGCACTGATGGCGCTGGCCGGATTGGGGGTTTCGCTGCCGAAGTTCGTGGTCGCACCGCTGCTGGTGCTGGTGTTCGCGGTGGGGCTGCAGTGGTTGCCCGCGGGCGGGTGGGGCGAATGGGACAACGTCGTGCTGCCCGCGATCGCGCTGGCGCTGCCGAACCTCGCCTACTGCGCGCGCCTCACCCGCGCGGCGATGCTCGATGCATTGTCCGCCGAGCATCTGGTGGCCGCGCGCGGGCGCGGCCTTTCTGACGCGCGTCTGCTGTTCGCGCATGCGCTGCCCGTGGCGTCGCTGCCGGTGGTCGCGTGGCTCTCGCCGGCGCTCATCAACATCGTCACCGGTTCC
Source organism: uncultured Gammaproteobacteria bacterium (assembly GCA_965649985.1). Classification (GTDB taxonomy): domain Bacteria; phylum Pseudomonadota; class Gammaproteobacteria; order Xanthomonadales; family Xanthomonadaceae; genus Lysobacter_I. The sequence goes on along the minus strand of CBFGMS010000085.1, from coordinate 10,254 downwards.
GCCGTGGTGGAGCAGGTGTTCGGCATCCCGGGCATGGGCCGGTATTTCGTGCAGGGTGCGCTCAACCGCGACTACACGCTGGTGCTGGGCACGGTGCTGGTGGTCGGTGCGGCCATCGTGGCGATCGGCGCGCTGGTGGATGCGCTGCGCGCGCGCATCGATCCGCGTCTGCGCGATGCGGCACAGGTCCGCTGAAGCGGTCGCGCGTCGCGAACATGCGATGTGCGGTGCATGATCCGGCGTCGCACGTGTTGCGAATTTTCATAGGCGCACGTGTCGCATGCCCTGCGATGTGCGCATGCACAAGCGGATCAATTCTGCATCGCAGCGGCATCGGCGAGCAGTTCGCCTGCATCCGAACACTCATGTTTTCATGCGTTTTTCGAGCCGAATGCGCGCCTCGCCGCGGCGCGGCGCGATGTTCGCCTCCTGCGGCGGCGACGGTCGCGTCGTTCTTTCGCGCGCTGCGCGTCGTGCTCAAAAAAATGCACGCCAGCGATTTCCAGGGCGAAAACGCTTGACGCGACGTATACGCTTCGCATAGCTTCGCTTCGCGGTGTCGCCACAGGCGACCATTCGATCGTCGACAGGGAGAGATGTCGACGATGCATCGTCCCGCGATGCATTCACTGTATTTGCAGCTCATTCGGGAAAACCCCTTCAGCGAACGTCCGCGACTCCAGCCGTCGTCGTGCCTGCGTGGCGCATCGTCAGCGGCTGCCGGCCGTGCCATCGTCAATCCAGTCGCCTGCGCAGCGAGCCGCATCGCCGCGCGGCGGGCGTGTGCCCGTCGCCGCTCAATCCGCAATTCGTGTGTATCAAGGAGTTACCGTGAATCGTCGCATCACCCTGATTTCCGCCGCCATCTCGGCGTCGCTGCTGTCGTCCGCCGCCGTCGCCGGCGAGTTCCGCACGGCCGCCCAGCCGATCGAATACCAGTACATCGTCGTCCTGAAGGAAGACGATGCCGCCCGCGTCAGCAACGGTCTCATCCGTTCGCAGCGCGCGTCCGACGTGGCTGCTCAGATGTCCAACAGCCATCGCTTCCAGGTCGTGCACAACTACGAGGCCGCCGTGCGCGGCTTCGTCGCCAAGGCCGACGACAACGCGCTGGCCAAGCTGCTGGCCGACCCGCGCGTGGCCTATGTCGAGGAAGACGGCATCATCTCGATCGACGCCACGCAGAGCGGCGCCACCTGGGGTCTGGATCGCGTCGACCAGCGCAGCCGTCCGCTGAACGGCACCTACGTGTACAACCGCACCGCGAGCAACGTGCACGCGTACATCATCGACACCGGCGTGCTGACCTCGCACAGCCAGTTCAGCGGCCGCATCGGCAACGGCTTCACCGCGATCTCCGACGGCCGTGGCGTGAACGACTGCAACGGTCACGGCACCCATGTCGCCGGCACCGTCGGCGGCAGCACCTGGGGCGTCGCCAAGGGCGTGCGCATCCACCCGGTGCGCGTGCTCAGCTGCACCGGTTCGGGCAGCACCTCCGGCGTGATCGCCGGCGTCGACTGGGTCCGCGTGAACAAGGTCCGCCCGGCCGTGGCCAACATGAGCCTGGGCGGCGGCGCCAGCTCCACCCTCGACAGTGCGATCAACAACCTGATCAACTCGGGCGTGACCGTGGTGGTGGCTGCCGGCAACGACAACAGCAATGCCTGCAACTACTCGCCGGCGCGCGTGCCCGCCGCCATCACCGTGGGCTCGACCACCAGCACCGACGCGCGTTCGTCGTTCTCCAACTACGGCTCCTGCCTCGACGTGTTCGCCCCGGGCAGCTCGATCCGTTCGGCCTGGCACACCAGCACCACCGCCAGCAACACGATCAGCGGCACCTCGATGGCCGCGCCGCACGTGGCCGGCGCCGCGGCGCTGTATCTCTCGGTCAACACGGGCGCCTCGCCGGCCACCGTGCGCAATGCGATCGTGAACAACTCCACCACCGGCAAGGTGACCGGCGCCGGCTCGGGCTCGCCGAACCGCCTGCTCTATACCCGCAACTTCTGATCGCACGGCGCTTCGGCGCCTTCCGGCAGACGCGACGCCCCGGCCCCGGCCGGGGCGTCGTCGTTTGCGCCCCCTTCCGCCCTGCCGCGCGCGTCCGCGCGCGGGCCGTCGAAAGCTGCGATCGGCATCACGGATCGCGCGTCCGGCACAGGGCAGGGGACGCTGCGGCACCTGCGGTTTACGCAGCGTGCAAGTCATTGAGAGCGACCCAGAATGACGGGCTTGCATGCGTCTGATGTGCGGTGCCGGCGGCCCCCCTTGGACGTGCGCGAAGGCCTCCTCCGGACGATGCTTGACGCGACGTATACTTTCGAATAGCGTGCCTCCCGCGGTGTCGCCAGCAGCGACCGCTTGACCGCCAGCAAGGAAGGATGCCTGCGGTCCATCGCGCCACGTAGCGCCTGCTGTTCCTTGGAACCAACTTCAACCGTCGTGCCGCCACTCCTGCCGTTTCGTGGTCGCCCAAGGGCGACGCACATCCGGCTGTCGGCCGCGACAATCGCAATCGGATGTCCCATTGCGCAGCGACCCGCATCGCCGCGCGCCGGGCGTCGTGCCCGTCGCGTACACAGTTGTTCCTACCCGTATCGGAAAAGAAGGAGTTTTACCGTGGATCGTCGTATCACCCTGCTGTCTGCCGCCATCGCGGCGTCCCTGCTGTCCTCGGCCGCCGTCGCCGGCAATTTCCGCACTGCCGCCCAGCCGATCGACGGCCAGTACATCGTCGTCCTGAAGGAAGACGATGCCGCCCGCGTCAGCAACGGCCTGATCCGCTCGCAGCGCGCCTCGGACGTCGCCGCGCGGATGGCCTCCAGCCACCGTTTCCAGGTCGCGCACAGCTACGAGCATGCGCTGCGCGGTTTCGTCGCGCGCGCCGATGACGCTGCGCTGGCCAAGCTGCTCGCCGACCCGAGCGTCGCCTATGTCGAGGAAGACGGCTACGTCTCGATCGACGCCACCCAGTCCAACGCCACCTGGGGCCTGGACCGCGTCGACCAGCGCGCCCGTCCGCTGAACGGCACCTACGTCTACAACCGCACCGCTGCCGGCGTGCACGCGTACATCATCGACACCGGCGTGCTGGGCACCCACAGCCAGTTCAGCGGCCGCATGGGCAATGGCTACACGGCGATCGCCGACGGCCGCGGCACCACCGACTGCAACGGCCACGGCACGCACGTCGCCGGCACCGTCGGCGGCTCCACCTGGGGCGTGGCCAAGGGCGTGACCATCCATCCGGTCCGCGTGCTGGGCTGCACCGGTTCGGGCAGCAACTCCGGCGTGATCGCCGGCATGGACTGGGTCGCCGCCAACCGCATCACCCCGGCCGTGGCCAACATGAGCCTCGGCGGCGGCTTCTCGCAGGCCACCAACGACGCCGTGCAGCGCATGATCAACCGCAACGTGACCGTGGTCGTGGCCGCCGGCAACAACAACGCCAACGCCTGCAACTACTCGCCGGCCAGCGCGCCGAACGCGATCACCGTCGGCTCGACCACCAACACCGACGCGCGCTCGTCGTTCTCCAACTTCGGCACCTGCCTGGACATCTTCGGCCCCGGCTCGTCGATCACCTCGGCCTGGTACACCAGCACCACCGCGACCAACACCATCAGCGGCACCTCGATGGCGTCGCCGCACGTGGCCGGCGCAGCCGCGCTGTACCTGGCGATCAATCCGTCGGCCACCCCGGCCACGGTGCGCAACGCCATCGTCAACAACGCCACCACCGGCGTGGTGACCAGCGCCGGTACCGGTTCGCCGAACCGTCTGCTCTACACCCTCAACTTCTGATCGCAGGGGCGCTCCGGCGCCCGACGACGGACGCGACGCCCCGGCCCCTGCCGGGGCGTTCGTGTTTTGGGGGGTGACGGGGTACGCGGCAGTGGGCCAGGAGGCCGCTGCGCGACGGCCGCGCGATGACCGCTCCCCGGTGCCGGCCCTTCAGACGATCCCGAGCCAGCCCTCGAGCACCTGGCGCAGCTCGTCCACGCCGGCCTTCGACTCGCCCGAATAGGTCTGCACGCTCACGCTGTCGCCGAAGGCGGACTGCAACTCCCTGCGCACGGCCTGCAGGGCATTGCCTGCGGCGCCGCGGCCCAGCTTGTCGGCCTTGGTCAGCAGGGCATGCGCGGGCAGGCCGCGCTCGACGGCGTAGCCCAGCATCTGCCGGTCGTAGTCCTTGAGCGGGTGGCGGATGTCCATCACCACCACCAGCCCGCGCAGACTCTGGCGGGTGCGGAAGTAGCCGTCGACGAAGGCCTGCCAGTGCGCCTGCAGGTTCTGCGGCACCTTGGCGTAGCCGTAGCCAGGCAGGTCCACCAGGTAGGTGTCGGCATGCGGCGGCAGCTCGAAATACACCAGCTGCTGGGTGCGTCCGGGGGTCTTGGAGACCCGGGCGAGCGCGTTCTGCTGGCACAAGGCATTGAGCGCGCTGGATTTTCCGGCATTGGAGCGGCCGGCGAAGGCGACTTCGGCACCGACGTCGGGCGGCAACTGGCGCGGGGTGTGTGCGGCCAGCAGATAGCGGGCGCGGGCGAACGGGTTGGGCACGGGCTTCATCCGCACAGGATCGCACACCACGGCGCACGGCCACCCCCCGCAGGCGTGTCGCGGACGCGCGCGGCGGCGGCCGGCCGGTCGCCGGGTTTGACCCGTCCCGACGCGCCGCCCATAATTTAACGGTTTCGGCCCTCGGCCGACCCCATGCGCGTCGCCTCCGGGCCGTTCTGCCCGGCAGTACCGACCTGATTTCCCGGGTCCGTCCCCGGCGCCGCCGCATCCACCGCCGTCATTGCCGTCGTCTCAACGCCGACATCGCTTCTGGAGTCCTGCGCATGCGTCACGCCCGTGTTCTCGGTTTCGCCGGCCTTGCTGTGGCCGCTCTGGCCGCCGCCGTCGCCATCGCCCAGACCGAAGTGGTGCCGCTGCCGGACGCCGAGCCGGTGCAGACCGCGCCGCTCGACGCCTCCGCCACCGCCGCGCTGGCCAAGGCCAAGGGCGGCGACCCGGAGGCCGGCGCCAACAAGGCCGCCGCCTGCGCCGCCTGTCACGGCGTCGACGGCAACGCATCCGACCCCTCGCTCTACCCGCGCCTGGCCGGCCAGAGCGAGCGCTACATCGCCCATCAGCTGGCGCTGTTCAAGAGCGGCGAGCGCGTCAACGCCATCATGCAGCCCTTCGCCGCGCCCCTGAGCGCGCAGGACATGCGCGACATCGGCGCCTATTACGCCACCCAGACCTCGGGCGCCGGCCTCGCCGACGATACCGCCATCGCTGAAGGCAGCAACGCCGGCAAGCGGTTCTACGAAGTCGGCCAGGCGCTGTTCCGCCAGGGCGACGCCGCACGCGGCATTCCGGCCTGCATGGCCTGCCACGGCCCCAATGGCGCCGGCAACCCCGGCCCGGCCTATCCGCGCGTCGCCGGCCAGCAGTCCTGGTACAGCGCGCGCCGCCTGCAGGAATATCGCGCCGGCACCACCGCCGAGCGCGATCCGTCGCAGTTCAACGTCATGGCCGCCGTCGCGAAGCAGCTCACCGACGAAGAGATCCAGTCGCTGGCCACCTACATGCAGGGTCTGCACACCCGCACGGCCGCGCGCTGAGACGGCGCGCCGGATCGGTGCGAGGCGACGGCCGCGGACATGAACCGCAGCCGTCCGCGGGCGGGAGGCATATCGCAGTGCAGGGGCATGGATCGGCCCGAGGCTTGAATCGAGACGCCGGCGCGGACATGCTCTGCGGCCGGCGTTTTTTCGTGGGCGCCCGTCGTCGGCACCGTCTTCTCCCGCCGTTCCCATGCGGCGGTGGGCGGATTGCGCGGCACGCCACGTGCGCGACGGGTTCCGCGCTCCGTCTCCCTGTCATGTCCACTCCAGTCCCGCCTTCGCTTCTCCAGGTACCGACCATGTTCCGACGCTTTCTGACACTGTTGCTGCTGCTGCCGCTCACCGCCTGCGCCCAGGTCTTCGGCGACGACTACGAAACCCTCGGCGAGGGCAGCCAGCGCTGGACGCCGGCCCAGGCCGGCAAGGTGGAAGTGGTCGAGCTGTTCGCCTACACCTGCGGGCATTGTGCGGACTTCCACCCGCTGATCGAGACCTGGAAGGCGAAGGCGCCGAAGCATGTACGCTTCAGCTATGTGCCGGCCACCTTCGACATGGACAACGCCTACGCCCGCGCGTATTTCGCGGCCGAGAAGGCCGGGGTGCTGGATCGCGTGCACGGCGCGCTGTTCAAGGCGATCCACGAGGACGGCACCGTGCCGAAGCACAACGCCACCGTCGACGAGCTGGCCATGTTCTTCGAAAGCCAGGGGCTGGACCGCGCGAAGATGGCGGCGCTGATGCGTTCGCCCGGGGTCGATGCCAGCATGCGGCGCGCGCGCGATTTCGCCGTCGCCAACAAGCTCGGCTCCACGCCGTCGGTGCTGGTGGATGGGCGCTATCTGCTCAACGGGCGCAGCGCGGAAGACCGGCTGCGCATCCTCGATGAACTCGTCGCACGTCTCGCGGTTCCGAAGAAGGCGCCAGCGAAGTGATGCCGGCCGGGCCGGGCGGAATGCCCCGTCCTGTGTCCATCGCCCGCGGTTCCGCTCCGGGCGCAATGCCTGCCCACACCAGAATCCGTCCCATCGCAGAGGTCCGAATCATGCGCGTTTCGATGTCGTCCACCCGTCTGATGCCCGCGTTCGCGCTCGCCGCCGTCGTGGCGCTGGCAGGCTGCACCCAGGAGCCCGCGGCCGATGCCGCGGCCACGACCGAGCCGGCCGCCGAGGCGCCCGCTGCCGACGACGCGGCGCTGATGGCGGCCGCCGAAGCTGCCGCCCAGGCCGCCAACGACCCCAACGCTGCCGTGCAGCCCGACGCAGGCGCCACGCCGGAGCCGGCTGCGGCCGACCCCGCCGCCCCGGCACCGGGCACGGCCTCGGGCATCCCGGGCCTGGTCAAGGGCACCGACTACGACGTGATCAGCGGCGGCCAGCCGTTCGAGCCGCTGAACGGCAAGATCGAGGTGGTCGAAGTCTTCAACTACGTCTGCCCCGCCTGCGCCCGCTTCGAGCCGATGCTGCAGCCGTGGAAGCAGTCGCTGCCGGCCGATGTGCGCTTCACCTACGTGCCCGCAGCCTTCGGCGGCAACTGGGACCAGTACGTGCGGGCGTTCTACACCGCGCAGACCATGGGCATCGGCAACAAGGCGCACGACGCGCTGTACGACGCCATCCACGTCAGCGGCAAGCTCAAGGGCGAGCGCGGCGAGGACAGCGACGAGGATCTGGCGAAGTTCTTCGCCGCCCACGGCGCTGACCCGAAGCAGTTCGCCAGCGGCATGCGCAGCTTCGCGGTCACCGCCAAGTACAACCAGGCGCGCCAGTTCATCATGACCAACGGCGTCAGCAGCACGCCGACCCTGGTCATCAACGGCCGCTACAAGCCCAAGGGCCGCACCTTCGACGACATGATCCGCATCGCCGGCGTGCTGGTCGCGCACGAGCGCGCGCAGGCCGCCGCGCGCGCGGCACAGGCGCCCGCGCCTGCGCCCGCTGCGGGCATGCACTGAGCACGCCCCGCACGTGCCGCCCAGCGTGATGGACGACACCACCGCCACCGAGCGTGTGCTGGTCGACGGCCCGGCCCCGGGAGAAGGCGCCCTGCGCCGGCTGAGACTGCTCAGCGCCAACATCCAGGCGGGCTCCAGCACGCGGCGCTACAGCGACTATGCGACCCGCAGCTGGTCGCATGTCCTGCCGCTGGGCGACAAGCGCGGCGCGCTCGACAGCATCGCCGCGCTCGCCGCCCAGTACGACATAGTGGGCCTGCAGGAGAGCGACCCGGGCAGCTGGCGCTCGGGGTTCACCAACCAGACCCACTACCTGGCCGAGCGTGCGGGCTTCGACTACTGGAGCCACCAGCCGAACCGGCGCGTGGGCAGGGTCGCGTCCAGCGCCAACGCGCTGCTGTCGAAGATGGAGCCGGTGGACGTGGTGGACCACCCGCTGCCCGGCCCTATTCCCGGCCGCGGCGTGCTGCTCGCGCGCTTCGGCCGCGACCCGGGCAGCCTGACCGTCGCCGTGGCCCACCTGTCTCTGGGCGCCGGCACCCGCAAATCGCAGCTGGCCTTCATCGCCGAGCTGCTGCAGGACCACCCGCACAGCGTGCTGATGGGCGATTTCAACTGCAGTACCGAACAGCCGGAAATGGCGGTGCTGTTCCAGCGCACGCGGCTGCAGCCGCCGAGCTGCACGGTGCACACCTTCCCGAGCTGGCGTCCCAAGCGCGCCATCGACCACATCCTGATCGGCGACGGCCTGACCTGCTCGGACGTCTGCGCGATGCCGGCGGCGAGCTCCGACCATCTGGCCCTGTCCCTCGACCTGCACGTCCCCGCGCGCTTGATCGGCTGAGGGGCCGACCGGCCGCAGCGGGCACGCCGCGAACGGCTGCACTGCGAACGGCGGCACTTCAACAGCGGCACCTCGAACAGCGGCACCTCGAACAGCCGCACCGCTCCCCCCGGCACCGCCCCCCGCACCGCCCCCCGGGCGTGGCCGACAGGCGCACCCGGACGGCCGCCATCGCTCAGCGCCGTTCGCTCCGGGCTTGACCCACGTCAAGAAGCGGCCCGCCGCCGCTGCGTAGGCTGGATGCATGTCCGCACTGGCCTTCGATCGCGACCTGCTCCGCCGTTACGACCGGCCGGGGCCGCGCTATACCTCGTATCCCACCGCGCCGCAGTTCGTCGACAGCTTCGACGATGCCGCGCTGCGCGCGGCCATCCACGACAGCAACGGCGACCCGATCCCGCGACCGCTGTCGCTGTATGTGCATGTGCCGTACTGCCTCAGCCCCTGCTTCTACTGCGGCTGCAACCGGGTGATCACCCGCGATGCGCCCCGCGGCGAGGCGTATCTGGCCGATCTGGCGCGCGAGATCGGCATGATCGCGCCGCTGTTCGACCGCGACCGCGAAGTGGTGCAGCTGCATTTCGGCGGAGGCACTCCGAACTTCCTCAGTCCACGGCAACTGCGCGCCACGGTCGATCTGCTGCGCCGGCATTTCCGCTTCAGCGACGTGCACGACCGCGATATCTCGATCGAGCTGGATCCGCGCACGGTGATGCCCGAGGACATCGCGGCGCTGGCGGCGGCCGGTTTCAACCGCGCCAGCCTGGGCGTGCAGGACGTCGACCGCGAGGTGCAGGCCGCGATCCATCGCGTGCAGAGCGTCGAGCAGACGCGCGCGGTGGTCGAGGCCTGCCGCGAACACGGCCTGCGCTCGGTGAACGTGGACCTGATCTACGGCCTGCCGAAACAGACGGAGGAGGGCTTCCGTCGCACCCTGGCCACGGTGCTGGCGATGCGCCCGGACCGCTTCGCGGTGTACAGCTACGCGCACCTGCCGCAGCTGTTCAAGGCGCAGCGGCGCATCGACGCCGCCGATCTGCCGAGCCCGGAGGTCAAGCTGGCCCTGCTGCAGGCGGCGATCGAAACCCTCACCGCGGCCGGCTACGTCTACATCGGCATGGACCATTTCGCGCTGCCCGACGACGAGCTGGCGCTGGCGCAGGCGCGCGGTGGGCTGCACCGCAATTTCATGGGCTATACCACGCACGCCGACAGCGACCTGATCGGCCTGGGCGTCAGCGCGATCAGCCACATCGGCGACACCTACAGCCAGAACCCGCGCGACGAAGCCGGCTGGCGGGCGGCGCTGGAGGCCGGCCGCCTGCCGGTCTTTCGCGGCATGACCCTGAGCGCGGACGACCAGTTGCGTGCGGACCTGATCCAGACGCTGATGTGCCAGGGCGAGATCCCGGTCGCGGCGCTGGAACGGCGCTATCGCATCGACTTCGCGAGCTATTTCGCCGACTGTCTGGAGCGTCTGCGTCCGCTGCAGGACGATGGCCTGGTGCGGGTCGATGCGCAGCGCATCGTGGTCGCGCCGCGTGGCCGTCTGTTGCTGCGCAATATCGCGATGTGTTTCGACCGCTATCTCCAGCGGCCGGCCGCCTCCACGCAGACCGGCGGCGGCGCGGCCACCGTCGTGCCGCTGGCGGGCGAGCCGCGCACGCCGTTTTCCCGGGCGATCTGAGCGGCTGCGGGGGAGGGCGATGGCACGGCCCGGGCCGGGGGCATGCCACGGGCCCGATGCCGCCGCCCGCGCCGGTCACCCGGCCCGCACGGGCGATACGGACAGCCGGCCGGTACGTGCGGGGGCTGTCGCCGGCCAAGTCGCCGGC
>CBFGMS010000084.1:0-15788 GCA_965649985.1 uncultured Gammaproteobacteria bacterium | reverse complement strand
GTGGGGACGCGCCGCCGGCGTGGGGGGGCAGCATCGCCATGCAGGGGATGCAGTGCGGGCGATGCTCAGCGGCCGAGTTCGAACACCACGCTCACCGTGGCCGACAGCGTGTTCTCGCCCGGGGCGATCGGCGTGTCGTCGGCGGCACCCGACATGGCGGATTTCATCCGCATCGGCACCGGGCCGGGCTGCTGCGCGCCGCCCTCCTGGATGCTGACGATCTTGCGCACGCGCAGGCCGAGGGCGTCGGCATAGGTCTTGGCGCGGGCCTGGGCCTTGGCGAGCGCGGCCACACGGGCTTCGTCGTAGGCGTCCTCGGGCTGGTCGATCTCGAAGGTCGGGCCGTTGATCTGGTTGGCGCCGCTGGCGGCGAGCGCATCCAGGGTGGCGGCCAGCCTGCTCATGTCGCGCACCTTCACGTTGACCGTGTTGCTGGCCTGGTAGCCGGTGATGGCCGGTGGCTGGTTCTCGACGTAGCGATATTGCGGATACAGGCTGACGCCGCTGGTCTGCACGTCGCGGTCGGCGATGCCGGCGGCCTTGATCGCGGCCATCACCTTGTTCATCTGGGCGGCGTTGGCGCGCATCGCGGCATTGGCGTCGGCGGCCTGGACGACCACGCCGGCCGAGAGCGTGGCGATGTCGGGTGCCCGGCTGACCTGGGCGTCGGCCACGACGCTCAGCAGGGTGCCGTCGGTGGAGGCGGGCGAGCCGGCCTGGGCATTCTGGGCATGGGCGGTGGGGGGCATGGCGAACGTCCCGGTGGCGAGTGCGAGCCCCAGCATCGCCGCTGCGAGCGCCTGCGGCAACCGCCGCGCGCGCGGCGCGCGGCCTGCGCCGGCGGATGGTGGGAGGGCGATGTCGGAATGGGCGTGAAGCCCGTGCGGGCGAGCGGATGACATGGGGAGGCTCCTGCGTGGATGCGTAGGGGGATGGTGTGGACTGCAGGCCCGAGGCTGGCGGGCGCGGCGTGAACGCGCGATGAGGCGAAGCGGGGTTCGTGCGCGTGCGCACGATTCGTGCGGCGAGCGGCGGCGCTGTGCACGGTATCCTAGCCGGATGCTCTATCTCGCCTCGCAATCCCCGCGCCGTCGCGAACTGCTCGCCCGCCTCGGCCTCGCCTTCGACGTGATCGACGTCGACATTCCCGAACACCCCGGCCCCGGCGAAGCCGCCGAGGACTACGTGCGCCGCGTGGCCCGCGAAAAGGCCGGCGCAGGCCTGCTGCAGGTCTCGTCCCGTCCCGGCGCCCACGTGCTTGCGGCCGATACCGAGGTGGTGCTGGACGGCCGCATCTACGGTAAGCCGGCCGACGCGGCCGACGCGGCGGCGATGCTGCGCAGCCTGGCCGGACGCACCCACCGCGTGCTGTCGGCGGTGTACCTGGTCGATGCGGGACGCGAGGCCGAGGCGTTGTCGGTCTCCGAGGTGAGCGTCGGCGCGCTGGACGAGGAGCTGCTCGCCGCCTATCTGGCCGGCGGCGAGTGGCGTGGCAAGGCCGGCGCCTATGGCATCCAGGGCGCGGCGCAGGTGTTCATCGCGCACCTGTCCGGCAGCCACTCCGGCGTGATGGGACTGCCCCTGTACGAGACCGCCGGCCTGCTGCGCGGTTTCGGCCTGGCCCCGACCCTGACGGACGCACGGAGCGCGGCATGAGCGAGGAGATATTGATCAACGTCACCCCGCGCGAGACCCGCGTGGCGGTGGTCGAGAACGGCATGCTGCAGGAGCTGCACATCGAACGCGGCTGGCGCCGCGGCATCGTCGGCAACATCTACAAGGGCCGCGTGCAGCGGGTGATGCCTGGGATGCAGGCGGCGTTCGTGGAGATCGGCCACGACCGCGCGGCCTTCCTGCACGCCAACGACATCCTGCGCCCCAACGCCACGCCGGCGCTCGACGACGGTCTGGAGCCCGACAGCGCAGCGACCACCACCGCGCCCGTGGCCGCGGGCAACGGGCACACGCCGTCGATCACCGAGCTGCTGCGCGAAGGCCAGGAGATCGTGGTCCAGGTGGTGAAGGACCCGATCGGCACCAAGGGCGCACGCCTGACCACGCAGATCAGCATCCCGTCGCGCTATCTGGTGCTGCTGCCGCAGTCCCGTGTGGTCGGCGTGTCCTCGCGGATCGAGGACGAGCTCGAACGCCAGCGGCTGAAGACCCTGGTGGCCGCGCACAACCTCGATGCCCCGGCACCGCGCGGTTACATCGTGCGTACCAATGCCGAAGGCCAGCCCGACGAGGCGCTGGCCGAGGACATCGCCTATCTGGAGCGCGCCTGGGCGCTGGTCGAGCGCAACGTCGCCCAGGCCCGCGTGGGCGCCCGCGTGTACGAGGACCTCACCCTGCCGATGCGCGCGGTGCGCGACCTGCTGCGCCGCGAGGTCGACAAGGTCAAGGTGGACTCGCGCGAGACCTGCGACAAGCTGCGCAGCTTCGCCGCGCAGTACATGCCGGAACTGGCCGAGAAGATCGAACACTACGGCGGCGCGCGCCCGGTGTTCGACCTGTACGGCGTGGAGGACGAGATCCAGCGCGCGCTGGAGAAGGAAGTGCCGCTGAAGTCCGGCGGCTACCTGGTCATCGACCAGACCGAGGCGATGACCACCATCGACGTCAATACCGGTTCCTTCCTCGGCCAGCGCAATCTGGAGGAGACCGTCTACCGCACCAATCTGGAGGCGGCGCAGGCGGTGGCGCGCCAGCTGCGCCTGCGCAACCTGGGCGGCATCGTCATCATCGACTTCATCGACATGAGCGACCCGGAGCACCGCCGCCAGGTGCTGCGCACGCTGGAGAAGTCGCTGACCAAGGACCACGCCAAGACCACCGTCTACGACTTCTCGCCGCTCGGACTGGTGGAGATGACCCGCAAGCGCACGGTAGAGAGCCTGCAGCGGCAGCTGTCCGAGCCCTGCCACGAATGCGGCGGCCGCGGCATGCTCAAGACGGCCGAAACCGTGACCTATGAAGTCTTCCGCGAGATCACCCGCGCCGTGCGTCAGTTCGAGGCCGCGACCCTGATGGTGATCGCCTCGCCCAAGGTCGTGGCGCGCATCACCGACGAAGAATCCGCCGCCGTGGCCGAACTGGAGGAGTTCCTGGGCAAATCGATCCGCTTCACCGCAGACGAGCAGTACACCCAGGAGCAGTTCGATGTGGTGCTGCTGTAGCACGGTGATTCCGGGGTCGGGCTCAGGGTCTGCGGTCCGGGCGTCCTGCGCCTGGAGGGCGTGCCCGGCATCGCGGGGCCTGCGACGCCGGGGCAGGGCAGCCCTGTGGCGTCGTCGTGCGGTGGCTGCCGCCTGCCTGCGCGCTGCAGGAGCGCTCCGGTGACCCACACGCCGCTGCGTCGCAGACTGCGCATGGCCCGTCGCGGGCTGTGGTACACGGTCGCGGTGTCGCTGGTGCTGATGGCGCTGGCGGCCGGCGTGACGAGTCAGCTGCTGCCGCTGGCCGAGCGTCATCCCGACCGCATCGCCGAATGGCTGAGCGCGCGGGCGGGGCGGCCGGTGGCGTTCGACCGGGTGGAGACCGCCTGGACCCGGCGCGGGCCGCTGCTGCGCCTGGAGGGCCTGAGGATCGGCAAGGGCGAGGAGGTCATCCCGGTCGGCGAGGCCGAGGTGCTGGTCTCGCAGTACGCCGGCCTGCTGCCCGGGCGCTCGTTCACCGAGTTGCGCCTGCGCGGGCTGCAGTTGACCCTGGTGCGTGCCGCGGATGGCCGCTGGACCGTGCGCGGCCTGCCCGGCGAGCAGACCGGCGGCGACCCGCTGGCCGCGCTGGAAGGTCTGGGCGAGCTGCAGCTGGTCAATGCCAGCCTCGGCATCGATGCGCCCTCGCTGGGCATCCGCACGCGGGTGCCGGAGATCGACCTGCGCCTGCAGGTGGATCAGGCGCAGCTGCGCGCGGGCGCGCGGGCGCGCATGCGGGCGAAGGACGCCCCGCTGCATGCCAGCTTCGTGCTCGACCGCGCCAGCGGCGATGGCCGTTTCCACGCCTCCACCGAGAACGCGGCGCTTGGCGGCTGGTCCGGGCTGCTGCATGCCTTCGGCGTGACCGTGGTGGGCGGGCAGGGCGATGTGCGGGTCTGGGCGTCGCTCGACAACCGCCAGGTGACCACGGTGACCGCCGAAGTCGATCTGGAGAACGTCGGCCTGCGCGGCGCGCCCCTGCAGCAGGATGCAGGGGGCAGCCTGCCGCGTGTGGATTTCGCCGCGCTGCAGGCCACGCTGTTCTGGCGAAGCCGCAGCGACGGCTGGCGGCTGGATGCCGAGCGTCTGCGGGTGCAGGCGCGTCGTGGCGACGAGGCCCAGCGCCTGGACGGTCTGCTGGTGGCCGGCGGCCAGCACTACGGCCTGCGCGCCGAGCGCATCGATGCCGCGCCCCTGATCGCCGTGGCCGCGCTCAGCGATCGTCTTCCGGCCAATCTCCGGCGCTGGTTGTCGGCATCACGCCCCCAGGCGGTGCTGGAGCGGATCGAGGTCGCCGGCCTGCGCGCGCCGGAGCCGGCAGTCACGGCCTCGGCCACCGGATCCGCGGCCACGTCCGGAGCCACCACGGGCACGCTCGACGATGCGTCTGGAGGCTTGGCAGGGCTGGCAGATCCTGCCGATCCGGCAGATCCGGCAGATCCGGCAGATCCGGCAGCGTCTTCCGCGTCGGCGCAGACCGCGCCCGCCGCCGTGGCGACCGTGACCGACCCGCCCCCTGCCGGCGCAGCCGCGGCCGAGGCGGCCGCCGGGCCTGCGCCCGATGCCTTCGCCGGCGGCACCCTGCGCATCGGTGCGGACATGCGCGAGGTCGGGTTCGCCAGCGTCGGCGGCACGCTGGGCATCACTGGACTGGCCGGCCACCTCAGCGGCGACGGCAACGGGTTCGTGTTCGCCTTCGATCCAGAGTCCCGGGCGCGCTTCGACTGGCCGACCGGCTTCGGCGTGCCGCATCCGCTGCGTCTGGGCGGCGAGGTCGTGGTCTGGCGTGCGGAGCGCGGGTGGAGGGTCGAGACCCCGGCGCTGCGCATCGACGGCGAGGGGTACGGCGCCGACGCGCGCGGCGGGCTCTGGTTCGAAGGCGACGGCAGCCGCCCGCTGATCGATCTCGCGGTGGATGTGGACGATGCCCAGGCCGTGCAGGCGGAGCGTCTCTGGCCGAAGTCGGCGATGTCCCGGTCCCTGATCGACTGGCTGAACACCGCGATCGACACCGGCTGGGTGCGCGACGGGCGGGCCGTGGTCCGCGGCGACCTCGACGACTGGCCGTTCATCGCCACCGGCGGCGCGCCGCCTCCGGGCGTGTTCGATGCCCGGGCGACGCTCGAAGACATGCGCGTGCGCTTCCATGCCGACTGGCCCGACGCCACCGACATGGATGCGCGCATCACCTTCGTCGACAACGGCTTCGAAGTGGCTGGCAGCGCGCGCCTGGGCGAGGTGCGGATCGGCGAATTCGTCGCCGGCATCGAGAATTTCCGTGAGGGTGTGCTGCATATCGATGCCCGCGGCGACGACGACGCCCGGCGCATGCTCGGCCTGCTGCGGCAAAGTCCGCTGCAGCGCGACTACGGCAAGGCCCTGGCGTCGCTGCAGGCCGACGGGCCGGCCAGCGCGGTGGTCGCGCTGCGCCTGGGGCTGCACGACGTCGACGATGCGCGCAAACGCATCGTCGGGTCGGTGCAGCTGCGTGGCGTGCGCCTGGCCGAAAGCGAATGGAAGCTGGCGTTCACCGGCGTGACCGGTGCGTTGCGCTACGACCAGAACGGCTTCACCGCCGATGGCCTGCAGGCGCAGTACGACCGTCAGCAGGGCCGGCTGTCGCTGCGCGCCGGCGCGGGTCACGTGCGCGACCCCGCCCAGGGCTTCGAGGCCGAGCTGGAGGCGACGATCGGCGCCGAGGATCTGCTCGCACGCGTCCCCGACCTGGACTGGTTGCGCCCGCAGGTGTCCGGGCGCGCGCGCTGGGTCGCAGGCGTCGCCATCCCGGCGGCCGGGGCGTCCGGGCGCTCTGGCGGCGCCGCGCCCGGTCCCTCGCGCCTGAGCCTGCGCTCGGACCTGGTCGGCATGAGCCTCGCCCTGCCGGCCCCGATGCGCAAACCGGCCGCGCAGGCGTTGCCGACCACCGTCGAGCTGGCATTGCCGCTGGACACCGGGGAGATCGCGCTCGCCTTCGGCCAGCGTCTCGCGCTGCGTGCCCGCGAGCGCGCCGGCGGGATGGGCATGCGCGTGGTGTTCGGACAGTCGCGTGTCGCCGAACCGCCGCCGGCCAGCGGCCTCGTGTTGACCGGCCGCACCCCCGTGCTGGAGGCGATCGAATGGGTGACGCTGCTGCGCGGCGGCAATGGCAGTCGTGATGGCGGCGGCCTGCCGCTGCGCCAAGTGGACGTGCGCGCCGACAGCCTGCGCATGCTGGGTGCGTCGTTCGCGGACACCCGTCTGCAGCTGCAGCCCGTGCCGGGCGGATTGGCCGCGCGCTTCGACGGCCCCGCGCTGGCCGGCAGCCTGCAGATTCCGGATGCCGCCGAGGCCGAGATCGCGGGCCGTCTGCAGCGCCTGCACTGGCGTCCGGAACAGCCCACATCCGCCGCCGCGGCGGCATCTCCGATGATGGCCGTTCCCACCGTCGGCCCCGCTGCCGGCGCACTCCCGGTCATGCCCGGCCTGCGCGTCGATCCGTCCACGGCCGCAAGTGCCGAGGTGGATCCCGCGCGCGTGCCGCCGCTGGCGCTGGACATCGACGATCTGCGCGTGCTCGACGCCCGGCTGGGGCAGGCGGTGTTCCGCTCGCGGCCCACCCCCGGTGCGATGGAGATCCTGCGCCTGCAGACCCGCGCCGACGGGCGCAGTCTCGATCTCAGTGGCCGCTGGTCCGGGGGCGCCGGTGGCCGCACCGCGCTGGACGCCACTCTCGTCAGCGAAGACTTCGGCGCGCTGTTCACCGAGGTGGGCATCGGCGGGATGATCGCGGAAGGCCACGGCACCGCGCGCTTCCAGGCGGCCTGGCCGGGCAGCCCGATGCAGTTCCGGCTGCCGGCCCTGGAGGGGCAGCTCCGCCTGGACATCAAGGACGGGCGGCTGGCCGAGGTGGAGCCCGGCGGCACCGGCCGCGTGCTGGGGCTGCTCAGCCTGGCGCAGCTGCCGCGCCGGCTGCTGCTGGACTTCCGCGACTTCTTCTCCAAGGGGTTCGCGTTCAACAAGCTCGGCGGAACCGTGCGCTTCGTCGACGGCGACGCGCGCAGCGACGATTTCGACATCGACGGCCCGGCGGCGGCCATCGCCATCCGCGGCAGCGCGGACCTG
The DNA here is from genome assembly GCA_965649985.1 of uncultured Gammaproteobacteria bacterium. Classification (GTDB taxonomy): domain Bacteria; phylum Pseudomonadota; class Gammaproteobacteria; order Xanthomonadales; family Xanthomonadaceae; genus Lysobacter_I. The sequence continues at coordinate 8,493 of CBFGMS010000084.1, read as the reverse complement.
CGCGCGCAGACCTTCAACCAGACCATCGAGGTCCGGCCCAAGGCGGGCAACCTGCTGACCGCGGTCGGCGCGATCGCGGGCGGTCCTGTGGGCGCCGCAGTGGGTGCGGTGGCCAATGCCGTGCTGCAGAAGCCCATCGGCGAGATGACCGCGAAGAACTACCGCGTCACCGGGCCCTGGAAAGACCCGAAGGTCGACGTGATCGAGCGCCAGGCGCCCTCGCGGGGGGCGCCGGCCCGCATCGAGCCTCCGCCCACCCGCCCGGCGCGTACACCCCCCAGCGCCTCCGGCTGAGCCCGCGAGGCAGGGCGGGGTGGTGCGATGGGCGACGCGACGATGCGCCCATTCCATCTCTCGTTCGCACGCCGCACGCATGCAGCGGCCGCGCGGGATGTTCTCGCCCGTTCCCGGCCCTGCCGCTTGCATCCGGGCGCCACTGCCGCCATACCTGTCGCATCGCGACTCCTTTCCGGACCCGTCCCGCATGACCGATTTCCTGCAGCTGTCCCAGTCCCGCCTGCTCACCCCCGCCGGCCTCGACGCCGGCACCATGGACAGGGCCTTCGGCGCCCTGCTCGGGCCGGGCGTGGACTTCGGCGATGTCTATTTCCAGCACGTCCGCCGCGAGGGCTGGACGATGGAGGACGGCATCGTCAAGGACGGCAGCCACGCCATCGACGAGGGCGTCGGCGTGCGCGCCATCTCCGGCGAGAAGACCGGTTTCGCCTATTCCGACGAAATCCACGGCGAGGCGCTGCTGACCGCCGCGCGCACCGCGCGCGCGATCGCCCGCGACGGCCGCCGCCACACCCCGCTGGCGCTGGCGCCCGCGGCCGGCCATCGGCTCTACCCGGCACTGGACCCGGTGGACGCCTGTCCCAACGAGGAGAAGCTCGAGGCGATGCGCCGGATCGACCGCCTGCTGCGCGAGGCCGATCCGCGGGTCAGGCAGGTGACGGTGACGCTGGGCGCCTCGGTCGAGACCGTGCTGGTGGCGCGCACCGACGGCGTCATGGCCGGCGACGTGCGCCCGCTGGTGCGCATGTCGATCCAGGTGGTCGTGGAGCAGAACGGCCGGCGCGAGACCGCCAGCGCGGGCTACGGCGGCCGCTACGGCTACGACCGCCTGCTCGGCGACGACCAGCCGGAAAAATTCGCGCGCGAGGCGCTGCGCCAGGCGCTGCTCAACCTCGAAGCGGTGGACGCGCCGGCCGGCGTGATGCCCGTGGTGCTGGGCAGCGGCTGGCCCGGCGTGCTGCTGCACGAGGCGGTGGGCCATGGCCTGGAAGGCGACTTCAACCGCAAGGGCACCTCCACCTATGCCGGACGCATGGGCCAGCGCGTGGCCTCGCCGGGCGTGACCATCGTCGACGACGGCACGCTGGACGGCCGCCGCGGGTCGCTCAACATCGACGACGAGGGCACGCCCACGTCTTCGACCACCCTGATCGAGGACGGGATCCTGGTCGGTTACATGCAGGACACCCACAACGCGCGCCTGATGGGCGTGGCGTCCACCGGCAACGGCCGGCGCCAGTCCTTCGCGCATCTGGTCATGCCGCGCATGACCAACACCTACATGCTGGCCGGCCAGGACAGCCCCGAGGACATGATCCGTTCGGTCAAAAAGGGCCTGTACGCGGTCAACTTCGGCGGCGGCCAGGTCGACATCACCACCGGGAAATACGTGTTTTCGGCCACCGAGGCCTATCTGATCGAAGACGGCCGGATCACCGCGCCGGTGAAGGGCGCCACCCTGATCGGCGACGGCCCGGAGACCATGCAGCGGGTGAAGATGGTCGGCCACGACCTGGCGCTGGACGACGGCGTGGGCACCTGCGGCAAGAACGGGCAGAGCCTGCCGGTCGGCGTGGGCCAGCCTTCGCTGCTGATCGAGGGGCTGACGGTGGGCGGGACGCGGGCGTGAATGCGCCGGACCGGATGCCGCAGCATCGTGCCGAATGCGCCGACGCCCCGTAGGAGGGCCTTCAGGCCCGATATCCGTCACATGGAGGCACCGGCCGTGTCGGGTCTGAAGGTCCTCCTACGCGAGGCCGGCCTGGTCGTCCCCGTCGTCCGTGTCGCTGTCTTCGTCCCCGCCATCGTCCCCGGACTCCGCCAGCAACTCCCGCAGTTCGCGGAACAGCTCGCGGAAGGCGTGCGGCGGTTTGTTCTTGTTGCGCTCCTCCTGCGCGTTGCGCGCCAACTGGCGCAGGCGCTGGCGGTCGGCGTCGGGATGCGCGTCCAGCAGTTCGGCCAGCGCGGCATCGCCCTCGTCGATCAGCCGCTCGCGCCAGCGCTCGGCGCGGTGCAGCCGCGCGGCTTCCTCGCGCGCGGCGTCGCCGTGCACGTCCAGCGCGTCGCGGATGGCGTGCAGGGCCTCGTCGTCTTCCTTGCGCATCTGTTTCGCCAGATACTGCAGCTGGCGCTTGTGCGCGATGTGCGAGGTGATGCGCCGGGTGTCGTCGATGTGCGGGCGCAGGGTGTCGGGGATCGGCAGGCGGTCCAGCTGCTGCGGCGTGAGCTGCGACAGCTGCCGGGCCAGGTCCAGCACCTCGAGCGCATCGCGCCGCTGCTGGCTTCGGCTGGGCGAGAGGAACTCGCCGGTGTCTGGGTCGCGGCCTCGCATCGTGACGTACGCTCTCTGACGGTCTCAGGACCGGGAATTCGTTCCGGGCCACCGGCCCGTCCACACAGGATAAAGCATTGAACCCGATCGCCTCCGAATCGCTTCCCGTCGCATCGTCCATTCCCTCGTCCGGCACCGCGCGCGACGACAGCCGCGAGCGTCTGGATCGTCTGTCCGATCTCGCCGAGCGGCTGCTCGCCCGGGCCCGCGCGCTGGGCGCCAGCCAGGCCGAAGTCGACTGCAGCGAAGGCCGCGGGCTTGACGTCACCGCGCGCCTCGGCCAGGTCGAGACCATCGAATCCACCCGCGACCGCAGCATCGGCATCACCGTGTACTTCGGCAAGCGCAAGGGCAGCGCCTCCACGGCCGACCTGCGCGCCGACAGCCTCGAAGCCACCGTCGCCCAGGCCTGCGCCATCGCCCGGCACACCGAAGACGACGACGCGGCCGGCCTGGCCGACCCCGAACGCATGGCGCGGCCGGGCACCGACGGCGACTGGCCGGAGTTCGACCAGTGGCATCCCTGGGCGCTGGAGGCCGAACGCGCGGTGGATCTGGCGATCGCCTGCGAAGCCGCAGGCCGGGATGCCGACCCGCGCATCGCCAATTCCGAAGGCGGCAGCGTGTCCACCCAGGAGAGTCTGGGCGTCTACGCCAACAGCCACGGCTTCGTCGGCCGCGAGCGCAGCACCCGCCACAGCCTGTCCTGCGCGCTGATCGCAGGCGAGGGCGCGGGCATGCAGGGCGACAGCTGGTACACCTACGGCGTGAGCGCCGACGACCTCGAGGCCCCCGACGTGGTGGGGCGCAAGGCCGCCGAGCGCACCGTGTCGCGTCTGGCGCCGCGCAGTCTGGGGACCGGCAGCATGCCGGTGCTGTTCGCGCCGGAGGTGGCGCGCAGCCTGGTCGGACATCTGCTGCAGGCGGCATCCGGTGGTGCGCTCTACCGGCGCTCCAGCTTCCTGCTCGACCGGCAGGGGCAGCGCATCCTGCCGCCCTGGCTGTCGATCGCCGAACGGCCCTTCCTGCGCCGCGGCCTGCAGTCGGGCAACTACGACGCGGAGGGCGTGGCCGCGCGCGAGTCGCTGATCGTCGAGGACGGCGTGCTGGCGCGCTACCTGCTCAGCAGCTACTCCGCGCGGAAGCTCGGTCTGGAAAGCACCGGCAACGCCGGCGGCATCTACAACCTGGAGGTGTCGGCGAACGCCGACGACCTCGCCGGCATCGCGCGGCGCATGGGCGAAGGCCTGCTGGTGGTGGAGCTGATGGGGCAGGGCGTGAACATCGTCACCGGCGACTACTCGCGCGGAGCCGCCGGCTTCAAGGTGGAGAACGGCGAGATCGCCTACCCCGTGGCCGGGATCACGATCGCAGGCCGGTTGCCGGAGATGTTCGAGCGGATCGAGGCCATCGGCGCCGACATCGACCCGCGCTCGCACATCCGCTGCGGCGCGCTGCTGGTGGGCGCGATGACCGTTGCCGGGCAGGGTTGACGTTTGCGGTACAGTCGTTGCGCCTGCGCCACGGCCAGCGCATTCCATTTCCTTCCGGAGACCCGCATGTCCGATTTCGACCAGTACACCCAGGCGCCGCCCGCGCCGGTGGGTGCCGAACCCTCCCAGGACGACAAGACCCTCGCCATGCTGACCCATCTGGGCGGCATCCTGTTCTGGATCATCGTGCCGCTGATCGTCTGGCTGCTGCACAAGGACAAGCCCGAGCGCGGCTTCGTCACCGACCAGGCCCGCGAGGCGCTGAACTTCCAGATCAGCATCTCCGTCCTGTGGTTCATCGCCTACGTGCTGATGTTCATCAGCTTCGGCCTGCTGTTCTTCCTGCCGATGCTGGTGTGGGTGCTCAACGCGGTGTTCTGCGTCATCGGCGGTCTCGCCGCGCAGAAGGGCCAGGCCTATCGCTACCCGTTCGCCATCCGCCTGGTGAAGTGATCCTGCGCGAGAGACGACGCAGGCGCCAGGTGCGCCCATTCGATCGGCAGGAGGGCGCCATCCGACGATGACGGCCCGCATGCCGGCCCGATGCGGCGGACGCCGCAGCCTGCCCACACTCGCGAACGCCCCGTCTCCGGACGGGGCGTTCGTTTTTTCGTTGGGGTGCGCATCGCCTCCGTACGCGCTCACACGGTGGGCGCTCCCACAGTGCGTTCACCGGTGATGTGTGTCCGCCCGTCAACCTCGGCGGGCGCGAGGCGTTGTTTGCCTGTCGCCACCGCAGGACCGCGCCATGCCATCCACCCCGCAGTTCAGTGCCGTCAACCGTTTCGGGCTGGGCGCCCGCGCCGGCGAGGTCGCCGAGGTGGGCGACGACCCGCGCGGCTGGCTGCTCGATCAACTGCGTCCCACGCCGATGCCGCACGGCTATGCCGGCCTGCCTTCGAGCCTCGAACTACTGCGCATCCGCGCCGGGCTGGTGCAGGGCGCGCTGCAGGCGCGTCAGGCCGACACCGACCGCGCTGCTGTCTCCCGGGCCGCGGCCCCGACCGGCGAGGGTGCGCAGGCCCCGTCGTCACGACGTCGTGACGCACGCGCCATGCCGGAGGACCGCCGCGCCGGTGCGCGCACCCTGGTGCGCGAAATCGTGCGCGAGATCGGCCTGCGCCATGCGCATGCCGCGACCACCGCGCTGCCGTTCCAGGAGCGCCTGGTGCGCTTCTGGTCGAATCACTTCGCGGTGTCCGCCGACAAGAACGCCGCGCGCAGCCAGGCCGCGCCGATGGAGCGCGAGGCGATCCGGCCGCACGTGCTCGGCCATTTCGCCGACCTGCTGCTGGCGGTGGAAACCCATCCGGCGATGTTGCTGTATCTCGACAACGTGGCGTCGGTGGGCGAAGGCTCGCGCCTGGCCGGTGCCGCCGAGCGCCGCGCCGCGCGCCGCGCGCGGAAGGCCGCTGCCGGCATCGACGATGAGACCGGAATCGAGGACACGCCGCCGCCGAGGCCCGTGCGCATTCCCGGCCTCAACGAAAATCTCGCGCGCGAGATTCTGGAGCTGCACACCCTCGGCGTGGACGGCGGCTACCGCCAGGACGACGTGCGTGAGCTGGCCCGCGCGATCAGCGGCTGGGGCACGCCCGGCCCGCGACAGCTGGCGGGCGCGGAGCACGCCCATGCCGAGCATGCCTTCGTGTTCCGCGCGGCCGCGCACGAACCCGGCGCGCGTACGGTGCTGGGCCGGCGCTACGCCGAGGACGGACTGGAACAGGGGCAGGCGATCCTGCGCGATCTCGCGCTGCATCCGTCCACCGCGCGCCACCTCAGCCTGAAACTCGCGCGGCATTTCGTGGCCGATGCGCCGCCGCCGGCGCTGGTCGAGCGGATGGCGGCGGCCTACCTGCGCAGTGGCGGCGCGTTGCCCGCGCTGTACCGCGCGATGGTCAGCGACGACGCGGCCTGGTCGGCGCAGGCACGCAAGTTCCGCACGCCCGACGACTTCGTGGTGGCGGCGATGCGCGCGGGCGATCTGACGCTCGGCGAGGACCCGCGCGGCCTGCTGCGCCTGCTCGACGGCCTGGGCCAGCCGGTGTTCACCCCGCGTTCGCCGGCCGGCTTCCCCGACACCACCGCCGACTGGGCCACCGGCGATGCCCTGCGCAAGCGCGTGCAGGCCGCCTCGGCACTGGCCGCGCGGATGCGCAGCCCGCTCCTGCCGGTCGAACTCGCACGCCGGACCGTCGGTGCCGCCGACGGGGATCTCGCTGCGCTGCTGCGTCGTGCCGGTTCGCCGCAGGAGGGGTACGCCCTGCTGTTCGCCAGCCCTGCCTTCCAGTGGAGAGTCTGACCATGTCCGTCGAGATCGATGACGCCCGCGACCCTCGTTTCGATGTATCCCGTCGTCGCCTGCTGGCGGCTCTGGGCGTCGCCGGCGCGTCCGCCGCGCTCAGCCTGTGGCCCCGGCTGACGCACGCGGCCACCGGCACCGACACGCGTCTGCTGGTGGTGCTGTTGCGTGGGGCGATGGACGGCCTGCATCTGCTGCCGCCGCAGGGCGATGCCGACTACGCACGGCTGCGCGGCGGGCTCGCGGTGCAGGACGCCCTGCGTCTCGACGGCGATTTCGGCCTGCACCCGGCGCTGCCGTTCGCGCACCAGCTCTACGCCCGCAGACAGCTGTTGCCTGTGCTCGCGGTGGCGCCGCCGTACCGGCAGCGCTCGCATTTCGATGCACAGGACTGTCTGGAGAACGGCAGCGACCGCCCTGGCGGCGCGCGCGATGGCTGGCTGGGACGCTGCGTGGGCGCACTCGGTGGCGAGGCCGCGGGCGTCGCGGTGGCGCAGGTGATGCCGCTGGCGATGCGTGGCTCCGACCGGGTCGCGACCTGGTCGCCTCCGTTGCCGCGCCCGCTGGACGATGCGCTGATGACCCAGTTGCAGCTCCTGTATGCCGCCGACCCGCAGCTGGCGGCGGCCTTCGACGATGCACTGCAGGCGGAAGACGCCGGGATGGCGGGCGCCATGGCCGGCGCGATGGCCGCGCAGGACGCAGGAGCTGCCGCTGCCACGGGCGGTCGGCGGCTCGGTGGCTTCCGTCTACCCGATGCGCTCGCTGCCGCCGCGCGGCGCATGCGCGGCGGCGAGGGCGCGCGCGTGGGGTTCGTCGAAGACACCGGCTGGGACACGCATCGCGGCCAGGCGCAGGCGCTGCAGCGTAAGTTCGGCGAACTGGACGCCGGACTGCGGGCCGTCGAAGCAGGGCTGGGCGTGGACTGGGCGCGCACCGTGGTGCTGGTGGTGACCGAATTCGGGCGTACCGTCGCGGTGAACGGCAGTGCCGGTACCGATCACGGCGTCGGTGGCCATGCACTGCTGGCCGGCGGCGCCGTGCGCGGCGGGCGCATCGCAGGTGACTGGCCGGGCCTGGGCGCACGTGCGTTGCACGAGGGGCGAGACCTGCGTGCGACCATCGACCTGCGCGCGCTGTTCAAGGGCCTGCTGCTGACGCATCTGGGTGTGTCCGAAGCGGCGCTGGAGACGCGCATCTTCCCCGACAGCCGCGCTGTCCGCGCGATGACCGGTCTGGTCTGACCGGCGTCGATGAAGACGCCCATGAGGACGGGCATGAGGACGCGCATGACGATGCTGTGCGTGCCGCGCGTCTGGCAGGTAGGTCTTTCGTTGGCTTGTACGCGCGGCATACGGCGCCATGATGGATATGCACTCACCCCTGCGGGAGCCCGCCATGTACACCGATACGCACGACAGTTTCGACCTCGCCCCCGAAGACCGCGACGCGCTGACCGCCTCGGATCGCCAGTGGGCCGCCGCCGCGCATTTCGCACCGCTGCTCGCGGCTCTGGTCACCAGCTGGTTCGCCGGCATCGCCGGCGTGCTCGCCGCGCTCGTGGTCTGGATGCTGTGCCGCGACCGCTCGGCCTTCGCCGCCGAACACGCCCGCGACGCGCTCAATTTCAATCTGAGCATGTTCCTGTATGCGGTCGCCGGCCTGGTCTTCGCCGTCTTCACGCTTGGCATCGGTCTGCTGATCGTGGTGCCGCTGTGGGCCCTGCTGGGGCTTGCCTGGGTCGTCCTGTCGATCGTCGCCGGCTTCAAGGCGTACGACGGCGAGGGCTATCGTTACCCGCTGACGATGCGCTTCGTCTGAGCTGACGCTTCGTCCAGCGCGGGCGCCGCATCCGGCTTGCCGCCGGGTGCGGCTTTTCGCCCGGTGCAGCTCTCCACTCTGTACGGCTGTGCCGTTGCGCCGCACGCACGCACGGTTGCAGGCATGACGACCGCAAGCATGCCGGTCGAACGTGCATGGCCCACGCACCCGATGCGCCGTGCACGGCCTCTTTCCCCTGGAACCGGAGAAGGGACCAAGGGGAGAGGAGAGGGGGGGGGAAGGAATGA
>CBFGMS010000083.1:0-16107 GCA_965649985.1 uncultured Gammaproteobacteria bacterium | reverse complement strand
GACAGGCCGATCGGTACAGTGTGCGCGCTGCGGAAGGCGCCGGACAATGCCGAAAGCCCCTGTCGCGGGGCGGGCAGACGCATCGAGCCGCCCGATCCGCCCGGGTTTCGGCACCTTGCCGCCGTCGTCCACCCGCGATGCCGACCGCCCGCGCGGTCTGGGGCATGGTCCGGCCGTGCAGGCCCGCGCAGACGCGCGCCAGGCCGGGCCTCGCCTTGACGCCGTCGCCCCGCGGCCCGGATCATCGCCATTCTGCCCAGTATGGAATCGTGCCGATGACCACGGCGTCCCCTTCCGCGCCCGCCTCGAACGCCCTGCACTTCGACGGCCTCACCCTGCGCCACTGGCGCACCGAACTGCGCTCCGACGGCGTGCTGCTGCTGTTCTTCGACCGCGAAGGCGCATCGGTCAACACCTTCGCGCAGGCGGTCCTGGACGAGCTGGACGCCCTGCTGGAACGCATCGCGCTGGAGCCACCGAAGGCGCTGGTGCTGCTTTCTGCCAAGGAGAAGGGCTTCATTGCGGGCGCCGACATCAAGGAATTCGCCGAATTCGACGCGCGCGGGACCACCGCCGACGCGATCCGACGCGGCCAGCTCGCCTTCCAGCGCCTGCACACCCTGCCCTGCCCGACGGTGGCCGCGATCCACGGCTTCTGCATGGGCGGCGGCACCGAGATCGCGCTGGCCTGCCGCTACCGCGTGGCCTCCAGCGACCCCTCCACGAAGATCGGCCTGCCCGAGGTCAAGCTGGGCATCTTCCCCGGCTGGGGCGGCAGCGTGCGCCTGCCGCGGCTGGTCGGTGCGCCGGCGGCGATGGACATGATGCTGACCGGCCGCAATCTCTCGGCCTCGGCCGCGCGCGGCATGGGCCTGGTCGACAAGGTCTGCCCGCCCGAGGCGCTGGTCGAGACCGCCGCCGGCCTCGCCCTCAAGGCGCGCAAGCCCGGCGGCCTGCAGCGCCCGCTGAAGCAGCGCTTCCTGGCCTGGGCGACCAATCTGGGCCCGGTGCGCCAGCTGCTGGCGCCGCAGATCGCCAAGACCGTCGCGCGCAAGGCACGCAAGGAGCACTACCCCGCGCCGTTCGCGCTGATCGACACCTGGCGGCGCAGTTCCGGAGGCACGCTGAAACTGCTGGAGGCCGAGCGCCGTGCGGTGGTGAAGCTGTCCTCCACGCCCACCGCGCGCAACCTGATCCGCGTGTTCTTCCTGCAGGAGCGCCTGAAAGGCCTGGGCAGCGGCGACCACGGCATCGGCCATGTGCATGTGGTCGGCGCGGGTGTGATGGGCGGCGATATCGCCACCTGGGCGGCCTACAAGGGCTTCGAGGTCACCCTGCAGGACCGCGAACAGCGCTTCATCGACGCCGCGATGGGCCGCGCGCAGGAGCTGTTCGCCAAGCGGGTGAAGGACGAGACCAAGCGTCCGGCCGTGGCCGCGCGCCTGGTGTCGGACCTGGCCGGTGACGGCGTGGCCAGAGCGGACCTGCTGATCGAGGCGATCATCGAAAACCCGGAGGCCAAGCGCGGCTTGTACGGCGATGTCGAGCCGAAGATGAAGCCCGATGCCCTGCTGACCACCAATACCTCGTCCATCCAGTTGACCGAGCTGCGCGGCGGCATCGCCCGTCCGGGTCAGTTCGCCGGCCTGCACTACTTCAATCCGGTGGCGCTGATGCCGCTGGTGGAGATCGTCCGCCACGATGCGATGGACGCCGAGACCGAGCGCCGCCTGGCCGCGTTCTGCAAGGCCATCGACAAGCTGCCGGTGCCGGTGGCCGGCACGCCGGGCTTCCTGGTGAACCGCCTGCTGTTCCCGTACATGCTGGAAGCCGCCACGGCCTATGCCGAGGGCATTCCCGGCCCGGTGATCGACAAGGCCGCGCTGAAGTTCGGCATGCCGATGGGGCCGATCGAACTGATCGACACCGTGGGCCTGGACGTGGCCGCGGGCGTGGCGAAGGAGCTGGCGCCGTTCCTCGGCCTGGCCGTGCCGGCGGCGCTGTCCGCGCCGCCTGAAGCCGGCAAGCGCGGCAAGAAGGACGGCCAGGGCCTGTATCGCTGGGAGAACGGCAAGGCGCAGAAGCCGCAGGTGCCGGACGACTACAGGGCGCCCGCCGACCTGGAAGACCGCCTGGTGCTGCCCTTCCTCAACGAAGCCGTGGCGGCGCTGCACGACGGCGTGGTCAGCGATGGCGAGCTGCTGGATGCCGGCGTGATCTTCGGCACCGGATTCGCGCCGTTCCGCGGCGGCCCGATCCAGCACATCCGCGACACCGGCGTCGAACCGCTGCTGGCGAAGCTGCAGGCGCTGCAGGCCGCACACGGCGAGCGCTTCGCGCCGCGACCGGGCTGGGACAATCCGGCGCTGCGCGCGGGCTGACCTCCGCCCGTCTCCACCCGCACGCACGCTGCGCCTCCCGTCGCACCGCCCAGGACGCCGCAAAATGCCCGGATGGCCGCGCTTTCTCGCCGATCTGCCCGAACCCCAGCGCGCGCGCCTGGGGTTCGGCGCGCTTGTGGCGGCCATGCTGCTGGCGCTGGTGGTGGTGCTGCGCTGGGACAGCGGTGACGAGGCGCCCGCGCAGACCGGCAACAATCTGGCATTGAAGGACGCATTGAACCGCGATGCCGACCGGCTGATGTTCGACACCGCCGCCGACGCCGCCCAGCCGACACCGGCACTGGCGCGGCCGCTGGCAGCCGACCCGGATTTCGTGTCCGCGGAGGCCTACTGCGACGGCGACGCCGACTGCCTGCGCGACACGTCCACGCCTCGCTCGGCGCAGGATGCCAGCTGGCTGAAGGTGCACGGTTATCCCGACCGCAGCCGCCGCGCGGAGCTGGCGACGCTCGACGAGGACGCCCTGCGCCGCGCAGGCGCGCGCGAGCTGGCGGCGATGAGCGTGCTCGCCGAACGGCTGGCCGCGGAAGGGCGTCGCGACGAGGCGCTCAAGACCTGGATCGCCGCGGCGCAGCGCGGCAGCCTGCACGCCTATCACGGCATCGCCGCGCTGGTGGCCGCGGACGAGGCCCGCGGCGGTGCGCGCGAGGCCGCCGCATATCTGCGCCTGGCCTATCTGCTGGGCGACCACGGCGCGGCGCTGGCGCTGTATCGCCAGCAGCCCGGCCTGCAGGGCGAAGCCCTGGCCCAGGTGGATCGCCGCGCGCTGGCGCTGTACGCCTCGTTCGCCAAGTTCAGGATGCCGTTCCCGCGCCCGCAGTAGGGCCTCGGAGCGCGACACCACCGGCACAGGGCCGATGCGGGTGCCCGATGCGTGCCGCAGGACGCAGATCGGGCCGGTTCAGCGCCCCGCCGCGTGCCGCCACAGGGCGCGGGCCAGCGGCGGAACGCGCCCGACCAGGCCCAGGCCGTGCCCGCGCAGGAGGGTCAGCGCGACATCGTCGTTCGAGAACAACCGGTTGATCGCGCCGAAGGCATGGGCCGAGGCGGCGCCATCGCTGCGGCGCTGGCGGGCCCAGCGCGCCAGCCGGTGGGGGCTGTCCCAGGCCACGCGCCGGGCCTGCGCATCGCGCACGCCGGCAGCGAGTGCGGCCACATCGCGCAGTCCCAGATTCACGCCCTGCCCCGCCAGCGGATGCACCACGTGCGCGGCATCGCCCAGCGCCAGCACACGCCCGGCCACGAAGCTGCGCGCGATCTCGCGGCGCAGCGGGAAACCGACCCGCTTCGACAGCGGCCGGCAGTCCCCCAGCCGCGCGGCGAAGGCATCGGTGAGTTCGCGCCCGAAGGCGTCGTCGTCCAGCGCCAGCACGCGCATGGCCTCCGCTTCGGGCAGCGTCCACACGATCGAACTGGCGTGCGGCGCATCGGGACGCGCGCTGCAGGGCAGGAAGGCGAGCGGCCCGGTCGGCAGGAAGCGCTGCCATGCGGTGTCCTCGTGCGGCAGGGCATGGCCGATGTAGGCCACCACGCCGCGCTGTGCGTAGTCGTGGCGGTCGGTCTCGACGCCGGCGAGCGTACGCAGGCGCGAGGCGCCGCCGTCGGCCGCGATGGCGAGCCGCGCCTCGACCGTGAGGCCGTCTTCGAGCGTCAGCACCACACCGCCTTCCTCCTGTTGCAGCGCGTCCACTGCGGCCTCGGTGCGCACCGCCACGCCGGCGGCCGGCAGGGCCGCCCACAGCCGGTCCTGGAGCAGCGCGTGCTCGACGATCCAGCCCAGCTGCGGCTCGGCGAAGGCATCGGCGTCGAAGCGCAGGGCCTCGCCGCCCGCGGCGTCCCACACGTGCATGCGCCGGTAGGCGTGCGCGCGGGCGCCGCGCACGGTTGGCCAGACCTCCAGCGCATCGAGCAGGGCGACGTTGTCCGGCGCCAGCGCGTAGACGCGCAGGTCCGGGTCGGCGGCAGACCAGGACGGCGGCGCGCCGGCCTCGATCAGGCTGACCGCCAGGCCCTCGCGCGCCAGGGCCAGCGCGCAGGCCGCGCCGACAATGCCGCCGCCGACCACGGCGACATCGGCACGGCGGCCGGAAGCGGTGCGGGAGGAGGCGCTGCGGCGGGTCGGGCTCATGCGGGGTTCCGGAGAAGACGGGGTGGGTGGCGGATCGCGTGGATGGTGGATCGAGCAGGAGGCAAATCTAGAAGAAGGCGGAGCGAGCAGAAGGTGGATCGGCAGGCCGTCGTATGCCGGAGCCTGGCCGCGCACTGAATGCCTCAGTGCCTCAGCGCCGATGCCAGGCATCGAGCCTGCGCGTCATGCCGCCGGCCGACACAGCGCCGGCACATCGCCGCGGTAACCCATCGCGCCGCTGACCAGGTGCGCGCGCAGGGCGGGGTCCGCATCGAGCGCGAGCAGGCCCAGGCTGCGCAGCGTGGACAGCCCGGGCAGGCGGGCGGCGGTCGCCCGGGCCAGACCATCGGAGAACTGCAGCGTGCGGCTGCGGTCGGGTGCGCGACGCCCGGCGTAATCGGCCAGCATCGCAGCGTCGCCGATCGCCGCCTCGCCGCCCCGGGCCTGCGCCGCGGCGATGCACTCGGCCAGGGTCAACGCATCGCGAAGGCCGAGATTGAAGCCCTGCGCGCCGATGGGGTGCAGACTCTGCGCGGCATTGCCCACCAGCGCCGCGTGCGGCGCGGTGAGCGCCTGCGCCACGCGCCCGAGGATGGGATAGGCACTGCGCGGGCCGATCTCCAGCAGCCGCCCCACCCGCCACCCGAACACGGACTGGACCCGCGCCAGGAACGCGGCATCATCCAGCGCCGCGACCGTCTCCGCCTCGTCGGCGGCCACGCCATGGATCAGGCCGTAGGCACCGTCGCCACGGGGCAGCAGCGCGGTCGGGCCGTGATCGGTCAGACGCTCGTAGGCCGTGCCGTCGGGCGTGCGCTCGGCCTGCAGCCGGGCCACGAACAGGGTCTGGGCATAGTCGCGGCGGCTCGCCTCGATGGCGAGCGCGGAACGCACCGTGCTTTCGGCGCCATCCGCGGCCACCAGCAACCGGGCGGTCAGCACACGCTCGCCCTCGTCCGTGGCCACGCGCACCTGGCGCAGGCCTTGGCCAGTCTCGTCGGCCGCCGGGGCCAGGCCCAGAAAGCGGGCCGGGCGCAGCCGGGTGAGCCGGGACAGCGCCTGCAGCCGGGCCTCCAGCGCTTCACCGAAATCGCGGGCCACCACCACCCGCCCGAAGGCCGCCCGCCCGTAGTCGCCGGCGTCGAGCAGCACACGGCCGAAGTCGCCGGCGCGGCTGATGTGGATGCGCGCGATGGCGCCGGTCGGCGCGCGCAGGCGCGGCAGCACGTCGAGGGCATCGAGCGCATTCAGGCTGGCCTCGGCCAGACTGAGATTGCGCTGGTCGAACACCGCCGGCAGCGCGCCCGGCGGCGTCGCTTCCAGCAGCGTGCAGGCGATGCCGGCACGGTCGAGCGCGATGGCGAGGCTGGCACCGACCAGGCCGCCGCCGACGATCAGGACGGGGATGGGCGATGCCGTGTCCGGCGGTGCATCGGAGGCACCAGGGGGGAGCATGGAGGACATTCGGGTATGCTACCGCCTTCGCTCCCCTACAGCCCGACCGCGCCTGATGACCGCTTCCGCCGATCGCCCCGCCTCCCCGTCGCCCACTCCGGGCCACGCCGCCTCCGGCCTGTCCGCACCCGGCCCGCTGCTGCTGGCGGGCATGATCCTGCTGGCCGCGCTCAGCCGTCTGCTGCCGCACCCGATGAATTTCTCCCCGGTGGAGGCGATCGCGCTGTTCGGCGGCGCCTACTTCGCCGCCCGCGGCTGGGCGGTCGCGGTGCCGCTGCTGGCGATGCTGGTCTCCGACCTGATCCTCGGCGTCACCATCGGTGGGATGTACTGGGACTACATGACCGGGCTCTCGTTCTGGTCGGTGTATCTGTGCATCGCGCTGTCCACGGTGATGGGCTTCGGCCTGCGCGGCCGTGTCGGCGCCGGGCGCGTGCTCGGTTACTCGCTCGCCGGTTCGGTGCTGTTCTTCGTGGTCACCAACTTCTTCACCTGGTTCGGCGGCACGCTCTATCCGCAGACCTTCGAAGGCCTGGTGGCCTGCTACATCGCGGCCATCCCGTTCTTCCAGAACACCCTGCTCGGCACGCTGTTCTACGCGGCGGTGCTGTTTGGCGGCTTCGAGCTGCTGCGTCGGCGCAAGCCCAGTCTGCGCATCGCCACGGTCTGATCGCAGCCGAGTTGTCCGAGGAAAGGGCGCATCGTGCAAAATCCATACGAACCACCACGAGCCGTCATCGCCGACGAGCCTCAGCAACCCGATGTATCCGACTTGCTGCAGGTTCGGTCCGCGCTGCGACGCCTGCTGTCATCCCTGCTGCTCTATGCGACATCCTTTGCGGCCTCAGTAGCTCTTTCCGACCATTTGCCTAATGCAATCGATGCAGTCACGGTGCTGATCGGTGCGATCGCCTGGTTCGTCGCCTTGTTTGGTTTTGCGAAATTGTGGCCTGTGCTGAGATGGCCCAAGCCGCTGTTTGTCCTGATGTTCATTGCGACGCTGCTCACGCCACCGGTCATTATCGTGCTGCTGATCAATATCACGGCGGGCATCCGGTTCATTCGACGTCACAAACAGCCAATGGGGCTCTTCGGCGGGCCAAGGCAGCCTGCCGCCCCGCCTGTCTCGTCCTCAAATGATATGGCCAACTGAATGGGCAACCGCCTTTCCAAGATATACACCCGCACCGGCGACGACGGCAGCACCGGGCTGGGCGACGGCAGCCGCGTGTCGAAGGATTCGGCCCGGGTGAGCGCCTACGGTACGGTCGACGAGGCCAACTCGGCCATCGGCGTGCTGCTCGCGGTGGACCTGCCCGACGACCTGCGCGCGCTGCTGACCGAAATCCAGCATCAGATGTTCGATCTCGGCGGCGAGCTGTGCATTCCCGGCCATGCCGCCATCGAGGACGCGGACATCACGCGCCTCGAACAGCAGCTGGACCACTACAATGACCCGCTGCCGGCGCTGAAGAACTTCATCCTGCCGGCCGGTGGCGAGGCCGCGGCGCGCTGCCATCTGGCGCGCACCATCGTGCGCCGCGCCGAACGCGAATGCGTGACCCTCTCGCACCACGACGCGGTGCGCCCGCAGGCGATCCGCTATCTCAACCGGCTGTCCGACCTGCTGTTCGTCATCGCCCGCGTGCTCGCGCGCCGCGACGGCCACGGCGAGGTGCTGTGGGACAGCGCGCGGCGGCGGCCACAGGCCTGACCCGGGCGGCAGCGTGAGCCTCGTGGTCTTCAGTCACGACGCCTGTCTGGCCCACGACACCGGGCCGGGCCACGTCGAGTGCACCGACCGCCTGCGTGCGGTGCGCAGCGCCCTGCGTGCACATCTTCCCGACCTGGACTGGCGCGAAGCGCCCCGGGCCAGTCGCGGCCAGCTGCTGCGCGTGCACGATACGCAACTGCTGCACGCGGTTCTGGAAACCCGCCCCGCACACACCATCTGGCTGGACCCCGACACCGTGCTGTCGCCCGGTTCGGCGGATGCCGCGCTGCACGCCGCCGGCGCGGTGGTGGCCGCGGTGGATGCGGTGATGTGCGGCCAGACCCGACGCGCCTTCTGCGCGGTGCGCCCGCCGGGCCATCACGCCACCCACGGCGCGGCGATGGGCTTCTGCCTGTTCAATTCCATCGCGGTCGGCGCCGCGCACGCGCTGGAGCACTACGGGCTCAGCCGCGTGGCGGTGGTGGATTTCGACGTCCACCACGGCAACGGCACGCAGGGCATCTTCGAACAGGAAGGCCGGGTGCTGTTCGCCAGCAGCCATCAGATGCCGCTCTACCCCGACACCGGCCACGTGCACGAACGCGGCTGCGGCAACATCTTCAACGCGCCGCTGCGCCCGGGCGCCGATGGTGCCGCCTTCCGCGAAACCTGGCGCACGCGCCTGCTGCCGCAGGTCGAGGCGTTCCGGCCGCAGCTGGTGATGATCTCGGCCGGGTTCGACGCCCACGCCCGCGACCCGCTTGCGCAGGTCGAGCTGGAGGCGGAGGACTTCGCCTGGATCACCGCCGAGCTGGTCGCGATCGCGCAGCGCCATGCCGACGGCCGCATCGTCTCCAGCCTGGAAGGCGGCTACGACCTGCAGGGCCTGGCCGAGTCCTGCGTGGCCCATGTCGAGGCCCTGCACCGGACCTGAGCGCCGCCTTCGGCACTTCGGCGGAGCGCACGCACGCCGCCTGTCCGCATTGCCGCTGCCGGGCGGATGCGTCAAGCTAGCCGGATTGTCCGTGAACACCGGTGCCACCGCGTGCCCGCATCCAACGTCCGTCGCAACACCCAGCCCCGCTTCCGTCTGCTTCCGCTGCCGTTCTGCATCGCGCTCGCGATGCCGGCAATGGCCGCCGACCCTCCGCCCGACGACTGGAGTCTGTGCCCGATCACCGACACCATCCCGGCGTTCGCGGATGTGCCGGAAAGCGACGGGCTGTCGATCGTGCCCGCGCCGGGTGCGGATGCCGCGCCCGAGGTCGACCCGACCACCCAGCCCACCGACATCGGCGGCGACACGCTGGAAGGCACCGACGGCGACGTGCTCAACCTCTCCGGCAACGTGCTGCTGCGCCGCGGCGACCAGGTGCTCGCCACCGACCGGTTGAGCTACGACCAGCAGAACGAGACCTACAGCGCCGAAGGCAGCGTGCGCTATCAGGACGGCGGCATGCGTCTTGTCGCCGCACGCGCCGAAGGCAGCCAGGCCGAAGACCGCCACAGGCTCGAGGACATCCGGTACCAGCTGCTGCGCAGGCGCGGCAACGGCGGCGCGGACAGCATCGAGAT
Organism: uncultured Gammaproteobacteria bacterium; assembly: GCA_965649985.1. Lineage (GTDB taxonomy): Bacteria > Pseudomonadota > Gammaproteobacteria > Xanthomonadales > Xanthomonadaceae > Lysobacter_I. Next base: position 6,833 of record CBFGMS010000083.1, on the reverse strand, counting down.
GAACGGCTCGGTGGGCCGCATGCGGCATTCCACCTACTCCACCTGCCCGCCCGGCGAGGGCCGGTTGTGGGAGCTGCGCGCCGGCGACATCGAGGTCGACACCGAAGAAGGCATCGGCACCGCGCGCAACGCCACGCTGCGCCTGGGCAAGATCCCGGTGCTGTACCTGCCCTGGTTCCGCTTTCCGGTGGACGACCGTCGCCGTACCGGCCTGCTCTATCCGACCATCGGCACCTCCGGCCGCAATGGGTTCGACTGGAGCCAGCCGATCTACCTCAATCTGGCGCCGAACATGGACGCCACGCTCGAACCGCGGCTGATGACCCAGCGCGGCCTGCAACTGGGCGGCGAGTTCCGCTATCTCACCCGCACCGGCCGCGGCGAGCTGGATCTGGCCTACCTGCCCTCGGACCGCCTGACCGATCGCGAGCGCGACGAGGAGATCCTCGAAGGCGTGCCGCGCGAGAACCGGCGGCGCGACGACCGCGGCTTCGCCCGCTATGTCGGCGTGCAGAACTTCGGGCCCTCCTGGCAGGCCCGCGCCAATCTGCTGTGGATCAGCGACCCGCGCTATCTCGACGACAACAGCAGCACGCTCAACGCCGGCACGCTCTCGTTCGCGCTGAGCGACATCGGCCTGTACGGCCGCGGACGCAGCTGGAACGCATCGGTCACCGCCGACTACTGGCAGCTGGCCGACTACACCCTGCGCGAGACTAACCTACCCTTCAACCGGCTGCCGCGCGCACGGTTCGACTGGCAGGACCGTGTGGGCCGCATCTTCACCGCCTCGCTGCAGAGCGAAGCGGTGCGTTTCGACCACTCGGAATACGCCGGTGCCACCCGGATCGATCTCAAGCCCTCGATCGGTCTGGACCTGGAAGGCGCGAGCTGGTTCCTGAAACCCAACCTCGCCTGGCGCCATACCTCCTACGCCCTGGAACGTGATCCGGCGCTTCCCGACCGCGACCGCAGCATCACCCGCAGCCTGCCCATCGCCACCCTGGACGCCGGGCTGTTCTTCGACCGGCATCTGCGCCTGGGCAGCGAGGACACCGCCTACCTCAACACGCTCGAACCGCGCATCTTCTACTTCAACGCGCCGTACCGCGACCAGTCCGGCATCCCGCTGTTCGACACCCGGCCGCTCACCTTCAGCTGGGGCCAGCTGTTCCGCGACAACCGCTACGCCGGCGCCGACCGCCAGGCCGACGGCAACCAGCTCACCCTGGCCGTGTCGACGCGGCTGATCCGGGAAACCGACGGGTTCGAGCGGCTGTCGGCGAGCATCGGCCAGATCCGCTATTTCGAGGAGTCGCGGGTCACCATCCCGGGCGAGCTGCCGATCGACGAGGCCAAGTCGGCCTGGGTCGCGGACATGACCTATGCGCCCACCGACCGCTGGACCATCGGCGGCTCGTACCAGTGGAACCCGAAGGAAGGCCGGCGCGACCTGGCCAGCATCCGCGCGCGCTATCTGATCGGCGACAGCGGCATCCTCAACCTCCGCTATCGCTACCGCCGCGACCTGCTGGAACAGGCCGACCTGTCGTTCCTGTACCCGATCAACCGCAGCTGGAGCCTGGTCGGGCGGTACTACTACTCGATCCAGGACCGTCAATTGCTGGAAGGCATCGCCGGCGTGCAGTGGGAAAGCTGCTGTCTGGCCGTGCGCCTGGTCGGCCGCCGCTACGTGCGCAACCGCACCGGCGAGCTCAACAACGCCATTCAGCTGGAGATCGAACTCAAGGGGCTAGGCTCGGCCGGGCCGAACACGGAGAGTCGGCTGCGGCGTGCTATCCTCGGCTATTACCGCGACGACCTGTCGCTGGTCCCGCCGGCGGAGGTGCGCTCCGGCACTCCCGGCAACGACCTCCCACCGCCCGATTCGATTCCATGACCTCATTGTCCGCGCTCCGCACCACCGCCGGCGCACGCCGCCCGGCGGCCTTCGCTCCGAACGCATTCCGCCGCTTCCGCTCCGCGCTCTCGGTCCTCGCCCTCACCGCCGGCCTGTTCGCCGCGTCCTGGGTGTCCGCACAGCCGCTGGACCGCATCGCCGCGGTGGTGGATGAGGACATCATCCTGCAGAGCGAGCTGGACCGCGCCGTCGCCAACATCCGCGCGCAGTACGCCGCGCGCAGCGGTCAACTGCCGCCCGACGATGTGTTGCAGCGCCAGGTGCTCGAACGCCTGATCCTGGTCAAGCTGCGCACCGCCCGCGCCGAGGCCACCGGCGTGCGCGTGGCCGAAGAGGAAGTGGACGCCGCGGTGTCCGGCATCGCCCGCCAGAACCGGTTGACCGACGAGCAGCTGCGCGGCCAGCTGGCGGCCGAAGGCATTTCCTACTCCGAATTCCGCAGCTCGCTGCGCGACGAGATCCTCACCCAGCGCCTGCGCCAGCGCTTCGCGCAGAGCCGCGTGAGCGTGAGCGAGGCCGAGGTCGACGCGGCGCTCGCCACGCAGGGCGACGGCGGCCAGCAGTACCGGCTGGCCCACATCCTGGTGGCCCTGCCCGAAGGCGCCACGGCCGAGCAGATCGCGACCGGCGAGCGCAAGATCGAAGGCGTCAAGAGCCTGCTGGATCGCGGCGAGATGGCCTTCTCCGCCGCCGCCGCCCGCTACTCCGACAGCCCCAACGCGCTGGATGGCGGCGACCTGGGCTGGCGTACGCTCGACCAGATTCCGGCCAGCTTCGGCCCGATGATCCGCGGCATGAGCCCCGGCCAGATGATCGGCCCGATCCGCGGCCCCAGCGGCTTCCAGCTGATTCAGCTGGTCGAGGTCCGCGAGGCCGAAGGCGCCGGCAGCACCACGCAGTATCAGGCGCGCCACATCCTGATCCGCACCGGCGACGGCGCCACCGACACCGCCGCCAAGACGCGCCTCGACACGCTGCGCGCCCGTCTGGCCGGCGGTGCCGATTTCGCCGCGCTGGCCCGCGAGTTCTCCGAGGACGAAGGCAGCAAGGCGAATGGCGGCGATCTGGGCTGGTTCGGCCGCGACGACTTCGGCCCGGACTTCGGCGGCCAGGTGGCCGCGCTCGCCGACGGCGGGGTGTCCGAGCCGTTCCGCACCCAGGCCGGCTGGCACATCGTCCAGCGCGTCGGCAGCCGTCAGGCGGAAGCCGGCGACAGCGACCGTCGCGAACGCGTGCGCGAAGCCATCGGCCAGCGCAAGCTGGAAGACGAGTGGAACCGCTACATGCGCGAGATGCGCGGCGAAGCCTACATCGACATCCGCATCGGTGCCGGTGCCGCCGGCGCCGGTGGCTGAGCCGCTCGATCACCGTCCGCTCGACGCCGTTTCCGTCGGCTCCGCGTCCTCCATGTCGCACAGGCCCCGATTGGCGCTGGTGCCGGGCGAACCCGCCGGCATCGGCCCGGAGCTGGTGGTGCGCGCCGCCCAGCAGGACTGGGACGCCGACCTGATCGTCTTCTCCGACCGCGCCACCCTGCTGCGCGCGGCCGATGCACTGGGCCTGCCCCTGCAGCTGGTGTCTCCGAACCAACCCATCCTCGGCGAGCCCGTGCGCGCCGGCAGCCTGGCCCTGGTGGAAATTCCGCCGCGCGTCGAGACCCGCTTCGGCCAGCCCGAGCCGAAGAACGCGCGCACCACCCTCGCCGCGCTCGAGACCGCCGCCGCGGCCTGCCTGCGCGGCGACTGCGACGGCATCGTCACCGGCCCCGTGCACAAGGCCGCGATCAACGCCGGCGGCATTCCCTACACCGGGACCACCGAACTGCTGGCCACGCAGGCCGGCTGCGACGTGGTCATGATGCTGGCCAACGACACCCTGCGTGTCGCGCTCGCCACCACCCACCTGCCGCTGCGCGCGGTGCCCGACGCGATCACCACCGAGGGCCTGGAGCGCACGCTGCGCATCCTCCGTGGTGCGCTGCAGCGCGATTTCGGCATCGACCAGCCGCGGGTCGCCGTGCTCGGGCTCAACCCGCATGCCGGCGAGGGCGGCCACCTCGGGCGCGAGGAACTGGACATCGTGATCCCGCTCCTCGAACGCCTGCGGGGCGAGGGCTGGGCACTGATCGGGCCGCTGCCGGCCGACACGGCCTTCCTGCCGCGCAAGCTGTCCGACTACGACGCCGTCCTGGCGATGTATCACGACCAGGGCCTGCCGGTGCTCAAGTACAGCGGTTTCGAGCACGCGGTCAACATCACACTCGGGCTGCCCTACCCGCGGGTCGCGGTGGACCATGGCACGGCGCTGGAGCTGGCCGGCCAAGGCGTGGCGGATCCGTCCAGCCTGTTCGCCGCCATCGGCCTGTGCACCCGCCTCGCGGCCCGGCGCCGGGAGCGCGCGGCATGACCGATGCGCCCGCTCCGCAGATCGCGTGGGCCGCGTGCTGCGCGCGGAGATGTTCCCGGAAGCCCGCAGGCCGGCCTACGTCCTGCACGTGGACTTCGGCCCGGAGATCGGTGTGCGCAAGTCGAGCGCCCAGGTCACGGTTCACTACACGCCCGAGACGCTGGTGGGCCGGCTGGTGGTGGCGGTGGTGAATTTCCCGAAGAAGCAGATCGGCCCGCTGATGTCCGAGTGCCTGGTCACCGGCTTCCACGACGCGGACGGCGCGGTGGCGCTGTGCGTGCCCGACCGCGACGTTCCGCTGGGCACGCGGCTGCTGTGAACCGGACATGCGGGAGAACACCATGAGCGACCACTTCGAACGCCCGGCCAAGAAATCCCTGGGCCAACACTTCCTGCACGAACGCGGCGTCATCGACAAGCTGCTGCTGGCGATCTCGCCGCGGCCCGGCGAGCGCATCGTCGAGATCGGCCCCGGACAGGGCGCCCTCACCTTTCCGCTGCTGCAGCGTCACGGCGCGCTCACCGCCATCGAATTCGACCGCGATCTGCTCGCGCCGCTGACCGCACAGGCCCAGGCGCATGGCGTGCTGCGCCTGATCCATTCCGATGTGCTCGACGTCGACCTGACCGCGCTCGCCGCCGAACTGGCTGCAGAGCAGGCCAGGGACGTGCCCGACGACGCCGGCGAGGGCAACACCGCCGAGGGCTGCAGACAGATCCGGCTGGTCGGCAACCTGCCGTACAACCTGTCCTCGCCGATCCTGTTCCACGCGCTGGACCACGCCGCGGCCATCCGCGACATGCACTTCATGCTGCAGAAGGAAGTCGTGGACCGCATGGCCGCCGAGCCGGGCAGCAAGGTCTACGGCCGGCTGAGCGTGATGCTGCAGGCCTATTGCCGGGTGAGCGCGCTGTTCAAGGTGCCGCCGGGCGCGTTCCGGCCGCCGCCGAAGGTGGATTCGGCGGTGGTCCGGCTGGTGCCGCGTGCGGCGCACGAGATCGGCATCGAGGATGCCCGCATCTTCATCGCGGTGGTGCGCGACGCCTTCGGCCAGCGCCGCAAGACCTTGCGCAACGCATTGTCCGCGCAGTGCGACGAGACCCTGATCGCCGCCGCGGGGATCGACCCGCAGCAGCGCGCGGAGCGCTTGTCGGTGTCGGATTTCGTGCGGCTGTCCAACACCGTACGCGCGGCACGCGCCGACGGCTGAGCGCGGCCCGACGCGCCGCCCGCGCGCGCACGACGCGTCCGCTTCCTGCAGTCCGCTTCCTGCAGTCCGCTTCCTGCAGTCCGCTTTCTGCAGTCCGTTTCCTGAAGTCCGCTCCGTGCAGCCGGCACGATGGTCGCCCTGCCCGCTGGCGGCGCTTACACTGTCGCGATGGAACCGCAGTCCCCCTACGCGATCGAGATCGATGTCGCCACCCGTTACCTCCCCGAGGAATCGAAACCCGAGGAGGACCTCTATTACTTCGCCTACACCATCGGCATCCGCAACGTCGGGCAGGTCGCCGCACGGCTGATCTCGCGGCGCTGGCGGCTGGTCGATGCGGGCGGCGTCCGGCGCGAAGTGGCCGGTGAAGGCGTGGTCGGCGAGCAGCCGCACCTGCGCCCGGGTGAACGCTTCCAGTACACCTCCAGCGCCTATTTCCACACGCCCTACGGCACGATGGAAGGCAGCTACACGATGCGCGCCGACGACGGCACCGAATTCCTCGCGCCGATTCCCGAGTTCCTGCTCAGCCAGCCGCGGATGCTGCACTGATGGCGGTCTGGGCGATCGGCGATCTGCAGGGCTGCCACGACGCCACGCAGCGGCTGCTGGAGAAGATCCGCTTCGATCCGGCGCAGGACACCCTGTGGTTCTGCGGCGACCTGGTCAACCGCGGCGGACAGTCGCTGGAGACCCTGCGCCTGGTGCATTCGCTGCGCGCGCATTGCGTGGTGGTGCTGGGCAACCACGATCTGTCGCTGATCGCGATCGGCGAGCGCACGCCCGACAACCAGCGCAAGGTGAACCCTGACCTGCAGCGGGTGCTGTTCGCCGACGATGCGCGCACCCTGCTGGACTGGCTGCGCATGCGCCCGCTGATGCACGTCGACCGCGACCTGGGCTGGGCGATGTTCCATGCCGGCCTGGCGCCGAAGTGGACGCTGGACATGGCCGAGAAGCACGCCCGCGAGGTCGAGAAGCGCCTGCACGGCGAGGGCTACCGCAAGCTGCTGAAGAACATGTACGGCGACTACCCGGCATGGACCCCCGCGCTGCGCGGCGTCGAACGCGAGCGGGCCATCATCAACATCTTCACCCGCATGCGCTATTGCTCCCCGCGTGGCCGCATCGCCTTCGATGCCAAGGGCGCGCCGGGCACGCAGGCCGCCGGCCTGTACCCGTGGTACGAAGTCCCCGGGCGTGCGGAGCGCGAGCTGAAGATGGTCTGCGGGCACTGGTCCACGCTGGGCCTGTTCATCGGCCACGGCGTGCACGCCATCGACACCGGCGCAGTG
>CBFGMS010000082.1:0-17367 GCA_965649985.1 uncultured Gammaproteobacteria bacterium | reverse complement strand
ACGATGGGCTGTGCTTTCTTTTGCCTACTTTTCTTTGCACAAGCAAAGAAAAGTACGGCCGCGCGACAGCGCGGAAGCTCCCGCTTCCATCAGATATACGCCACCGAAATTCTGACCTAACGCACCCAGCCAATCCCATGATCGTCGGCATCGACCTCGGCACCACCCACTCCCTCATCGGCACCTACGCCGACGACGGCAGCCGCCTCTTCCCCAACGCCCTCGGCGAACACCTCACCCCCTCGGTGATCAGCGTCGACGGCGACACCGTGCTGGTGGGCCAGGCCGCCCGCGACCGCCTGGTGAGCCACCCGCAGCACACCGTCGCCGCGTTCAAGCGCTGGATGGGCAGCGACCGCAAGACGAAGCTGGGCACACGCGACTTCCGCCCGGAGGAACTGTCCGCGCTGGTGCTGCGCAGCCTGCTGGCCGACGCCGAGGCCGCGCTGGGCGCACGCCCGACCGAGGCGGTGATCAGCGTGCCGGCGTATTTCTCCGACGCACAGCGCAAGGCCACGCGCGCGGCCGGCGAGCTGGCCGGGGTCAAGGTGGAACGGCTGATCAACGAGCCCACGGCGGCCGCGCTGGCCTACGGCCTGCAGCACCGCGAGGGCGAGGGCCGGTTCCTGGTGTTCGACCTGGGCGGCGGCACCTTCGACGTGTCGATCCTCGAATGCTTCGACAGCGTGTTCGAAGTGCATGCCAGCGCCGGCGACAACTTCCTCGGCGGCGAGGACTTCCTCGACATCCTGATCGAGGCCTTCTGCGCCGACACCCAACTGCGCGCCGCCGCGCTTCCGGCCGCCGAGCTGGGCCAGCTGCGCCGCCGGCTGGAACAGCTCAAGCGCGAACTGACCGTGGGCCAGCAGGGCGAGATCGCGCTGGCGCTGGGCGGCCGCGACTACCGCTGGAGCATCGACGAGGAGCGCTTCGCGAAACTGTCCGAACCGCTGCTGCAGCGCATGCGCGCACCGGTGGAGCGTGCGATGCGCGACGCGCGCCTGCAGCCGCAGCAGCTGGACGAGATCGTGCTGGTGGGCGGCGCCAGCCGCATGCCGCTGGTCTCGCGCCTGGTGTCGCGCATGTTCGGCCGCCTGCCGCTGCGCCACATCAACCCCGACCACGCCATCGCGCTCGGCGCCACCGTGGCCGGCGGGCTGAAGGCGCGCGACGGCAAGCTGGAGGAGATCATTCTCACCGACGTGTGCCCGTACACCCTGGGCACCGAAGTGGCGCGGCGCGACCCGGCCGGGCAGATCCAGTCGGGCTACTTCCACCCGCTCATCCTGCGCAACAGCACGGTGCCGCTGAGCCGCGAGGACAGCTTCAGCCCGATGCACCCGCAGCAGAAGAGCATCGTCATCGACATCTACCAGGGCGAGAACCCGCTGGTGGTCAACAACATCAAGCTGGGCGAGATCTCCGTGGAGCTGGATCCACGCCGCTCGCAGGAAGACAACAGCGTGGTGGTGCGCTTCACCTACGACATCAACGGGCTGCTGCAGGTGGAAGTGACCGAGCAGGCCACCGGCCGCCGACACGAGCTGGTGATCGAACAGAACCCCGGACTGCTGTCGGCGGAGGAGATCCGCAGCCGTCTGGCGGCGCTGGAGACGCTGAAGATCCACCCGCGCGCGCAGCAGGAGAACATCGCCGTGCTCGCCCGCGCCGAGCGCCTGTACGAGGAATACCTGCATGTGCGCGAGCAGCTGCAGGACTGGATCATGCAGTTCCGCGCGGTGCTCGACAGCCAGGACCCCGAGCGCATCGCCGACAGCCGTTCGCGCCTGTCGGCGGCGCTGGACGAGGTCGAGCGCTACCACTGACGCGCCATGCACTGGGCCTTCGAACAGCTGGGCCTGCCTGCCGACGCCGACGCGCGTACGGTCAAGCGCGCGTACGCGCAGCGGTTGAAGCGCACCCGCCCGGACGAGGACCCGCAGGGCTTCCAGCAACTGCGCGAAGCCTACGAGGCGGCACTGGAGCTCAGCGCCTCGCGCCCACCCGTACCGCAGGGCGCTGGCGCAGTGGCCGCAGACGTGGAGCAGCTGCCAGTGCCCGACTGGACGCAGCACCCCGTCGCCGCGGACGGCGGCCATGTGGAGGCCAGGCAGCATCCGGGCTCCCCGTACCCGACGCTGCGCATGCGTATCGCGCAGGGCGGGAGTGACGCATGGCGCGGCCCGGCGCTGCCACTGCCCGTGGCGCCGGATGCGCGGATCGTCGCGCCCGCGCCGCTCACCGCCTTCCGCCTGGCCGGGGACCTGATGGAGCAGGCCGAGACCGCCACGCCGGCCGCGTTCGCGGCATGGCTGGCCGGGCACGACGCGCTGTTCGACCTGGGCACGAAGTCCGCGCTGGTCGAGCCCCTGATGCATGAACTGGACGGCCGCCGGGCCGCGGGCCATGGTGTCCTCGGCCCGCGCCACCTGGACGCGCTGCTGCGCTTTTTCTGGCTGGACCAGGTGAGCGAGACGCGTCAGCGCCTGGCGCCCGTGCTGGAGCGGCTGATGCAGGCCGCGCAGCGCCGGGAGGAGGACTGGGACAGGATCATGTCGACGCGCGGAGCGGAGAACCGGTCGCGCCCCACACGCGCCCCGCCATTCCGGGCGGGACTCTCGCCGACCTGGATCATCATCCTGTTCCTGCTGCTGGTCCACAGTGTGCGCGCCTGCCGTTCCGCCGTCTGACGCCGACTCGCCCGGCCCGGCATCGCCCGCACACCCGCCTCCGCTTCCCCACCCACGACACGAACTGCGCCGCACGCATCCATGCACTGGTCCTACGATCACCTCGACCTGTCCGAAGACGCCGACGCGCGCGCGATCAAGCGGGCGTATGCGCGCCTGCTGAAGACCGTGCGCCCGGACGAAGACCCCGAAGGCTTCCAGCGTCTGCACGAGGCGTACAAGGCGGCCCTGCAGGTCTGCGCCCGCCGCGCGGCGATGGAGGCGGCAGAGGAAGAGGACGACGACGCTGCGCCGGAGCCGGGCAGCGCAGGGCCGGACCGGCCGGCGATCAAGGCGGCGGTGCAGGACACGGCCGCGCAGACACCGGCCACACCTGCGCGGCCTGCCGATGCGGGTCGGGATGACGCAGTCCGGGAGGATGTGGACCAGGACACCCATGCATCCCTCCCCGCACAGGACGGCGACACATCGCATCCGCCCCACGCCGACGCGGGGCCGCCCGGAATGCCCGGAATGGCCGACAGCCCCCCGGACTTCGCCCCGCGCGGGGATGACGTCTGGGACGACGAGCCCCTCCACCCGGCCCACCACGCACATCCCCTGCCCTCGCCCTTCGCCTCCCCCACCGCCGCGGCCGATCCCTGGGCGGCGCGGGCGCTGGCCGAGGAGGTGTTGTCGATGGCCGCCGCATCGGACCCGCCCACCCTGAATGCATGGCTGCAGGCGCAGCCTGCGCTGTGGTCGCTGGCGGACAAGGCGGCGGTCGGCGACGCGGTGCTCGATGCCCTGCAGTTCGATCGGCCGCCGCTGGCGGTAGCGCAGTTCGATGCACTGGCCGACTTCTTCGGCCTGCTCGACCTGCGTACCGGCCACTCGCCGGACATCCTGCTGGCGGTGCGCGACCGTCTGGCCCTGATCCAGGCGCTGGACGGCGGCGACCTGGGCGCCGTGGCCGAGCGCCTGCATCAGGAAGGCAGCAGCCGCGCCGCGCAGCAGCGCGACATCGGACGCATGCTGCAGCAGCTGCGCCGGCCCTGGTCGTGGCCGCAGGCGCTGGCGATGGCGCTGGTGCCCGGCCTGCCCAGCCGCCTGCACCGCTTCGTGCAGACCCTGCGCGGCATGGGCGATGGCGACCTGCCCGCCGGCCTCGACCCGCGCCAGGGCGGGTTCTGGGAGGCCGCAGGCGATCACACCCGCTGGTCCTGGGCGCGCGCGGCGGTGCTGGCACTGCGGCTGACGCTGTACCCGCTGGCGCTGCCGCTGCTGTCGTGGCTGCTGCAGCCGGGCACGCTGACGCCGGAAGTGGCCACCCGCCGCTATCTGGCGCTGTTCACCGCGCTGGGGCTGGGCTGGGCCTGGCTGCGGCTGAGCCAGGGCTTCGCCGAGTGGCAGGCGGGCGACGACGTGCCGGACGGGGGCTCGCTCTGGGTGCTGCGCCCCGTGGCCATTCCCCTGCTGCTGACCTTCGGGCTGATCCTGCATTTCCTGCCGGGCACGGAGCCGCTGTCGTGGCTGCTGGTCCCGCCGCTGCTGCTGGGCACGCTGGCGCGGGTGGTCGGCAGCAACTACAACACCGAGACCCTGGTGCTGCTGCTGCGCAACGGCTGGGTCTGGGTGGCAGTGCCGCTGGCGCTGGCCCTGTTCGGCGCCTTCTCGGGCACCTGGGGGGTGCGTGGCGCGGTGTATGTCATTCTCGCCGTGGTGGCGCTGAGCATGTGGTCCGGCGCGCGCTCCCAGCGCTGAGGGCAGCGCCCGGCCTTCACCCGGCGGAGTGCCCACCGCACCCGGCCCGCCCCGCGGCCGGCATTCTGCAGGCCGGGTCACAGCCCTCGGCGGGGCGACGGCGTTACCCTGTCGCCCCCCGCCGCGACACATCCGGCATCACCTCGGAGTCCCCACGCTCATGGCCATCTTCAGCCAATCCGGTTCCAAGAAAGACACGCCTGCACCCGCCAAGCCGGGTGCCCCGCAGGCCAATACCGACTTCGCCCCGGCCAGCCTGCCGCGCCCGCCGGCGGACCCCAACGCCGCGCCGCGCGAGTCGGTGATCGCGCCGCAGCTCACCGTCGAAGGCAAGATCGAAGGCTCCGGCCACGTCCGCATCGCCGGGCGCTTCAAGGGCGATGTCAACGTGCAGGGGGACGTGACCATCGACAAGGGCGCCAAGCTGGAGGGGACGGTGCGGGCGCGCCGCGTGGTGGTGTCGGGCGAACTGGAAGGCGACATCGCCTCCGCCAGCCGCGTGGAGCTGACCGAGACCGCCGCGGTCAACGGCAACATCAAGGTGGGCCAGCTGGTGGTGGCGCCGGGCGCGCGCATCCGCGGCCAGATCGACTGCGGCTGGGAAGCCGCGGCCGCCGTCAAACCCACCGCACCGGCGCAGGACGCCCCGGCGGAGCAGGCCACGCAGGGCTGAGCGCATGACCCAGGCGCCGTCGCCCGGCGAACCGGGCGCAAGCCGCGACTGCCCGCACTGCCGGGCGGTCATCCTCGAGAGCGCCGGCGCCTGCCCGGCCTGCGGCCATTTCCTGCGCCTCGACGGCGACGGCCGGCGGCAGCCCGACCAGGTGCCGCTGCACGTCGAAGGCCTCATCCGCCATCCCGAAGAGGCCGGCGCCTGGGAGTATTCGGTGGTGGTGGCGGTGCGCGACGGCAACGGCCGCGAGATCGCCCGCCACGTGGTCGGCGTCGGCGCCCTGCGTGCCGGTGAGGAGCGCAACGTCGCCCTGACCGTCGAGGTGTTCGAGACCGGCGCGGATTCGACGCGGCGGCATTGAGCCGCGGACGCGGCATCGCCTCCATCACATCGGCAGCCGCACGTCCGCACCCTCCATGAACCGCATGCGAGCGATCCGGCCGCGCGCGGCGGCACGGATTTGACAACGCCAACCCCCTCCACCGACAGTCGAGAGCCGGCGTGGGGCCGATGCGCGTGCACGGCCGCCGTCCCGACCGTCATCCAAGTCCAGGAGGAAACACCCATGAGCAAGTCGTTGATCGACAGCATCGGCCGACAGCGCGCCGAAGCCCTGATGGCCGGCGCCGTGAGCGACGCGGCGGAGAGCGCCGATGCGCAGGGGCTGCCGCAGGTCGTGAAGATCGACGGCGTGTGGTGCCGTCGCTACCCCGATGGGCGGACCGAGTCCCTGGACGCACCCAACCCGACCGCCGGCTCCACAGCCGGCTCCGAACCGCTGGAACCGATGGGAGGCTGAGTCATGGAAGACTTTCCGCAGCACGTGCATGGCGATCAGGCCCGCGCCCCGCGCATGACCATCCTGGCCGGGCCGAACGGCTCGGGCAAAAGCACGGTCACCCGCGGCCTGGAGCAGGACCCCGAATTCCCCGCGGCGCGCTACGTCAATGCCGACGAGATCGCCAAGACCCTGGAAAATCCCGTCGCCGATGCCGACACCCGGCGCGCCTACGCGCAGACCATCGCACCGAACATGCCCGAGCTGCCGATGATGGGCAAGATCTGGTACGGCGGCGCGCGGATGAGCGAAGGCCAGATCGAGCGCGAGCTGGAGCGCGGCGTGTCCAACACGCAGATGCGCAACGCCTTCGCCGCGATCCTGGCCGACGACCAGCGCCAGCAGTACGTCAATGCCCCGCAGAAGGCCGACTTCGCCTTCGAGACGGTGATGTCCACCCAGGGCAAGCTGGCGCTGTTCGACGACGCGCGGCAGAAGGGCTTCCAGGTGGACATGGTGTTCGTGACCACCGAGAACGCAGCCATCAACCAGCAGCGCGTGCTCAACCGCGTGCAGCAGGGCGGCCACGGCGTGGACCCGGACAAGATCGCCGAGCGCTACCAGCGTGCGATGGACATGCTGCCCGCGGCGCTGCAGCGCGTGGATACCGCCAGCGTCTACGACAATTCGCACCACGGCCCGGTGCTGATCGCGAAGAAGGAAGACGGCCAGATCGTGTTCCCCGAGATCCAGAAACCGCAGGTCGACAACCCGGTCACCCAGGGCAAGTGGGACCGCGACTGGGACCAGGCACGCGAAAGCCTGGTGGAGATGCAGGGCAAGCTGCGCGACAACGTGCGGGCGCTCGAACAGGACGCGCAGGACCTGCGCGAACACCCCAACCGTCAGGGCAAGGCCTTCGAGCAGGCCGGCATCCAGCAGGGCAGCGAGACCATTGGCCGCGTGGTCGACATCACCCAGCGCCATGTCCTGCAGTACGACTACGAAGACCAGCGGTTCGTGCTGCACGACCGCAGCCTGCTCACGCCCGGCGCGATGCCCAAGCTGCAGGAGGCCATGCAGTCCGGCACCGAGGTCAATCTGACCTATCAGTACGGCCCGGACAGCAAGCTGGCCAACCAGGGCCGGACGCTGGAGCAGACGCCGATGATGGGGCAGCGCGAGCTGGACCAGTACCTGTTCGACCCCAACACCCGCGAGAGCCCGAAACCGCCCGGGCAGTGAGGTCGCACGTGAACAGGGTCGAAGCGCCTGCTGCGGGCCGCCGTTCGTGACATCCCGCAGCAGACGCTCCGGCCCGGCCGTCACGTGCAGTGAGCGGGCCTGTCGTCTCGACACCCCCGCCACGCACCGGAAACACGCGCAATGATCGGCACACCAGGCATCGAAGACACGGGCACCGACGACAGGCAGTATTTCGATCGCCTGAAGGTGGCCGATGGACAAGTCTGGGCCGTCGACGACATCGCCAACACCGAAACGCCACTCGAAATCCGCAGCATCGGCTGGACCGAAGGATCGACGTCTCCGACCCGGATCGTGCTGCATCAGGACCGCGGTGGAGACTGGTATTCACGCACCACCTACGATTCGGCGCACGCCCTGCATGCAGCCGCAGCGGAGATGTCCCGGTCGATACACGCAGCGGGACGACCGGCCGTTCTTTCGGCCGGCCCTGCATAGACATCGGCACACCTCGCACGACGCCATGCGCACGCGACGTCCATGCCGATAGCAGGCGCGCCGTGGTGCCTGCCCTCCTTCCTGCCACACCCACATGATGCAGACACTTCGCGCCTCCACCCCCTGGGACACCCTCCTCCTCGCCCCGCATCTGGCCACGCTCGACGGCCCGGACTACGGCGCCATCGACGACGGCGCGCTGGCGTGGAGCGACGGCGTGCTCACCTTCGTCGGCCCGCGCAGCGCGCTGCCGGACGCCCCCGAACGCCTCGCCCGGGAGGTGCTGCGGCTGGATGCGGGCTGGGTGACGCCGGCGCTGGTCGACTGCCACACCCACCTGGTGTTCGCCGGCGACCGCGCGCACGAGTTCGAGCTGCGCCTGCAGGGCGCGCGCTACGAGGACATCGCCCGCGCCGGGGGCGGCATCCTGTCCACCGTGCGCGCGGTGCGCGAAGCGAGCGAGGACGCCCTGCTGGCGCAGTCGCTCCCGCGCGCGCGCGCGCTGCTGCGCGAGGGCGCGACCGCGCTGGAGATCAAGTCCGGCTACGGGCTGGACCACGCCAACGAACGCAAGATGCTGCGCGTGGCGCGGCGCATCGGCGAGACGCTCGGCATCACCGTGCGCACCACGTATCTGGCCGCGCACGCGCTGCCGCCCGAGTTCGCGGGCCAGCCCGACGCCTACATCGATGCGGTGATCGACTGGCTGCCGCAGTTGCATGCCGAGGGGCTGGTGGACGCGGTCGACGCCTTCTGCGAAGGCATCGGCTTCACGCCCGCGCAGACCCGGCGGGTGTTCGACGCCACACGCGCGCTGGGCCTGCCGATGAAGCTGCACGCCGACCAGCTCAGCGACCTCGGCGGCGCCGCGCTGTGCGCGGAATTCGGCGGGCTGTCGGCCGACCATGTCGAATACACCGGCGAGGCCGCCGTGCGCGCGATGGCCGCCGCCGGCACCGTCGCCGTGCTGCTGCCCGGCGCCTTCCACGTGCTGCGCGAAACCCGCCTGCCGCCGATCGACGCCTTCCGCGCCCACGGCGTGCCGATGGCCGTCGCCACCGACTGCAACCCCGGCACCGCGCCGCTGCTGTCCCTGCGCCAGGCCATGCAGCTGGCCTGCACCCATTTCCGGCTGACGCCCGAAGAGGCCCTGCGCGGCGCCACCCAGCACGCCGCCCGCGCCCTGGGCCTGCACGACCGCGGCCAACTGCGCGTGGGCCACCGCGCCGACCTCGTGCACTGGCGCATCCAGCGCCCCGCCGAACTCTGCTACTGGCTCGGCGGCGACCTCACCGCCGGCGTCTGGGCCAACGGCCACCGCATCCCGCCGCAGCAGACCGCCAGCCCCCCGTAGGAGCAGCTTCAGCCGCGACCCGTCGCCCCGTCCAGACGCCTTGGCATGCGTCAAACGCAGTGCTCGTCTGGACACAGCTGGACACCTCCGGCGTAGGAGCGGCTTCAGCCGCGACCCACCGCATCCTCCGGACTCCCGGCGTGCCTCGGAACCCCGGACACATCAGGGGCGGACACATCAGGAGGCGGGAACATCAGGACACCTGCGGCCTACAGCGCACGCGAGGACATCCCTCCCCACGCTGTCATCCCGAGGCAAAGCCGAGGGGCCTGATCTTTACTTCGACCGCACCCACCTCCACCCACCCGCCCCAGCCACCGCGCCCTACCCCCTCCGCCGCCACGCGCGCCACGCCAGCAGCAGATAGGCGACGGCGAACGCGACGGTCGCGTCCACCATGCCGCGGAACACGATCACCGGCCATCCGCTGCCCGGGCCGAGCCTGAGCATGGCCGAGCCGAATCCGACCGCCAGGCACAGCACCACTACCAGCCCCAGCGGGATGCACGCGCGCAGCGCACGCCACTGCACACACGACGCGAGGCCCACGCTACGCGCCAGCCACCGCGCGTACGCAAGGCCGATCACCGCGATGCCGACCAGCGTCCCGAGGTGCTGCAGGATGTTGTACGTGGCGAACCTCCGGCCCGACACTTCGAACAGCACATGGCGCAACGGCGCGATGAGCGACACCATCGCCCCGCTGGCATGCGTGAAGGAATCCCAGGCCACATGCGTCAGCGCCCCAACCCACACCGCCGCGAGCATCCGCGCGATGTCCGCCAGCGACCCGAGCGACGGCGGCGGCAGGCCCTCCCACGCCCGTCGATGCGGCTGCGGCACCGGCGCCACCAACAGCCCACGCAGGCGCAGCACCATCCACAGCACCACGCACGCACTCGGCACACACACCTCCACCGTCCCGCGCAGCGTATGCGCATGCGTGGCCACACCGAACGCACCGACGTAATACCCGAAGTCCGGCGACAGACTGCCCACCACCAGCCCCGACAACGGCAACGACGCCCCACTCAAACGCCGGACCCACACCGCCGCAGCCGCATGCGCGAACGTCCAGGGCATACCGTCCACCTCCACCATCGAAGTCGCACCACGCGGCGACGTGCCACCAGGCACACGGCTTCGGCCGGCCTGGCATTTGGGTACCCGGTTTGCTGTATTGGATCGTCGATCGAAGCAGACCCGGGCGACGGGATCGTCGCCCTGCTGCGTGAGGTGTGGAAGAAGTAGGCGTGAAGCAGTCTGCTTCGTCTTGAGCCATCGGTCGCGCGGGCCGCTTAGAAACCGGCGTTCAGTGATTCTCGCGTGTATGCCGGCATGGGCCGGTCACGCCATTGAAGTTGCATGATCGACCATCGGCATCGCCCTCAGTGCTAGTCCCGAGATTCGTGCCACGCGCACGGTTTCTCACTGCCGTTTGGTGTCACTTCTTCGGAACGCCGGGCAACTCGGGAAGGCCAAGTTCTCTCAAGAACGCGTTGTGCTTCGCCGTGGCGGCCTGGATCGACTTCTCGATCTCCACCAGTGCGGTGTGGGTGGCCTGAAGATCGACCTCCTCTTCCTCGACGGCCGTGCTGATGTAGCGCGAAATATTGAGATTGAAATCGTTCTTTTTGATCTCGGCCATCTCCACCTTGCGCGAGTAGCGTGGTTCTTCCTCGCGGAGCTGGTAGGTCTTGATGATCTTGTCGATATGTTCCGGCTTGAGCTGATTCTGGCGCTTGCCCTTCACGAAATGCTCGGCAGCGTTGATGAACAGCACATCCTCCGGCTTCTTGCACTTCTTCAGCACGAGGATGCACACCGGGATGCCCGTGGAATAGAACAGGTTGGCAGGCAGGCCGATCACGGTGTCGATGTGGCCGTCCTTGAGCAGCTTGGTGCGGATGCGCTCCTCGGCGCCGCCGCGGAACAGCACGCCGTGCGGCAGGATGATCGCCATCACGCCCTCGTCCTTGAGGTAGTGGAAGCCGTGCAGCAGGAAGGCGAAGTCGGCGGCGGACTTCGGGGCGAGCCCGTGGCTCTTGAAGCGCACGTCGTCTGCCAGGGACTCGGTCGGTTCCCAGCGGTAACTAAAGGGCGGATTGGCGACGATGGCGTCGAAGCTCGGCCTCCTGGCGGGGTTCTGCTCGCGCAGCATGTCCCACTCGTTGAGCAGGGTGTCGCCGTGGAAGATCTCGAACTCGGTGTCCTTCACCCCGTGCAGCAGCATGTTCATGCGGGCAAGGTTGTAGGTGGTGATGTTCTTCTCTTGGCCGTAGATCTTGCCGATGGTGCCGCCTGCCTTGGCCACCTTCTTGCGCACGTTGAGCAGAAGCGAGCCGGACCCGCAGGCGAAGTCCATCACGCTCTCCAGCCGCTTTTTTGTGCCGGTTTTCGGCTCCTGGCTGTCCAGCGTGACGATGTCGGAAAGAATGTCGGAGACCTGCTGCGGGGTATAGAACTCGCCGGCCTTCTTGCCGGAACCGGCGGCGAACTGGCCGATCAGGTATTCGTAGGCATCGCCCAGGGTATCGGTGTCGGTGGAGAACGCCGCCAGCCCTTCGGCGATCTTCTGGATGATGGCGCAGAGCTTGGCGTTGCGGTCGGCATAGGTCCTGCCCAGCTTGGGTGAACCAAGGTCGATCTCGGAAAACAGGCCCTGGAAGGTGCTGTGGAAGGATTCCGTCTCGATGTACTTGAACCCCGCCTGCAGCGTGTTCAGCAGCTCGGCGTTCTGGGTGCGGGCCATGTTGGCGATGCTGTTCCACAGGTGCGCAGGCTGGATGACGTAGTGCACCTTGCGCCGCATCTGCTTCTCGAACGCGGGAATATCGTCCTCATTTTCGGCATACCAGAGCGCCAGCGGCACCTTGCGGGTGTCGTCGCCCACTTTCGGGTAGTCCTTACCCAGTTCCTTCTTCGCCGCCGCCTCGTAGTTGTCGGAGAGGTAGCGCAGGAACAGGAAGGACAGCATGTAGTCACGGAAGTCGTCCGCGTCCATCGCGCCGCGCAGTTGATCGGCGATGCTCCAGAGGGTGTTGCCCAGTTGTTTTTGGTTGGTTTCGGCCATGGTTTTCCGCATCATTTGAGTTGAATGTCCAGTACTTGCAGGCCGGCTTCTCCCTGCCGATAGGCCTCGATGGTGTCCAGGATGTACAGCGCGACCGAGCGCTGCGCCCTGCGTCGAGCCTCGGTTTGAACTGTCAAGGATTCCTTGACAGCTGCGGCCGGGTCCAGCTCTCCGTCCTCGAAGACGTTCTTCAGGTGCAGGGAGATGTTCTGCTTGGTGGCATCGAACAGTTCCGCCATCCCCAACTGCGTCAGCCAGACGGCCTGCTCCTGCGCCCGCAGCTTGATTTGGCTGCGACCGTCTTCGGTGGTGTAGAGGATTAGGTCGTTCACGGGGTTGTAGCCGGCGTAGTGGCTGCAGGAGAAGATGCACCAGGAGGTGCCTCAAGGATATCCGGCAGGGAAAACTGGAACTTCGTGGTGAATTCCTCCAGCATGCGCCGGAACAACGCCTTGTTGTCCTCGCCCATTTCGGTGGGTTCATGGATGGCGTATTTGCCATGACTCAGCAGGTTGAGAGCGCGATTGTAGAGCGCCCGGTCTTCTTCGTTGCTCAGCGCTTTGAGGCAGAAAGAAATATCTTCGTGCCCGAAGAAGGACGAGGTTTTCTCCATGATGCTGCGCAGGGCGTTGAAGTGAAAGGTGTAGAGCTTGCCCGTTCCGGGAGCAGCGGCCAGCTTCAGTTCGGCCAAGGATGCAACGTGGTGGAAGAACGGCGTGTCCTCGGTCATGCTACGGAGCGTGTAGGCGCCCTCCCCGTTCGGGCGATGCAGGAAATAGCGCTTGTGAGCCACTTTCGACTCATCCTCTTTCGATCTGCCGATCTCGTTGCACATCACATTGAAGAACAGGGCGTGGTGGGTGGAAAACACCACCTTGATGGGCGCGGGAGCGCCATCTCTGTCCGTCCTGCTCGCTGCGCGACGAAGGAGCTTGGCGAGGTCGCATGCAACAGCGATGGCATTATGGTCGTCCAGCGATGAAATCGGGTCGTCGATATAGAAGTACTTGATCCCAGGATAGACATCCGGGTACTTCAACACCTGCTCGCAGATTGCCATGAAGACACACCAGATGAAGATGTTCTGTTCGCCACGCGAAATCTTGATATGCGACTCTTCACCCTTGCGGAAGCTGACGAATACAGGTCTGGAAAACGACTCCTCACCAAGCCGCACTTCCTCGAACGTGAAATCGAAGTCTAGGTCGGCATAGCGATTGAGATATTCATAAATCGCTGGCTCCAATGGCTCATTCCGAAATCCGTCAAAGAAACGCGATGCCTGATTGATTTCAAGGCCGCGCGCGATGTCATTTTCAATATCATTATCCCAAGTGAACAGGTCTTCGGTGTACGCGTTGAAGTAGAGGGTGTCCGCAGTGCGATTCAGATTTTTCCTCTTCTTGCGCTTGCCTTCCTCCTTGAACTCCATCGAAAGTCGCGTTTTCCCCGTACGATTGAACGCATAGAGCAGGATGAGATCTACTCCAGCGAGATCACTTCGCAGAATTCTCGCAAGCGTCCGCAGATTGGCATAGGCCTTGACCGCTGGCTTGCGACTCATGACTCAACCACCTCCGGCGATGGAAAAAGCTGTTGCATCAGCCATTTTTTATGGATCTTGAGAGCTTCGAGTTTTTTGGTTTCGGCGGCAATCAGGATGTCGAGGCTGCCGAGGCATTCGGCGATGCGTTTCTGTTCGGCCGGCTTAGGGTAAAAAACCCGAATCTTCCGAAGGGCTTCCAACGAAATTTCTTGGAATGTACTACCTTTCCCAACGGCTAGAATTCGGCCGCGAACAGACGGGCTCCCAAGTGCATGGAAAAAAAAATAAGGCAAGCCTTTAGTCCTAATTCTTGCAGTTCCTTGCGTCAAATTTGCCACCGGGATTCCATTTGGAACAATCCGGGCGACTCCAATATTCCCCCTGAGAGAAAATACAATATCACCTGGAATCACTTCTGATCTTTTGTATTTCTTCGCAATGACATCCGATGTTCTTACCAGACTGGCAAGACAAAGTTCGGAATTTAAATCCGTACTTTTAATATATGGCATTCCACCTGGAACATGAGGTCCTGCCTGAACAATGCCGTAGCAAATTTTTGCCGAGCACAGATTTTCGAGCGTGCCTGACCCCCAGCCCTCTTCACTTTGGAACTCAGGAAAGCGAAGGCGAGGCAGGACCTCACCTTCGCGGGGGAAAAGCTGCTGCATCAACCCTCTTTTATTGGCCTTGAGCGCATCCACTTTCCGCGCTTGACCGCCTATCAGCTCATCTACCGAATTCAGGCATTCGGCGATTTTTTTTTGCTCTGCGGATTTTGGGACGGGGAGCAGCAGTTCCGAGAACTGCGCGTAGCTGATCATCTTGCCGTCACGCAGTCCTTCAAGGTTTCTGGTGAGAATCCGGATGAACCTGTCTGTCTTAAGGTAATGTCTGAAGTACTCGCCGCTCCCTTTAGCTCGCCTGCGCAGAATGACATAAGCCGGACTGCAGACTCCGTCATACCGCGAATACTCGATGCCGCCTTGGAACGATCTGAGACTGATGATGAAGTCGCCCACACGAACCACTTTGTAGCTTTGAATGCTCTTCTCAGTGACCGAGACGTGGTAATCAATCATGTCCCGGGGAATTGCCCCGTGCTCCTGAGTGATTGCCAGAACGGGAAGTCCCGGCTCCGGATTCCGGTCATTGATTTGATCAAACAACGTGTCACCGGCCACCAGCGACCATTCCCCCTCCCCTTGAAACTGAGGAAACCTCAGCTTCGGCACCAGTGCAATCGTTGCATCTTCCTTGACGGCATTAGTTTTCTTCTTACTGCTCATAAGCGCTCAGTCCCGAAATATCGCGGCCACCAGCACGCTTGACCAGCAATGGATGCAGGTCTTCCATCAACGCCAGTTCGGCTTGCGTGCGCGCTTTCCATCCCAGTTCGAGCGGCGCCATCAGGTCTCCAAGCTGCTCGCCATCGAAGATCATGCGGTCGAGGATGCTGTCCACGAAGCTTTGCAGGGCGGTGGTGGCGAGTCCGTGCTTGGCGGCAATGTCGGCGAGTTCTTTGGCATTCTTCTCGGCCTTGAATCGGGTGTAGCCCGCGCGGATGGCGGCCTCGGAAAGGCCCTCGCCGGCCTTGAGCGTGCCGATGTATTCGGCGATGGCGTCGCGCTCGTCCATGAATTTAGCGTCGGCGCTGATCAGGCCGATGAGTTGTTCGCGGCTCATCTTCGATTTGCCCGGCGCTTTCTCGGAGAACTTGGCGATGAGCCCCATGATGTAGTCGTAGTCGATCACCGCGGAGGCGAACAGCACGAACTCGAAGTCGAGCTGGTCGGCGACGACGTCGGTGGCGCCGTCTTTTCCCCCGGTCTTGCCGCGCTGTTCCTTGAGCCGCTTCGCGGTGTCCAGGTATTGGCCCTTGAAGCCGCGCAGGCTGTCGTCGGGCAGCACCTGTTCGATGGTGGCCTTGTGCTCCTCGGTGAGGTCGGTGTACTGATCGAGCTGGGTCTTGAGCCGCTGCACTTCTTTGAAGTGGGTGACGAAGGCGGCGCGGGCCGCGTCGCCCTTGAGATTGGCCACATCCGAAGGCGTGCTGGCGAGGCCCTGGGATTGCATGAAGTCGTTCAGCTTCTGCACGGCGGTCTCCAGCTTCTGGATGACCACCGGGGCCTTGTCCACCAGCCAGATCTCCCGCGCCTGCTCGTTGGTTTTCCCACCGGAGAACAGGGCGATGGCGGCATCCACGGACTCCTGCTGCTGGCGGAAGTCCAGAATGTTGCCGTAGGGCTTGGCGCCGTTGAGCACTCGATTGGTGCGCGAGAAGGCCTGGATCAGGCCGTGGTGCTTGAGGTTCTTGTCCACGTACAGCGTGTTCAGAAACTTGGAGTCGAAGCCGGTCAGCAGCATGTCCACCACGATGGTGATGTCGATTTTCTGCGCAGCCGGGTAGTCCGCATTCGGCCACTGCTGGTCCTTGATGCGCTTCTGCACGTCCTGGTAGTAGAGATCGAACTCGCTGAGCCGGTGATTGGTGCCGTAGCGGGCGTTGTAGTCGGCGAGGATGGCCTTGAGCGCGGCTTTCTTGCCCTCGGGGTCCTCCTCGTTGTCCACCTGCTCCTGCGGCAGGTCTTCCTGGATCTGCTTCACATCCGGGTCGCCCTCGGCGGGCGGCGAGAACACGCAGGCGATGTTCAGTGGTTTGAACTCCGGATCGGCGGCCTGTTTCTCGGCCTGCATCGTCTTGAACAGCGCGTGGTATTCGATGGCGTCGTTGATGGATGCGGTGGCAAGAATGGCATTGAAGCGGCGCCCGCCGGTGGCGGTGTCGTGCTTGGACAGGATGGCTTCGATCACC
Source organism: uncultured Gammaproteobacteria bacterium (assembly GCA_965649985.1). Classification (GTDB taxonomy): domain Bacteria; phylum Pseudomonadota; class Gammaproteobacteria; order Xanthomonadales; family Xanthomonadaceae; genus Lysobacter_I. Next base: position 991 of record CBFGMS010000082.1, on the reverse strand, counting down.
GCCTTTTTGGCGATGGCCTCGCCGGGGTTCGGCGGCTTCTTGCCTTCCGGCTTGAAGTAGTCGATGTGAAAGCGCAGGACGTTGCCGTCCTCGATGGCGTGGGTGATGGTGTATGCGTGGAGCTGTTTCTGGAAAAGATCTTCCGTGGTGCGCATGGAAGCCGTGGTGTCCTCGACCTTCTGCTGTGAGGCGTTCTGGTCGAAGATCGGCGTGCCGGTGAACCCGAAGAGCTGGGCCCTGGGGAAGAAGGCCTTGATGGACTGATGGTTCTCGCCGAACTGCGAGCGGTGGCACTCGTCGAAGATGAAGACGATGCGCTTGTCTTTCAGCGCTTCGAGCTGTTCCTTGTGGGTCGCTTGGCCGTTCTTGCTGCGCTGCTTGTTGCGCTTGCTGTTCTCGTCCAGCGCAAGGCCCAGCTTCTGGATGGTGGTGACGATGACCTTGTCGGCATGGTTGTCCGACAGCAGGCGACGCACCAGTGCGGCGGTGTTGGTGTTCTCTTCGACGCAGCCTTCCTGAAACCTGTTGAATTCCTCGCGTGTCTGCCGGTCGAGGTCCTTGCGGTCCACCACGAACACGCATTTGTGGATGTGCTCGTTCTCCTTCAGCAGGGTGGACGCCTTGAAGGAGGTAAGCGTCTTGCCGCTGCCGGTGGTGTGCCAGATGTAGCCGTTGCCGTTGTCCTCGTCGATGCACTTCACCATGTGCTGTACGGCGTACACCTGGTAGGGCCGCATGATCATCAGCTTCTGCTCGCCTGCCAGCAGCACCATGTAGCGGCTGATGGTCTGACCGAGGTCGCACTTTTTCAGGAAACGCTCGGCGAAGGCGTCGAGCTGGGTGATCTTGCGGTTGTCCTCGGCCGCGAACTCGTACACGGGCAGAAAGCGCTCGTCTGCATTGAACGCGAAGTGACGGGCGTTGTTGTTGGCAAAGTAGAACCTATCTCAAAATTGCCTGAGCAGCAAAACCACGGCAGAAACCTGCACAA
>CBFGMS010000081.1:0-17553 GCA_965649985.1 uncultured Gammaproteobacteria bacterium | reverse complement strand
CGCGGATGCCGGCGGCGTCCAGCGCCGCGAACACGCCGTTGAGGTCCATCGCCCGCGGCATGTCGAGATCGAGCGTGTGGTCGTCCGCGGCCTGCAGCGTGGCGCCTTCGATGCGGGGCAGGCCGGCGGGCAGGGTGCCGTCGATGTCGAGCAGGAAGCCCTCCACGTCGAGCTTGGCCAGCAGCGCCTTCATCGGCCCCTGCTCGACGATGCGGCCCTTGTCGATGATCGCGAGATTGCGGCAGAGGCTTTCGGCCTCTTCCAGATAGTGCGTGGTCAGGATGATGGTGGTGCCGGCGGCGTTGATCTCCTTCAGCGTCTTCCACATGCCGCGGCGGATCTCGATGTCCACGCCCGCGGTGGGTTCGTCCAGGATCAGCAGCTTCGGGTCGGTCATCATCGCCCGCGCGATCATCAGCCGGCGTTTCATGCCGCCGGAGAGCGTGCGGCTCATCTTGTCGGCCTTGTCCCACAGCTGCGCCTCGCGCAGCACGCGTTCGGCGCGGGCCTTCGCCTCCTCGCGCGGCACGCCGTAGAAGCCGGCGTAGTTCACGCAGATGTCGAAGGGCTTCTCGAACATGTTGAAGTTGATTTCCTGCGGCACCAGGCCGATCAGGCGCATCGCCTCGGCGCGCCGGGCGGTGATGTCGACATCGAAGATCCGCACCTCGCCGGAGGTCCGGTTGACCAGCGAGCTGACCACGCCGATCAGGGTGGACTTGCCGGCGCCGTTGGGGCCGAGCAATGCGTAGAAATCGCCCGGGGCGACGTCCAGCGACACGCCCTTCAGCGCTTCCACGCCGTTGTCGTAGGTCTTGCGCAGGTCGCGCACGGACAGCGCGGGGGCGGCAGGCGAAGGCGGCGCCGACGGTGCGGCGGCCGGTGCGGAGGAAGCGGGAGCGGTCATGCGCGGGGAGAGGGGGCGTGTCGCGTGGCTGACGCGGGGCCGGTAGTATAGGCAGGTTGTCGCCCAAGGCCCGGATGCCATCCCGACCGGCGCCCCGCCGGTGCATGCGACCTCACGGCCGGTCCGGCCGTCGTGTGCGAGGGGCGTTTTCCCTTCGAATCCAAGGGCTTGCGGGCCCGGTTCCGGGCGTCGGCCTCTGCTTCGGCCCGGGGTCCGCTGCGGGCCGGCCGCACAGGGAGCTGCAGGCCAGGCTGCTGGCAACGCAGCGTCCCGTGCGTGCCCATGCCGTCGCACGGGCGCCGCCCAGTCCCCGCGAGCGCGTGCGTCGCGCCCCGCGCCTGTCCTGCCTCCCATTCCCAGCGAGTCCTGCGTGCCTGTCCATTTCCCGCTCAAGCTCACCGCCCGCCGCATGCTGGCGCCGAACATCGCCCACCTCAGCTTCCAGCGCGAGGACGGCCAGGCGCTGGACTTCATCCCCGGCCAGTTCCTGCAGGTGCATTTCCACTACGCCGACGGCACCGCCACCAAGCGCAGCTACTCGCTGGCCACCGTGCGCGACCACGCGCCGGGCGCGGGCGATCCGGTCGAGATCGCGGTCAGCTATGTCCCCGGCGGCGCGGCCACCGCGCTGTTCGAGTCGCTGCCGATCGACGGCACGATCCAGGCCAGCGGCCCCTACGGCCGCTTCTGCCTGATGCCCGCGGACGCCAACCGCCGTTACCTGCTGATCGCCACCGGTACCGGTGTGACGCCATACCGCTCGATGATGCCGCTGCTGGCCGAGGCCATGGCCACGCGCGGAGTGGAGGTGGTGCTGCTGTTCGGCGCGCGCAATCCTGGCGAGCTGCTGTACGGCGAGGAGTTCCGCCGCTTCGCCGAGCAACACCCGGGTTTCCGCTTCGTGCCCTGCTTCTCGCGCGAGCTGCCCGCGCCGGGCACGGTGCACGATCATCCCGATGTGCGTCAGGGCTACGTGCAGGAGCATCTGGCCGAATTCGCGCCGGATGCCGAAGGCGACATCGCCTACCTCTGCGGCAACCCCAACATGGTCGATGCCTGTTTCGAGGCGCTCAAGGGCCACGGCCTGCCGGTGCCGCAGATCCGCCGCGAGAAGTACATCAGCAGCAAATAAGCCGGCGGTGGCCGTCCTGTCGTGGCGTGGGCCCGCGCCCGCGGGTGCCGCTGCAGACCGTGACCGCCGCCTCCGATCCAGGTGTGCGTGCGGGCGTGCGCTCGCCATCGCGCGGGGCGATGGACCACAATAGCCCGCGCGCCCCCCGCCCCTGTTCCCTCCACAGCGCCCCCGCGCGGAGTCTTCCACCATGGCCCGAATTCTCGTCACCGGCGGCGCCGGTTTCCTCGGCTCGCACCTGTGCGACCGTCTGCTCGATGCCGGTCACGACGTGGTCTGCGCCGACAACTTCTTCACCGGCAGCAAGCGCAACATCCGCCACCGCATCGGCCACCCGTATTTCGAGCTGATGCGCCACGACGTGACCTTCCCGCTGTACGTCGAGGTGGATCAGATCTACAACCTGGCCTGCCCGGCCTCGCCGGTGCACTACCAGCACGACCCGGTGCAGACCACCAAGACCAGCGTGCACGGCGCGATCAACATGCTGGGCCTCGCCAAGCGGCTGAAGGCGCGCATCTTCCAGGCCTCCACCAGCGAGGTCTACGGCGACCCCGAAGTGCACCCGCAGCCGGAAGGCTACTGGGGCCGGGTCAACCCGATCGGCATCCGCAGCTGCTACGACGAGGGCAAGCGCTGCGCCGAGACGCTGTTCTTCGACTACCACCGCCAGCACGACCTGGACATCAAGGTGGTGCGCATCTTCAACACCTACGGCCCGCGCATGCACCCCAACGACGGGCGCGTGGTCAGCAACTTCATCGTGCAGGCGCTGCGTGGCGAGGACATCACGCTGTACGGCGACGGCACCCAGACCCGCAGCTTCTGCTACGTCGACGACCTGATCGAAGGCTTCCTGCGGATGATGGACACCGAGAAGGGCTTCACCGGCCCGCTCAATCTCGGCAACCCCGGCGAGTTCACCATGATCGAGCTGGCCGAGAAGGTGCTGGCCCAGGTCGGTGGCCGCTCGAAACTTGTCCACCGCCCGCTGCCCGCGGACGATCCGAAGCAGCGCCAGCCCGACATCGCGCTGGCGAAGGAAAAGCTCGACTGGACGCCGCAGGTCTCGCTGGACGACGGCCTGAAGGAAACCATCGCCTACTTCCGCAAGCTGCTGGCCGAAGGCGACATCGGCGAGGGACGCGCGGCATGAGCGCGAACGCCGCCCCCCAGGCGTCCGTTCCCGCCCCGGCTTCCGCATCGACCACCTTCGCCGTGGTGGTCACCTGCTACAACTACCGCGACTTCGTGGTCGAAGCGGTGGACAGCGCGCTGGCGCAGACCCGCGCGCCGAAGCAGGTGGTCGTGGTCGACGACGGGTCGAAGGACGGCTCGCAGGACCTGCTGCGCGAACGTTACGGCAACGACCCGCGGGTGACCCTGCTGCTGTGCGAGAACGGCGGCCAGCTGGTCGCGTTCCAGCGTGGTCTGGCGGTGGTCGATGCCGACGTGGTCTGCTTCCTCGACGCGGACGACCGCTGGGAACCGGCGCACCTGGAGAAGATCGGCGCGATCTACGACAGCCGTCGCGACGTGGATTTCGTGTTCAACGACATCGTGCTGTTCGGCAACGAGTCGCGCACCATCGCCTACGCCGACCGCGCGGTGGACCTCGGCTACACCGCCATCGCCACCTACGAATTCGTGCACTGGTACGGTGCGCCCACCTCGGCCATCTCGCTGCGCCGCGCGATGGCCGAGCGCTGCCTGGACCTGCCGCCGAAGACCGCGCAGATCTGGCGGCTGTCGGCGGACAACTGCCTGGTCTACGGCACCAGCATCCTGCTGGGCCGCAAGTACTACCTGCCCACCGGCACCGTGGGCTACCGCATCCACGGCAAGAACGGCTGGTGGTCCAACCGAGGCCCGCTGGAGACCTATCTCAACCGTCTGCGTTCGCGCGGGCTGGTGGCCGAATACGCGCGCATGGCGGGCATGACGCCGGAGTGCATCGAGCTGGCCAAGTACGAGTTCAAGACCAAGCCCGACCCGAGCTGGGACGAGATCAAGCGCTATGCGCGCCTCAGCCTGCGCCGGGGCGGCGGCCCCTTGAAGCGTTGGGAACGTGCCCTGAGCATCCTGTCGCACCGCTTCCGCAAGAAGAAGCGGCGCGCCTGAGCGGCGCCGGCCGGGCTTCTCGGTGAAACTGCTCTACACCAACTTCCACGACGGCGATGGCGGTGGCCACACCACCTACATCGCCACGCTGGCGCGGCATCTGGGCGAGCGGCATGCGGTCGATGTCGCCGTGCCTGCGGGCAGCCGGCTGTTCCGCGAGGTCTCCGCGCTGTCGCAGCGGCTGCCGGACGTGCGCGCCATCGCCCAGGACTATCCCAACGGCCTGGGCCGTCTCGCGGCCGCGCGGCGCGCGCGCGATGCGCTGCGTACGCGCCTGCGCGAAGGCGGCTACGACATCGTCCACGTCAACGGCTCGGCCGACCATCGCCTAGCGCTGTCCGCGCTGCGTGGCGTGTCGCCGCGGCCGAGGCTGGTGTGGACCAAGCACAACTCCAAGCCGGTCGGCGCGCTGAGCGCCTGGCTGCGTGCGCGCGGCACCGACGTGGCGATCGCGGTCAGCGAGGCCACCCGCCGCGAACTGCTGGGCACGGCCTACGCGCGCTGTGCGCCGGTGACCGTGCGCAACGGCATCGATACCACGCACTACGCGCCGTGGCCTGCGGAAGCGGCGCAGGCCGAGCGCATGCGGCTGCTGGGCGATGCCGCGCACGATGGCGCCACGCTGCTGATCGGCAGCAATGCCGGCACCGCCGCGCACAAGGGCTGGATGGATCTGCTGGAGGCGCTGGCCACGCTGCCGGCGGAGGAGCGCGGCCGCATCCATGTCGCGCTGTGCGGCAAGCCCTTCGCGGCCGAGGCGCGTGCGCGCATCGATGCGCTGGGCCTCGCCGCGCAGGTGCACCACGCCGGCCTGCTGGGCGATGTGCGCCCGCTGGTGGCGGCGCTCGATGCCGGCTTCGTGCTGTCGTACGCGGTGGAGACCATTTCCTTCGCCTGTCGGGAAATGATGGCGATGGGCAAGCCGGTGCTGGTGAGCGATTACGCCGGTCTTCCGGAAAACATCACGCCCGGCGAGGACGGCTGGGTGGTGCCGGCGCGCGATGTTGCGGCGATCGCGGAGGCGTTGCGCACGCTGGTGGGCGAGCGGGCGCGCTTGCCGGAGATGGCGGCGGCGGCGCGCGCGAAGGCGCAGCGGGAATTCGGGGTGGAGTCGTTCGTCGAGGAGACGGAGGCTGTTTATCGGCGTCTGCTGGGACTGTGAGTGCGCTTGAGCTGTGATATTTCCGGTACGGAATGCAAAGGCTTCCGCGCTGTCGCGCGGCCGTACTGCTCCTTGCCTGTGCACTGCGCCGCGTGCGGCGCGAACGGCGACCGTTCCGAAGCCCTCTCCTCCGCAAGCGGGGGAGAGGGTGGGGTGAGGGGCGTCAGACCGACAGATGCTCGATCGCGGCCACGCTGCCCAGGCGGTCGGCGAGGCGCTGGAGCAGGGCGAGGCGGTTGGCGCGCACGGCGGGGTCGTCGGCGTTGACCATCACCTTGTCGAAGAAGGTGTCCACCTCCGGGCGCAGGCGCGCGAGGCGGCCGAGCACGGCCACGTAGTCGCGGTTCGCCAGCAGCGGGTCGGTGTCGGCGATGGCCGCCTCCACCACATCGTGCAGGGCGCGTTCGGCGTCGTCCTGGAAGCGCGCAGTGTCGACCGACGCGGGAATCTCCACGCCGTCGGCGATGGCCTTCTTCAGGATATTGCGGATGCGCTTGTTGGCCGCGGCCAGGGCTTCGGCCTCGGGGAGTTTGGTGAATTCGCCGATGGCCTTGAGGCGGCGGTCGAAGTCGAGGAGCGAGCCGGAGGTCGCCGCGGTCGGGCCTGAAGGCCCTCCTACGGTGGTTGCGGCGGTATCCCCGCCTTTCGTAGGAGCGGCTTCAGCCGCGACCGGACGCATCAGCGCGGCGACGGCCTCGAATTGCTGCGGGGTCACGCCCTGGTCGGCGTAGTAGGCGCGGAGGCGGTCGAGGATAAACGGATATATGCCGTCATCGTTCTTATAGTCGGGATAGATTTTTGTAAAACTTTCAAAAGGTGTCCAGCGCTCTCTTTTTTCAACTCCGAGTGCTTCATTTATACGATCGATTCGTGCTTGCTGAGAATCAGGTGTAGGGGTTTTATTCTTCTGCTGAGATTTAACCTCAACTGTAAAGAGGGCTAACTTGGACATGGCGATAGAGCCTCGAATGTAGTATTCGAGGTCCAAATCAAATTTGCTCTCAAGTATTGTTCTTGCCAATCCCAGTGCATTCCGTCGCAAGGAGAACGGATCTTTGTTTCCTGTTGGCTTCAAGCCGGCTCTAAACCCACCCGCCAACGTATCCAACCGCTCCGCAATCGCCAGCGCCTGGCCCAACTTCGACGGCGCGATGGCATCGCCCGCGAAGCGCGGCATATAGACCTCGTCCAGCGCATCGGCGAGCTGTTTGCGTTCGTCGGCGGACAGGTCGTCCAACGACGCATCGTGCATCGCGTAGTAGCGGCCGGCGATGCCCTGCAGTTCGGGGAATTCGTTGACCATGCGCGACTGCAGGTCGGCCTTGGCGAGCAGGGCGGCGCGTTTGGCGAGCGCCGGGTTCACGCCCACTTCGCCGGCGATGCTTTCTGCCAGGGCGGCGACGCGCTGCGCCTTGTCCCACACCGTGCCGAGCTTGGCCTGATACGTCACCGTCTTCAGGCCTGCGTTCATCGATTCCAGGCCCTGCTTCAGATCCTCGTCGAAGAAGAACTTGGCGTCGGCGAAGCGCGGGCGGATGACGCGTTCGTAGCCCTTGCGGACGTCGTCTTCGTTCTTGGACGGGATGTTGGCGATGCCGATGAAGTGCTCGGTGAGTGTGCCGTCGGCATCCAGCACCGGGAAGAATTTCTGGTTGGCTTCCATCGTCGCGATCAGCGCTTCCTGCGGCACCGCCAGGAACTCGCGCTCGAAGGCGCAGAGCACGGCCTTGGGCCATTCCACCAGGCAGTTGACCTGCTCCAGATTGTCTTCGGTGATGCGCGGGGTGCCGCCGGCCTGTGCGGCCGCGGTGTTGACCTCCTCGATCACGCGGGCGCGGCGTTCTTCGGCATCCACCAGCACGTGCGCGGTGCGCAGGGCGTCCACGTAGGCGTCGGGCGAGGCGATCCACACCGGCTGCGGGTGCAGGAAGCGGTGGCCGCGGCTCATGCGGTCGGCGGCATGGCCGAAGGCCTCGGCGTCGACGATGTCCTCGCCCAGCAGCAGCACCAGCCAGTGGACCGGACGGGCGAAACCGGCGTCGCGGTCGCCCCAGCGCATCGGCTTGGGAATGGGCATGGCGGCCAGGGCCTCGCGCAGGACCTCCGGCAGCAGCGCGGCGGTGGCGGCGCCGGGTGTCACGCTGCGCAGCACGAAGCGTTCGCCCTTCTGGTCGCTGGTTTTTTCCAGCGCGGTCCAGTCCACGCCGGCCTTCGCGGCGAAGCCCTGCAGGGCCCTGGTCGGCTGGCCGTCGGCATCGAGCGCGATGTTGAGGTACGGGCCCAGCACTTCGCTGTGCTGTTCGGGCTGCCGGGTGGCGACGCCGGGCAGCAGCACCGCGAGCCGGCGCGGGCTGTACAGCGGCTTGGCCGCGCCGCGCTCGACGGCGACGCCGCGCTTCACGAGGCCGTCGATCACGCCGTCGAACAGCGCCTGGGCCAGGCCGGGCAGGGCCTTGACCGGGAGTTCTTCGGTGCCGAGTTCGATCAGCAGCGGTTTCATGTCAGTCATGGGACGGCTCTTTGCTGTGCTGTGCCTTCTCCCTCCGGGAGAAGGTGCCCGTAGGGCGGATGAGGGTCGGGATGATGGGGTGAGGTGGGCGCACGAGCGGCCCGGCCCTCTCCCCAACCCCTCTCGCGGGGGGGAGAGGGGGTGTAAGCAGCTCACTGCGGTGCTGGTTGTTTCAACCCGGGAAACCCGAGCTTCTCGCGCTGTGCGTGGTAGCTCTCGGCCACCGCCTTCGCCAGATTGCGCACGCGCAGGATGTAGCGCTGGCGTTCGGTCACGGAAATGGCGCGGCGGGCGTCGAGCAGGTTGAAGCTGTGGCTGGCCTTGCACACCTGGTCGTAGGCCGGCAGCGGCAGGTCGAGGCCGACCAGCTTCTGCGCTTCGGCCTCGCATTCGTCGAAGCGCTTGAGCAGCACCTCGACGTTGGCGTGCTCGAAGTTGTAGGCGCTCTGCTCGCGCTCGTTCTGCAGGAACACGTCGCCGTAGGTGACCGGGCCCTGCGGGCCGACGGTCCAGATGAGGTCGTAGACGTTGTCGCAGTTCTGCAGGTACATGCAGAGCCGCTCCAGGCCATAGGTAATCTCGCCCAGCACCGGCTTGCACTCCAGGCCGCCGGCCTGCTGGAAGTAGGTGAACTGGGTGACTTCCATGCCGTTGAGCCAGACCTCCCAGCCCAGGCCCCAGGCGCCGAGCGTGGGCGATTCCCAGTTGTCCTCGACCAGGCGCAGGTCGTGCACCTCCGGGTCCAGGCCCAGCGCCTTCAGCGAATCGAAATACAGCTGGACGATGTTGTCGGGGCTGGGCTTCATCGCCACCTGGTACTGGTAGTAATGCTGCAGGCGGTTGGGGTTCTCGCCGTAGCGGCCGTCGGTGGGGCGGCGGCTGGGCTGCACGTAGGCGGCGTTCCACGGCTCCGGGCCGAGCGCGCGCAGGAAGGTGGCCGGGTGGAAGGTGCCGGCGCCCACCTCCAGGTCCAGCGGCTGGATCAGCACGCAGCCCTGGGCGCCCCAGAAGGCGTTGAGGCGCTGGATCAGCTCCTGGAAGGTGATGTCGGTCAAGGCGGGGCCCGTCGCAAGCGTTGCGGTGGCGGCGAGGTCTGCGGTCGATGCCTGCATGGCGTGGCCGTGGGTGACGTGGGGACCGGCTAGTATAAGCGGCAGCCTCCGCCGTCCCGTCGCCCTCCGCCGCTCCCAGCGCCATGACTCGTCGCCATCCGCCGCCCTTTCTGATCGTCGAGACCGGCCAGCCCGTCGCCCCGATGCGCCGTTACGGCGGCTTTCCGCACTGGATCCGGGTGGCCGCGGGCCTGTCGGCCGGGCAGGCCCGCGTGGTGAACGTGGAGGCCGGCGAGCCGCTGCCGGAGCCGCGCGGCCATGCGGGCGTGATCGTCACCGGTTCGGCGGCCATGGTCACCGACCGTCACCCGTGGAGCGAGCGCACCGCCGACTGGCTGCGCGGGGCGGTGGATCGCGGCCTGCCGTATTTCGGCATCTGCTACGGCCACCAGTTGCTGGCGCACGCGCTGGGCGGCGAGGTGGGCGACAACCCCGCCGGGCGCGAGATGGGCACGGTCGACGTGGAGCTGCACCCCGAGGCGTCGCAGGACGCGCTGTTCACCGGCCTGCCGACGCGGTTCGCGGCGCAGGTGACCCATCTGCAGACCGTGCTCGGCCTGCCGCCGGGCGCCACCGTGCTGGCGCGTTCGATGCAGGATCACTGCCAGTCCTTCCGCTGGGGCGAGCACGCCTGGGGCGTGCAGTTCCATCCCGAATTCAGCACCGCGCACATGCGCGGCTACGTGCATGCGCGACGCGACGCGCTGCAGCGCGACGGCCGCTGCCACCGCCAGCTGGCCGCCTCGATCGGCGCCGCCCCGCATGCGCGGCGCGTGCTGCGTCGCTTCATCGCCCATGCCGCACGCCGCCACGACGGCGGCCATGCGCACGCCCATTCCCGCCCCGACCCGTCGCGAGGACCGCACGCCCGATGACCGTTTCCACACCGCCGCCGCGTCTGCCGGCCACCGCTCCCTTCCACTGGCTGACCGGCGCTCTCAAGCTGATCGGCGCGCGTCCCGGCGCCCTGCTGGGCGTGGCCCTGGCCCTGGTCTGCGGCGTCGGCGCCCTGCTGCTGCTGGTGTCCTTCCTGGTGGGCCTCGGCCTGCGCCCGGCGGGAGGCGATGCGTCCGCACCGGTCGATCTGTCGGCGGCCCGCGGCGTGCTGCTGCCGCTGTTCGCGCTCAGCCTGATGGCGCCGCAGTGGGTGAGCGGCGGCCTCAGCGTGGTGCTGCATGCGCTGGCCGAGGGCCGTGCGGTGACGCTGCGCACCGCAGTGGCGGCGCTGCGCGAGCGCTGGCTGGCGCTGGCCACGCTGGCGCTGCTGCCGGCGCTGCTGTTCGCCGCATATCTGGTGCTGTACCGGGTGTTCGGTGGCGAGACCTTCCTGGCGCAGTACATGGGCGCGATGCAGGAGGCGATGCGCACCGGCCGTGTGCCACCGCCGCCGGAAGCGGCGCATCCCGGCCTGCTGACGCTCAGCCTGATGCTGGCCAACTGGCTGATCTACACATTGCAGCTGCTCGTGCCGGCGCATGTGGCCGTGGGCGGTCACGGGCCGCTGGCGGCGATCGGGGCTGCGCTGCGCGCGTTCGTGCGCCACCTGCCCGCGATGATGGTGGCCGGCGGCCTGGGCGGCGCGCTGCTGATGGCGGCGGCCATGCTCACCCTGGTGGTGCTGGTGCCCGTGGCCGCGGTCTCGGCGGTGTCGCCCGGGCTCGGCCAGCTGGTCAGCCTGGCGGCGCTGGCCATGCTCGGCGCGTGTTTCGCGCTCGGCTGGAGCGCGGTGGGCTATGTCGCCTGGCGCACCACGCTGGGCGCGGGCCCGGCAGCGCCGGGTGCGGGCGATGGCGCGCTCGATACGCGCACCGCGGCGCAGGGGCGGATCGAGGTGTGACGGCGCGGCAGGCGCAGGGCCATGCGCCTGCCGTTGGGCGCGGCGCGCGCCCTCCGGACCAGGTCTGCGACGGGCGGCAGAGCGCCCTCAACGGAACACCCTCAACAGACTGCCCTCAACAGAGCGCCCTGGCCGCGATGGAAGTCGGCCTCAGTCCTCGTCGGGCTGCGCCGCCACCGCACCGGGCTCCAGCGCGAGGCGGCCGGCGATCAGCACCGCCTGGGTGCGGTTGCTGGCGCCCAGTTTGCGCAGCACCGCGGTCATGTGCGCCTTGACCGTCGCCTCCGACACGCCCAGTTCGTAGGCGATCTGCTTGTTCAGCAGGCCCTCGCCGAGCATCTGCAGCACGCGGAACTGCTGCGGGGTGAGCTCGCGCACGCGCTGCGCGGCGGCATGTTCGTCGGCTTCCGCCGCGGGTGCCTGCGCCGCGGCCGGCGGTGCCCAGCGGTCGCCGGCCAGCACCGCGTCGATGGCTTCCGACAGCGTGGCGGCATCGGCCGATTTGGGCAGGAAACCGACGGCGCCGTGGTCCAGCGCGCGGCGCATCGTGGCGGGGTCCTCGCGCGCGGACACCACCATCACCGGCAGCTGCGGCGCCTGCCCGCGCAGATGCACCAGCGCGCTGAAACCCTGCGCGCCGGGCATGGTCAGGTCGAGCAGCAGCAGGTCGGCATCCGGCTCGGATTCCACCAGCGCCAGCAGCGCGGCCACGCTGTCGGCCTCGCGCAGGGTGGCCTGCGGCAGCGCGCGCAGCACGGCGCCGCGCAGCGCCTCGCGGAACAGCGGGTGATCGTCGGCGATCAGGACGGTGGTCATCGCACGCGTCGGGCCGGACGATGGCGCAGGCCGGCGGACCTCACCGCACCAGCCGCTCGTTCACCAGCGAGTGCACCACGGACGGGTCGGCCAGCGTGCTGGTGTCGCCGAGCTGGTCAGGTGCGTTCTCCGCGATCTTGCGCAGGATGCGGCGCATGATCTTGCCCGAGCGGGTTTTCGGCAGGCCCGGTGCCCACTGGATGAAATCGGGCGTGGCGATCGGGCCGATCTCCTTGCGCACATGCGCCACCAGGTCCTTGCGCAGGTCCTCGCTGTTGGATTCCCCCGCCACCAGGGTGACGTAGGCGTAGATGCCCTGGCCCTTGATGTCGTGCGGGAAACCCACCACCGCGGCTTCGGCCACCTTGGGATGCGAGACCAGCGCGCTTTCCACCTCGGCGGTGCCGATGCGGTGGCCGCTGACGTTGATCACATCGTCCACCCGGCCGGTGATCCAGTAATAGCCGTCGGCGTCGCGGCGGCAGCCGTCGCCGGTGAAGTACATGCCCGGATAGGTCCTGAAATAGGTATCGATGAAGCGCTGGTGATCGCCGTAGACCGTGCGCATCTGCCCGGGCCAGGAATCCAGCAGCACCAGGTTGCCCTCGGCGGCCACGCTGCCGTTCTCGCCTTCGAGCAGCGCGCCGTTGGCATCGACCAGCGCCGGGCGCACGCCGGGCAGGGGCAGGGTGGCGGAGCCGGGCTTGAGGTCGGTGACAGCGGCTATGGGCGAGATCAGCACGCCGCCGGTCTCGGTCTGCCACCAGGTGTCGACGATCTGGCAGCGGCCATCGCCCACCACATCGTGATACCAGCGCCAGGCTTCGGGGTTGATCGGCTCGCCCACCGTGCCGAGCAGGCGGATCGAGGCGCGCGATGTCTTCTTCACCGGCGCATCGCCTTCGCGCATCAGAGCGCGGATGGCGGTGGGCGCGGTGTAGAAGATGGTCACCTGGTGCTTGTCGACGGTCTGCCAGAAGCGCGAGACGTCCGGGTAGTTCGGCACGCCTTCGAACACCACCGCGGTGGCGCCGTTGGCCAGCGGTCCGTAGGCGATGTAGCTGTGCCCGGTCACCCAGCCGACATCGGCGGTGCACCAGTACACATCGTCCTCGCGCAGGTCGAAGACGGTCTCGTGCGTGTAGCTGGCCCAGAGCAGATAGCCGCCGGTGGTGTGCAGCACGCCCTTCGGCTTGCCGGTGCTGCCGGAGGTGTAGAGGATGAACAGCGGGTCTTCCGCGTTCATGCGCTCCGGTTCGCAGGTGTCGGGCTGGTCGTCGACCACCGCGTCGTACCAGCGGTCGCGCGGCATCTGCATCTCGACCGCGCCGCCGGTGTGGCGCAACACCAGAACGGTGTCCACGCTGGTGGTGCCGGGCATCTTCAGCGCCGCGTCCACGTTGGCCTTCAGCGGCACGGTCCTGCCGCCGCGCAGACCCTCGTCGGCGGTGATGACGATGCGGCTGCCGCAGTCGGCGATGCGGTCGGCGATGGAGGTGGGCGAGAACCCGCCGAACACCACCGAATGCACGGCGCCGATGCGCGCGCAGGCCTGCATCGCGACCACTGCTTCGGGGATCATCGGCAGATAGAGGGTGACGCGGTCGCCCTTCTTCACCCCGAGGCTGCGCAGCGCGTTGGCCAGCCGGCACACCCGCGCATGCAGCTCGCGATAGCGGATGCGTTCGGCGGGCTTCGCGGGGTCGTCGGGCTCGTAAATCAGCGCGGTCTTGTCGCCGCGCGTTTCCAGATGGCGGTCGAGGCAGTTGACGCTGACGTTGAGCTCGCCGTCGGCGAACCAGCGGATGTGGAAATCGTCGAGCGCGTAGCTGACATCCTTCATCCGCGTGGGGAAGCGGTACCAGTCCAGCCGCTGCGCGATCCGGCCCCAGTAGCCTTCCGGGTCCTCGACCGCGGCGCGGCTGTCGCGGGCGTAATCCTCGGCGGACATGCGTGCGCCTTCGCGGGCGCCGGCGGGAACGGGATAGACCTCGGGGGGCGTCGTGCTGTGCGCGGACATGGTGCGCCTCCATGGAGCATGTGGGATGGGGACGATGCGCATCGCCGACAGTGGGCCGCGATGCGTGATCGACAGGCCCGCAGTGTGCCGCAAGCCTCCGCGCTTGCCCATGCGCCGGGCTTAGACTTTGGTCGAGGCTTCGACCATCGGCGAATGGGCAGCGTCGATGGGCCGGCACAGGCTTGCGTCGACTTCACAGGAGGCCGGCCCATGCAACGCCCCAGTCCATCCCCCGCCGAAGACGTCGCGCCGTCACCGCGGTCGTCTTCCGATCAGGCGCTCCGTCCCAGGGTCCGCCACGGCGTCGGCCGGCTGCGTCCGGCCGCACTGGCGCTGGCGCTCGGCGCCGTGCTGGTTCCGCCCCTGGTCGTTCTGCCCGGGGCCGCCCAGGCGCAGGACGCGACAGCGCGCGAGGCCGCGCTGGAGGCCCGTGTGGCCGAGCTGGAGCGCATGGTGCAGCAACTGGTCGAGCAGCAGTCCACGCAACAGCAGTCCGCGCAACAGCCGCCCGCACCTGCCGCGCCCGCGCAGACGGCGCAGGCGCAGACCACGCAAATCCAGACCACGCCCATCGTGCCCAATGCGGCGAGCGGCACGCGTTTCAGCTATGGCGGCTTCGTCAAGCTCGATGCGATGGTCACCGACACCAGCGACGGCGAAATCCCCGACGGCAGCGTCGGCCGGCTGTTCTACGTGCCCTCGGCGATCCCGGTCGGCGCGCCCGGCGCCGACGAAGGCACCGATACCGACATGGGCGCGCAGTTCTCGCGCTTCTGGTTCGGCGCGGATTCCACCCTCGATTCGGGCGACAAGCTCAAGGGCTATCTCGAATTCGACCTGTTCGGCGGCGGCAGCATCAACGGCAACGAGATCGCCACCAACACCTACGGCGTCACCGTGCGCCATGCCTACGTCAGCTGGACCCGGCCGAACGGCGCCAGCCTGATCGCCGGCGAGACCTGGTCCAACTTCCAGGATGTCGCCGCGCTGCCCGATGCGATCGACTTCGTCGGCCCCACCGAGGGCACCGTCTTCGTGCGCCAGGCCCAGCTGCGCTACAGCAAGGGCCCGTGGTCGTTCTCGATCGAGAACCCGGAGACCACCATCACCCCGTATCGCGGTACGGGTGCGCGGATCAGCAGCGACGACAACCTGATGCCCGACATCACCGCGCGCTGGACGCGCAAGGGCGACTGGGGCCACGTCAGCATGGCCGTGATGGCCCGCGAATTCGCCTACGAGAACCCGGCCGCGGGCATCGACGACACCGCCTTCGGCGGCGCGTTCAGCGCCTCGGGCAAGTGGAACCTCGGCAGGAACGACGACCTGCGCTTCATGGCCACCTGGGGGCAGGGCATCGGCCGCTATCTCGGCCTCGGCTTCGCCAGCGACACCGTGCTGGATGCCGGCGGCGCGCTCGAGCCGATCGACGGCTACGGCGCCTATCTCGCCTGGCGTCATGCGTTCACGCCGAAGCTGCGCGGCAATCTCTTCTACTCGATGGCGCACTACGACAACGACGTGGCCCTGACCGGCCTCAACGTCAACGAGCGCGCGCAGTCGATGCACGCCAACCTGATCTATTCGCCGGTGCCGAAGCTGGAGTTCGGCGCCGAGCTGATCTACGGCCAGCGCGCGCTGGAAAGCGAGGCCGACGGCGATCTGCGTCGCCTGCACACCCATGTGAAATACAGCTTCTGACGTTCCAGGCCCGCGGCAACCGCCGCGGGCGAGGTGTTCCCGCGTCCCGCAGGGCGGCGTGCGCCCGACGGCTTCGTTCCAGATGTCTTCGTCCAGGTGTTTCCGTCGGACGCGCTCCGTCCGTTTCCTTCATCCACCGTTCTCCATCGCATCGTTCCGCACCCCGGGAGGGACCGCACCATGTCCACCGCCGCCACCGCCGGCACGCCGCAGTCCGGCGCGCTCACCAAGGGCCACAAGAAGGTCATCTTCGCCTCGAGTCTGGGCACCGTCTTCGAGTGGTACGACTTCTATCTGTACGGCGCGCTCGCCGCGATCATCGCCAGGCAGTTCTTCAGCGGCCTCAACGAGACCAGCGCCTTCATCTTCGCGCTGCTGGCCTTCGCCGCCGGCTTCGCGGTGCGCCCGTTCGGCGCCATCGTGTTCGGCCGCCTCGGCGACATGGTCGGGCGCAAGTACACCTTCCTGGTCACCATCGTGCTGATGGGCATCTCGACCTTCCTGGTCGGCGTGCTGCCCAGCTACGCCAGCATCGGGCTGGCCGCGCCGGCGATCCTGATCGTGCTGCGCCTGCTGCAGGGCCTGGCGCTCGGCGGCGAATACGGCGGCGCCGCCACCTACGTCGCCGAGCATGCGCCCAACGGCAAGCGCGGCCTGTACACCAGCTTCATCCAGACCACCGCCACCATCGGCCTGTTCCTGTCGCTGGTGGTGATCCTGGGCGTGCGCACCGTGCTCGGCACCGAGGCCTTCGAGGACTGGGGCTGGCGCATTCCGTTCCTGCTGTCGATCGTGCTGCTGGGCATCTCGGTGTGGATCCGCATGCAGCTGCACGAGTCGCCGCTGTTCCAGCAGATGAAGGCCGAGGGCAAGCAGTCCAAGGCGCCGATCACCGAGAGCTTCTTCAGCAAGAACGGCCGCATCGTGCTGCTGGCCCTGCTCGGCGCCACCGCCGGTCAGGCGGTGGTCTGGTACGCCGGCCAGTTCTACGCGATGTACTTCCTCACCCAGTCGCTCAAGGTGGATGCCACCACCACCTGGCTGCTGATCGCCGCCTCGCTGGCGCTGGCGACGCCGTTCTTCGTGGTGTTCGGCTGGCTGTCCGACCGCATCGGCCGCAAGAAGATCATCATGGCCGGCTGCCTGATCGCCGCGCTGACCTACATGCCGCTGTTCAAGGCGCTGACCCACTACGCCAACCCGGCCATCGACGAAGCGCGCGCGCGTGCGCCGGCGGTGGTGGTGGCCGATCCGGACACCTGCTCGTTCCAGTTCGACCCCATCGGCAAGAAGCGCTTCACCAACTCCTGCGACATCGCCACCGCCGCGCTCGCCAAGGCCGGCGTGCCCTACACCATCCAGGCCGCGCCGGCCGGCACGGTGGCGGAAGTGCGCATCGGCGCGACGCCGGTCCCGTCCTACGAGGGGGCCGGGCTGGCGGCGGACGACGGCAAGGCGCAGGGCGATGCCTTCGGCGCGGCGCTCAAGGCCGCGCTCACCGAGGCCGGCTACCCCGAGAAGGCCGACCCCGCGCGCATCAACAAGCCGATGGTGCTGCTGATCCTGACCATCCTGGTGCTGTACGTGACCATGGTCTACGGCCCGATCGCGGCCTGGCTGGTGGAGCTGTTCCCCACCCGCATCCGCTACACCTCGATGAGCCTGCCCTACCACATCGGCAACGGCTGGTTCGGCGGCTTCCTGCCCACCATCGCCTTCGCCCTGGTCGCGGCCACCGGCAACATCTACTACGGCCTGTGGTACCCGATCGTGATCGCGCTGATGACCTTCGTGATCGGCTCGCTGTTCCTGCGCGAGACCAAGGACGTCGACATCACGCAGTAGGCGTGGCCGTAGGAGCGGCTTCAGCCGCGACATGCGGCATGGCGTTCGGGCCTGAAGGCCCTCCTGCGCGTCTGCCCCCGCAGGAGCGGCGTGAGCCACGACATCGATCGCCGCAACATCGACAGCCTTCCCCCGCGTCACGTCACCCGTGCACGACCCCGCCGGCCCCGCGCCGGCGGGGTCGTATGCGGCCCGCGCCTGTCCGGCCCGGCATAATGGCGCGATGACTTCGCCCCTCCCGCTGCCCGCAGACGCCCGCGCCGACCTGGACGCCGGCCTTGCCGCGCTCGGCCTCGACGCCGCCCTGGCCGAGCCGCTGGCGCACTATCTCGGCCTGCTCCTGCGCTGGAACGCCGCCTACAACCTCACCGCGATCCGCGACGCGCGCGAC
>CBFGMS010000080.1:0-17651 GCA_965649985.1 uncultured Gammaproteobacteria bacterium | reverse complement strand
ATCCCGGTGTTCCACGACGACCAGCACGGCACCGCGATCATCGTCGGCGCCGCCGTGCTCAACGCGCTGGAGATCGTCGGCAAGCGGATCGAGGACGTGACGCTGGCCACCTCCGGTGCCGGCGCCGCCGGCATCGCCTGCCTCGACATGCTGGTGGCGCTGGGCATGCGCCCGGGCAATATCCTGGCGGTGGACCGCGAAGGCGTGCTGCACACCGGCCGCGCCAATCTCGACCCCGACAAGGCGCGCTACGCCCGCGATACCGACAAGCGCACGCTGGCCGACATCGTGGCCGGCGCCGACATCTTCCTGGGCCTGTCCGCCGCCGGCATCCTCAAGCCGGAGATGGTGGCCAGCATGGCCGAGAAGCCGGTGATCCTGGCGCTGGCCAACCCCACGCCGGAGATCCTGCCGGAAGAGGCGAAGCAGGTGCGGCCGGACTGCATCGTCGCCACCGGCCGTTCGGACTACCCGAACCAGGTCAACAACGCGCTGTGCTTCCCCTACATCTTCCGCGGCGCGCTGGATGCCGGCGCCACCGAGATCAACGAGGCGATGAAGCTCGCCTGCGTGCGCGCGATCGCGCAGCTGGCGCGGATGGAGGCCTCCGACCTCGGCGGCGCCTATGGCGGCGAGACCCCGCGTTTCGGCCCGGATTATCTGATCCCGCGTCCGTTCGACCCGCGCCTGCTCACCGTGCTGGCGCCGGCGGTGGCGCAGGCGGCAATGGACTCGGGCATCGCCCTGCGCCCGATCGCCGACATGACGGCCTACCGCGAGAAGCTGGGCCAGTTCATCCACCGCACCGGTCTGCTGATGAAGCCGGTGTACGACCGCGCGCGCAGCGACCGCAAGCGCGTGGTCTATGCCGAAGGCGAAGAGGAGACCGTGCTGCGCGCGGTGCAGACCGTGGTCGACGAGGGCCTGGCGCACCCGATCCTGATCGGCCGTCCGGACGTGATCGACAACCGTCTGCAGCGCCTCGGCCTGCGCATGCGCCCGGGCGTGGATTTCGAACTGACCAACATCCACGACGACCCGCGCTTCAACGACTACTGGCAGCAGTACCACGCACTGACCGAGCGCCGCGGCGTCACCCCGGCCGCGGCCAAGAACCTCATCCGCTCGCGTCCCGCGCTGATCGCGGCGCTGATGGTCGAGCGCGGCGAGGCCGACGCGATGATCTGCGGCCTGGTGGGGCGCTTCCACAAGAAGCTCGGCTACCTGCGCAGCGTGTTCGACTTCGACCGCGGCATCACCGGCACCGCGGCGATGACCGGCGTGATCAACAGCCAGGGCGTGTGGTTCTTCCTCGATACGCATGTGCAGGTGGACCCGAGCGCCGAGCAGATCGCCGAGGCCACGCTGATGGCCAGCTACCGGCTCAAGCTGTTTGGCGTCGAGCCGCGCGTCGCGCTGCTGTCGCACTCCAACTACGGCAGCCACGAGAACGCCAGCGCCGCCAAGATGCGCAAGGTCTACCAGATCCTGCGCAGCCGCATGCCGAAGCTGGAAGTGGACGGCGAGATGATGGCCGACACCGCCTGGGACGAGGAGCTGCGCAAGCGCATGTTCCCGCACACCACGCTGAGCGGCCGTCCCAACCTGTTCGTGATGCCGAACCTCGACGCGGCCAACATCACCTACAACATGATCCGGGTGATGACCGACGGCGTGGCCATCGGCCCGATCCTGATGGGCCTGGACCAGCCCGCGCACATCCTCACCCCCGCCAGCACCCCGCGCCGCGTGGTCAACATGACCGCCATCGCCGCGGTGGATGCGCAGATCCGCGCGATGCAGCGATGAGGCGTGGGCCCGGAGCCTGGGACACAGGCTCCGGGCCGGTGGATCGGGCCGCTGGATCGTACCGGTGGCTCGGCGGCAGGGATTCGGGCGTCGGGCCTTCGCAAGCCGGCAGTCGCCAGCCGGCAGTCGCATCTGTTCCCGATGGCGTCCCGAGCGCAGCGAGGGACCTGCTTTCCCGCGGCCGCCCACCCTGCCAGCCGCCGACACGCCGCTCTGCGCCTTCGCGGCGCCTGCGTCCTCAGCCCGGCGGGCCTTCCAGCGACTCCGGCAGCACCGTGCGATAGCCGAGCGCATCCAGCCGCGCCAGCAGCGCGGCCACGGTGGCGAGGTTGCCGCCATGCGGCGCCCCCTCGTGCAGCAGCACGATCGCACCGGGCGCCAGCCCGCGCTCGATCCGTGCGACGACCGCCTGCGGGTCGCCCGCCACCCCGTCGAATCCGCGTGCGCTCCAGGCCACGCGGGTGAGGCCGTGCGCCTTCAGCGGCGCGGCCAGGAACGGATTGCTCATGCCCACCACCGCGCGGAACCAGTGCGGCGGGGTGCCGGCGATGCCGCCAAGGATGCGCTGGGTGTCGTCGACCTCCCGTCGCATCCGCCGCGGGCCCAGCGCCCAGAACCACGCGGCCGGATGACTGGCCGAGTGATTGCCGATGCCGTGCCCGCGACGCAGCACCTCGCGCACCAGCTCCGGCCGCTGCGCCGCGCGTTCGCCCACCAGGAAGAACGTGGCCTTCGCGTCATGCGCATCCAGCAGGTCCAGCATCGCCAGCGTCTCGTCGGACGGGCCATCGTCGATGGTCAGCCACACCACGCGGTCCTGCGTGGGCAGCCGCACCAGCGCGGGCATCAGCCACTGCGACTGCGGCCACAGCGTGCCCCACCAGAACGGCACGTGGCTCACGAGCATGGCCGGCAGGCCGACGCGCCAGCCGTGGAGCCACCACAGCACGACGACCGCCGCCTGCGAGATCGCCAGCAGCCAGAGCCACACAAGCGGAAAACGCGGCGTGCGCCGGAGCGACGTTGAAGCGGCAGGGGCGAGCGGGACGGACATCGGCACCGGGGACGTTGCGGAACAGGCACGGACGACGCGGCCTCGCCGCGGGTGGAACCCTCCCCGTGTCCGCGGCATGATGCCAGACCCGCCCCCGACACGCCGAGACCGCCCATGGCCTACCGCAACCTGTCCCCCGCCGATGCCGACGCCCAGGTGCGCCACGGCAAGCTCACCCTGGTCGATGTGCGCCCGCCGGAAGAGCGCGCGATCGCCTCGGTGAACGTGGACTACACCGCACTCGAAGGCGGCGGCCTGGAGCGCCTCGCGGCGCTGCCGAAGGACACCCCGCTGGCCTTCCTCTGCCACCACGGCGGCCGCAGCGCCCAGGCCGCCAGCTACTTCGCCCAGCAGGGCTTCACCGACGTCTACAACGTCACCGGAGGCATCGAGCTGTGGGCGATGGCGGTGGATCCGGGGATTCCGAGGTATTGAGCCGCAACCAGCCACATTCGACGCAAGGCATGGGACGCCACTCGAAGAAAGGGACAGGCATGAGCGAACACTGGATCCAGTGCGCAATGAACGGCCGACTGTACCGCGACTCGTCGCTCGGCATCTGGGACGACGGCGAATGGATCAGCTGGGACTACATCAACGACCATCTGGCCGATCTGGAATTGCAGGCGCAGTATCCGCACGCGACGCGGGATGCCGCTTTGCTCTTCGAGAGTCTGATCGAGCATGCGGCCGCCTACAGCGCGTTGACAGGCCGTTTTCTGGAGATATGGGGCGAGCTGGGCGAGCTGTATGTCGAAACCCGGTTCGGACTCAGGCGTCACCCGGCGTATCGCGAGGGCAGCGACGGCACGCTCGATGGTGCCGAAACCGAAGTGAAGACGCTCTCGCCGCTGCGTCGCAGCGATTGTGCGCGGGTGAAGAACACCAATGGCTTCGAGTGTCTGGTGGTCGTGAAGATCAGTGAAGACTTCAGCTTCGAAGCCCGGCGTTTCACGCGCGGGGCTCTGCGTGGCGGCGGCAAATTGCTGCGTGCCCACTGGGAGGACGGCGAAGACATGAGCGGCGCGATTCGCGCCGAGCGGACGCGCGCCGAGCGCCTGCTCGATCTGCTGGACAGGCTCGAAGACGATTTCGAGCTGCCATGAGGAAGGTGTGGCTGCGCACCGGGAAAGGGCAGGTTCCATTGTCTGGGCGAGAACGATGTCCGAACATCGGTGGAGCCCCGCGCGCCCGGCTGCTGTAATTCGCGCATGAACGCCTTCACCCAGCCCCGTCTTCCGCCGCGCGAGGCCATGCTCGCCGCGATGCTCGCCAGCGACCCGGCCTGCGAGGGCGTGTTCTACACCGCGGTGAAGACCGCCGGCATCTTCTGCCGGCCGACCTGCCCGGCGCGCAAGCCGCGGCCGGAGAACGTGGAGTTCTTCGCCACCGGCGAGGCCTGCCTGGCCGCCGGGTATCGCCCCTGCAAGCGTTGCCGGCCGCTGTCGTTGCCGGACGCCACGCCCGAGGCCTATGCCCGCCTGCTGGCGGAGGCCGATGCCGACCCGCGCCGCGCGCTGGGCGATGCGCAGCTGCAGGCGCGCGGCATCGACCCGCTGCAGCTGCGGCGCTGGTGCCGGCAGCGGTACGGCCTGACCTTCCAGACGCTGGTGCGGGCGCGGCGCATGGCCGAAGCGCTGGGCCGGCTGCAGGCGGGCGAGGGCATCGACGATGTGGCCGACGCCGTGGGCTATGCCTCGGTCAGCGGTTTCCGCGATGCCTTCGGCAAGGCGACCGGCGTCGCGCCGGGGCAGGCGGCCGGTGTGCGCGCGCTGTATTACCGCCACATCGATACGCCGCTCGGGCCGATGCTGGCGATGGCCTCCGTGGACGGTGTGGTGCTGCTGGAATTCCTGGACCGTCCGATCCTGGTCGACGAGCTGCACCAGCTGCGCGCGCGCCACGGGTTCACGCCCTTGCCCGGCGAACACCCGCATCTGTCGCGGCTCGCGCGCGAGCTGGGGGCCTATTTCGCGGGACAGCCTGCCATGTTCACCGTGCCGCTCGACCTGCCGGGCAGTGCGTTCCAGCGCGAGGTGTGGGCGGCGTTGTGCGCCATTCCGCCCGGCGAAACCCGGAGCTACGGACAGCTGGCGCAGGCGCTGGGCCGCCCGGGTGCGGCGCGTGCGGTCGGGCTGGCCAATGGCCAGAACCGGGTGGCGGTGGTGGTGCCCTGTCACCGCGTGGTCGG
This sequence comes from uncultured Gammaproteobacteria bacterium, assembly GCA_965649985.1. Lineage (GTDB taxonomy): Bacteria > Pseudomonadota > Gammaproteobacteria > Xanthomonadales > Xanthomonadaceae > Lysobacter_I. The sequence continues at coordinate 12,597 of CBFGMS010000080.1, read as the reverse complement.
GGCCGACGGCGCGCTGGTGGGCTATGGCGGCGGCCGTCGCCGCAAGGCCTGGCTGCTGCAGCACGAAGGCGTCGCGCAGGCGGACGCGACCGGCGACCTGTTCCAGGCCTCCTGAACGGCGCGGCAGACCTCGCCTGCCGGCGGCACCGGGCCGTCAGGCCCCCACGCGTCGCCGCATCGCGTCGAAATCGCGCACCGGACGCACTTCGATGCTGCCGTAGGCGGCCCAGGGCCAGTCGTGGGCCATGCGCACGGCCTCTTCCATCGAATCCGCCTCCACCAGGTTGAAGCCGGCCAGCACCTCGCGGGTTTCGGCGAAGGGGCCGTCGGTCACCCGGGCCGTGCCGTCGCGCACCCGCAGCGTCCGCGCGGTGGAGGGCGCTTCCAGCTGCTGGGCATCGTGCAGGCACCCGTCCTCGCGCAGCGCGTCGGCGTGGGTGATGCAGCCGCGCATCAGGCGCGCGAACTCCGGTTCGGGCAGCTCGGCCATGAGGGCGGGGTCGGTATAGATCAGCAGCAGGTACTGCATCGGCGGGCTCCGCGCGGGGGATCTTCATGATGCCTGCGGGCCGCCGCGAAAAAAAAGTTCGGCGGTGTGTCGATTCCCGCCCCTCTCGTCCGTCGTCATCCATACAGGCGGGCATTGCCGAGGCGCCTGACCGGCTCCAGCGGTCCCGCTACGCCGCCCGGCGCGGACATTTTCACCCCGGACACTCACCCGAACAGGAGACGACAGATGAAAGTGATGGCGATCGTGAAGGCCAGCCCCGAGTCCGAGGCCGGCGTCATGCCCGATACCGGCCTGCTGGAGGCCATGACCCGCTTCAACGAGGCGCTGGCCGAGGCCGGCGTGCTGCTGGCGGGCGAGGGGCTGACGCCGTCGTCGGCGGGCATCCGCGTGCGCTACGACGGCACGCAGCGCCATGTCGTGGACGGCCCTTTCGCCGAAACCCGGGAGCTCATCGCCGGGTTCTGGCTGTGGCAGGTGCGTTCCATGGAGGAAGCGGTGGAATGGGCCCGGCGCTGCCCGAACCCGCACTCCAGCGGCGGCGAGATCGAGCTGCGGCCCCTGTTCGAGGCCGAGGACTTCGGCGATGCCATGACCCCCGAGCTGCACGCGCGCGAGCAGCGCCTGCGCGACATCACCGGCGGCGCCTGAGCCCGCCGCCCCGCACGCCACATCCTTCCGACCCAGGAGACTCCCATGCGTCTGATCGCTTATCTCAACTTCGACGGCCACTGCCGCGCCGCCTTCGACCTGTACCGCGAGGTGCTGCGCGGCGAGATCGTGACCCGCTCCACCTACGGCGAATCGCCGATGCGCGACGAGATTCCGGCCGACGGGCACGACCGGATCATGCACACCCATCTGCAGATCGGCGGCGCCACGCTGATGGGCGCCGACGGCCCGGCGCCGCACAGCGCCGACGGGCAGGGCACCTGCGTCAACATCGATGTCGACAGCATCGAGGAGGCCGAGCGCATCTTCGCCGCGCTCTCCGACGGCGGCACCGTGCAGATGCCGCTGCACGAGACCTTCTGGGCGCACCGCTGGGGCGCGTTCGTCGACCGTTTCGGCAAGCCGTGGATGGTCAACTGCATGAAACCGATGTCCGAGGTCGAGGCGGCAGGGGAGGCTGCCCCATGATCCGCAGCCTGTTCGTGAACCTGCCGGTGTCCGACTTGGGGCCTGTGAACGCGATTGGCGTGCATTGCGCTGCAAGGCTGGCGCCGCGTGGCCAGGAAGAGGGAGGGAGTGGATGTCGATCCACGACCGAGCGATGACGCCGCCAGGCGGCGCCAGCCTTGCAGCCCTTCGGGTTGCGCTTCAGCGGCCTTGGCGGGGCGCGGGCCGCTGGACTTGGCCATCAGCCAAGCGCTGCGCGACCCGCGCCCCGCCAAGGCCGCTGAATTCGCAACGCAATACACGCCAATCGCGTTCACAGGCCCTGGCGTTCGGTCGATTTCTTCGAGGGCCTGGGCTTTTCGTTCAACCCCATGTTCACCGACGAGAAAGCCGCCTGTCTGGTGGTGTCCGAGCACATTCAGATCATGCTGCTCACCGAGCCGTTCTTCGCGGGCTTCACCCGCAAGCCGCCGGCCGATGCCCGCGCCGCCACCGAGGTGCTGCTGGCGCTGTCCTGCGACGCGCGCGAGGACGTGGATGCGCTGGTCGCGAAGGCGGTGGCCGGCGGTGCGGCCACGCCGATGCCGGCGAACGACCATGGCTTCATGTACCAGCATGGTTTCGAGGACCTGGACGGCCACCAGTGGGAGGTGTTCTGGATGGACGAAGCCGGATTCCCGCAGCCCGAAGCCTGAGCGTCGCGATTTTTCCTTGAGGAGATGCACCCATGGCCACCGATGTCCGACACGAACAGACCGGTACCGTCCGCCTGCACCGCGTGCTGCGCGCGCCGCCCGAGCGCGTGTATCGCGCGTTCCTCGACCCGCATGCGAAGGCCAAGTGGCTGCCGCCCGATGGATTCGTCGCGCAGATCGAGGCCTTCGATCCGCGCGTCGGCGGCGGCTATGGCATGCGCTTCGTCAATTTCGCCACGGGCCACGCGGACGGCTTCACCTGCACGTTTCTCGAACTGGAGGAACCCGTGCTGCTGCGCTACACCGACCGCTTCGACGACCCCGGTCTGCCGGGCGAGATGATGGTCGAAGTGCGCCTGGAGGCCGTGTCCTGCGGCACGGCCCTGCATGTGGTGCAATCGTGCATCCCGGCCGCCATCCCCGAAGCGATGTGCTACCTGGGCTGGCAGGAATCCCTCGCCCAGCTCGCGCGACTGGTCGAGCCGGAGAGCCCGGACGGGGCCTGAAGCGCCACATCGCCGCGTCGACGCGTCGACAGATTCCCGACACTCCCGCTCCCCTCACCCTTGCTTCCCGCATCCCTGCTTCCTGCACACGAGCCGACCATGCACACCGACAGCGCCGTCCTCGCCACCCGCCGCCACCTGCCGTATCCACCCGATGCGGTGTACGCCGCCTTCGTCGACCCCGAGCGCCTCGCGCGCTGGTGGGGGCCCGCGGGGTTCACCAACACCTTCGCGCAGTGCGACGTCGTGGTGGGCGGGGAGTGGGTGTTCACGATGCACGGGCCCGACGGCACGGATTACCCCAACCGCAACGTGTTCGCGGCGCTCGAACCCGGGCGCAGGGTGGTGATCGAGCACGTCTGCGCGCCGCTGTTCGCGCTCACGGTGACGCTGACGGCCGTCGAGGGCGGTACCGAGCTCGACTGGAGTCAGGACTTCCACGACCCCGCGGTCGCCCGCGCCCTGCGCGCGGTCTGCGAGCCCGCGAACGAAGAGAACCTCGACCGTCTGCATGCCGAACTGCGCGCAGGCGGGACGGCGAACAGGCGCTAGACGGGCGCCGCCCCTGCGCGCACCGGCGCGGGGCGCATCCGCCACCCGACACCCTGCATCTGTCCCACACCCATTCCACACCCATTCCACACCCACCCCCGCAATCGCCCCCACCACAGGAGAACTCCCATGGCGTATGTCGATGGTTTCGTGTTGCCGGTCCCGAAGGCGCGGCTCGACGACTACCGCAGGCTCGCCCGCAAGGCCTGCAGGATCTGGATGGAGCATGGCGCGCTGGATTATGTCGAGTGCGTCGGCGACGACGTGCCGCCGGGCAAATCCACGTCGTTTCCGCGCTCGGTCAAGCTGAAGGAGGACGAGGTGGTGGTGTTCTCCTGGATCGTCTACAAATCGCGCGCGCATCGCGACAAGGTGAACAAGCGGGTGTTCGCCGACCCGCGGCTGAGCTCGATGGATCCCAAGACCCTGCCGTTCGACGGCAAGCGCATGTTCTGGGGCGGCTTCAAACCCATCGTGCGCGCATAGACGCGCGCGGGAGCGTCACGACCGTGCACGCCTGCACGGTCGTGCGCGCGTGCGGGCCGCATGGCTTGCGCGGCGGTGCCGGCGGTGCTGTCATCGCCGACCATGCATGCCGACGATCCCCCGAACCCGTCCCCGCGCGCCCCTGCGCGCGCGCAACTGCACCGCACCCTGGACGCGCTGTGGCGGATGGAATCGCCGCGGCTGGTGGCGCGCATCGCGCGCATGACCGGCGACATCGGCGTGGCCGAGGAACTGGCGCAGGACGTGCATCTGGCCGCGCTCGAACGCTGGTCGCTGGACGGTGTGCCGGACAACCCGGCCGCCTGGCTGACCACCGCCGCGCGACGCCGCGCCATCGACCATCTGCGCCAGCGCTCGCTGCATGCGCGCAAGCAGGTGGAATACGGCATCGAACGCGAGCTGTTGGGGGCCGACATGGGCGACGACCCGCAGGACCTGGCCGAGGACGCCATCGGCGACGATCTGCTGCGGCTGATCTGCGTGGCCTGCCATCCGGTGCTGCCGCCGGAGTCGCGCGTCGCGCTCACCCTGCGCCTGCTGGGCGGGCTGAGCACCTCCGAGATCGCGCGTGCCTTCCTGCAGCCGGAACCCACCGTCGCGCAGCGCATCGTGCGCGCCAAGCGCACGCTCGCCGAGAAGCAGGTGCCGTTCGAGGTGCCCGGACGCGAGGACCTGCCCGAGCGCCTGGACGCGGTGTTGGAAGTGCTCTACCTGATCTTCAACGAAGGCTATGCCGCCAGCGCCGGCGAGGACTGGACACGGCCGGCGCTCTGCGAGGAAGCCCTGCGTCTGGCGCGGGTGCTGGTCGGGCTGCTGCCGCAGGCGTCCGAAGCGTTCGGCCTGCTCGCGCTGATGGAGCTGCAGGCTTCGCGCCTGCGCGCACGCGTGGACGGCGACGGCATGCCGATCCTGCTCATGGACCAGGACCGCCGACGCTGGGACCGGCTGCAGATCGCGCGCGGCCTGCAGGCGCTGCGCCGCGGCGAGGCGCTCGCGGCGGCCGAGGGGTACGGTGCGTACCTGCTGCAGGCGGCGATCGCGGCCTGCCACGCCACCGCCCTGCATGCCGAAGACACCGACTGGCGGCGCATCGCCGCGCTGTATGCCGCACTCGGTCGGGCGCGGCCTTCGCCCGTGATCGAACTCAACCGCGCCGTCGCCGTCGCGCGCTCGGAGGGGGCTGAGGCGGCGCTCGACATCGTGGAGTCGCTGCGCGACGCGCCTGCGTTGCGCGACTACGCGCCGCTGCATGCGGTGCGCGCGGATGTGCTCGAACACCTCGGACGCCGCGAGGACGCCGCGGTGGAGTACGCGCGTGCGGCAGCCCTGTCGGCCAATGCGCGCGAACGCGACGTGCTGCTGCGCAAGGCCGAGGCCTGCGGCGGCGCGCCGGAGTGAGTGCGATGCGGCTCCAGGCCGCGTGATCGCAAACACGAAAGCCCGCGGGTCACGGCACGTCGCGGCAGTGCTTCGGGAGCCCTTCGGTGTTCGTCGTGAAGACGGGCGGCCAGGCGCGTGGGGTCAGTGGCCGGGGCCCTCTTCGAGCGTCGACAGCTCGCTGGCCATCCGGTAGATCTCGTATTCCCGACGGTCGAGCGAGAATCCCTGCAGCGCGAACAGCGCCGAATGGCGTGTCTGCGCGGACACGTCGGGGTCGGACAGCACGGCCAGCAGCGCGCGCTTGAGACGCTCGGACCGCGCCTGCCCGATGCCGACGCCCACGATGGCCGCGTCGCGGACTTCGGCCGAGGGGTCCGACAGCGCGGCATGCAGGCGCTCTTCCAGGCCCGGGCTGCGGTCCCACTGCGCGAGCTGGGTGAGGCCGGCGGCACGCAGGCCGGGGTCCGCGTGGGTGGTGAGTGTGCGCAGGCCATCGGCGAGCCTGGCCGAATCGTCCGCCGGCAACACCGCCGGCGTGGCCATGTCGGCCAGGGTGCGCAGCAGCGCGGGATCGCGCTCTTCGCCCAGCCGCCGCAGCAGCACCTCGCGGACCTCCTCGCGCGCGATCGGGAACCCGCCCAGCAGCGCCAGACCATCGGCGCGTGCGGAGGCATCCGCCGACGCGGCCCAGGCCGCCGCTTCCTGCAGCACGGCATCGGAGCCGACGCCCTGCAGGATGGCGAGAAGCGCCGCCTTGCGATCCGCGGAGGTCTCGCCGCGGAACCTGCCGAGCAGTGTGCGCAGATAGGCCGGGTCGCTGCGCGCACGCTCCACTGCGGTGCGATGCGTGTCGCCCTGTCCGGCGTGCGCGCCCGTGTCCTGCGCGCGATGGGCGTGCGTGCGCGGGTGCGATGCCGTGACCGTGCCCTCGCCGTGCGCATCGGGCGCAGGCGCTGCGCGCGCCGCATCCGCGGGGGCGCGCAGGCCGATGGCGTAACCGATGGCGATGCCGAGCAGCCCGCAGCCCAGCATGGCGAGTGCCGATGCCCTCGCGTTCACGCCCAGCCCCTCCATGCGGGGACCAGGCCACCTGTCCGGACGGACAGGTGGCTTCCAGTCGCCACAGGGGGGGCGGCCGCGGTCAGCAACTCGGCGCCACCTGGCCGTCGGAGCCGGTGTAGGTGTAGGCGTCCGGAATGAAGCGGCCGGTGCCGATGCGGTTCCACAGGCTGCTGGTGCCGTAGGTGCCGGTGATGGTCTGCCCGCGCGTCTGGCAGTAGATGGTGACGCGCTGGCCGTCGGCCACGCTGCCGACGATCGCCGACTCGGTGGTCGGGCGCGCACGCACGTTCAGCGACACGCCGCTGGCGGTGTTCACGGTGCCCGTGGCGGTGGTGGTCGAGGTGCTGCAGTTGCGGCTGGTGAGGGTCTGCGTGGAGTCGTAATAGACCACGCCGTTGCCGTTGAACTGGATCGACACGGCGCTGCCGTTGAGCTTCTGTTCGTAGTGCAGGTGCGGGCCGGTCGAACCGCCGGTGGTGCCCACCGACGCCAGGCGCTGGCCGCGCGAGACCGACTGGCCGGTGGACACGCGCAGCGAACCGCGCTGCAGATGCGCGTACAGGGTCTGCCAGCCGTTGCCGTGGTCCACGACCATGTACAGGCCGTAGCTGGTGCCGCCGAGGTCGCGGATCAGCGACACGCGGCCGCTGGCCGATGACACGACCGGATCGCCGTCGTCGTTGGTGCGGTTGAAGTCGATCGAGCGGAGCGGGTTGTGATTGGAGCGGGTCGAGCCCGTCCACACCTGACCGCAGGGGAAGGGCATCTGGAACAGCGGCCGGGCTTCGACCTGGGCACTGGCGAGCAGTGCGGTGGCGGCGATGGACAGCACAGGGAACAGCGCGAGCGCGGAGCGCGCGCGCGAGGCACGTCGGATGGTCATGCGGTGTCTTTCCTTAGATGACGATGGATGCAAGAACCATCGGCCCGAGGCCCTGGCGACACGTTTCCCCCTGTCGCCGGCCCCGACCGATGGCGGGGCGCCCTGCGCCTTGTGCGGGCAGTCGGCATGGCCGCAGCGGCCGTGCAGGATTCAGGGACGTTCCATCGATGGTAGGGGCGGCCGGATGGGGGTGTCCAGCCGGATGCAGGCATGGCGTCGTGCCGTCGAATAAGTCGCACACGGCCCGGATTCGGGACAGCGCAAACGCCCTGCACCGCATCGGTGCACGCCATGCCTGCCGTTCGGAATATTGCACGCATGCGCGCAGCAGGATGCTGCGGTGCAGCGGTTCCTGCGCGCAGGCCGAGGGCGAAGTCGAAGCGGCCTTTGCGTGTCTGCGATGCCACGCCGGCAGCGATGTGGCGTCCGCAGCGGGCATGTGCCGGACATGCCCCGAGGCGCAGGCTCAGCCCGCCAGTGCCAGATCGTCCAGCATCGCGCGCAGAAACCGTGCCGCCTCGCCGCCGGTGCAGGCGCGGTGGTCGAAGGTCAGCGACAGCGGAATGACCTTGTGCGATTCCAAGCCGCCGAGCACCGGCGTCATCTGGTGGCGCGCGCGGCCGGCGGCGACGATCGCCACGCAGGGCGACACCACCACCGGCGTCGCATAGCGGCCGGCGAACATCCCGAAGTTCGAAAGCGAGATCGTGTAGCCGGTGAGTTCCGAGGCCGGCAGGCTGCGGTCCTGCACCTGCGCACGCAGGCGGTTCACGCCTTCGCGCACGCCGTTGGCGTCGAGCAGGTGCGCGTTGCGCAGCGCGGGCACGAACAGGCCGTCGTCGGTGTCCACCGCGATGCCGATGTCGACGTGCGGGTGCAGGGTGCGGCTGAGCGCCTCGCCGTCGAACCACGCGTTGAGCGCGGGCACCGTGCGCGCGGCGACGCAGATCGCGCGGATCAGGCGCACGGTCATGTCGTTGCCGGCGGACCACGCATGAATGTCGGCATCGTCGGTGAGCGTGGTCGGCACCACCTTGCTGTGCGCATCGGCCATCACCCGCGCCATGTTGCGGCGCACGCCCTTGAGCTGCTCCGGCTGGCCGCTGGCCGAGACCGAGGGCGGCTGGGTGCGCATGGGCTTGCCGCTGGCGGAGAGCGCGGTGCGACTCTGGGCGGGCGCCGCCGATGCCGGTGCCGCAGGAGGGGCTTCAGCCCCGACCACCCGCCCCGACACCGGAGTCGGGGCTGAAGCCCCTCCTACGGGCCCGCCGGTGGCACCGACTTTCGCCGAACCGTCCGCCGCCGCGCGCTTCACGTCGGCCATCGTCGCCACGCCATCGGGCCCGCTCGGCTGCACGCGGGCCAGGTCGACGCCCAGCTTGCGCGCCATCGCGCGCACGGCCGGCATCGCCTTCACGCCGCCCACCGCGACCGCGGCCTCGGCATGCACCGCGTCGGAGGACTGCATCGCGCCGACCACGGTGCCGCTGTCCTCGCGCAGTTCCTCGGTGCGGGTGGCCGGCGGTGGCGCGGAGGGCGCGGGCGCAGGCGGCGTGTCCGCATCTCCGCCACCATGGTGATGTCCGGTGTCCTGGCCTTCCGCGCGCTGCGGTTTGGACGCGTCGATCTCGAACTCCGCCAGCATCTTGCCGGTGACGATCACATCGCCCGCATCGCCGGCCAGCTTCAGCACCTTGCCGGACACCGGCGAAGGCACTTCGACCACGGCCTTGGCGGTTTCCATCGACACCAGCGGTGCATCCAGCAGGATGGTGTCGCCGGGTTTCACGAACCACTCGACGATGGTGGCGTCGGGCAGGCCTTCGCCGAGGTCGGGGAGAAAGAAGGTCTTGGTCTGGCTCATGCGTGTGCCCCGGAAATGATGGGTGTCCTGGTCAAGTGGCTCTGGTCGAGCGGCGGGTGATGCGTGTCGTGACGGCGGGTTGGAATGACGGGTGGCGATGGCGGGCTGCGACGCCCGGTGTGGATGAGCCGCCGTCGGTGCGCGAAGGCCGGGCTCAGATCCTGCCGCGCAGGCAGCGGTGCAGCTGATGGTCGGCGGTCCCGGCCTGATCGGCCGACGGTGGCGCGGCGGCGCTGTAGTACGTCCGGAACACCGGGTGCGCATGCCGCTGATGGCAGTCCAGCGCGCGTTCGCGGCTCACCGCGACCGGCGGCTGCAGGGCGAGGCATTCGGCCGCCGCCGCGGAGGGCAGCGACTCCAGCTGTGCCGGCTCGGCGGCGTACAGACGCTCCAGCTGCGCGCGGATCTGCGGCAGCATCGCGGCGCTGCCGTCGCCGCGCCCGGCATAGATCTGCATCTGCTCCTCGATGCTCTGCCCGCGCAGCCGTGCGCCGATCTGTTCGTACAGCATCTGCGCCTGCGCGCGGCACGGCGCGCCCGCCTGCCACGGCAGCGAACGCGCCCAGTCGGGGCCGTCGGGGTCGATGTCGGCCGTCGTGCCGGCAGCGGGCGTTCCGGTGGTCTCGGGACGTGCCGGTGCAGGGGCCTCGGCCTCTGCGGTCACCGGCACATCGTCTCGGCAGGCGGACAGCGACAGGCCGAGCAGCAGCGCCACGGTGGCGTGCCGCAGCACTACCCATTGCCGCGGCATACGCGATGCAGCCGCTGCGCATGCGGCTCCGTGAAGCGGCGGCATCGATTCAGACCCAGACATCGTTGGCCGCCGTGCGATCGCCGCCGGCATCGCCGGTGTTGACGACGCCGCGCGGCTCGACGATGAGGACGTGGCATTCGCCTTCGGCGCGCGGGCAGTGCTCGACGCCGCGCGGCACCACGATCATCTCGCCGGCCTGCACGACTTCCACGCGGTCGCGGAACTGCATCGCCAGCGTGCCGGCGACGACGATGAAGGCTTCATCGGTGTCCGCATGCGCGTGCCAGACGAACTCGCCCTGCAGCTTGACCAGCTTGAACTGGAGAGGCGCCGGGCTGCCGTCGTTCATCTCCGCGACCACGCGCGGCGACCAGGGCCGATCGATGAGCGACAGTTTCCGCACGAAGTTGATCGCCTTCGCTTCCGCCCCGGCTGTCGTCGCCATGGCCGTCATCGCCTCATCCTGCCGCCAGCGTGCGCTTCGCCGCGGCCACGATCTTCTCCACGCTCGGCAGGTACTTCATCTCCAGCCGGAACAGCGGGATGTGGGTGTCGTAGCCGGTCACGCGTTCCACCGGCGCCAGCAGGTCGTACATCGACTCCTCGGCCAGGCGCGCGGCGATTTCCGCGCCGAAACCGGCGGTCTTCGGCGCCTCGTGCACGATCACGCAGCGGCCGGTCCGCGCCACCGATTCGGCGATGGTGGCGAAGTCGAGCGGCTTGAGCGTGGCCACGTCGATGACTTCGGCGCTGATGCCATCGCCGGCCAGCTTGTCGGCGGCCTCCAGCGTTTCCTTCACCTGCGCGCCCCAGGTCACCAGGGTCACGTCGCTGCCGTCGCGCAGCACATAGCACACGTCCAGCGGCAGGGCTTCGCCGTCGTCGGCCACCAGCTCCTTGTACTGGCGATAGATGCGCTTGGGTTCCATGTAGATCACCGGATCCTCGTCGCGCATCGCCGCCAACAGCAGGCCGTAGGCGCGCTGCGGCGAAGACGGCATCACCACGCGCAGGCCGGGCACGTTGGTGAAGATGGATTCGTTGGCCTCGCTGTGATGCTCCGGCGCGCGGATGCCGCCGCCCCACGGCACGCGCAGCACCATCGGGCAGGTCAGGCGGCCGCGGGTGCGATAGCGGAAGCGTGCGGCGTGGCAGATGATGTGGTCGACCATCGGGTACACGAAGCCGTCGAACTGCGCCTCGGCCACCGGGCGCATGCCCTGCGCGGCGAGGCCGACGGTCAGCCCGGCGATGGTGGTCTCGTCCAGCGGCGTGTCCAGCACGCGCTCCGGCCCGAACGTCTGCTGCAGACCGGCGGTGGCGCGGAACACGCCGCCGTTCACGCCGACGTCCTCGCCCAGCACCAGCACGCGCGGGTCGTGGCGCATCTCGTAGGCGAGCGCCTGGGTGATGGCCTCGATCAGGGTGATGGGCGCGGGTGTGGTGGCGTTGGTGTCAGCCATGCCTGCGGCCCTCCGCAGCGATGGCCGCCTCGCGCTGTGCGGCGATCTCCGGCGGCATGTCGGCATACAGGAAATCGAACATCGCGCTCACCGGCTGCACCGGCGTCTCCAGATAGGCGTTGATCTCGACGTCGATCTCCTTCGCGCAGGCCGCGTTCCACTCGGTTTCCTTCGCCTCGTCCCACACGCCGGCCTCGGTGAGGTAGGTGCGCAGGCGCGAGACGGGCTCGCGTGTCCAGGCGGCCTTGACCTCGTCGTCGTTGCGGTAGCGGCGCGCGTCGTCGGCGGTGGTGTGGTCGTGCAGCCGGTAGGTCATGAATTCGATCACGCTGCCGCCTTCGCCGGCGCGCGCGCGCTCCATGGCGCGACGCATGCCTTCCATCACCGCGATGATGTCGTTGCCGTCCACCTGCAGGCAGTGCAGGCCGCCGGCCAGGCCCTTCTGCGCCAACGTGGGCGCACCGGTCTGCGCCGCGCGCGGCACCGAGATCGCCCAGCCGTTGTTGATGATGCACTGCACGAAGGGCAGGCCGTAGGCACCTGCGGAGTTGATGGCGGCGTAGGTGTCGGTCTTGGAGCTGCCGCCATCGCCGCAGGTCGTCACCGCCACCCGCGGCTCCCCGCGCAGCTTGAAGGCCAGCGCGGCACCGGCGGCGTGCAGGCATTGGGTGGAGATCGGCACGCACCAGCTGTAGTCGTGCTTCGGCGCCTCGGCGAAATCGTTGCCGCGCTCGTCGCCGCCCCAGTACAGGAACACCTCGCGCGGGCGCACGCCGCGCACGAACTGCGCGCCGTACTCGCGGTAGCTGGGCGCGAACACATCCTCGGGCCGCATCGATGCGCCGATGCCCACATGCGTGGCCTCGTGCCCCAGGCAGCTGGCGTAGGTGCCGAGCTTGCCGGTGCGCTGCAGCGCGATCGCCTTGCTGTCGAAGGTGCGCACGCGCAGCATGTGTTTCAGCAGCGGCACAAGCGCCGCGGGGTCCGCGAAGGCGGGCGGCGGTTCGGCCACCAGTCGGCCGTCGGGGCCGAGGTACTGCAGGTATTCGATCTCGAACGTGGCGACGATGGTCATCGGCTGGGTCATCCGCAATGGCATCCGCAAACTCATCCGGGCGGCGTGGCGCATGCGGCGCACGGCTGCGCTCCGGTCCGGCCGCCATCATACCGGCGCGGCATGAACCCACCGTTGCGCACCGCGTCATGACACGGCGCGCGCTTTCGTGCATCGCGCGCGCGGCGCGGCGGTTCGCGGAAAGCTTCATGCCGCGATACGCCGGCGTATCGCGCCGGGGTGCGGTACC
>CBFGMS010000079.1:0-17687 GCA_965649985.1 uncultured Gammaproteobacteria bacterium | reverse complement strand
ATGCCGGGCTCTCGACGCCTACAGTAGGGAAAATGGAAGACATAAGGCGTTAGGCAGCACCGATGCAGTCACGCAAGGCCAACCTCTTGTACACCGTACTTTCGTCCGCTCTTGCCGTATTTGGCTATTGGTCGTTCTTCAATACTCTCAAGCCCATGCCGACGCCATTACTGGAAGCGTCCGGCCCGGTGATTTCCACGGAAGCGAGCAAACGCAACGGTTCCATCCACACCATCTACTTTTCGCTACAAGACAACACCAAGCGCTTCGCTTATCCCGGCATCCTCCCTCGCATCGATGATGTCTGGTCGAGCATTGACCTGGGCTCAAACGCTAGAGTTCTCTACACTGACCAAGACCCAGAGACTGAAGTAGTTGAGCTTTGGGGGCTTACACTCAACGGACGTGATTTGGTTCAGCCCATGGAGGCATATCACGCCCGGCGGGAGAATGGGTACTGGGGGTTGGCACTCGGCATTGCATTCACTTTCTGCGCCGGGCATATGTGGCTCAAAGGCGGCAAGGGTGCCACCTAACAATTCATTCAAGCCGAAGCCGTTTCGCGGCTCGGCTTAATTCAGGCGTTAGACGTCCCATGGAACATCCTCGCAGGCTGAAATTCAGCACAATTGGCTTGGCGCTTGGAGCGCTCGCACTTCTCGTTGCAATAGGGCATTTCTGGCTCGCTGCCGCCGCTCCACGCCCTGCCGTTGAGGACCGAATTGCCGACAAAGTTGTAGCCATTCGCGACGCCACGGTGGGCCGACTTACTGGTCGCGAGAGAGAGGCGCCAACGCCTGAATGGGACTCCTACAGGCTGGTAGTTACAGCAACATCCATTCTCGGGAGCCTGGCCTTGGTGCTGGCAGTTGTGGGCTTTGTTCAAAAGGAGCCGAGGCGTGCGTGTATTGGCGCAGCCGCACTTGGCTGCGCTGCCGTGGCGTTTCCCTTTGCAGTCGGCGCTCTTGGCGCAATAATCATCCTGCTTGCTGTGACGGCGTTGCTTGGCATGTTCTTCGGCTAGGTACGTCCAACCAATCATTCAAGCCGACGCGCCTCCGCCACGCGGCCTAAATCAGGCGTTAGGACCGCAGGGCGCACAAGCGTAGCGTCAGGCGCCGCCCCTGAGCTCCGGCGAAACCGACCCTTATGGTCCATAACGCTTTCATCGCCTGCACCCTGCCGCACATGGACCACTGGCAGGACTTACACGCTCCGTACCGGACAGACACCATTGCGTATCGCCATCACGCTCGCTCTCATACTCTCAAGCACCTCGTGCGCATCGCCACCGCCGAAGATGAAGGAAGCGGATCTGCCTGCCATGCTGGGAACAGTCGTGTTTCTGCAAGGCACCTACCTGGGTCCGGGCAAATTCGGCGCAGAGTTCGTCACGGATGATGGCGTGAGCCTCGTGTTGTACGATGATGATCCGTCTACTTTCTCCTTTCCGGACGGGGCGCACATGTCAGTCAGCGGCCCGCTTTCGCATCAGCCGGCAGCAAACCCCTGCGGGGGTACGCCGGAGGCTCGGGAATGCCCCTACGCTGCGTACCTGCCTTTCCAGACACGCTGACTCCACCTTTTTCTGTTTCTCGACACCATGACCTATTACGTCATCATCGCCCAGAAGAGCACGGGAAAAGCCCTTCACTCGAATGGTCGTTTTTATCCGCATGGCGACACCGACTATCGATGCATATTCCCAACGATGGAGGCTGCGTGCAATTTTTCCGAACGGTATTCAGCAGCTCACCAGGACAGAGAATGCGTGATCACTGACGACCAAGGGGTATCACTGCGCGTCTTTCGATGAAGGACGTCGTGCCCCAAAACAAGGACAGCTGCCAGTCCACGCTTGACACCTTGCGCTCCTGCCCGACGGCCTTTCGCTTGACTCTCATGGTTTCACCAAACCATCGCTCAGACCGGTCATCGGGCGACATCGAAGCCATGCCTTGGCCGGACATCCCTGGCAGCCAATGGCAGTAAAAGGAATGGACACGCCACACACATTCGAGTGATGGCGCAGCCGAACATCCGGCTGCGCCATCGTTCCGTCACGGCCGTTCGATGTCGTTCACCGACCTCGCGCACGAGGCGAAGCCCGAATTCGCCATGCCGAGCGCGATGTTGCGGGTGCACAGAGCCGGCGAGCCGCTGATGCCGAACTGCGCACCATCGTCGCCGGTCATGACGTTGTTGCTCACCTGCGCATCGCTGCCGTCGATCTGGATGGCCACCGCGAAGCCGCCTGCGTTCGGCGCGAGGCCGACGATCTCGTTGCCGTGCACCACCGCGTTGTTGGAGTAGTCCACACGGATGCCCCAGATGCGGCTGTTGTCCGATGCGCCGGAAATCAGGTTGTTGGCGATGACATTGTCGGTGGACGGAACGCCGGGCTGGAAGGCGGTCACGGTGATGTTGCGGGCATAGTCCAGCCCCGTGGCGGCGCGTCCTGCGAGGATGCGATTGCCGACGATCCTGGAATGACTGCCCCACAGCGTGATGCCGTCGTAGCGTGCGCCGACGATGTCGTTGTTGACGATCTCCACCCGCTCGCTGCCCGGCGAGAACACGATGCCGGTGGCGAAGTCGAGCAGTTTGCAGTTGCGCACGGTCACGTCGGTCACCGGCCCGAACCCGCCGCCGCTGATGGCGATGGCGTCGTTGCCGGGGTCGACATGACGCACGCCGCGGCCGCGGCAGTCCAGCGTGACGCCGCTGGCATTGATGTTGAATGCGCCGCCCACCAGCCCGGTGTCGACGCTGTCGCGCAGGCAGTAATGCCCCGGCGCATTGAGATCGGCAGGCAGCGTGTCGATCCACTGGGTGCAGGCCGTGGCCTGTGCCTGCGCAGGCAGCGCGAGCGCGGCAAGGAGCATGGAGAAGGCAATGGAAGCGGTCTTGGTCATGTGAGTCCCTGGGTGCGATGGAGGAGCCTGGAGAGCGCCCCGAACGGGCACCGTCAACGGACACCGGCGTTCGCAGGCGTCGTCAAACGGTGGGGTCGGACAGGGCGTCGGCGCGCGGGGCGTCCTGCGTGGAGAACGCGCATGCCCCGTCGTGCCGAACCGACAGTGTGCGTCCAAGGCGTATCACGGCCTGCGATCAGGCATGCCTGCGTGCGTCATCCATGGCCAACGCAGCCTGCAGAGGTACTGCCAATGGAAAGGGCAGAGCGTGAGCCACTTCGACATGCGAATCCGGGCCACCTCTGCACGAAGCGCGAACGCACTCCTGCCCGTGCACCATGGCGTCACCGGGAAAAGTTGCAGATGAAACTTCATGCCGCTCGGCAGGCGTGCGTCTGGCAGACGCACAACCGCAACACTCTGCATCTCGAACACGCCTGGAAACCGACTGTCACGTTTGCTGCACCGCGGCGCGCACGCGGTCACCGAATCCATCGGCATGTGGATATGCCGAGCGCGGCATCGCTCGATGCCGTGTCGAGCGGAATCCGGCTTTTCACGATGCGCTGAGCACGCTTTTTCTCGGTTAGACTGCCCGCCCCTGCACGCCGAAGGTTCGGCTCCCCCACCAGGGACACGGTTGGCGCGCCCGCTCCATGCATGGGCGTGCCGACTGCGAAACGGCCGGTTGCGCGCCGCTTCGCGGAGACGACCTTCCACGGTTGACTCGACGGGCTGATCCGGACGGATTCATCCAAACGGATTCATCCAGATGGGATGACCCACACGGGATGCCCCACATCGACCGCCGCAGGAGTTCCGACACGCCCCATGCGCCGTCGGTATTCGGGAAGGAACGGACAACACCATCCACTCTGCTTAAGGACAACCATGAAGAACCATCGCAATTCCCTCCGGCTCGGCCTTCTGGCCGCAGGCATCGCCGCCAGCGCGATCGCCACGGCCGGCAACGGCGTGCCCGCTCTGCAGACCGCCGGCGCCAAGTCGAAGCTCGCCACCATCGCGGCCGAGAGCGACCGCCTGCCGGTCGTGTCGCTGACCTCGACCATGGGCGATGTCGGTTTCGAGATTTTCGACGGCAAGACCAAGCGCGTGAACCTCGCGTCGCTGCCGAAGGACGCCACCGACGCCATCGTCTACGTCGATGTCGACAGCGTCGACCTGAACAGGAAGAAGACCCAGGCCACCCTCAACCTCGCCCGCGACCTGGGCTGGGTCGTCATGGCCGAGAGCAGCAGCTGGGACGTGCAGCGCCTGCACGCCTTCATCGCCACGTACTTCCCGGGCACGAGCACCAAGGGCCTGCAGAACGTGGCCGTGCGCATCGGCTCCTACAAGGGCCGCTCCATCGCGACCGACCTGACGCCCTCCGAGGCCGCGGTCGAAGTGGGCATCGATTACCTGCAGACCTCCGAAGCGAAGGCGCTGGCGCGCAACGACTTCTCGATCAAGGCCATCGCGCCGGGCAGCAACTACGCCTGGTTCGCCAACAACGCCTATCAGGCCACCGCCAGCAACCGCTGGGTCGGCACCCGCTACTACACCGTGGCGCTGAATCGCGATGTGGTGAAGGTGTGGAGAAGCACCAGCAACGGCACCACCGACTGCATCGTGTCCTGGCGCGGCAGCTCGACCGCGGGCGACTGGCTGACCAACATCACCAACCAGTTCGGCGGTTCCGCGCGCGTGCCGGGCGAATCGTCCACCAACACCGCCCGGATCGGCGTGGGCTATGCCAACCGGCTCAGCAGCTACCGTTCGGCCGTGAACGCCGTGGCCTGCAACAACACCTACCGGGTCACCGGCCACAGCCTGGGCGGCGCCATGGCGGAAGCCTACGCCTTCACCATCCGCTCCAAGCGCCCGAACATGGAAGCCTACAACCCGGCGCGCGTGGGCAATGCCAGCTTCCGCTCGCAGCTGGTGTCGTATCTCGGCAGCAAGGTCGAAGTGTTCTGCCGCAACCTCGACCCGGTGTGGACCGTGCCGATCGGCCTGGAGCACGTGGGCAGCAACAACGGCTGCACCTACTGGGGCAGCTCGGTCTCCGTGATCAACCCGGTCGCGAACCACTCCATGACCCTGTGGCTGTAACAGCCCTCGCGGCTGCCGGAACGCATGTCCTCCGGCAGCCGGATGGAGCGGGTCACGTGGCGGGTGCAGGCCCGCCACGTCATGCCCTCCCCATCGTCGGACGGCAGGGCCTGGGCCATGAAGGCCAAGGCCCACAAACGCGAAACCCCCGGCGGCTGCCGGGGGTTTCGTCGTTGGGAGGCTGCGATGCGGGCCGGGCGTGTGACCAGACCGCTTCTTACCAGACCACTTCCGCCATCGAGCAGTTCAGGCCGGAGCCGATGCCGAGCAGGGCGATGCGGTTGCCCTTCTTCAGGCGGCCCATCTCGCGCAGCTTGCTCAGCACGATCGGCACCGAAGCCGGGCCGATGTTGCCGTGGTCGCCGAAGATGGTGTGCACCTTCTTCGGGTCGATGCCGAAGGCGTCGAGCATGGCCTGGGTGTGGACCTTGCTGACCTGGTGGATCACGAACTCGTCCACCTCGTCCACCGCCCAGCCCAGCGCCTGGCGCGCGGCGGCGAAGGTCTTGGAGGCCAGCTTCATGCCTTCGATCAGCAGCATCTTGGTGTCGGTGACCATGCGGTCGAGATTGCCGCGGCAGAGGGTGTTCCACTGCGTGGCGGCACGGGTGACACCACCGCGGTAGCGCGGTGCGCCCGGCGCCAGTTCGGCACGGGCCAGGACCATGCCGGCGGCGCCGCAGCCCAGGGTGAGCGTGGCCATCTCGTTGCGGAACTCGTCCTCGGTGAGGTCGGGGCTGAGCATGCGGTCGAGGGTCTTCTCGTAGGCGAGGTTGGCGGTCTCGCCGTCGACGATCAGCGCGTAGTCGATCTCGCCGCGCTCGATCATCCGGCTGGCGATGTCCATGCCGTTGAGGAAGGCCAGACAGGCGTTGGCCACGTCGAAGTTCTGGCAGGTGTCGGACAGGCCGAGGTTGCCGGAGACGATGCTGGCGGTGGACGGCTCCAGATAGTCGCGGCTGACCGAGGTATTGACCAGCAGCCCCACGCGGGACGGGTCGATGCCGGCATCGGCCAGCGCCTTCACGCCGGCCAGGGTGGCGGCGTCGGACGCTTCCACGCCGTCGTCCCAGAGACGGCGGGCACGGATGCCGGCGATGTCTTCCAGCACGTTGGACTTGATGCCCAGGCGGTCGAGCGTGGGCTTGAGCCGTGCGTTGATCTCGGCGCTGGTGAGCTGACGCGGGGCGTCGATGTGGGCCAGGCCGGCGATGGCGACGTGTTGAAAGAGCATGTAGGGGTCTGCCGATGAGACGGATAGCCATATAGGGTACCGCCTTCGGGGGGGCCGCGCATGCGAAAACCGTGCCAGCTGTCACAAAGCACTGTTGCCAAGGCCGCCACACAGGCCATGGCGGGGCTGTTCGGGCCCGAGATCCGGGCCACAGGGATGCGCCGAGCCCGAGGCCCGGCAGCCTCCAACGTCATGAAATGCCCTGGGTCGTTCGCGTTCAGGCCGGCTCGGGCCAGGTGGACGCCAGCCATGCCTTCACACGCGAGGAGGGATGGGAGGCGAAGCGCTGCCGCCAGCGGGCATGGCGGACGGGATCGACACGCACGCCCGCCAGCAGCGCACACAGGCGCGCGAGCCGCGCGTCCTCGCCGCGACGGAATTCCGCGGTCATCGCCTGCTCCCAGAAGGCCGGCGGCTGCCGCCGCAACCCCTCCTGCAGCGGCCACGCATCGTCGCCACCCAGACAGTTCTCCAGCAGCCACTCGGCAGCGATGTCGGCATCGGCAGAAGGGGCGTGCGCGTACGCGGCCAGTGCCTTGAACACGGCGCGGCAGGCCTCGTCGCCCCAGCTGCCCCAATGCCCGCCTTCGGCATGCTCCGCGAGCAGGGCCTTCAGGCGCAGGATGTCCGCGTCTTCACCCCAGGCCCCGAGCGTGGCGATGGCGACGGTGCGCACGCCCCACCATTTGTCGGCCAGCGCAGCCTCGACCTCCGCGCGTGCAGCCGCGTCGGGGCGTCGCGCGCCCAGTGCGCGCAGACGGGCGACGCGCTCGCCGAGCAGGTGGGCGCCGGGCTGCCCGTGCTGCGCGCGTCGGGCACGTCGGCACGGCAGGCAGCGCACGGCGGTGCTGAAGATCGATCCCCGCCGCACCTCGTGCCACCACTTCTGCTGCTTCGCCGTCCACACCTGTTCCTCGCCGCAGTCGCGGCAGACGAAGACATTGTCGACATAGAAGCCTGGCAGTGGCCCGACGGTGTGGTTGTGGCGCGCCAGCAGGGCGGTATCGGCAGGCTCGACACCCGCCATGCCGATCGCCGGACGGCGCGCGCCGCCCTGCAGCCCGTCCGCGATGCGTTTTGCGCGTTCCAGGCGCTTGCGGCGAATCTCTTCGCGGCGTTGCCGGCCGCTTTTCACGACGGGCCGCCGCGCATGCGGGCCCGATCAGCGCCTGCAGCGCCAGGCCACGAACCGCTGGGCGCCGTCGGCCGGCGGGGCCGCGGGCTGCACGGTGTCGGCACCGATTCCAGGGGCTTCGTTGCGGGCGAGGATTTCCAGCTCGTCCTTCACCTTGAGGCGATTGCGCTCGTAGATGGCGACGCTGTCGGTCACCGACACCTCGATTTCGCCGCGGCGTTCGCAGCCCTGCGGCGCGGTCTCGACCACGCGCACGCGGTCGGCGCCGGGGGCCATCTGGACGAAGGTGCAGGCGGTGGTGGCGCACGCGAGCGCGGTCAGGCAGATCAGGGAAGAGAAACGATTCATGCGCGGCATGCTGCCACAGACGCGCGGCCGAGGCACGGCCCCGCCCGCGCGATCGCGCCGCGTGACGACGGGTGTCGGATCGGCGGCGGCGGATCGGTGGCGACGCTTCGTCGGCCCGGCCTGCCGCGCGATGCGATGCGATGTGGGGCCGGATACGACGATGCCCGCCATGCGGCGGGCATCGTTGTCGTCGGCAGTGGCGGCGGCGGTCAGGTTCCGGCGGGGTGCGGCCGCAGTCGCGCCTGCCGTCGTCCGTGCCGCTGGTCTTCTCTGCGCTTACGGAGAGGCCGGTTTGGTCACGGGCCTGCCGTCGGCGTCGACCACCGTGACTTCGCCCAGATCCAGCGCGCGCACCTTGTCCTCGATCAGCTTGAGGTCGCCCACCATCACCCACGTCAGGGCGCCGGGCTCGATGGTGGCCGCAGCCGCACGCACCTGGTCGACGGTCAGGCCTTCGACCTCCGCCTTGCGCTGGAAGACGTAGTCGTCCGGGCGCTCGTAGCGGATGTTGCCGACCAGCGTGCCGAGCACCGCGCCCGCGGTCTCGTAGGAGCCGGGGAGGCTGCGGATCTCGGTGGACTGGATCTTCTTCACCTCTTCGGGCTTGGGCGGCGCCTTGCCGGTGGCGTATTCGGCGATCTCGCGCTTGAGCTCGGCCGCCGCTTCGGCGGTCTTGTCGACCTGCACGGGCGCGAAGGCCATCCACGGACGCTGGCCGAGCGCGGCGGAGGTGAAGCTGTAGGAGCCGTAGGCCCAGTGCTTGTCCTCGCGCAGGTTCATGTTGAGCCGCGAGGAGAACTCGCCGCCCAGCACCGCATTGGCGATGTCGAACTTGACCGCGCCCGCGTCCGTGGTGGACGGCACCAGCTGGCCCACGAAGATGTTGGTCTGCGCCGCGCCCTGCTGGTCGATGAGGAACACGCGCGGGCGCTTGGGCACGGCCACGGTGGGGATGTCGATCGGCGCGGGCGCCTGGCCTTCGCCCTTCCAGTCGCCGAAGTGCTTGTTCAGCAGCTTGACCAGCTCGGGCATGGCGATGTCGCCGACCACCGCGAGCGTGGCGTTCTCCGGGCGCACCCAGGCCTTGTGGTAGGCCAGCAGGTCGTCGCGGCCGAGCGCGGCGATCGAAGCCTCGGTGCCGGTGCCGCTGAAGGGAATGGCGTAGGGATGGTTCTCGCCGTACAGCAGCGGCGGCAGCACGCGCATCGCCGCACCGTTGGGGCGGGCCTTCTCCTGCGCGATGCCGGCGATCCAGGTCGCCTTCACGCGCTCGATTTCCTTCGCATCGAAGGTCGGGCGACGCAGCATGTCGGCGAACAGCGCCAGCGACGGGTCGAGGTTCTCCTTCAGCGCCGACAGACCGGCGCTGCCGCCGTCGAGGCTGGCGCCGGCGCTCAGGTTGGCGCCCAGCGATTCGGCGCGGTTGCCGAAGGCCAGCGCGTCGTACTTGCCCGCACCCTCGTCCAGCATCGCCATGGTGAAACCGGACGCGCCGAGCTTTTCGCGGCTGTCGGCGGTGAAGCCGCCACCGAACAGGTAGCTGAACTGCACCACGGGCACACCACGACGTTCGGCCAGCACCACGGTGGTGCCGTTCTTCAGCGTGGCGCGCTGCACCGCGGGGAACTTCAGGTCGGGGAATTCACGGGTGACCGGCACGCCCTGGCTGCGATCGACGGTGCTCTGGACCGTGGTGTAGGCCGCATCGACCGGCGGCAGGGTGAGCGCCGCGGGTTCCACCGCCGGCTCTTCCGGCAGCGGCGTGCGCTGGCCCGGGACCACGGTCAGGGTGTGGCTGCCGCGGCCGCTGCCGAGCCAGGCCTGCGCGGTGTCGCGCACGCTGGCCGTGGTGGCGGCCTGCATCACCTTCCAGCTCTCGCGGAAGCAGCCGGGGTCGCCGGTGTAGACGGCGCATTCGGCCAGCACGTCGGCCTTGCCGCCGAAGCCGCCGATGCGCTCCACGCCACGGACGAAGCCGGCCTTGATCACCGTGCGCGCCTGGTCCAGCTCGGCCTGGGTCGGGCCCTGGGCCAGCAGCTTCTCCAGTTCCTCGTCGATCGCGGCCTCCACCTTGGCCGGGTCCACGCCCTGCTTGACGGTCGCGCTGATCAGCACGCTGGAGCTGAGCTGCGAGGAGAAGGCCGAGGCGCTGACGCTGTCCACCGACTTGTCGGCATGCAGCAGGCGGCGGTCCAGCCGCGAGGCGCGGCTGCCGCCCAGCACCTGGGTGAACAGCTGCAGGCGCTCGAAATCGGGGTCGCCGGACTGCGGCACGTTCCACACGCGGTAGATCCGCGCCTGCGGCACCTTGTCGGCGATCTCGCTGCGGGTGTCGGCGGCGAGCGGGGCGACGTTCGCCTTCGGCTGGGCCATGTCCGGGCCGGCCGGGATGTGGCCGAAATACTTCATGGCCTTGTCTTTGGCGGTGGCCACGTCGATGTCGCCGGCCAGCACCAGCACGGCGTTGTTCGGGCCGTACCAGGCGCGGAACCAGGTCTTCACATCATCCAGCGTGGCGGCGTTGAGGTCGGCCATCGAGCCGATCACGCTGTGCCGGTACGGATGGTTTTCCGGATACATCGCCTGGCCCAGCAGGCTCCAGACCTGGCCGTAGGGCTGGTCCTCGCGCTGGCGCTTCTCGTTCTGCACCACGCCGCGCTGTTCGTCGAGGGTCTTCTGGTCGATCGCGCCCAGCAGGTGGCCCATGCGGTCCGACTCCATCCACAGCGCCATGTCGAGCGCGGTGGTGGGCACGTTCTGGAAGTAGTTGGTGCGGTCCTGGTTGGTGGTGCCGTTCTGGTCGGTGGCGCCGACCAGTTCGAAGGGCTCGAAGAACTCGGTCGGATGGTTCTCCGAGCCGTTGAACATCAGATGCTCGAACAGGTGCGCGAAGCCGGTGCGGCCCTTGGGCTCGTCCTTGCTGCCGACGTGGTACCAGATGTTCACCGCCACGATCGGCGCCTTGCGGTCGGTGTGCACCACCACGCGCAGGCCGTTGGGCAGGGTGAAGGTCTCGTACGGGATGTCGACCCCGGCCTCGGCGCGCGGCGTCTTGGCGAAGGCCGGCGCGGCGGCGAGCGTGCCGGTGGCCAGTGCGACGCCCAGCGCCAGGGCCAGCGGGCCGCTGCGCGGCAGGCGGGCGCGGCGGAGCAGACGGGGAAGCGGCGGGCGGGACGAGGATGGCGTGAACGGCATGCGGAACTCCTGACGTCGGCGGGGCGCCGGCCTGCGGCGGCCCCACGGGTGATGGCGGGCAAGGACTGGCGTCGCCCGGGGTGCCGTCGCATCCTAGCGGCGGCGACCGGGCGGGGCACTAGGCCACAAGTCCCGGACGCGCGCGCCCATTCACGGAGTCGGACCATGCCCAGACACGTCCTCGTCACCGGAGCCAATCGCGGCATCGGCCTGGAATTCGTACGCCAGCTGCTGGCCCGCGGCGACCGCGTGGTCGCGGCCTGTCGCCAGCCCGGCAAGGCCACGGCCCTGAACATGCTCAGCGGCGAACACCCCGGCCGCCTGCACGTGCTGCCGCTGGACGTCGCCGATGCGCGTTCGCGCGAGGCGCTGGCGCGGGAGCTGCCGCTCACCGGCGGCGAGGGGCCCGATGCGCTCCCGATCGATCTGCTGATCAACAACGCCGGCGTGCTGCATGCCGGCGAGCGCTTCGGCCAGCTGACCGACGCGAATTTCGACGACAGTTTCCGGATCAATGCCTCCGGCCCGCTGCTGCTGACCCAGACGCTGACGCCGCAGCTGGCCGACGGCGCGACCGTGGCCAACATCTCCTCGGTCCTGGGCTCGATCGCCAGCACCGAGCGCTTCGGCACGCCCAGCTACAACCTCAGCAAGGCCGCGCAGAACATGGCGACCCGGCTGCTGGCCGATGCCCTGCGCGGCCGCGGCATCCGCGTGGTCGCGTTGCACCCGGGCTGGGTGCAGACCGAGATGGGCGGCGCCGGCGCGCAGATCGCACCGGCGGAATCGGTGGCCGGGCTGCTGAAGACCCTCGACGGCCTGCAGGCGGCGGACAGCGGGGCGTTCTTCGACTGGAACGGGCGGACCGTCCCCTGGTGAGGCCCGCAGCCGCCGTGACGACCCGTCCCGGGCGACCCGCGCCAGCCGGTCACCCCGGCCGCATCCGCCCAAGCATCGGCCACCGTAGCGCATGCATGGACGATCTCACCGGCAACCGAACCGCTCCCCTGCTCGCCTGCCCCGGCCCGCGCAACGGAGGACGGCCCGCACACCGCGCGGCCCGTCTGCCGCTGTCCTGTCTGCACCTGGCCTGCCTGGTGCTGGCCGGGCTGCCGCTGGTCGGCACGGGCGTCGCCGAGGCTGCGGTCAGTCGCCACGAAGGCGAGGCGCGCGACCCCGACACGCGGCGCCTGCTCTACCGCGAGGAACATCTGGTCCGTCACGAGGGCGACGCGCCCAGCGAACGTCTTGTGCTGTACCGCTGCCCGGATCGCACCGCCTTCGCCCGCAAGCGGGTGGATTACCGCCGCTCCCGGCTTGCCCCGGAGTTCGAACTGGTGGACGCGCGCGGCCATCGCGAGGGCCTGCGCCGGGAAGGCGCACGCACCCTGGTCTGGAGCGGCGATGCGCCGCCCAGGACACTCGCCGCCACCCAGGCGCCGCTGGTGGCGGATGCGGGCTTCGACGAATTCCTGCGCATGCGCTGGACCCTGCTCGCTGCCGGCGAGCCGCAGCGCCTGGCGTTCGCGGTGCCCGCCTACGGCCGCAGCCTGAATTTCCGCATCGCGCCGAAGACCGGCGGCGGCACGGCCCCGGGCGCGCCGCAGCGGTTCGAGCTGCGCATCGACGGCGTGCTGGGACGGATGCTCCCGGGGATCACCGTCGACTACGACCGCGAAGACCGCCGGCTGCAGCGTTTTCTGGGGGTGACCAACATCCGCGACGCGCAGGGAGACCAGGTGCGTGCGGAGATCCTCTTCCCGCGCCGCCCCCAGCCGGCCGACGACCGCCTCTGGCAGGCCGCCGGCGCCGAACCGCTGGTGGCCTGCACGCTGGGCGGCTGAGCCGCACGGGCCACCCGCAGCTGCGCACGCATGCGGCGCGCGGGCACAATGCGCGGATGTTCGACGTCCTGCTCTATCAGCCCGAGATCCCGCCCAACACAGGCAACGTGATCCGCCTGTGCGCCAATGCCGGCGCACGCCTGCACCTGATCCGGCCACTGGGTTTCGAGATCGACGATGCCCGCCTGCGCCGCGCCGGGCTGGACTATCACGAGTTCGCGCCGATGCGGGTGCACGACAGCCTGGACGCCGCACTGCGGGCGCTGGCCGAGGCGCACGAAGGCGGCGCCCCGCCGCGGCTGTTCGCGCTCAGCACCCGCAATGCCGTGCGCCTGGATGCGGTGGCCTTCCGCCCCGGCGACGCGTTCCTGTTCGGCCCCGAAACCCGCGGCCTGCCCGGGGACGTGCTCGACGCCATCCCCGACGCGCAGCGCCTGCGGCTGCCGATGCGGCCGGGCAACCGCAGCCTGAACCTGTCGAATGCGGTGGCGGTGACCGTGTACGAGGCCTGGCGCCAGCAGGGCTACGCCGGTGGCGGCTGAGGGCCGCCGCTCCCTGCGACCACATGCCGGGCGCATCACCGCCAGCGGCCTGCCACCGATGCCCGTGCCCGCACGGGCCGGGCCGCATTCATGCAAGCAAATGCAAGCATTTGATCGCTTTCGGCATTTTCCGCAGTGCCGGGCTTGATTCCACACCCGGTTCAGGCCACGCTGCGCCCATGCCCAAGTCCGGCGAACGCCCACCGCACCCTGGCCAGCGCCTGCAGATGGCGGACATCGCCAGGCTGGCCGGCGTGTCCGAATCCACGGTCTCGCGCGCACTGGCCAACAGCACGCTGATCGCCGAAAGCACCCGCACCCGGATCCAGCGCCTCGCCGAAGAGGCCGGCTATGTGGTCAACCCGGTGGCGCGCAGCCTGCGCTCGCGGCAGACCAGCGTGATCACGGTGGCCATCCCGCTGGTGCACGAGCAGGAACAGCAGCTCTCCGACCCGTTCATGATGACCATGATCGCGCTGCTGGCCGACGCCCTCAGCGAACGCGGCTACCACATGCTGCTGGCCAAGATCGCCAGCCACCGCGACGGCTGGGTGCGCCGGCTGCTGCAGCCCGGACGCAGCGACGGCGTGATCCTGATCGGCCAGAGCTTCGAGCA
Organism: uncultured Gammaproteobacteria bacterium; assembly: GCA_965649985.1. Classification (GTDB taxonomy): domain Bacteria; phylum Pseudomonadota; class Gammaproteobacteria; order Xanthomonadales; family Xanthomonadaceae; genus Lysobacter_I. The sequence goes on along the minus strand of CBFGMS010000079.1, from coordinate 3,743 downwards.
CGCCGCGATCAACGAAGCCGCACGCGCCGGCATCCCGCTGGTGGCCTGGGGCTCGCAGTTGCCCGCGCAGCGCTACCCGACCGTCGGCACCGACAACCGCCTCGGCGGCCGCATCGGCACCGAGCATCTGCTGCGCCACGGCCGCCGGCGCATCGCCTTCCTCGGCGACGAACGTCTGCCGGAAGTGGGCCATCGCCACGAGGGCTACCGCAGCGCGCTTCTGGACGCCGGCCTGCGCCCACTGCCCGAGCTGCACGTGCGCAGCCATTTCGTGGCCGAACACGCCTATCGCAGCGTGCGCGAGCTGATCGAACGCGGCACCGAATTCGACGGCGTGGTCGCCGCGTCGGACATGATCGCGATCAGCGCCATCCGCGCCCTCGCCCAGAGCGGCCGACGCGTGCCGCAGGACGTCTCGGTGGTGGGCTTCGACGACATCCTGCTGGCCGAGCACAGCCACCCGCCACTGACCACGGTCCGCCAGGAGCTGGCCGAAGGCGCGCAGGCGCTGGTCGAGACCGCGATCGCCGCGGTGCGGGGCGAGGACGTCGGCTCCACCGTGCTCGCGCCGACGCTGATCGTGCGCGCGTCGGCCTGAGCGCGGGCACGGCTGCGTGAGCGCACCGCCTTCCGCATCGCCTCCGCCGCCCGGCGGTTCCGGGCCCGGGTCCGGCAGGTCGCAGAGCGCACCGCGGACATGGCGCGACCATGCCTTCGCCACCGTCCGCCACCATGCCCAGCGCAATCGCAGACTGCTCTGGCCGCTGGTGCCCGTGCTGCTGCTATGCCTGCTCAGCGCACCGCTGCTGGGCGCGTGGATGCGTTGGGTGGAACTGCCGCGCCTCGTCCGCGAGGCGGACCTGCAGCCCTGCGCAGAGGCGGCCGCCACCCTGTCGGGCGGCACGGCCGGCATCCGTGACGCGGCCACGGATGCCATGGTCGAAGCGCTCGATGCCCAGGAAACCGCGCTCGCGCCGCGCCATTGCATCGGCATGCGCCGCATCGACACCGGCACCGGCCTGCGCACGGCCGCCTACCGCTTCGCGGACGGCAGCCAGTTCACCCTGCACCTGCGCGCGCCGCCTGCGGCGCCCCCGCGGGGCGGCACGGGCATCGACACGACGGCACAGGTGGCCACAGATACAGCCTCGAACACGACGACAGGCAGCGCCGCAGACGATGCCGGGATGCGTACCGGAACACCCGGCGGCACGGCCCGCAGCCACACCGGCGCTCCTGCCGACGCCGCGCCTGCCCCTTCCGATCCAGCCCCCACCGCCACGCCCCCCGCCCAGCCCGTACCACGGCCGATCCTCGCCGCCAGCTGCCCGACACAGAGCCGCCAATCGCTGCTGGTGCTGGCCGGCCTGCTGCTGGTCGGGGTGGTGGTGGTCCTGCACCGGCTGCGCGCCGGCGGGAAATTCCTCGACTTCCGCAACGTCGTGCGCGAACCCCTGCGCCCCGGCGAAGTCCTGCTGCTGATCTACGCCTTCACCGTCATGGCCGGCACCGGCCTCGGCCTGCAGTTCGGCGGCTGCGAAGCGGCGGAGCATCGCGATACGGTGCAGGCGGAGCAGACGCCGATCACGTTGAACGGACTGATGGTGCCGGCAGCACGGTAGCGACGGCGTGCGGGCCGTGGCGGGATGCCGGAAATCGATGACACCCCTTCCCGCGCTTCGTTTTGAAGTGTCTTCCTGATGGAGGCGCTTCTGTACAGGTCACTCGGCACCGCCTCCCGAGACGTCGTCATCGGCGGGACGCAGCGTCAGGAAAGTCCCCAGCGCAGTGCCGGGCAAGTGCTGGTTTGCGGGTATCCCTATCTCCGGCAAGGCCGGCAGAGGATGAGCATAGACCACCACCCAGAAAGACCAATGATTTGCAGCAGAAAGTGGGTGTCTCGCTCTTCTACCTAGGCGAACACCGACGAAGCGCCGTCGGCATCGGTCAGAGTCGCGAGACGGCCCAGCGCGTCGAACGTGCGCGACAGTTCGCAGTCAAAGTGGATAAGAATATCTATGAAAAATCAATAACTTGTGGCCAAAAGTGGGGGTCCCAGTCTTCGCCGCCGCCAAGTCCAATCGGATCACTCTGCACATACCTACCCATGCTCGGGTCAAAGTCGCGGAAGTAGTTGTAATTCAACCCCGCCACCGCATCAAACCGCACGAAGCCCATGGTCACCAGCGTGGCCGCGGAATTGCTAGAACGAAGAAACCCCGCAGGTCTTTTTTAGGCCGTTATATACTTAACGAACCCACCGCTGTCGCCGACAGACGGACCAGTTTGTGACCTAAGTGGGATCGCGCAGCCGTTACCTAATGTGGTAAATTTCCGTCATGGGGGACTGTCAAGCCCTTGACAGTGATCCGGAAATATGAACAAACAACATCTTCAGACTGGAACTTAACAGGTGTCCTTCCAGTCTCAAGTACTGTTACCGGAAAGGCTCAGCATGAGGCTAGGCCAAGGGCCATCAGAGGAGGCCAATATCATGGACGCGAATAACAGCTTCGAGCGCCTCAAGGCGCTCATCCATTACGTGTGCGACAAGACTGAAGACCCGAGCACCTTGGGCCGCGTCAAATTGAACAAGGTTCCGTGGTACGCGGATACGATCGCGTTCATGCAGGACGGGAAATCCATCACTGGCGAGCGCTACATCAAGCGCCAGTATGGGCCTGTGCCCGCAAAGTTTCAGGCCGCCATTCGGCAGCTTGAGGCCGAGCAAAAAATTGTTCAAGGCAAGGCTTCAATCTTCAACCTCACCAAGCACGAGTTTACGAGCTTGAAGGCGCCGGACATTTCTATGTTTTCCGCTGAGGACATGGAAATCATCAATAGTGCCTATGAACATGTCTGTCTGAACCACACTGCCAAGTCCGTCAGCGAGGAAACGCATGACGATATTTGGAGGCTGGCGAAGATCGGCGAAGAAATCCCGATGGAAACCGTATTCGCGGCGCAACTGGCCGAAGTCACGGAAGATGATATCGTTTGGGCGAAGCAGGAGCTTGGTCTTGAGCGCGAAGCAGCATAACGGATGCCGTTCAATTCGAGAGTCCCAAAAGGCTGAGACCCAACTCGCGGAAGCAATAAAGTCTTCGCCAAGAATTGAACAGGTGTGGATTGGTGATAGTTGGCGTTTGATGCGCGAGCCAGAAGGCGGCGTGTGCATAGATGGAACTCACTACATCATGAAGTTTCCATCATTCAAGAGGATTGTCGCTGACGTTCCAGGTGTCTCGATCCTCTATAGCTTTGACGACCAGTACGTAGACATCGTTTCCATACGGTTCTTAGATGAAGACTGACCAGCAACCTAGCTTCCCTCCCAACATGGACGATGTCCTAAGAAGGATGCTGAGCACTCCGCCAGTGCATAGCGACAAGGCCGGCACTCAGCGAGAACCGAAGAAAGACAAGAAGCCCGGCTAGCCGGGCTTCTTCTTTTCCACCAGTCAGTTGTATTTAAGCCGTTTACCGGAAATCGACGTGAGCAAAATATCTCCACGCTCGCAATCCGATGTTTTCCGATGATTCCAGCGGAAGTCAAATTCCGTCACGTACCGCTGGAGGTGCTGCTCACCGACATGGTGGAACGTGCCGACGAGACCGCGCTTCAGCAGACTGAAACTCGCCTCGGCCGTATTCGAATGTACCTTGCCGACGGCGTACTCGCCCCGGCTGTACAAGTTTAGTAATTACCCGACACTTGGGCCTCGGTAGTGGCGCCTACGCAG
>CBFGMS010000078.1:0-17852 GCA_965649985.1 uncultured Gammaproteobacteria bacterium | reverse complement strand
TCTCCATCAAGATCGGCAGCACCACGATGCCGATCTTGATGGAGATCGGCAGCACCACGATGCCGTAGCGCTCGAAGACCTCGGCCGGTACGTCGCAGGTCGCGTCGACGACCAATCCTATACGCATGACATCCCCCTGGTGCGGTATTGGACAAGGAGACCAGCTGCTGTCGGAACACTGGGTTTATAACGCGTTTTTGTGGTTGCGGTGTGCCATTCCGTGGCGATCCCCGCGCACTCCGGCGCGGGGTTCAGAAAACCGGATTTTTGTTGCATTGCAGCACCGTCTTGTGTTGAGTCCTGTTGAAGGGAGAAGTCCTGTCATGCAGGGGAGCAAGAAGCGTACCGCACGATGTATTGCGCGATGTCGGTCTCAGATCAACAGCCGATCGCGTCGTAACGCGCGACCGCGCGCAGCGGGAGCGCACGGGCCGTGTCGTCGGCATGCCCTGGCGTAGGGGCGGGCGGAGTGGACCGATCGGTGCCGGAGGGGCCCGGACTCGAGAGGCCCGCACTCGATAGGAACAGGGTCGGCCGCTGAAGGTTGTAGTGGTCGCTGACATCGAACAGCAGGTCCAGCTGCCCGTCGCGATCCAGATCGCCGGCGAACAGCAGGGCGGGCGTGCCGTCGTCGCCGAAGGAGGTGTGCTCGGTGCCGTCGCCGGTACGGATGCGCGTGGCCGGCGCCTCCATCAGTACGGCCCGGGCGTGGCCGCGGTACAGCAGGACCCGGCAGTGCAGGGACAGGCGCATCCGCGGGACCTCGTCCTGTCCCGACGCGAGCGGTGCGCATTCGGTCTGCAGGCGATAGGCGTGCCCGGCGAAGACGATGCGGGCGTCCGGCAGGCCGCCGAGCCCGAGCGATTCGACCTGGGCGGTGTCCACGGGCCCGCCGCGCAGCGCAGGGCCGCGCAGGAAGGCGAGCGATTCGGCGCCGTCGGCCTGCACGCGGCGGCCGGTGGCCTGGCCCGGCCCGTCGAGGATCGGGTCTTCCACCGCACTGACCTGCAGCCGTGTCTGCTCCAGCCGCGCCCGGCCTTCCGCATCCACACGCAGCGCCAGCCAGCGCTGGCCGTCGCGTGCGACCGGTTCGTTGCCATGGAAGTCGCCCGGCATCTGCAGGCGGTAGGCGCTTGCGGTCCGGCCGGCGGGTGCGGCCTGTGTGCCCGCGGCGGTCATGCCCGCCGCCGCGATGCCCAGCGTTGCGATGCCGGCTGCGGTGAGGCGCCGCAGTGCCTGGACACGCCGGTGGCGCGGAGCAGGTGGCATGGGCGCTTCCTCCTTTCAACGGTGGCACTGGCGTGTGCAGATCGCAGGCGCACGTGGTGGCAGGCGCGCGTGCCCGCTGCGGGGTCAGCCTGTGCGGCTCACACCTACCGGCAAACGCGCCAGCCGCTGGAATTCGGCCTCCTCCAGCAGCGACGGCTCGCGCAGCACGGCCGCGGCGAAGTCGTGGCTGTCGTTGCCCCAGAACAGCGCCGGCTCCGCGCCATCGCCCACCGCCAGGGTCGGCACGCCGAACACGCCCTCGCGCAGCGCCTGTTCGGTATTGGCGCGCAGCGTGGCCTTGACGGTGTCGTGCCCCAGCAGCGCCGGGTCCACCTGCACCGCCTCGCACAGCGGCAGGATGGCCTCGACGCTGTCGGCGGCCCGGCCCTCGATCCAGATCCAGGCGAACACCGCGTCGATCACCCGCTCGGAGGCGCCCGCCGCCACGCACAGGCGCAGGGCCGGCAGCGGGTTGAACGGGTGCCTGGCCGGGAAGCGCAGCGGCACGCCGGCCTGACGCGCCTGCCACATCACGTGGCGGTAGGTGAACTCGCGTTTGCTCGGGATCTCGGCCGGGCCCTTCTGGCCGCGGGCGTCGAGCACCGCGGCCAGCAGGATGGGCACGGGCGTGATCGGGACGTCGCGGCGCAGGGCCTTGATCTTCGGCCACTGCAGGCAGGCGAAGGGCGAGAGCGGGTCGAAGTACCAGCGGTTCGGGGCGGTGGCGGTCATGGCGGAGTCACTCCCCGGTCTGCGCAGGATAGGCGCGCGGCAGCGGGCCCGGGCTGCGCAGGTAGCGGTCGCGCAGCTCGGTCTGGCGGCTGATCATCGGGATGGCGCGGCCGTCGAACCACACCTGTGCCGCCACCGTGCTCACCTCCAGCGGGTCGCCGGTCCACAGCACCAGGTCGGCGCGCTTGCCCACCGCGATGCTGCCGATGCGGTCGCCCACGCCGAACACCTCGGCCGGCACCCGGGTCAGGCCGGCCAGGCCGTCGTCCCAGGGCAGCCCGTTGGCCACGGCGTTGCCGGCGGCCTGGCGGATCTTGCGCGCGTAGTGCGCGGGGTCGTCGAACTGGCTGAAGCTCACCGGCACCCCGGCCGCGCGCAGCCGCGCGGCGTTCTGCAGGCTGGCGCCGATGCGGTCGAAGTCGCCGGGCAGGTTGGCCAGCGGGTCGAGGAACACCGCCACCTTCGCCGCAGCCAGTTCCGGCGCCAGCATCCACGCCTCGCCGCCGCCGAGGATCGCCACGCGCACGCCGTGGCGCTTCGACCAGCGCAGCAGTTGGCGGATGTCGGCCGCGCGCTGGATCTGCACCACCACCAGTCCGCCGCCGTCGATGTAGCGGGCCAGCGCCTGACGGCCGGCCGGCGTGAGCATGGCCATGTCCGAGCCGCCGGCGATCCGCCCGCGCACCTCGTCGATCATCTGGTCCAGCAGCATCCACTGCGCCGCGCGCGACTTGCCGCTGAGGTCGGCGCCGTCGGCGCCCAGCTTCAGGAACAGCGCGCGCGGGCCGATCGGGTCCGGGCTGCCGTCCAGGCGCACCATGCCGCCCTGGCCGCCGACGATCGAACCGCCGCGGACGCTGTCCGCGCCCAGCATGCTGAAGCCGATGCCTTCCACCCGCGCGATCGGCACCAGGACCGAGGCCGGGTTGTAGGCCAGGGTGACGTCGAACTCGGGCCGCACCACCATGTCCTTGGTGTCGCCCAGCGCCGCGGCGCTGTCGCGGGTTTCCTCGCCGAGGGTGATCTCCTGCAGGCCCATCGGCGTGATGCCGCCGAACAGCGTCGGCGTGAGCGGGCGCCCGCGCGCTTCGACCACGGGCGCGCCGCCCGCGGCGAGATTGCGTCCCACCGCGGCGATGGTGCCGTCGCGCACCAATACGTCGGTGTCCTCGAGCGTGCCCTGCGATGTCGCGGTATGCACCTTGGCGCCGCGGATCAGCACGGTCTGCGCTGCGGCCGGCAGTGCCGCGCCGAGCGCGAGCGCGGCCAGCAGCGCGGCGGCGAGGCCACGGGCGCGTGCGGGCATGCGTGCGGACGTGCCGGCGGGAGGCCTGCAGGGAGAAGGCATGCGGGTGACAGGCCGCGGGCTCATCGCACACCTCCCGGCTGGCCGTTGCGGTATTCGCCCTGGCCCAGCATGAAATCGGACACCGGCTGCCTGGACGGGTCGTTGCGGTCGTACAGGCGCGCGCCGTCGACATAGACCTGCTCGGCCTTGGCGTACACGCTGAACGGGTTGCCGTTCCACAGCACCACGTCGGCCATCTTGCCTGCCTCCAGCGTGCCGGTGCGTTCGAGGATGCCGAGCGAGCGCGCGGCGTTCTGGGTGATCCAGCGGATCGCGCGCTCCGGCGCGATGTCGATGCCGATGCGTCCGCCCTGGGCCATCACCTTCGCCGCCTCCTGGTTGAGCCGCTGGATGCCCTCGGCCGAATCCGAATGCACGATGGCGCAGCCGTTGGCCGGACGGTCGACCAGCAGGATGTTTTCCTGGATGCCGTCGAAGGCCTCCATCTTGAAGCCCCACCAGTCGGCCCACAGCGCGCCGCAGACGTTCTCCTCGGCCAGCCGGTCGGCCAGCTTGTAGGCCTCGGTGCCGTGGTGGAAGGCGCTGACCTTGAAGCCGAATTCCTTCGCCAGATCCAGCATGATCGCCATCTCGTCGGCGCGGTAGCAGTGGATGTGCACGCGGATGTCGCCGTTGATCGCGCCGGCCAGCGTGTCCAGTCTCAGGTCGCGCTTGCCGGGGGAGGCGGGGCTGCCTTCCTCGTCGCCGCTCTGCCACCAGCTGCGTTTGCGCCCGGGTTTGCCCTTGTGCTTCTTGAGGTACTCGCTGGCCTCGATGAAGGCCGCGCGGTAACCGGCCACGTTGGCCATGCGCGTGGACGGGCCGCCGCGCAGGCCGTAGACGCGCTTCGGGTTCTCGCCGCAGGCCATCTTCAGGCCCCAGGGCGCACCGGGGAATTTCATCGCCTGGTAGGTGGTGGCCGGCACGTTCTTCAGTGTGACGCCGCGGCCGCCGATCAGGTTGGCCGAGCCCGGCAGGATCTGCATCGCGGTCACGCCGCCGGCGAGCGCGGTATTGAAGCCCGGGTCCTGCGGCCAGACCGAGTGTTCGGCCCAGACGTTCGGCGTGGTCGAGGACGTGGCCTCGTTGCCGTCCTGGTGCGCGCTCATGCCGGGGCTGGGGTACACGCCCAGATGCGAATGCACGTCGATCAGCCCGGGCGTGACCCACTTGCCGCGTGCGTCCACCACCACCGCGCCGGCCGGCGCGTCCAGAGCGCGACCCACCGCGACGATGCGGCCGTCCTGCATCAGCACGTCGCCGCCGTCGATGCGGCCGCCGTCCCCGGTGAGCACGGTGGCGCCGCGCAGCAGCACCGGCGGCGCGGCCACCGGGCGATACGTGCTGGGATAGGGGTCTTCGGCGAAACGCGCGACGGGCTTTTTGCCATCGGCAGTGGCGTCGTCGGCATGCGCGGCGGGCGCGAGCAGAGCGGCAGGCAGCAGCGTCGCCGCGAGCGCGGCGGCGAGCACGGACAGCGAAGGTCGGAGCATGGCGGGGTTCCCGGGAGCGACCGCCCAACCTAGCCGCAGGCGGGCGCCGTGCCAACCATGACGATGGTCATGGGTGCATGCGAGAATGCCGCCCATCCCCAGCCTTTCGCCCGCGCCGCCGCGTGGGCCTTCGTCGCAGGCGCAGCCCGCGTCGCGTCGTCTTCCGGAGACACAGCATTCCATGAAGCACAAACACGAGATCGTCGAGAACTGGCTTCCCCGCTACACCGGCGTGCCCCTGACCGAGTTCGGCCGCCACATCCTGCTCACCAATTTCGGCGGCTATCTGGACCTGTTCGCGCGGATGACCGGCGCCGAGGTCCGCGGCCTGGACCGGCCGATGCCCAGCGCCACCGCCGACGGCATCACCCTGATCAACTTCGGCATGGGCAGCCCCAACGCCGCCACGGTGATGGACCTGCTCTCGGCGATCATGCCCGAGGCGGTGCTGTTCCTCGGCAAGTGCGGCGGCCTGAAGAAGAAGAACCTGCTGGGCGACCTGATCCTGCCCATCGCCGCCATCCGCGGCGAAGGCACCAGCCGCGACTATCTGCCGCCGGAAGTGCCAGCGCTGCCGGCCTTCGCCCTGCAGCGCGCGGTGTCCACCATGATCCGCGATCTCGAACACGACTACTGGACCGGCACCGTCTACACCACCAACCGCCGGGTCTGGGAACACGACGAAGCCTTCAAGGAGCGCCTGCGCGCCATGCGCTGCATGGCCATCGACATGGAAACCGCCACCGTCTTCGCCGCCGGCTTCGCCAACCGCATCCCCGCCGGTGCCCTGCTGCTGGTCAGCGACCAGCCGATGATCCCCGAGGGCGTGAAGACCGAAGTCAGCGACGCCAAGGTGAGCGCCGAATACGTCGAACGCCACATCCAGATCGGAATCGAGGCGCTGAGGCTGATCCGCAGGCACGGCAAGTCGGTGCGGCATTTGCGGTTCGATGAGTGAGGCTCGATAAGCGACCCCTGATCTCCAGGGGACGCCGCATGGCCGCCAGCCCCGCCGGCAGCTTCGTAGGAGGGGCTTCAGCCCCGACGGGCGACGCGGGCAATCAGCTCGCTCCCACCCCTCGTGGCGCCTGTGGCACAGTCGGGCCTCAAGCCCCTCCTGCGGCACCCGCAGGCCTGCGTGCCGCGTGGTCCACGGACGGGCGCCAGCCCGCAACACGATCGGGAGAATCCGCATGAGCAAAGACATCATTTCATTCTGGCGCGACGCCGGTCCCAAGAAATGGTTCGCGAAGGACGACGCCTTCGACGCAGACATCCGCACGCGTTTCCTCGACGCGCACCACGCCGCGGCGCGGCGGGAGCACGAGGCGCTGATGGAGAATGCCGACGGCGCGCTCGCGCTGATCCTGCTGCTGGACCAGGTGCCGCGCAATGTCTTCCGCGACTCCGGCCACGCCTTCGCCACCGACCCGCTGGCGCGGCACTATGCCGAGCGCGCGATCGCGGCGGGATTCGACCACACGGTCGATCCGATGCTGCGCATCTTCATGTACCTGCCGCTGGAGCATTCCGAATCGCTGGATGACCAGGACCGCTGCGTGGCGCTGGTGGAGGCGATGGGCGATGCCGAATATCTCAAATATGCCGAAGCGCATCGCGACGTGATCCGCCGCTTCGGCCGCTTTCCGCACCGCAACCGTGCGCTTGGACGGGTCAACACGCCGGAAGAACAGGCCTGGCTGGACGCAGGCGGCGGGTTCTGAGCCTCCATACCGCCGGGTGCTGCGCTCATTCCTGACCGAGCAGTCGCTGCAGGCCGTCCGGCCCCAGCCGCTCCATCGTCTCCAGATTGCGCTGCACGATCACGTCCGCATCGGGATACGCCGCCACCGCGCGGTCGATACTGGCTTCGCGCAGCAGGTGCAGGGTGGGGAAGGGCGCGCGGTTGGTGCCGTTGCCGGGGTCGTCGGGCTCGGTGTCGGCGAAGCGGTAGTCGGGATGGAAGCTGGCCACCTGCAGGGTGCCGTCCAGCTCCAGTGCTTCGATCAGATGATCGGCGCGGTCGAGGAAGTCGTTGTAGTCGAGGAAATCGCCCAGCACCTGCGGATGCACCAGCAGGGTGGTGTCGATCTCCTCGGTCGGGGTGTCGCGCAGGCGCAGCAGCTCCTCGGCCAATTCCTCCAGCAGATCGTCCTCGTGCTCGGCGTCACTCAGCACGAAGCGCACCTGCTGTTTCACGTACACCGCCTTGGCGAACGGGCACAGGTTCAGCCCGATCACCGCGCGTTCCAGCCAGTGGCGGGTGGCGACGATTTCGGGCGCGTCGGTGATGGGCGCACCGCTCTCTTCGCGGGCGTGATCGGCCTCGTCGTGCATGCCGATGCCGCGCTCAGTCGCGGAAATTGTCGAACTGCAGCGGCTGCTCGAAGGTCTGCGCGCGCAGCAGCGCCATCGTGGTCTGCAGGTCGTCGCGCTTCTTGCCGGTCACCCGCAGCTTCTCGCCGTTGATCTGCGCCTCGACCTTGAGCTTGGCGTCCTTGATGGCGCTCTGGATCTTCTTCGCCAGCTCGCGCTCGATGCCCTGCTTGACGCTGATCTTCTGCCGTGCGCCGGCCACGTTGGTCTCGACATCGCCGAACTCCAGGCAGCGCACGTCGATGCCGCGCGCGATCAACCGCGCGCGCAGGATGTCGCTCATCTGCTGCAGCTGGAATTCGCTGGGGGCGGACTGGGAAATCTGTGCGTCTTCCAGCACGAATTTGGCGTCGACGTTCTTGAAGTCGAAGCGGTTGGACAGCTCGCGGTTGGCCTGGTCGACGGCGTTGGTGAGCTCGTGGGTGTCGACTTCGGAGACGATATCGAAGGAAGGCATGGCGGTGATGGCAATGGTGAAGCGCACAGGGTAACGCAGCCGGCCCGTAGGGCGGGCCTCGGCCCGCCATCGCGGTCGAGCAGGCCGCGTCGAGCGATGGGCGTCATGCCGCATCGGGCCTCACGCCGCATCCGATCGCCGTGAAACGGCGATCGAAGCGCTTCGGCCCCCGCAGGCACGCGCGGGAAAGAGGTGTCGGCAGGCGAAGGCCTGCCCTGCTTCACTTCTTCACCAGCTCCACGCGCCGGTTCTTCGCCCGGCCTTCCTCGGTGCCGTTGTCGGCGACGGGCCTGTCCGGGCCGAACCCCTGCGACGACAGCCGTGCCGGGTCCACGCCCAGGCCGACCAGCGCGCCCAGCACGCTGCGCGCGCGGGCGGTGGACAGCTGGCGGTTGTGGTCGGCGCTGCCGGTGTTGTCGGTGTGGCCCTCGATCGAGAGCTTCAGCGCCGGGTCGGCGGAGAGCAGCTTGTCGATTTCGGCGATGATCGGCTGCGCGTCGGGGCGCAGCGTGGCCTTGTCGATGTCGAAGTTGATGTACAGCGCCACCCGGCCATCGGCGTCGATCGCCTGCTTCATGGCCGCGGCGTCGAGCAGCGCGACCGACTGCTGCATGCCCTGGCGTTCCAGCACCACCACGTAGCCGTGCAGCGGGAAGGAGCCGGTGCTGATGTCGATCCACCACTCCTTGCCGCCCTGGCGGATGAGATAGATGTCGTGCGGGTAGTCCGGATTCATCGGCGCGGCGTAGTTGGTCTTCTCCAGCGCGTCGCGCCCGCCGGCGGCCTCCATGACCTCGTAGCTGTACTGCGTGGTGTTGATCTTCACGCCGCCGAGCGCCTGGATGGCGTTCTCGTAGTTGCGGCGGAATTCGATGTCGCTGTAGGTGCGCGGACCGGCGGTGAGGCTGAAGCGGTCGCGATGGATCTTGCCTTCCACCGGGATCGCCTTCGCGCCGGCGATGAAGAAGTGACGGTCGAAGTTCACCACCTTGTCCTTGTCGGCGAAGGTGCTTTCCAGGCCGTCGGGGATGGCGAAGAACGGCGGCGGGGGCAGGATGGCGGTGCTCTCGGGCACGCTGGCCGGGTCGAATTCGACCGCTGCTGCGGGCGCCGTGGGCTCGGCTGGTGTGGCGGCCTCGGGTGCGGCCGGAGCGGCGTCCACGGCCGGCTGGGCAGGGGCGGCGGTGTCGGCCGCAGTATCGGCGGGCGCCGAGCGGTCGCCGCAGGCGGCGAGCAGCAGGGCGCAGGCCAGCGCGCAGGCGCCGAGGGCGTGGTGCGGCGTCCGGGCGAGAGGGGAGGCGGTCAGGCCGGCCGGGGCGATATCGCGGCGCGAAGCGGACATGGCGATGTCTCGTGCGGGTGGGTCCGTGGAAGATACGGCAAAGTCATGGATGCAAGGTCACGCGCTGGAAGGGCCGCGCTGGAAGGGCCGCGCCGAAAGGGCCTGCGCCCCCCGGGCTGCCTCGGCCCCTGCGCCGCACTGGCATCGGCCGCGGTCGGCGGTCATGCTCTGGGGATGCCCTCGTCTCCTCTGCTCCCCACCGGCACGCCGCGCTGGCGCGCCGCATTGTTGATGCTTGCCTCCGTCGGCCTGTTCTCGATGATGGACGCCGGGCTCAAGCTGCTGGCCGCGCACTATCCGCCGCTGCAGGTCAGCGCGCTGCGTGGCGTGGCCTCGCTGGCCTTCGTGCTGCCCTGGGCGATCTGGACGCTCGGCCCGGAGCGGTTCCTGCCGTCCATGCTGCGCGTGCGCTGGCCGTTGCACCTGCTGCGCGGGGTGCTGGGCGTGGTGATGATGGGCGCCTTCGTGTTCGCCCTGCGCACGCTGCCGCTGTCGACCGCCTACACCATCTTCTTCGTGGCACCGCTGCTGATCGTGGCGCTGTCGGTGCCGATCCTGGGCGAGCGCGTGGGCCCGCGGCGCTGGGCGGCGATCGGGGTCGGCTTCGCCGGGGTGCTGGTGGTGCTGCGGCCCACCGGTGAAGGCGTGGCCAGCCTGGCCGGGCTGGCGGTGCTGGTGGCGGCGCTGGGGTATGCGGTTTCGGCGATCACCGTGCGCGTGCTCGCCCGCACCGACAGCAGCCAGGCCACCATCGTCTGGCTGATGGTCTCGCTCGCCTTCGGTGCCGGTGCGCTGGCGTCGCCCGGCTGGGTGCCGCTGCGCTCCGCGGATCTGTGGCTGATCGTCGGCATCGGCCTGGCCGGTGCGATGGGCCAGTACGCCATCACCGAGGCGTTCCGCCACGGCGAGGCGTCGCTCATGGCGCCGCTCGAATACAGCGCGCTGCTCTGGGGCGTGACGCTGGACCTGGCGCTGTGGGGCGTGCTGCCCGATGGCGTGACCTGGCTGGGTGCGGCGATCATCGTCGGCAGCGGTCTGTACATGCTCCATCGCGAGCGGGTCGTGGCCGCCAGGAGCGACTGAACACCGGCCCGCGCCCTGCGCGCGGCCATCGCAGCCATCCGCCGGCCTGCGGGCCCTGGCCCCTGCGATGCGCGGCCCGCGTGAAGGAAGGCACCACCCACCAGGAGCCTTCGTCATGCCCCGCAAGACCCTGCTCGCCGCTTCCGTGCTCGCCGCCGCCGCGGCGGGAGCGTTCACACTCGCCGCCCAGAAGCGCCCCCCGTCGCTGGAGTACGCCCGCGGCATCGCCGCCGATCTGGTCGGCCCGGAGGCGGGTCCTGCGTCCACGCGTCGCGCCGCGCCGGCGCAGACGCTGCGCGCGCCGTCCTTCACCACCAAGGCCGCGCCGCCGCTCTATCCGGTGACCGACGACGAGGTCTACGACGTCGATTCCTTCGGCCGCAACGTCCGCTGGCTCGGGCTGACCAGCGCCTGGGTCACGCTCACCGACGCCTGCCCGAAGCCGGTCAGGCCGGACGAGTATTGCCAGACCCTCAACCCCACGCCCGGTGCGACGACCAGCTTCGACGTCCAGGACGCCGCGCGCATCAAGCTGCCGAAGGGCGCGACCAATTCGCTGCTGTGTTACTGGTTCTCGCCGGTATTGTCGGTGCAGTACAGCAACCCGACCGCCGCGCGCGTCATCGGTCGCCTCACCTACAGCCCCACGCTCACCCTGGAAAGCGACGTGCTCAACGACCCGTCGTTGATCGACCCGACCACGGGTCTGCCCTTCGGCGGCAAGCTGCTGACCGGCATGTCCTCTTCGGAACTCTTCGAGGTGCCGCTGGAAGCGGGCGTGACCTTCAGCGAGCGCACGCGCGACTCCACCGTGTGCATGGCCGGGCTGATCAGCCGCAAGGCGCTCATCAACAACTACGGCCTCAGCGAGGCGCAGGCGGACGACTTTTTCGCCGGCCCGATCGCCGTGCGCCTGAACGTGCGCGGCAGCGTGCGTCATGTCTCCGACGCGAACTTCGTCTTCGGCCTGCGCCTGGTCGGCGACTGACCATCGCAGTGTCGTGATGCAGCGCGTGCATCGCATGCACCTCGCGTACTCACGCCCTTCGATGCCGCCGTGTCCGCAGCGTGCGCGGCACGGCCATCCCGCGCGGCTGCGCAGCCGCAGCCGCCGGTTTTTCCATACTCGGGCGCATTGTCTGCGCCCGCGACGTCGCGCCGCTCCGCAGCGGAAATCCGGCGTCTGAATACGTTTTCCCCGCATGTCGACCCGTGCCGCAGCCTGCGATGCGGCCGCCGCGGTTGGCGCGGGCGCCCCTGGCGGCCACAATAGCCCGTCCGCCCGCGCGGCCCCCGTTCGCCACGCATGCTGCCGCAGCATGCCTCCATCGAAGGCCCGACATGACCCAGTTGAAGGAAGCGCTCGTCCCCGACATCGGCGATTTCAGCGATATCCCCGTGATCGAGATTCTGGTCGCCGTCGGCGACACCGTCGCCAAGGACCAGGGCCTGGTCACGCTCGAGTCCGACAAGGCCACGATGGAAGTGCCCGCGCCCTTCGCCGGCGTGGTGCGCGAGCTGAAGGTCAAGCTGGGCGACGGCGTGTCCGAGGGCAAGGTGGTGGCGATGATCGAGCCGGCCGATGCCGGCGCGACCGAGACCGCCGCCGCGGCCTCCGAACCGAAGCCGGGCCCGAAGCAGCCGCCCGCACCGGCACCTGCGCCTGCGCCCGCTCCGGCGCCGCCGATGCCTGCCCCCACGCCGGCTCCGGCACCGCCGCCGCGTCCAGAGTCCGCGCCGATGGGCGCCGGTCTGCCGCCGGTGCGCTTCGAAGCCGACGCCGTGCTGCCCGAGAAAGTGCCCTACGCCAGCCCGGCCGTGCGCCTGTTCGCGCGCGAACTCGGCGTGGACCTGTCGCGATTGACCGGCACCGCGCGCGGCGGCCGCATTTCGAAGGAAGACGTGCAGGGCTTCGTCAAGGCCGCGCTGCAGGGCGGGGCTGGCGCAGCTGGCGCGTCCATCACCAACACGGCAGGTGGCGGCCAGGCCCTGGGTGGGCTTTCGCTGCTGCCCTGGCCCAAGGTCGACTTCTCGAAGTTCGGCGAGATCGAGACCCGCGAGCTCTCGCGCATCAAGAAACTCTCCGGCGCCAACCTCGCGCGCAACTGGGCGATGATCCCGCACGTCACCCAGCACGACGATGCCGACATCACCGACCTGGAAGCCCTGCGCGTCGCGCTGAACAAGGAGAACGAACGTGCCGATAAAGGCGGGGCCGGCATCAAGCTCACCATGCTCGCCTTCCTGATGAAGGCGGTGGTGCAGGGGTTGAAGAAATACCCCGATTTCAACGCATCGCTGGACGAGACCGGCGAGAAGCTGGTGCTCAAGAAGTATTTCCACATCGGCTTCGCCGCCGACACGCCCAATGGCCTGGTGGTGCCGGTGATCCGCGACGTGGACCGCAAGGGCGTGATCGAACTCGCGCAGGAAACCTCCGAGCTGGCGAAGAAGGCGCGCGACGGCAAGCTGGGCCCGGCCGACATGAGCGGCGGGTGTTTCTCGATCAGCTCGCTCGGCGGCATCGGCGGCACCGGGTTCACGCCGATCGTGAATGCGCCGGAAGTCGCGATCCTCGGCGTGTCCAAGTCCGCGATCAAGCCGGTGTGGGACGGCCAGCAGTTCGCGCCGCGCCTGATCCTGCCGCTGTCGCTGAGCTACGACCACCGCGTGATCGACGGCGCCGCCGCGGCGCGCTTCACCGCGTATCTGGCCCAGCTGCTGGCCGACATGCGCAGGGTCCTGCTCTGACGATGGCCGGCGGCGAGCCCGACAGCGCGGTGCAGAAGGCGGGCGATCGCATCGGCGAAGTCGCGCGCGAGGTCGCCGACCGCGGCGGCCTGGACCTGCAGGCGCTGCTCGGCTACCGGCCGCTGGAGTTCTTCGGTCTGCAGATCACCGTGGGCGGCATCATCGCCGCCGCGCTCGCGCTGATCGCCGCGTGGATGCTGTCGCTGCTCATCCGGCGGTCGCTCAACCGCTACGCCGGCAGCAGCGAGAGCGTCAACCGCGCCGCGCTATATACCGTGTCGCGCGTGGTGCATTACGTGGTGCTCGCCATCGGCGCGTTGATCGCGCTGGAGCTGGCAGGCATCCCGATCAGCAAGCTGAGCCTGTTCGCCGGTGCGCTCGGCGTGGGCCTGGGCTTCGGCCTGCAGGCCATCTTCAGCAACTTCGTCTCCGGCCTGATCGTGCTGTTCGACCGCTCGCTGAAGGTCGGCGATTTCGTCGAACTGGAGTCGGGCGTGCATGGCGAAGTGCGCGAAATCAAGATCCGCGCCACCCGCATCACCACCAACGACAACATCGACATCCTGGTGCCGAATTCCGAATTCGTGAGCGGCCGGGTGACCAACTGGACCCTGCAGGACGGCTCGCGACGCATCCGCATCCCCTTCGGCGTCGCCTATGGCGCATCCAAGGACGTGGTGAAGCAGGCCGCGCTGGAAGCCGCGGCGGAGGTGCCGTTCACCGACGACCAGCAGGGCCGGCGCCGGCCCCAGGTCTGGCTGGTGGAGTTCGGCGACAGCAGCCTCAACTTCGAACTGGTGGTCTGGCTCACCGCCGAAGCCACCAAGCGGCCCGGTGCGGTGAAGGCGGCCTATCTGTGGGCGCTGCACACCGCACTGCAGAAACACGACATCGAGATCCCGTTCCCGCAGCGCGATCTGAACGTGCGCAGCCTCTTCGGCCGCGAAGGCGATGCAGCGCTCGACCTGGTGCGCGCACTGCTGCGCGATGCCCCGGCGCCCGCGCCCGCACCCGAGCAGGGCGCCGGCCAGGCGCCACCGACCGACAACGACGCCGCACGCGACGTGCAGCGCCAGATCGCCGAAGACGCCGCCGCGCCCACGCGCGAAGCCGGCGACGGCGCCCCTCATCCATCTTCCCAGGAGAGCTAGCATGTCCCAACGGATCGAAGCCAAGGTGCCCGACATCGGCGACTTCGAGCGCATCCCCGTGATCGAGATCCTCGTCGCGGTGGGCGACACCGTGGACAAGGACCAGGGCCTGGTCACGCTGGAATCCGACAAGGCGACGATGGAAGTGCCATCGCCCGCCGCCGGCGTGGTCAAGGAGCTGAAGGTCAAGCTGGGCGACGGCGTCTCCGAAGGCAGCCTGATCGCGATTCTTGAAACGGCCGATCTTGAAACGGCCGAGGCCGCTGAAGACGCCGGGGCACCGGCATCCGCCCCCACCCCGCCGCCTGCCCCGTCCGCCACCCCCGCATCCCAGTCCTCCGCCGCGGCTCCTGCCGGCGTGTCGTCCGGCGCCGCGCCGGCCCCGTCCGCCGCGGCCGCCACCGGCCGCAAGGCCGACATCGAATGCCGGATGCTGGTGCTCGGCGCAGGTCCGGGCGGCTACACCGCGGCCTTCCGCAGCGCGGATCTGGGGCTCGACACCGTGCTGGTCGAACGCTACGCGGCGCTCGGCGGCGTCTGCCTCAACGTCGGCTGCATCCCGTCCAAGGCGCTGCTGCACGCCGCGGCCGTCATCGATGAAGCCGCACACGCGAAGGATTACGGCATCGACTTCGGCGCGCCGAAGATCGCGCTGGATGCGCTGCGCGCCTACAAGGAGAAAGTGGTCGGCCAGCTCACCAAGGGCCTGGCCGGCATGGCGAAGCAGCGCAAGGTGCGCACCGTGCAGGGCACCGGCCGGTTCGTCTCGCCGCACGAAATCGAAGTGGCTGGCGATTCCGGTACCCAGTTGATCCGCTTCGAGCAGTGCATCATCGCCGCCGGTTCGCAGCCGGTGAAGCTGCCCGCCTTCCCCTGGGACGACCCGCGGGTGATGGACTCCACCGACGCGCTGATGCTCGCCGACGTGCCGAAGTCGCTGCTGGTCGTCGGCGGCGGCATCATCGGTCTGGAAATGGCCACCGTGTACCGCGCGCTGGGCGCGCAGGTCACCGTGGTCGAATTCATGGACCAGATCATGCCCGGCGCCGACACCGACCTGATCAAGCCGCTGGCCGACCGCCTGAAGAAGCAGGGGGTCGCGATCCATCTGAAAACCAAGGTGGTGGACGCGAAGGCGACGAAGGCCGGCATCGTCTGCGGCTTCGAGGGCGCCAGCGTTCCCGGCAGCGACACCTTCGACCGCGTGCTGGTCGCGGTCGGCCGCACGCCCAATGGCAAGAAGATCGACGCCGACAAGGCCGGCGTGGCGGTGACCGAGCGCGGCTTCATCGACGTCGACCGGCAGATGCGTACCAACGTGCCGCACATCTTCGCCATCGGCGACCTCGTCGGCCAGCCGATGCTGGCGCACAAGGCCACGCACGAGGGCAAGCTCGCCGCCGAAGTCGCGGCCGGCGAAGGCGATCCTGACAAGAGCCGGGAATGGGTCGCGCGGGTGATCCCGTCCGTGGCCTACACCGACCCGGAAATCGCCTGGGTGGGCGTCACCGAAACCGAGGCGAAGGCCAAGGGCCTGAAGGTGGGCGTGGGCAAGTTCCCGTGGGCCGCGTCCGGCCGCGCCATCGGCATCGGCCGCACCGAAGGCTTCACCAAGCTGATCTTCGACGAGGCCACGCACCGTATCGTCGGCGCCGGCATCGTCGGCGTGCACGCCGGCGATCTCATCGCCGAGGCCGCGCTCGCCATCGAGATGGGCTGCGAAGTCGCCGACATCGGCCACACCATCCACCCGCATCCCACGCTCAGCGAGTCGGTGGGGATGGCCGCGGAAGTGTTCGACGGCACCATCACCGACCTGTACATCCCGAAGAAGAAATGACGCCTGCGGCGAGCGCATGACCGCCTCGCGCCCCTGCGGCGCGGGGCGCTGTTGCGCTGCTCCCGCATTGGGTCAGGGCCTGCACGTGCAGGCATGAGGGTGGGCCGCGGCCCGGCCATCTTCCGGCTGCACGCGCCTCGCGCCCCCGCTGGCGAGGAACGCCGGTTCCTGCAGGCATGTGATGACCGGTAGGGTGCGCGTCATCGCGGCCTGGCCATGCATGCAATGCGGGCGAAGCGCCGTCATGCGATGCGTGGTCCATGCATCGACGATCCGTGCAACGGGTGCGTGCGCGGGGCAGCTGGAGAGTGCGATGCATCCGTGGCCGTGCGCGTGCCGGGCGGCCAACTTCAGGCCATCGCCGGCATGCGGAGCCCGCGTTGCCTCGCACGACGCGCTTCGATCCTGCGCCAGACCTTTTCGTGCAGATGGAACACCACCGTGTTGCACAGCGGTTCGACCAGTGCCAGCGCGCCGCCGGCCAGCACGCTGCCGGTGAACAGATAGCCCACCACGAAGGCCACGCCCATGTGCAGTACCGCGAAGCTGAGGGTCTTGGTCATGATCGGACTGCCGGAGGAGACGGCTCGAGGATGCCGCCGGATGCCCCGCAAATGAAATCGATTCTCATTATTCGAGCGATAGGGACGGCCTATGATGGCGAGCCTGCGGCTGCTGCCGGAGGTCGGGAATGCCCTGAAGCGCGTCCAAAATTTCGCTAAGTAACTGTTTTTACTGGGCATCGGGTGCGCTCCTGCGCGTGCCATCTGTGATGGGCCGCTTCCGGGCGCCGCCGATCACGCCGGTCGGTGTCGAGTTGTCGCTCGATTCTGCCGGCTGCTATACTTTTCAGGCTTCGCGGGGTGGTTTTTGGTCGGCGTGCGCATTTGCGCCGCGATCGGACGCCTCACGCTTCGACACACACCACAGCTTTCGCCAAACCACCGGGTGCCGCGTGCAGAATTCCGTCGCTGCGGGCCGCAGGCTGGCGCGCCGCGCGACCGTCCATCAGGTGGTCGCGGTGGTCGCTGCAGCGCTGGCCTGTCTCGCACTGGGCATCGAGAGCACGCTCGCCGTCGCCCTCGGGGGCGGGGCGGTCACCCTCGGCGCGGCGCTGTCGGCCACCTGGTCGCTGCGGCCGGAGGTGGTCCCCTCCGGCGTCGCGCTGGCGCGGATGGTCGGTGGCGTGGTGCTCAAGTGGTGCGTGGTGTTCCTTCTGTTTTCCGCGGGTCTCCTGCTCTGGCGCCTTCCTGCGCTGCCTCTCCTGGCCGGAGTCCTGATCGCGCTGGCCGCGCAGTTCGTGGCGGTGGTCCGGCGCTGAAATCCCATTCAACTTGAAAGGTCCTGTCCCATGGCGTCGGGCGAGCAAGCACTTACCCCCACCAGCTACATCCAGCATCACCTCCAGAACCTCACCGTCTCGGTGGGCGAAGGCGGTTTCTGGACCCTGCATGTGGACACCCTGGTCACCTCCATCGTCATGGGCCTGGTGATCGTGTTCGCGTTCTGGGCCGCGACCCGCAAGGCCACCGCCGGCGTTCCCGGCAAGTGGCAGGCCTTCGTCGAGATCC
Source organism: uncultured Gammaproteobacteria bacterium (assembly GCA_965649985.1). Taxonomy (GTDB): domain Bacteria; phylum Pseudomonadota; class Gammaproteobacteria; order Xanthomonadales; family Xanthomonadaceae; genus Lysobacter_I. The sequence goes on along the minus strand of CBFGMS010000078.1, from coordinate 439 downwards.
TGCTGGAGTTCGTCGACAAGCAGGTGCGCGACACCTACCACGGCCCGCGTCACCTGATCACGCCGATCGCGATCACGCTGTTCTTCTGGATCCTCATGATGAACATGCTGAAGATGATCCCGGCGGACTTCATCGCGCTGCCCCTGGAAGCGCTGGGCGTGCCCTACTGGAAGCCCGTGCCCACCGCCGACGTCAATGCGACCCTCGGCATGTCGATCAGCGTCTTCTTCCTGATGCTGTTCTTCGCCTTCCGCGCGAAGGGCGTGGGTGGCTTCACCCACGAGTTCATGACCGCGCCGTTCGGCAAGTGGATGCTGCCGTTCAACGTGCTGCTCAACATCGTCGAATGGCTCAGCAAGCCGGTCTCGCTGGCCATGCGTCTGTTCGGCAACATGTTCGGCGGCGAGATCGTCTTCCTGCTGATCTGGGTGCTGGGCGG
>CBFGMS010000077.1:0-18293 GCA_965649985.1 uncultured Gammaproteobacteria bacterium | reverse complement strand
GACGTCGAGCAGGTGGTACATGACCAGGCCACCGACATGGTCCAGCGGCATCCAGTTGAACGACACGACCCCGGCATCGAAGCCGAAGCGCTGGGCCGTGGCCGCGCTGCGGGCCACGAGGGCGGCATGCGACTGGATCACCGCCTTGGGCAGACCGGTGCTGCCGGAGGTCAGCAGCAGCAGCGCGGTGTCGTCGGCCGACGGTGCATGCCAGCCGGCTTCCGGCACGGGCGGATGTTCGGCCGCCTGCAGCGTCTCCAGCCACAGCACGGGCACCGCGGCATCGCCGAGCAGGCGTGCCAGCGCGTCGACAGACACCGCATGTGCGCGGCTGCTGAGCACGCGGGACAGGGCGAGCGCCGGCCAGGCGTTGACCAGTTTGCCCAGGTCCTTGTCGTCGGCGTCATCCGAGGCGGGCACCGCCACTGGAATGGGCTGCGCACCGCCGAGCACGCAGGCCCAGAACGCGGTGAGCATGCTGCGGTTGTCGGAGAACTGCAGCAGGACGCGGTCCCCGGGGCGAACGCCGGCCTCGCGCAGGCCGGCGAGCACTCGCGCCGCGTCGTCGACCAAGGCGCGGTAGGTCTGGGTCGGGCCTTCGCCAGACCCATCGTCGAGATAGGTGATGCCATGGGCAGGGTGTTCGCGCGCGGCGCGCGCCAGCATCGCCGGCAGCGAGGGCGCGCACGCAGGCGCCTGCAGTGCCTCACCCACCGAGACCGCCAGGGGGCGATCATCGAGATCCGGCCCGCTGGGCGCATGAAGTGGCGTCGGCCGTTCGATGTGCGGACCGGGTGCGGGGGTCGGAGGTGTCCACACCGCATCGGCAGGTTCGGCGGCCCGGGACGCATCGAAGGTCGGCAACCTGGCCAGCGCAGCGGTATCGATGCGGCCATCGCTGCCGCGCGGCAGACGACTGACCGCGACCCAGGCATGCGGGCGCGCCGCCGTGCCGGAGACTTCGGCCAGCGACGCCCAAAGTCGCGCCGGCGTGGTGCGCTGCGACACCGCGACGCAGGCCACCGTGCGCCAGACACCGCTCTGATCGCGTCGCGGCAGCACCACCGCATCGGCCACGCCGGGCAGGCGTCGGATCGTGGCGGCCAGTGCGTCCAGGTCGAGGCGGCGGCCTTCGATCCAGCCGTGCGCTTCGACCAGCCCGTCCACCACCGCACCATCTGCGTGCCAGTACCCACGCAGCCCGGTGTGGGTTCTCGTGCCGGCGGCATCTTCGCGCACGAACTCGCCCGGCACGCACGCCGGCAGGCCCAGACCTTCCCGGTTCACGCACTGCAGGCGGCCCCGATGGGCAAGACGACCCCCATCCTTCTGCAACAGGCAGGGCCCGGCGTCGCCGAGATCGCTCCAGACACGCCAGGTGTCGGCCACCAGGGGCGGCATCGGCATGCGTGCATCCGGAGCGACGCCGTCCAGCAGCAGGTGCATGGAGCCAGCCGTCTGCCAGGCATCCGCGGAGTGCGACGCGCACATGCGTGCATGGGTCCGCGCGCCGAGCACCAGCGTGTGCGGGGCGTGCGTGCGCAGCGCCTCGGCAAGGGCACCCCACCCCGCGTCTTGCGCTGGATCGATGGTGGTGTCGAGTGTCACGTCGACACACGGCATGCCGGCAGCCTCGGCCCACGCCTGCACCGCCGAGCGGGTGGACGCGGACACATCCTCCGCGCACAGCACCGCGCGGCCGGTGGCCGCAGGCAGATGACGCGCCAGCAATGCGGCCGCGGTCATCGCGTCCGAATCGGCTGCCGGCGCCGCGAGCGAGGTCACGAGCGTACCGACGGCGACGCCCGGGTCGGCGATCGCCGCATCCAGCACGGTCAGCAGATCCTGCTGCAGCCGTTGCACCATGGCCTCATCGAAGAGCGCACGGCGCCAGGTCAATGCCAGGTGGCCGTCGCGCGCGCCGAAGAAGGCTTCCAGGATGAAGTCGAACTCGCTGGCGGGGCGCTGCAGATGCAGCGGTTGCACCTCCAGGCCAGGCAGGCGCAGATCGCTGTCTTCGGTGGCCTGCAGCGCGAACAGCATCTGGAACAGCGGCGGGTGCGCGGGCGAGCGTTCCGGCCGCAGCGCGTCGACCACCTGGTCGAACGGCACGTCCTGATGCGCGAATGCGTCCAGAGCCGCAAGCCGCACCTGCGCCAGCCAGTCGCGGAAGGTCCCGCCGCGCTGGGTCGTGCGCAGCACGACGGTGTTGGAGAAGAGGCCGATCGTGCCATCGAAGCGCGGGTCGCGCCGGTTGGCCACCGGCGTACCCAGGCTGAGATCGCGGCTGCCGGCGTACAGCCCAAGCACGAGCTTCGACGCCGCCGCCAGCACCATGAACAGGCTGGCCTTTTCACGTTCGGCCAGTGCGCGCAGTGCATGGGTGCGGCTTTCGTCGATCGTGAAGACACGAGTCGCCGCGGCAAGGTCGGAGGTGTCGTGGCGCGACTGAACCGTCGGCATCGACCAGCACGGCGGCGCGCCTTCCAGCGTGCGCGTCCAATAGGCGAGCTGCGCCGCAGCATGCGTCTGAAGCCAATCGTGCTGCCAGGCGACGTAGTGCCGATACTGCAGGGCAGGCACCGGCGCCTCGGCCGTGCCGCCGACGATGTGCGCGGCATAGCCCGCGCTCAGCTCGCGTTCGATCAGGCGGAGCGACCAGCCGTCCGCGATGATGTGGTGCATGGTCGCCACCAGCGCCCAGTCGTCGGCGGACAGCCGGACCAGCGCCAGACGCAGCAGAGGGCCGGAGTCGAGCACGAAGGGATCGGCGACCCGAGCGCGGATGGTGGCATGCAGCGCCGATTCGGCATCGCCCTCGCCTGCCTCCAGAACGACTTGTTCCACCGGGATGTGCAGCGCATCGGCGATGCGTGCCTCGGGCACGCCATCCACATCCACGAAGGTGGTGCGCAGCGCCTCGTGACGGCGGACGATCGCGTTGATGGCACCTTCGAGTGCCAGCGGATCCAGCGCGCCGCGGATCCGCAGCACCGATGCGATGGTGTACGCGGACGCGTCGCCGGTCATGCGTTCGAACACCCACATGCGCTGCTGCGCAGGCGAAAGCGCGCCCGCGGGGACGGCGGCCGTCTCGTCGCCTGCAGGCGTCCGGTCGCGCGCAGGCTGGACCATGGCCGTGGCGGACGATGCAGGGGCGCCCGCCGGCGCTGCGCCGGGCGCGGCGCCCAGCTTGCGCAGCAGGGCGGCACGCTGCTCGGGCGTGAGTCGGGCCAGGCGGTCCTTCAAGGTGTCCATCAACGTGCTCTCCTGCGGGCTCAGGCGGTCTCGACGCCCTGCGCGGCGTCACGCTCGATCTCGGCCAGCAGCCGTTCCAGCGCGTCGGGGTCTTCAAGGGCCGCGCGCTGCTGGACGACCGCCAGCGCGAGGCCGGCGATGGTCGGCGCATCGAACACGGACTGCGCCGGCAATTCCACGCCCAGACGCTCGTGGATGCGCGTGATCAGGCGGGTCGCGAGCAGCGATTGTCCGCCGAGCGCGAAGAAGCTCACATCCGCGGCGGGACGCTCCACGCCCAGCAGTTCCTGCCAGATGTCGGCGATGGCGGACTGCACGTCATCCTCGACGACAGGCGAGCCCTGCCCCTCCTGCACCTGCACGGGAACAGCGGCCGTCGGCTGCGCCGTGTCGGGCCTGGCATCGGCATGGATGGCGGACTCCGTGCGATCGGCCGATGCCTGTTCCGGCGGCTGTGGCGGGTCGACCCAGCAGCGACGCCGGTCGAAGGCATACGTCGGCAGGGCCACCTTGCGCAGCGCGCGTCCGGCATAGACGGCCTTCCAGTCGATGTCCACGCCACGGCTCCACACTGCGCCCAGTGCCTGCAGACAGGTGCGCTCCGCGGCATGCGCGGTGTCTGCCGTGCTCCGCGCGGGGCTGGTCGCGATGGCGACCGCGCCCGCGGGAAGATTGGCCAGCGCAAGATTGGATGCGGTGGCCGCGGGCCCGACATCGATCATCAGGTCGGCACCCAGTCCGTGCGCCGCGACGACCGCGTCGGCATAGCGGACCGGCGCGCGCAGCTGGCGCACCCAATAGGCAGGATCGACCGCCTCGGCGTCGGACAACGCGCGTCCGGTCGCGGAGGAGATGACCGGGATGGCGGGAGCGGACAGCGTGATGCCCGCGAACGCCTGCGCGAAGCCCGCCTGCATCGGCTCCAGCATGCGCGAATGGAACGCATGCGAGGTGTGCAGGGGCGACGCCTCCACACCGCTCGCGCGCAGCGCATCGATCGCGCTCTGTACCGCCTCGCGCGGTCCGGACAGCACCGTCGCCATGGGGCCGTTCACCGCGGCGACATCCAGCGGCAGGTCGGGACGCGCACGCAGCCAGTCGGCCAGCGCCGGCTCCGACATGCGCACGGCGGCCATCGCGCCTTCCGGCATGCCCTGCATCGCCGCGGCGCGGGCACAGACCAGACGCAGCGCATCGCGCAGTTCGAACACGCCGGCGAGACAGGCCGCGACGTATTCGCCCAGGCTGTGGCCGACGAGCGCGGCCGGCTTGATGCCCCAGGCCATCCACATGCGCGCGGAGGCATAGGCGCAGGCGAAGATGGCGGGCTGCGCCAGACGGGTCTGCGCCAGCACGGCGGGATCGCCCTGTACTTCCAGCAGCCAGGGCTTCAGATCCACCTCCAGCCACTGCGGCAACAGGGCCAGACAGGCATCCAGCGCCTCGCGGTAGGCACGATGGCTGCGGTAGAGCGCGGCGGCCATGCCCGGCGACTGCACGCCCTGGCCGGGGATCAGCAGCGCCACGCCCGCCGCGTTGGCGGCCGGCGCGAACGGTGCCGCCAGCAGGGCCGCCGCTTCGTCATGATCGCCCGCCACCACGCAGCGGCGCAGCGCATGCGTCTCGCGACCGAGCGCCAGGGTGTGGGCGATGTCGGCCAGGCTGCTGGCGGCATACCCGGTTCCGGTGTCGCGCAGCAGATGCGCACGCAGACGCCCGGCGCCTGCCGCCAGCGCCGTCGGCGTCTTCGCGGACAGGAGCAGAAGCTCGGCCGGGGCGGACACGCCCGGCGTGGTCGCCGGGGCCTGCTCCAGCACCACATGTGCATTCGTGCCGCCGAGCCCGAACGAACTGATGCAGGCGCGTCGCGGCTCGGGACCGTCCGGCCATGCCCGCAGCGTGGTCTCGACCCGGAACGGGCTGTCCTGCAGCTCCAGTGCGGGGTTCGGACGCACGTAGTGCAGCGTGGGCGGCAGCGCGCCGCGGCGCAGGCATTCCACCGCCTTGACCAGTCCGGCGATGCCGGCCGCGCTTTCCAGGTGGCCGATATTGGGTTTCACCGAGCCGATGACGATCGAGCCACGCGGCACCTTGGCGCCGAAGGCCTCGCTCAGCGCCGCAAGCTCCACGGGGTCGCCGAGCTGGGTGCCGGTGCCGTGCGCTTCGACATAGCCGATGCTGGCGGGGTCGGTTTCCGAATAGGCCAGTGCCTGGCGGATCGCGTCGCGCTGCCGGGTGACCGATGGCGCGGTGAAACCGACCTTGGCCCAGCCGTCGTTGTTGATCGCCGCGCCACGGATGACCGCCCGGATGTCGTCGCGGTCGCGCAGCGCGTCTTCCAGGCGCTTGAGCACCACGACGCCGGCGCCGCTGCCGAACACCGTGCCCTTGGCGTCGGCATCGAACGTGCGGCAGCGACCGTCGGGCGAATTGATGCTGCCAGGTTCGTAGGGATATCCGAGGTCGACGGCGTTGACCTTCGCGCCACCGGCCAGCGCCACGTCGCACTCGAAGGACACCAGACTGCGATACGCCAGCACCAGCGCCACCAGGCCCGAGGAGCACGCGGTGTCGACCGTCACCGCCGCGCCGCGCAGGTTGAGCTTGTAGGCCACGCGCGAGGTGGCATAGCACTTGTCGTTGCCCAGCAGCAGCTGGTGCATCCCCATGCTGCCCAGCACGTCCGGGCGCGCGAGCAGGTTGTGGATGAGGTAGGTGTTCATGCCCACCCCGGCGTAGAACGCGATCTCGCCGGGATGGCGCGCAGGCACCAGACCCGCGTCCTCGAGCGCGGCATGCGCGCATTCCAGCAGCACGCGATGCTGCGGGTCGGTGATCTCCGCCTCGCGCGGCGTCATCTCGAAGAACGCGGGGTCGAAGTCCTCGGCACCGTCCATCCGAGCGGCGGCGCGCACGTAGTGCGGGCTGGCCAGCGCCTCGGCGGGCACACCGAGCGCGCGCAGTTCGTCCTCGTCGAAGTGGCGGATGGACTCGACGCCCTCGGCCAGATTGCGCCAGAACGCATCGACGTTCCCGGCCCCCGGGAAGCGTCCCGACATGCCGATGATGGCCACGTGCTGGAACGGGATGTCCTGCACTTCCGTGTCGTTCATCGCCTCACTCATGGTCGGCTCCGCTGGTCGCCAGTCGGCGCTGCCGCATCAGGGCCGCCTTGCGGCGATCCGCCGCGGCGTCCGCCTCCGCTTCGGCATCCTGCGCGGCGACCGGCTGCGCGGCGTCTCGCGAGAGGAATGCGGCCAGTTCCGAGATGCGCGGGTACTTGAAGAGGTCGACGATCGACACGCCCTCGCCGAACGCGGCGATCAGCCGCTTGTGCATGCGCACGATCAACACAGAATCGCCGCCCAGCTCGAAGAAGTTGTCGTCCGGATCGATCGCCTGGATGCCCAGCGCCTCGCTCCAGATCTCGACGAGACGGCGCTCGGCGTCGTTGCGCGGCGGCTTGACCGTGCGCGGCGCGGTGCTCTGCACGCCGCGCTCGGACAGCGTGCGGCGGTCGACCTTGCCGTTGGCGGTCAACGGCAGGGCCGGCAACGGGACGATGGACGCCGGGATCATGTAGTCCGGCAACACCGCGCGCAGCGCATCGCGCAATTCCTCGATCACCGCACTGCCGCCGCGTGCGGCCGGCTGCGATTGGTTCAACAGGCCGGTCCACGAGTCCACATGCGCCGGGCTGATCGCGCCGCCCACCATGCTGTGCACGAGGATCTGGCGCGGCTCCAGGCCCAGCAGCGCGCGCACGTTCTCGTCGAGATAGCCGATGGGGCACAGACCGACCAGATGCTTCGGAGCGGTCTCCATCAGCAGCTGCCCCATGTAACCGGCCTCGATGCCCACGAACTCGCGCGCGGTCTCCTCGCCGTAGACAGGCGCGACCGCATCCAGCTGGCCGACGAAGAACACCGAAAAACCCGAGCGCTCGAACAACTGCGGATTCTCGCCGCGCCCGTACGACGCCACGGTCAGGGCATCGGCGCCTGGCAGGCGCACCAGCGCATGGCGCTCGGGATGGTAGTAGTAGGCGCCTTCGTCCAGACCGTCGACACGCCCGGCCTTCACGTACACATACACCTGCACCGCATGCAGACTGCCGGCAGAGGCGTAGCGGTACTTCGGCAGGGGCATGTCGTCGGCGTGGAGCTCCGACAGGCAGCCGAGCGTTTCCGCCAGCGCGGCCAGCGATACCGCCGCGCCCTCGCCCTGCAGGAACTCGCGATAGCTTTTGCGACGACGGTAGGCCTCCACGTCGTGCTTGACCGCCGGCAGCGCCAGTTCGATCTCACCCTCCCGCCCACGGCGCAGGCCGGGCTTGGTGAGCTTGAATGCGACCAATTTGGCGTGGGTCTCCTGCTCGGCGGCCAGGTCGTCCTGGTGCGAACCCTGCCCTGCCCCATCCTGCGGCCGGTCGGCGACCGAGACACCCGGCATGCGCGCGTCCGACCCGGCGGCCGAGGGGTCGGCGGCGCCGGGATCCACCACATAGGCCACGAGACGGCTGCGGTTCTTCCTGCCCTCTTCCGCCGCCGCCACCACCACGACGTCCTGATAGCCCGAACAGGCCTTGATCGCGGCTTCCACCTCGCCCAGTTCGACGCGATAGCCGTTGATCTTCACCTGGAAGTCGTTGCGGCCCAGGAACTCGATGTCGCCATGCGGCAGATAGCGGCCGAGGTCGCCCGACCTGTACAGCCGCTGCCCGGTGCGCGGATGGGTCAGGAACAAGGCATCGGTCTTTTCCGGGTCGTTGAGATAGCCAAGGGCCAGGCCGTCGCCGGCCACGTACAGCTCACCCGGCACCCACAGCGGACACGGCTGCAGGCACTCGTCGAGAATATGGATCTGCTGGTTCGCCAGCGCACGGCCGTAGGGAATGCTCTCCTTGCTCCAGTCCTCCGGCTGCACGGGATGGCAGGCCGACCAGATCGAACATTCCGTCGGGCCACCGGCGCCGAGCACCGCCGTCTCCGGCCACAGGGCATGCATCCGCTGCGGCAGCGCAGGCGGGATCCAGTCGCCGCTCATCATCACCTGACGCAGCGGACGACGCAGCGCCACGCCGCTGTCGGCGACATGATCGACCAGCATCTGCATCAAGGCCGGCACGGAGTTCCAGAAACTCACGCCATGGGCATCGATGAGGCGCGCCCAGGCGTCGGGCTGACGCAGCTCGTCCGGACCCGGCAGCACCAGCGCAGCGCCGCAGGACAGCGTGCCGAACAGGTCGTAGACCGACAGGTCGAAGTTCAGCGCGGAGATGCCGAACACGCGGTCGTCCGGCCCCAGGCCGACGCGCGGATTGATGTCGGCGACGGTATTGGCCGCACCACGATGCGGCACCATCACGCCCTTCGGCCGCCCGGTGGAACCGGACGTGTAGATGACGTATGCCAGATCGTCCAGCGACTGCAGCGGCGCGAGCGCGGGCGTGCCGGGCGTCACCGGCGTCAGCACCGCGACATCGACCAGTCCCTTGACCGGCACGTCCGCCGGCAGCCTGTCGAACAGGTCCGCACGGCCGACGATGAAGCGTGCGCCGCTGTTCTCGAGCACCCACTGCAGGCGCTCGGCGGGCAGCGAGGGGTCGATCGGCAGATAGGCGCCGCCGGCGGCGAGGATGCCCATCACCGCGACCACCTGCTCCCAGCCCTTCTCCAGGAAGATGCCGACGATCTCCGCCCGACCCACACCGGCGTCGCGCAGCGCATGGGCGAGCGACTGCGACAGCGCATGCAGTTCGCCGTAGCTGAGCGTGCGATCGCCGGCGATGACCGCCGGAGCCTCCGGTGCGCGCGCGGCCTGCCGTTCGAACGGCACGTGCAGCGGCTCCAGCGCGAACGGGGCCGCGGTGGCGTTGACCTCGTTCAGCACGCGCGCGTGCGCGTCGGGCAGCAGCTGCTCGCCGGCCACGTCCTGCCACAGCGCTTCCTCGTCCACCAGTCGTTCGATGAACGTGCAATAGCTCTGGAACATGTCCTCGATCATGCCTTCCGGAAACAGCGCATCCACCGAGTCCCAGTTGAAGCGCAGGGCACCGTTCCACTCCATGACCTGATGGTCCAGCCAGACCTGCGAGGTCTGGCTCACGCCGAAGACTTCCTCGCCGAAATCCTTCAGCGCCTCGTTCTCGTGCTCGAGCGTGCGCACACCCAGGGTGCTGGTGAAGACCACCGGCATGGCCACGCGCGAGCCGTTGCGGCGCGACATCTCGCGCAGCAGGTGGATCGCGCCGACATGCCGGTGATCCAGATCCGCCCACAGCTGGCGCTGGATGCGCTCGGCATTGGTCACGAACGGACGCCGCTCGGCGTGGTTCACCTCCAGCAGGGTGAGCGAGGTGAAGTCGCCGACGATGTTGTCGACGTCCTCGTGGAACGGCTGGCGCGCATACATGGTCAGGTTGACGCAGAAGCGGCCGCTGCGGCTCCAGCGCGCCAGCACCTCGGAAAACGCGGTCAGCAGCAGTCCCGAAGGCGTCAGGCCCAGCGAGATCGCGCGCTTCTTCAATGCCGACCAGCGCTCCGGCGCCATCGTGCGCATGCGCCGCACGAAGCGGATGTCGGTCAGCGCCGAGGGCGAGATGGCCAGCGGCAGGTCGGGAGCACCCGGCAGGTGTTCGATGCGGTCGAACCAGTAACGCTCGCTGCGCTTGAACTCGGGCCCTTCGCGCTGCGCATGCTCGGCGATCACGTAATCGCGGAAGCTGAAGGCGACGCTGGGCAGCGCCTTGTCGGAATCGACGTACAGCTGCAGCCACTGCTCGATGAGCATGTTCATGCTCCAGGCGTCCACCAGCAGGATGTCGATGCTGATGCACAGCCTGAAACGGCGCTCGCCGAAGCGGATGGCCTTGATGTCGAACAGCGGCCACTGGTCCGCGGGCAGCACCTGATGCGACATGCGCTCGCGCAGGGCCATGGCTTCGGACTCCGCGTCGGACTCCGCATGTCCGCGCAGGTCCAGTTCCTCGAAGACGTATTCGGGAACCTCGGCCAGGATCTGCTGTTCACCGCTGGGCAGAAAGACCGCCCGGAGCATGTCGTGGTGGGCGATCAGGCGGTTCCAGGCACGGTTGAAGCGCGGAATCTCACCATCCTTGATCGCCACTTCGAGATAGATGTGAGTGGCGACCTGGCCGAGTTCGACCGCACCGCTGCGCCCGACCCAATAGGCCTGCTGGATATCCGTGAGCGGGAACGGCGCATGCCGCTGCGCCAGGTCGGGCGCGATCCGCAGCGTGCTGGCCCGCAGTGCGGGGCGGTCGTCCAGGTCGATGCCCTTGCCGCGCAGATGGGCGCAGAGGTCGCCGAAACGCGGATGATCGTAGAGGTCGCTGAGCGACAGGTCGATGCCGAGCTGGTCGCGCACGGTCGCGGTGAGCTGCGTCGCGAGCAGCGAATCGCCGCCGAGTTCGAAGAAATGGTCCTCGTCGGACAGGTCCGCGATGCCGAAACTGCGACGCCATGCCTCCAGCAGGCGCGCCTGCTGGGTCATGGCCTCGATCCCGGCGCGCTCGGCATCCGCCGCGGGGTCCGAAGCCGCCTCCATGGCGGCATGAGCCGCATCCGTCGCGGACACGGTGGAGCTGCCCGTGCCGGCGGCGGCAGCGATCGCACGGGGCTTCGCATCGATCCAGTAGCGCTTGCGTTCGAACGGATACGTCGGCAGCGGCACGCGCAGTCCGGTTTCGCCATCGCGGGCACGCGCCCACTCCACCTTCACACCGGCAGCCCACAGTTGGCCGAAAGCCTGCATGAAGCCGATGCGGTCGTCGCGGCGATCCTGCGCGTGACGGGCGCTGGGCACCGCACGCACACCCGCGGAGAAACTGCGGCGGGCCAGTGTGGTCAGCACCTGGCCGGGGCCCACCTCCAGCAGCACGCGCGCGGACTGGGTCATCACCGTGGCCAGGCCGTCGCCGAAGCGCACGGTGCCGCGCAGATGGCGGACCCAGTAGCCGGGGTCGACGGCTTCCCCGGCGGTGATCCAGGTGCCGGTGACGTTGGAGACGTACGGCATGGACGGCGGCTGCAGACGCACCCGCGCCACGGCCTGCGAGAAGGCGTCCAGCACCGGCTCCATCATCCACGAGTGGAACGCGTGCGAGGTCTTCAACCTGCGCGACTCGATGCCCTCCATCGACAGGGTGTCCTCGAGCGCGGAGACCGCCTCCTCGCTGCCGGAGATCACGCACATCGACGGGCCATTGACCGCGGCCAGCGAACAGGCCGGGGTGAGGCGGTTGAGCGCTTCGGCCTCGGGCAGGTGCACCATCAGCATGGCGCCGGCAGGCAGCGACTGCATCAGGCGCGCACGCGTCGCCACCAGACCGATCGCGTCCTCCAGGGAGAACACGCCGGCAAGGCAGGCCGCGACGTACTCGCCGATGCTGTGGCCGATCATCCCCTTCGGAACGAGGCCATGCGCCATCCAGGCGCGAGCCATGGCGTATTCCACCGCGAACAGCGAGGGCTGGGCCAGCAGAGTGTCGTTGAGCGCCGCGCAGGCCTCGTCGCCATCGGCGAAGACCACCTCGCGCAGATCACGGCCCAGGGCCGCCACGAAACCATCGGCACAGCGGTCGAACGCCTCGCGGAAGGCCGGATCGCGCGCGTAGAGATCGCGCGCCATGCCCGGATGCTGCGAGCCCTGCCCCGGGAACATGAAGCACACGTCGGGCGCGTCCTTGACGGCCTCGCTGCGCAGCGCGCTGCGCGCGGCATTGCGCAGCGACTCGATGGCCTCGTCCATGTCGCGGCCGCACGCCGCGACCCGGTACGGGTGTGTGCGACGCCCCTGCTGCAGGGTGTACGCCACGTCCGGGAGGGGCACCTCGGGGTGACGCTGCAGGTGATCGGCGAGCCGTGTGGCCATCGCTTCCAGCGCAGCGCCGCTGCGTGCGGACAGCGGCAGCACGGTGACGTCGCGCGTGGAAGGACGCCGCGGCCGCTCGGGCGCCTGTTCGATCACCACATGGGCGTTGGTGCCGCCGATGCCGAACGAACTCACCGCTGCGCGGCGCGGGCCATCGGCCTGGCGCCAGTCGCGGCGCTGGTCCGCCACGAAGAACGGGCTGGAGGCGAAATCGATGTTCGGGTTGGGCGTACGGTAATGGGCGGTCGGCGCGATCACGCCGTGATGTACGGTCTGCACCGCCTTGATCAGGCCCGCCACACCGGCGGCGATGTCGAGATGTCCGATGTTCGACTTGACCGAACCCAGCGCACAGTAGCCGGTGGCATCGGCGAATTCGCCGTAGACCTCGCTCAGCGCCGCGACTTCGATGGGGTCGCCGAGAATCGTGCCGGTGCCGTGCGCCTCGACATAGCCGATCGTGGACGGGTCCACATCGGCGCGTGCCAGCGCATCCGCGATGACTTCCGCCTGGCCGTCGCTGCTGGAGGCGGTGTAACCGACCTTGTGCGCACCGTCGTTGTTCACGGCCGAACCGCGGATCACCGCATGGATGTAGTCGCCGTCGGCCAGTGCCTCCTCAAGCCGCTTCAGCACCACGATGCCCGCACCGTTACCCTTGACCGTGCCGGTGGCATCGGCATCGAACGGTCGACACAGACCGTCGCGCGAGACGATGCTGCCTTCCCGGTAGAGCATGCCCGTGCGCTGAGGCACGTCCAGGCTCACGCCGCCGGCCAGCGCCATGTCGCACTCGTGGTTGAGCAGGCTCTGGCAGGCCTGGTGCACGGCGACCAGCGAGGTCGAACAGGCGGTATCGACGTTCACGCTGGGGCCGCGCAGGTCGAGCTTGTACGACACCATCGTCGACGCGAAGCTCTTTTCGTTGCCGATCGACATGCGCAATGTACCCACCGATTCGAGCAGGTCCGGATCGGCGCTGAGATTGCGCATGTAGTACCACATGGTGCCGACACCCGCGTAGACACCGATCGCACCCGAATAGTGCTCAGGCGCATAGCCGGCGTTCTCCAGCGCCTCATGGCAGCACTCCAGCAGCATGCGCTGCTGCGGGTCGGTGATCTCCGCCTCGCGGGGCGTGAACCCGAACAGCCCGGCATCGAACTCCTCGATGCCATCGACGTCGTAGGACTTCCGCACGAAATCCGGATTGGCGAGCATGCGTTCGGGGACGCCGTTCTCGCGTAGCTCGGCCTCATCCAGCTCGGAATACGCCACCCGCCCTTCCAGCAGATTGTTCCAGAACGTGTCGATGTCGCGGGCCTTGGGGAAACGGCCGGCCATGCCGACGATCGCGATGGCGTTAGCGGGGTTCATGTTGTGGCTTCCTGTTCTTCATGCGCTCGCGCATCTGGTTGATCTGATCCTGGCGTGCGCGGGAACGCTCCGCCGCACGACGCGTCCGCGGCGCGGAACGCTCTTCGCCCAGCATCGACGCGAGACTGGCGATCGTGGGGTATTTGAAAAGCTCGATGATTCCGACCTCGCGACCGAAGCGGTCGAGAATGGCCTTCTGCAGCTTGCCGAGCAGCAGCGAATGACCGCCCAGCTCGAAGAAGTTGTCGTGGATGCCGACCGCCTCCAGCGCCAGCAGCTCGCACCAGATCGCCACGAGGGCTGCCTCGGTGTCGTTGCCCGCCACGTCCATCGGCCTGGCATCGGCGCCTGCCGAGATCGCAGGCAGCGCGTTGCGGTCGATCTTTCCGTTCGGCGTGAGCGGAAACGCAGCCAGCACCTGCCATGCCGATGGCCGCATGTAGTCGGGCAACTGCGCGGCCACGTCGTGCTTGAGCTCGGCGACATCGATGCTCGCGCCTTCCTGGGCGACCACGTACGCGTGAACCGCGGCTTCGTGCCGCTCGGCGCCACGCACCACCGCCACGGCCTCGGCCACGGACGGATGCGCGCGCAGCGCGGCCTCGATTTCACCCAGCTCGACCCGATAACCGCGCACTTTGACCTGATTGTCGACGCGCGCGAGGAATTCGATCGTGCCATCGTCGAGGCGGCGCACCAGATCGCCGGTGCGATACATGCGTGCGCCGGCCGTGTCCGAGAACGGGTCGGGAACGAAGCGCTCCGCGGTGAGGTCGGGGCGTTTCCAATAACCGCGGGCCACGCCCTCGCCACCGATGTACAGCTCGCCCTTCACCCCGACCGCACAGAGCTCACCGCATGCGTCGAGGACGTAGAGCCGGGTGTTCGCGATGGGCGCGCCGATCACGGCCTCGTCTTCGCGTACGTGCCGCACTGCAGACCACACCGTGGTTTCCGTGGGCCCGTACATGTTGAACAGATCGCCGCCGATCGCGGCTTTCAGGTCGGCGGCCAGTCGGGGCGACAGTGCCTCACCGCCGACCAGGAAGCCCTGAATGCCGCGCAGCAGGTCGCCATCGGCCGACTGGTCGAGCAGCATGCGCGCGAACGACGGCGTGCACTGCACGTGGGTGACGTGGCCGCCGATCTCGAGCCGCGTGTCGATGCCGGCATTTTCAATGCCGGCACCTGCGTCGGCGTGCGCAGCAGGCGACGACACCAGGGCCTGCAGCCTGGACATGGCCGGGAAGCTGGACACGACCTGTGCGGGGTCCACGCCGAAATCGATCAGGCAGCCGATCTCGTCGACACCCAGCGCCGCGACACGCCAGATCATGTCGCGGCACTGTTCCGGCGTGCCGAACAGCGCGCTCGTGGTCGAATACCGGTTGAAACCGGCTTCCACCACCAGTTCCAGATCGTTGCCCGCATCCAGACCCTGGCTTTCCGCCACGGGCTTGAGCAGATTGATGGAACTGCGCAGATAGGCCTTGAACGGTTCGCGCACCGCTTCGCGCACGGCTTCCGCATCCTCACCGACGAAGGTGTGCAGCATCAGTGTGACCTTGCCCGCTGCCGGGTCGTGCCCGTGCTCGGCCCTCGCGCGGCGGTACAGCGCGATCTTCTCCTTCAACTCGGGCAGGGTCTGGCCGAGCAGATGCGTCAGCACGTTGGCGCCGATCTCGCCGGCATAGCGGAACGTGTCGGGGCTTGCCGCCGCCGTGATCCAGATCGGGAGCTCCGCCTGCACCGGGCGTGGGCGCACCCGCACATCGACCTCATTGCCGAGGCCGTCGCGACGCCGGATGGCATCGCCGCGCCACAGTGCACGCACGGTGTCCACACCCTGGCGCAACACGTCGTGACGGGTTTGGAATCGTTCGGGCGCCAGGATGAAGTCGTTGAAATGCCAGCCCGAGGCGAATGCCACACCGGCCCGCCCGCCCGAGAGGTTGTCGATCATCGACCACTCTTCCGCCACGCGGATCGGGTCGTGCAGCGGGAGCACGCAGCTGCCGGCGCGCACCTGGATGCGGCGGGTGACCGCAGCCACTGCCGCCGCGGCGATCGAGGGATTCGGGAACTGGCCGCCGAAGGCGTGGAAGTGCCGCTCGGGCACCCACAGCGCCGAGAAACCGTTCTCGTCGGCGAAACGCGCACCGGCCATCAGCAGTGCGTACTTGTCGGACTGGCTGTCCTCGTCGGAGGCGAAGTAGAACAGGCTCATGTCCGGCGGTGTGGCCGGCGCCATGACCGGCAGCACGGCCGGCGTGGCCGTCGCTGCGCTGCGGGTGGCGGCGGACAGCGTGCTCAGATGATCCTTCTGCAGCACCACATGGTGGCCCCGCGCGAGGGTCCACAACAGCTCGAGCACCGAGATGTCGAAGGACACGCTGGTCAACGCCATCCAAACCGGCCTGCCGTCAACCTCGTCGCGTGACAGGCATGGCGCGAGCGCACGGTCCAGCCCCTCGAACAGATTGATCACGTTGCGGTGCGCGATCATCACGCCCTTGGGGCGTCCAGTGGAACCCGAGGTGTAGATCACATAGGCCAGGCGATCACCGCCGTCGCGCGAGGACAGCTCGCAGGCGACTTCGGGCAATCCATCGATCGCGATCACCTGCGTACCGCATTGCGGCACCCGGTCGACGCCACCCGCATCGCACAGAATCGCGGACAGTCCCGCGTCGCCCGCGATCCACGCGATGCGGTCCTGCGGATAATTGGGATCCAGCGGCACGTACGCCGCGCCGGCCATCAGCGTGCCGAGCATGGCGACCACCAGCTCGATCGAGCGATCCAGGTGCAGGCCGACCCGGTGCTCCTCTCCGATCCCCATCCCGTGCAGCCCGACGGCGACCTTTCGTGCACGCGCGACGAGTTCACCATAGGTGAGACTGTGCTGCCCGTAGCTGAGCGCAACCAGGTCCGGGCAGGATTCCGCGCGGGCCAGGATCACTGCGTCGACCGTCTGCTCCGCAGGCAGCTGCACATCGGTGGCGTTCCACTCGACACATAGACGACGGCGCTCATCAGCGTCGAAAAGGTCGAGTCGGCCGATCTCCAGATCCGGATCGTCGACGATGGATGTCAGCAGGCGCACATAGTGGCGCGCGATACGGCGAATCGTGGAGGGCAGGAAGAGGCCGGTGGCGTATTCGATACCGCCCGATGCGGCGCCTGCATGTTTGTGCACGGTGAGCGTGAGATCGAACTTCGAAATGCCGAGCCCCGGATCCATATCCTCGACGGACAGTCCCTCCGGCACTGCACCTGCAGCGTCCTCGCGCAGGATGAACATCGTCTGGAACAGCGGCGAATAGCTCAGGCTGCGCTTGAGCTGCAGGTGCTCCACCACCTGTTCAAACGGGAACTCCTGGTGTTCGAACGCGGACAGGGAGGTCTCCCGGGCTGCCGTCAGCAGGGCGCGGAAGGGGGTAGCGGGATCCGCCTGCAGCCGCAGCACGACCACGTTCGAGAAAAATCCGATGCTCTCTTCCCATTCGCGCCGACCACGGTTGGCGACCGGCGTACCGACCGCCAGATCATCCTGGCCGGTGAGCCGCTGCAGCAGCGCGAAGAATGCGGCCACCAGCACCATGTAGAGGCTGCAGCCGTTCTGCGAGGCCAGGCTTTCCAGACGGCGCAGCAGCGGCTCGGGCAGGTCGAAGCGCTCGACCGCACCCTCGTACCCCTGCACGGGCGGACGCGGATGATCCAACGGCAGGTCGATGACCGCCGGGAGTCCGGTCAATTGCCGAAGCCAGTAGGCCTTCTGCCTTGCGTAGTCGTCGGAACGCAGCCAGTTGCGCTGCCAGCGCACATAGCTGTCGCCATCGGCCGGCGGCGTTGCATCGCCCAGGCCGCCGCCAGCGTAGTGCGCCCACAGTGCACGCAGCACCAGATCGATGGACCAGCCGTCGGAGACGGCATGATGCATCGTCAGTTGCAGCACATGGGTCTGTTCCGAGCGCGTGTAGAGCACCGCCCGCATCAGGGGGGCGGTCGACAGATCGAATACCCGACGCGATTCCTCGGCGATCGCCAGCGTCAGCTCTTCATCGTCGTCCACCTGCACCTGGCGCAGATTGAGGCTTGCTTCCGATTCGCAGACCCGGATGTAGTCCCCGTCCCGCAGCCTGAAACAGGTGCGCAATGCATCATGCCTGCGAACCAATGCATCCAGTGCGGCCTGCAGACGCGGGGCCGACACCGCCCCCTGCAGACGCAATGTCACCGGCAGGTTGTAGGCGGCCGACGCGTTGTCCATGCGGTGCAGGAACAACAGACGCTGCTGCGCGAAGGACAGCTCGCCTGTGTAGTCGCGACCGTCGTCTGCGACGTCGACCGGGGCTTCTCCTGCGGCAAGGAAGGCGATCAGCGCGTCCTTGTGTTCTCGCAACTGTGCGCGGATCCCTTCGTCCATCGCTCCTTTCGGCGCGGCAAAACGCAGTTGACCGTCTTCCTGCCAAAGGCGGACGCCGCGATTGCGCAGCTCGCCCATCAATTCGTGCAGTGTCATAGCACTCCCATCTCCATTTCGTCGGCATCGGCATGGGCAACGCCCTGACTGCCCGCTTGCGCAAGCCACCGTATGCCGTCGATCAGCTCGGCCTGAGCGGAAAGCTGTGTGTGCAGGAACAGATCGCGCACACCGATGCGCAGCTGCCACAGCTCGCCGATACGCACGCTCAGCTGCGTGGCACGCAGCGAGTTCCCGCCGAGTTCGAAGAACCCGTCCTCGCGGCCCACCCGCTCCA
>CBFGMS010000076.1:0-18441 GCA_965649985.1 uncultured Gammaproteobacteria bacterium | reverse complement strand
TCTTCGTTCTTCGTTCTTCGTTCTTCGTTCTTCGTTCTTCGTTCTTCGTTCTTCGTTCTTCGCCTTGTTTGGGGGCGGGCCTGAAGGCCCTCCTACGATATGGATGCGATGCGGGCCGATGCGATCCGGGCGAATGCGATCCATGCGGCACGCACCGTAGGAGGGCCTTCAGGCCCGACCTGTGTGTCCGACCTGTGTGCCGACCGGTGCGTTCGGCCAGCCCGCTCGCCTCGTGTGCCCGCTCAGGCGACTCCTGATCGCCATGCCTCAGTCTCAATATCTGAGACGCCGCACGGCTCCACTGGGCGCCTTCCGAGCCGGGCGCCACGTATGTCGCAATCCGTTGTTCCTCGTTGTTCTTCACCCGCGGATGATGCGACCGCGCCACCCGCCGCGCCCGTGCCGGTCGGCAACACCGGCGAACTGGCGATGTTCACGCCGCCCACACCGCGCGAACGCGCCGACGGCGGCCGCCTCGCCGTGCGGCTGCAGCACAAGTACCGCGACCGCGTCACCGGCGTGTTCACCCTGCCGGCGCGCGCGGGCGAGTACGCCGACTTCCCCGACGACCTGCCGCCGCAGCTCGCGAAGGCATTGCGTGCGCGGGGCCTGAGCCGGCTCTATCGCCATCAGGCCGAGGCTTGGGCGGTGACGCGGCGCGGCGAGGACGTGGTGGTGGTCACGCCCACCGCCTCGGGCAAGACGCTGTGCTACACGCTGCCGGTGCTGGCCGCGGCGCTCGAATCGCGCGCCAAGGCGCTGTACCTGTTCCCAACCAAGGCGCTGGCGCAGGACCAGGTGGCCGAGCTGCTGGAACTCACCAAGGCCGGCGAACTCGGCATCCGCGCTGCCACCTTCGACGGCGACACGCCGGGCGACCAGCGCCAGGCGATCCGCCTCAATGGCGACATCGTGGTCACCAATCCCGACATGCTGCACCAGGGCATCCTGCCGCATCACACCAAGTGGGCGCAGCTGTTCGAGAACCTGCGCTATGTGGTGATCGACGAGATCCACACCTACCGCGGCGTGTTCGGCTCGCACCTCGCCAACGTGCTGCGCCGGCTGCAGCGGGTGTGCGCGTTCTACGGCGCGCGCCCGCAGTTCGTGCTGTGCTCGGCCACCATCGGCAACCCGAAGGCGCATGCGGAAGCGTTGGTGGAACGCGCCGTCACCTGCATCGACCGCTCCGGCGCGCCGACCGGCGAGAAGCACGTCCTGCTGTGGAACCCGCCGGTGGTCAATCCCGACCTCGGCCTGCGCGCGTCCGCGCGCTCGCAGACCACGCGCATCGCGCGCATGGCGATCAAGGCCGGGCTGAAGACGCTGGTGTTCGCGCAGTCGCGCACCATGGTCGAGGTGCTGACCAAATATCTGAAGGATGTCTTCGACCACGACCCGCGCAAGCCCGCGCGCATCCGCGCCTACCGCGGCGGCTATCTGCCCACCGAACGCCGGGAGGCCGAACGCGCGATGCGGGCGGGGCAGATCGACGGCATCGTCGCCACGTCGGCGCTGGAGCTGGGTGTGGACATCGGCAGCCTGGACGCGGTGATCCTCAACGGCTATCCCGGCGGCATCGCGGCCACCTGGCAGCGCTTCGGCCGCGCCGGGCGCCGGCAGCGGCCCGCCCTCGGGGTGCTGGTCGCGAGTTCCGACCCACTGGACCAGTACATCGTGCGTCATCCGGAATTCTTCGGCGATGCACCTCCGGAGCAGGCGCGGATCGCGCCGGACCAGCCGGTGATCCTGCTCGACCACATCCGCTGCGCCGCGTTCGAGCTGCCGTTCCGCGCGGGTGAGCGCTTCGGCCCGGTCGACCCTGAGGTGTATCTGCAGCTGCTGGCCGAAGACGGCGTGCTGCATGCCGAGGGCGAGGCCTACGAGTGGATCGCCGACAGCTACCCGGCCAACGCCGTGAGCCTGCGCTCGGTGGCGGACGGCAATTTCGTGGTGGTGGACCGCAGCGACGGCCGCCAGACCATCATCGCCGAGGTCGATTTCTCCTCCGCGCCGCTGCTGCTGTACGAGGGCGCGATCCACATGGTGCAGTCCACGCCCTACCAGGTGGAGCGGCTGGACTGGGAAGGCCGCAAGGCCTACGTCACCCGCACGCATGTGGACTATTACACCGACGCCATCGACTACACCCGGTTGAAGGTGCTGGAGAGCTTCGACGGCCGCGTGGCCGGCACCGGCGCCTGCCACCATGGCGAAGTGCATGTGGTGCGGCGCGTGGCCGGCTACAAGAAGATCCGCTACTACACCCACGAGAACATCGGCTACGGCCCGGTCACGCTGCCCGACGCCGAGATGCACACTACATCCGTATGGTGGCAGCTGCCGCAGGCGGTGCTGGAGAGCCTGTTCGCCTCGAAACAGGACGCGCTCGACGGCTTTCTGGGCGCGGCGTACGCGCTGCATGTGGTCGCGCGCATCGCGGTGATGGCCGATGCCGCCGACCTGCAGAAGGCGGTGGGCAGCGGCGACGGCGCGTGGTCGGCCACGCTCGACGGCAGCGGGCGCGGGCGGATGCGTGCCATGGGCGAGGGCGCGACGGTGCCGGACAGTCCGGATGCCTTGACCGACCCGCGCGCGTTCACGCCCACGCTGTACCTCTACGACAACTACCCCGGCGGCGTGGGTCTGGCCGAACCGCTGTGGACCCGGCAGGGCGAACTGCTGCAGCGGGCCATCGGTCTGATCGACGGCTGTGGCTGCAGCGGCGGCTGTCCGGCCTGCGTGGGCCCGGTGCTGCAGATCGAGGAGCGCGAGGCCAGCCTGAAGCACCATGCGCGGCGCGTGCTCTCTGCGCTGTCGGCGGTCGAGCCGCAGGGGTTGGTGTCGTGAGACGCGTCGCATCGCACGCCGAGGGTCTGCGGGCCGCAGGCGGCCGCGCAACATGACGCTCGCGCTGGAGCGGCTGCGGACGCTGCGCAGGCAGGCCGGTGGCGTGGCCGGCCCTGCTGCCGTGGACGGTACGGACATGGCCGTCCAATCTGCCGACGCGCAGTTCGATACGGCCCTCGCTGCGCAGCACGACGCGCGTGTCGATGGGCACCGTGCGGCGGATGCCGAGCCATGCAGTGCGATGCCGACGACAGGCGCCGCATCGCGCATGCCATCCCGTGCCGCGTCGCGCCCGCGCGATGCCCAGACCATCGATGCGTTGCGCCGCCTCCTGCGCGTGCGAGCGCCCGCGGCCGCGCCCACGCATGCTCCCGCACACGCACATGCGTCCATGCCTGCGCCTTCGCGCGCATCCGCACCCGAGCCGCTGGACCACGCAGTGCCGGGCGATGAAATCGCGCCGGGCCTGCATCTGATCGAACACCGCCTGCCGTGGCCGGTGGCGCCCGTGCTGCCGCTCGCTTTCGACCCCCGCATCGCCCACGCGCGCAGCGCGGACATCGTGTGTTTCGACACCGAAACCACCGGCCTGGCCGGCGGCACCGGCACGCGTGCATTCATGATCGGAATCGCGCAGTGGCGCGACGATGCGCTGCATATCCGCCAGTGGTTCATCACCCGGCTGCAGGCCGAACGCGCGCTGCTGGCGGCGTTCGCGGAGGTCTTGAACGAGAGCAGCGTGCTGGTCAGCTACAACGGACGCAGCTACGACGCGCCGCTGCTGCGCACGCGCTTCCGGCTCGCGCGCATGCACGAGCCGCTGACCGACTGCGCGCATGTCGACCTGCTGCACCCCACGCGCCGGCGCTACCGCGGGCGCTGGGAGAACTGCAGACTCGCCACCATCGAACGCCGCGTGCTGGGTGTGGTGCGCGAGGACGACCTGCCCGGTAGCGAGGCCCCCGCGGCCTGGCTGCGCTACCTGCGTGGAGGGTGCGCCCGCGACCTCGCGCGGGTGGCCGAGCACAATCGGCAGGATCTCGCCTCGCTGGCGGGGCTGCTGCTGCATCTCGGCGGCTTGTCGGACGGTGATGCGCGGGATGTCGATGCCGGCGATGCCGGAGCCCTTGCTGCCGCGCCGTCAGCCTGATCACGAAAAGCAGATCCCTCGGCTTTGCCTCGGGAAGACATCGATTCGAGTGCGCGGATCAGCCCAGCAGGCGCCAGGCGAACCACAGCGGCAGCCCCACGAAATAGGCCAGCCGCCCCGCGGCTTCGCACCACCGCCGCAGCGGCACCGCGAGACCGGACCGCCAGTGCGTGCCCGCCCACGTCGCGGCTTCCACCACCAGCCGCAGCCAGGCCGCGAAGATCGCCAGATACGCCACCCACTGTCCCCACCACAGCAGCAGGGCGGTCAGATACGCCTGCAGGCCGAACATCTGGTACTCACCGAACGGCCCACCGTAGGCGATGATCTGGTGCAGCCGGAACGCAGGCAGCGCCGGGATCAGCGCGAACACCACGAACTTGCACCACGGTGCATCCAGCCATGGCCTGCGCACCCGCGCACGCGCCTGTGCGAAGGCGGTGGTGCCGTCGTCAGTCGACACCTGCGCAACCGCCCCGGCATGCCGCAGCACCTCCGCGAGCCGTGCGGGGTCGTCCAGCGCGAGGCCGGGCGACCAGGTCTGTCCGTTGAGCCGCAGCCGCACGCCGCTGTACGGGAATGGCAGGCGCCAGATCTGCAGTGCGTCGATCACGTCCAGCCGGATCTCCACCGTGCGCCCGCGCTGCGCGATCCGCAGGTGTCCGTCGACGATGCGCAGCTCCGCCGCGAACGCGCGCAGCAGCGCCCAGCGCGCCACGGCCGGCGCCAGCACCAAGGCCGCGAACAGCCGCAGCAACGACAGCGGATTGTTCACGCGCGCGTCGCCGGCCAGCAGTGCGGCCCCCATCCACAGCAGCGACAGGCCGGCGACGGCGGCCAGCGCCGTCACCGCGATACGCGCGGCAGGGCCGAGCACGCTCGCCGATGCGCGATACGTTTCAGGGTCGACCGCGCGATCGGCCTGCACGGCGCTGCGTGCACGCTGCGCGCGCAGCACGGCGCTCGCCAGCGCCAGCAGCACCAGCGCCAGCAGGCAGCCACCGCCGAACCAGTCGCCCCAGGCCCGCATGAGGGACGGCGTGGGTTCGCGGATGCGCACTTCGCCCACCAGCAATGCGCGTTCGCCCATCGGCGCGCGTTCGATCACCTCGCCGCCGGCATCGATGGCGGCACTGATGCCGTTGGCGGTGACGCGCAGCTGCGGCAGCCGGGTTTCGATGCTGCGGAAGCGCGCCACCGCCAGGTGCAGCTCGGCGCCGATGGGATGGTCGCTGAACCACGAGTCGTTGGACATGCCCAGAATGGCCTGCGCGCCCTGGCGCGCGCCGTCGATGGCCAACTGCGGGTGGACGTCGTCCAGGCAGATCAGCGGCAGCACCGGCACTTCGCGGCCGTCCGCCAGGAACAGCGGCATCACCCGCGCGCCGCCACCCGGCTGCCAGGTGCCGGCCCAGGGCAGGGCGCGGCGCAGGGCAGGCCCGTCCAGCCACGGCGGCACGTATTCGGTCAGCGGGAACGGGTGGGTCTTGCGGTAGAACCCCAGCAGCCCGCGCGTGTGGTCGACGAAGGCCGCGGCGTTGTATTCGCCGGCCGCGTCGCGGTCGTAGGTGCCGAACACCATCGGCACGCGCACCTGCTGCGCGAAGCCGAGGATGACCTCGTCGAATTCCGCGCCGATCTCGCTCTTCGGCTGGCCGAAGGTGGTCGGGTACACGGTCTCCGACCACAGCAGCGCATCCACGTCGTGCTGTTCAAGCGCCTCGCGCGACAGCGCGAAGTGCGCGTCCAGCACAGTGCGCATCACCTCGTAGGCGCCCATCTCCCGCCGCAGCCGTTCGTAATCGACGATGGCGGTCTGCACCATGCCCACGCGCAGCGTGGGGGCGTCGGCGTCGGCCGCGTGCAGCGCGGAGAGGCGCATCGCACCGTAGCCGGCCAGCAGCAGCGGCAGCGCGAGCGCGATGCCGAGCGGCGGTCCCCAGGCGCGCCTGCCGTCGCGGCGCGCGCGCAGCGCGGCGGCCAGAGCCTCGTTGCACAGCAGCAGCACGAAGGTCAGCGCGGCGGCACCGCCGAGGTCCGCGGCCTGGCGCAACAGGGCCGAGCCGTGCAGGCCATGGCCGAGCGTGTCGCCCAGCAACTTGGGCCACAGCCACTCCGTCGCCCCCCAGGCGCACGCGCCCGCCAGCGCGCGCAGGGCTGCGCCGTGACGGCGCCCCACCCAGCGCCGCACCAGCACGAAGACGAGGAACTGCGGCTGCAGCAGCGGCGCGGCCACCAACGCCACCAGCAGGCCGGGCAGGGCGCCGATGCCGACATAGGCGCCGATCGCCACGCCGAACCAGCCCAGCACCGCCAGCACGTAGGCCACGCTCATCAGCCAGCCGTCGCGCAGCGCGGCGAACGGGCCGCGCGTGCCCTCCAGTGCCAGCAGCCAGGGCACCAGCGCGACGAAACCGAGCGGCAGCAGCAGGCCGCCGCGGGCATACAGCGCGCACAGCAGCGCGCTGGCGGCGGCACCGGCGAGCATGCGCAGGCCGGGACGGGACAGTGGACTCATGACGCTCTCGGCAAGACGGGACGCATTCCGGCAATTGTGCAGCGCGACTGTGCAGTGCGGTTGTGCAGGGTGATCGTGCCCCGCGACCGTGCCGCGTGGCACGCGAAGGGTGGGTGTGGCTGGCGGCGTCGGTGCGGGGCCGGTGGCTCCGCGTCGACCTTCTCCATGTCGAACGGCGCGCTGCGCTCCGGGCGCAGTGGTGGCTGAAGCGCGCGCTCAGACGGTCCTGCGAGCGCCTGCGCTCAGCCGCCTCCGCCTTCGCGCGATGGCGGGATGTCGACGCGGCGTCCGGGCAGGCCCGGCGGCGCCATGTCCGGCGGCACCACGCGGTTCTCGGGGATCGGGATCGGCCGCCCCGCGGCATCGAAGAATTCGTAGTCCGGCGAGAACATCAGGATCGGTTCGATGTCCTGGCCGTCGTCGGTGGTCTGGTAATGCCGCACATAGCCCTCGGGCAGCGGCACATCCTCGGGCACGGCCAGTCCCACCATCGGCGGGCTGGTGCCCGGCGGGTTGAACGCGCCGATGCCGGAATGGATGCCGGCCTCGTTGAGCGTGCGGATGATCTCGGCGGTGGAAGGCACGGGCTTGCTCGGGTCGATGTAGTCGGCCAGATCCAGGCTGAGGCCTTCGCCACGGTGGGCGGTGCCTGCGGGCACGGCGGCGCGCGGCTTCGCGCTCGCGGCGGGCGCCATCGCGCCGGGCGCGTCCGGATCGCCGTCATCCACGTCGGCGGCCACCTGGGCCACGGACGGCGCGGCCGTGTCGCTGCCGCCCTGTGTGGACGACATCAGCAGATAGCCCAGCCCCGCGCAGACCGCGATCGCGGCGACGGCGAGCCAGGGCAGCGCGTGCCGCCACGCACCCCGGCCTTCGCCGGAGTGCGTGGACACACGGACACCACCGCCGTCCGCAGACGGCGATGGCGTGGTCGGGTCGCGATGCGCGGGCATCGAACCGTCCCGGCGCGGCTTACGGGGAAGCCGGGTTGTAGACCGACAGCGCCCAGCCCATGCGCTCGTGGCCGTAGCGGTTCCAGATCGGGCTGTAGCCGCCGGCGAACGAGGTGTAGCGCGGTGCGCCGCTGCCGCTGGAGCCGCCGAACAGGCCGCCGCTGCGGGTGCCGCCCGAGTAGGTCGGGTGGGTGTCGTCCGACTGGATGTAGTCGAAGCTCGATGACGACGAGACGAAGTGCGTGTTCGCATCGCGCAGGGTCGGGCGCAGGGTCACGGTGATGCGGTTCACGTAGGCCGCCTCGCTCTCGCCGGCCACGTAGCGCAGCGCGTCGGAGTCGATCTGGCCGTCGCCGTTGCTGTCGTAGTCCGCACCCATGTACTGGGCGAAGCTGTCGGCGCACTTGAAGCCCTTCTGGCGGGCGTATTCGCACATCCAGTAGTTCATGCGCGCGATGTACGGCAGGAAGGTGGTGCGCATGTTCACGCGCTGGCCGGTGGCGGCGTCGGTGCAGCTGCTCGACACGTTGTCGGCGTTGTAGCCGGGGTAGTACAGGTTGGAGATGATCTTCAGCTTCACGCCCGGATAGGCGTTGGCGTTGATGTAGTCCATCGACGCGGCGACGTAGGTCTTGCAGTTGTTCACGGCGGCGTTCAGGCCGCTGTAGTTGCAGGTGCCGGTCTGGTCCTTGAACGCGCTGCGGGCCTGCAGGCCGTCGTTGCCGCACATTTCGAAGGTCACCACGCGGGTGTTGCTGGCCTGCATGTACGAACGCTCGCCGACGATCTTGCTGTTGTACACGTCGGAGGCCACGGCACCGGACTTGGCGCGGCGCACGGTCTCGATGTCGGCGGCCCACTTGGCCGACAGGTACTCGCCCTGCACGGTGGGGGCGGCCCACTGCGCGGCATTGAACACCGAGCCGTTGTAGCCGGCATAGATCGAGTCGCCGTAGGCGACCACGCGGTACTTGGTGGAGGTGCCGGAGCGGTCGATGGTCCACGACACGTTCTGGTTCAGGGTGTTGGCCATGGCGGCCGGGGCCAGCAGCAGTGCGATGGCGGCGCACAGCACGCGGGTGGACTTGAGGGATCGAATGGTCATGCCTGCTTCCTTGGATGATGGTGAGTGATCGACATGCGTCGATCGTCGACGACCGATGAGGGGCGTTCAGTGGACACGTTCTGTATGGACATTCCGTGAAGACCAGAGGCGTCGCGGCATGCAGCGTCCCCTCACGCATACATCCGGTCCCGTATGGGCCGCCCCCTGTCGGCGCGAAAGCTATCCCGAGGGCGGGGCCGGGTCAACAGCGCGTTGGAGCGCGACCGCCGTCACGTCGCAAAAGCGCCTGTTTTCCGCAAAAAAACCATGCTGCATCGCGGCAAAGCCCAAGCCCGCGATTGTGCGACAGCAGCATTTCCGCGCGGGCCGTAGCGCCCATTCGCATCGAAGACGCGCCCGGCGCACAGCGCCGTGTCATGCCGATGACAGTCCGTGCGGCACGGCGCTGCAGGCGGGTGTTGGCATACCTGTTTCGCGTGCTGCCGCTTCATGTGCTTTCGCTTCATGTGCTTCCGTTGCGAGCGCCGCCGCCAGGGGCGCGTGCTCTGCACCCGCACCGCACATCGCGCGCCATGCCTCGCGCTGCACGGCGCAGGCGCATGTGCGCGATCGCCGCGTCGTACGCGAGCGCGGCGCAGGCACCGACGCACGCAACGGCAGCGGCGAGCGTGACGGCGGACACAAGCAGGGCAGGGCGCGCCACGCGAAGGCGGCGCGCGTCGCCGCCGTCCTGCGCTAGGCTGTGGCCACGCGGCGGCAGGCCGCATCGCACACACGCAGGGAGGCACGCATGTCCACCGCACCCGATCCGGTCCCCACTGGCGCCGGCACGCCCAGGCTCGACCCCGCTCTCACCCTCGCGCTGGCCGACGCCGCCGAGCTGGCCTACCGCGACTTCGCCAGGCAGCCGCTCACCCCACCCGCTGGCTGGGAACTCGCCGGCCGCTGGACCGGCTGGGATCCCACGCCCTTCGGCGGCAGCGAGGAGCAATACGGCGTGGTGCTGCGCCGTGTCGGCGCACCGGGCGAACTCATCTTCGCCTTCCGCGGCACCGCCTCGCTCGACGACGCCCTCGACGACGCCGATGTCCCCCTGGTCGAATTCGTGTCCACGCAGGGCAGCGTGCGCACCGGCGCCCGCGTGGCGTCCGGTTTCCACGGCATCTACAGCGACACCGGCCCGGGCATGGCCCAGTCCATGCGCGCCCAGCTGCAGCAATGCCTGCAGCAGCTCGCGCCCACCCGCATCTGGGTCACCGGCCACAGCCTCGGCGGCGCCCTCGCGCAGTTGTTCGCCTTCGACCTGAGCTACGGCACCCACGCCGCCGCCTTCGACACCCTGATCGTCCTCGCCAGCCCCCGCGTCGGCGGCCCGCAGTGGCGCGACACCTACCACGCCCGCATTCCCCGGGCGCGCAGCATCCGCATCTACAACCAGCACGACATCGTGCCCGAGCTGCCGCCCAGGAACCTCGACTTCCACGACGTCGGCATCGGGTTCCCCACCGCCTTCGAACGCCAACGGCTGCCCGACCTCTACCCCCTGGCCCGCCATTCCCTGCTCAACCTCACCTACGTGCTGCACCATGCCCTCGCCACACAGGCCCAGACCTGGGCGGGTGCATTCACCGACCAAGTCGAACCGGGGCGGGGGATGGTGAGTACCTTGCCGAAACCGGCGGGTGGGTAGGGCGTCTAAGCCGTAGGCGTCATACGCCATGAATCCAGCCGATTGCGTGTGGTTCAAGAGAAGGTGTATGACGCTTTGCTTTTACATCCTGTCGTTATCAGCCCTGTGGTCCTGCGGTGGTCAGGGCGTTCCCTCCTGCCACAGTGCTGCGTCGTCGTCGTGCCACTTGGCGTCCCGCTCGTAGAACCTGGCGATTTCCTCCAAGGTTTCGGCCGTGCGCGGGAACGTGACGCACATTGCTGCGGCGTCTTTGCGGAAGTGTGCCGCGAGACTGCGTTCGGGCGCCCCACCGGCATCCATCGCGCGCGAGTGCACTCCACGGTTATTTATGACGCCGATGCGCAGACCCCGGCGGATCACTTCGCTGCTGGGATCTTCCAGCAGTTCGCGTACTACCTTGCAGGGCCACTCACCGTCCGGTTCCGGCGGGCACTTGGACAGCCACGTGCCGATGGAACTGTCGGTCGCGTCAGCGCGATCTCGCTCTCGGGCGAGCTGGCGCACGCCATTGATCCATTCGAAAAATGCCCGTCGATCCACCACACCGTCGCTCCCGACACCGGGGGTGCCACGGCCTTCGTGCAGGATGCTCCACGCATGTGTGCGCGTAGCGGCCGATACGTCCGGGTCATCGCCGGGCGTCGCCAGGCTGACGAGGTCCATGAAGGACGTCGGGTCGTGGCAGAGCTCGTCGAACAACACCTGCGCGCGATGCTTGTCGTGGGGCAGGGCGTCGAACCACCGGAATTGCAGCAGCGCCAGCTCGCGACGCGGGAACTCGCTGTCCGCTTCCAGCGCCGCCAGCGCTTCGCCGATCAGCCACCCGTCCAACTGGCCGCCCTCCGGCTCCGCCCCGCTGCTGATCGCGTTGAGGATCGCGACCAAGCGCAGGGTGCCCACGCATTGAGGACGGTACTTCAGCGTACGGAAAGCGGTGCGATGCCGGCCGGCATCGACCAGCCGATCAACGACAAAGTGCAAATCCTCTCCCTCGTCCGACAGGATGCCGGGGTTAACCGCCGCCCAGTACGCCGCGCGTGACTGCACCTGCAGTGCGTCCACAAACGTCCAGGTGTGGCGATCAAAAGGCGCGGCGAGCAACAACCGCAGTAACAGGTCGGGACGGTCCACGCGCCGCGCCGCCTCGAGCATCGAAATGCGCCGCTCTAGCTGCAGACCGCACAGTAGCCCCCCAAGCAGGTTGTCGTGGGCGGCATCGGCCGTCGACCAGAACGCCAGCGCCCAGTCCGTCAGCGTCGATTCCATGGCTTCGGCGATAGCGATGTGCCAGCCCACGATCCACGGCGTCCCAGCCTGCGTAGCCAGGCGTTCGATCCCCGCCCAGCCTGCTGCGGCGAAGATGTCTGCCACTGCCTGCGTGCGCAGCTGCGTTCGGAGCACGTTGGTCGCCTCGTGGTCATCCTCCTTGCCATCAGGCAGTTCCACCCCACCATTGAGGAACAGCCACGCGTGCCGAAGGACAATATCTTCCGGTCCGAGCGCATCAAACAAACTGCGCAGCGCCTTCGCCTCAACCAGAGTCACGGCGTCGTTCTTGTTGTAGCTCAGTTGCCGACTCACGCGCGTGCGCACGGCTTCACGGACGAGTTGACGCTCAGTATCCGGGAACGCCACGGCAGCGCAGATCATCGCCATCAACCGATCACGGTAACCGTCCTCAAAGGCATTGAGCCGGCCCACCAACTGTGCGATGCGCCCGGCATGGCCTTCGGCAGCATCGAGCATACGCTTGCCCACGGCAGGTAGAATGATGTCGGCCTCGGCCCAGTCGTCCGAGCGCGGCGCCCCGGCATCGTACTCGCGCCAGCGTGGTTTGGCGTTCGCGCTGGCCCAGCCGGTGCCATCCGGGAGCATCTGGAACATCAGTGCCCAAGCCACGTCCTCATGGTGCTCGATCAGCCGATCAAGGACTTCCAGACGGTGCTGCGCTCTGGCCGTCGTTTGCGGCCACCACGGCCGCAGTAATGAGAGCAGCGAATTGCTTGGCCGGTTGTTCATGTTGTGCTTGACCGGCGCATCGGCCAGCCGCGCAAGCGCATCGCACACCTTTGTCAGGTGCCGCGGCGCCCAGGCCAGGATCTCCAGCGCCCACAGCAGGTTCACATGGTAGTTGCAACCAGTGAAATCGTCGTTGGACTGCTCGGAGAACAGGTGTCGCACTGGTGCATCCTTGTGACGCAGGCTGTCGTCCAGCAGCCTCAAGAACAGATCCGGCGACGCCTCGGCGAGCTGGCGCAACCACCCTTGAAGCGAGAGCCAGCGCTCGCCGTCGGCACCGTTGAGCAGGTCGCTGATCAAACCGTCGACCCGTTCCATCCAGTCGTAGCGATCGGTTTCTTCGGCGAACACGCGCAACTTAATCAAAGAGTCGACCATCGCGGCCAATACGAGGCCCGACTGCTCGCGCACATGGCCGTAAACCGCAGCCATCCAGCGCTCGTCCGGGGCAAGCTGCAGCGCCGGATCGGGTTCGACCAGCACGGCGCGCGCGGTGTCGAAAAAGCGCGAGAGCTGATCATTGGTCAGCGCGTCGGCGAACAGATACAGCAGTTCCAGTGGTGCCTTCGCCTTCCAGATGTTGCCGATGCGCAGTACAGGGGCGTCATCGACCTGGGCGAGCTTGCGCAGATCGCGCTCGATCTCTTCGTAAGGCCGCGCGGTAATGGCCTCAACGCAGGCGCGGTCACCAGCTTTGGCTTCGTTCCAGGCCCCCACCAGCACGATTGCAGAGAGGCAGCCGGCAGCCGTGTCCTGTGTCCAGGCCGGCCGCATGATCGCCGGATTGCTGGCGCGACGGCGGCGATACACAGACCACGAGCGCCCGCAGCTGGAGGTGAGCCGGTGGGCTTCGGCGGGCTCGACACCAAGCGCCTCGAGTGCGTCTACAAAGCTCTGTGCGTCCGGGCGCGCGAGCACGACGTCCTGATCGCCGCGAGCGCTCCTGCCGACGGCCCCGGACGCGAACCAATCGCCCAGATGCGCCGGCACGATCAAGCACTGCCCCTCGCGGGCGGCGCGCGCCGCTGCCGCTGGCGCGTTGGCTGCCACCACGATCTGCACATCCGGATGGGCGTCGACGAAGGTCCAGCCTTCGGGCGCGATCACGCATGCGGACTGCGAGGCGAGCCCGAGCGCATCCAGCTGCGCACATGCGAAGGCGACCGCTTCTTCGCTGCTGTCCGCACACACGACGAGCTGTGCGGGACGCGACACGATGGCGGCGGCGAACTGCTCGGCTTGCGCCGCACGACCAGCCACAAAGGCTTCATGGGTGATCTGCGGTTGCGTCTGTTGCCGCCAGGTGTCCCACGTTGCCGCGACCGTAGTCACGCCATGGCCGCGCACGCCCAGCTGCTCGCCGAACCACAGTGCAACGCTGCCGGCGCTTTCCAGCCAAGTGGCCAGATCGTCAGCGTCGTAGGCGCGCACCATTCGCCAATGGCCGACACCTTCGGCGTGCGCGCGCCAGTCGTCCTTGCCCGCCCAGATGCGCGGGGTAACGAACACGAACGCAAGCTCGCTGGCCTGTTCGCTCGGTGTGGCGCGGCTACGCGTCTTAAAGTCGCCTCTGGCTTTCTTAAGCGGGTCACCCGCAGTGCCGATTTCCCAGCGAGAGCCCGCGGCGGGCACCCAGGCGTTGCCTGCTCGCGCGGTGACCACGCCGTCCCAGCCGCTGAAGTTGTTTGTATCGGCGCCGCGTACCGCCAACTCGGTCAATTCAGTGGTGGCGGCAATCAGGCGCCGCACCAACTCGGGCAGCAAGCCTTCCGCTTCGTCACGATCTGCCCAATTTGCGATCATTGCCGCACTTATCCGCACTTCGATCTCCCTTATAAACCCCGACTTAGCGACGGAAATGGTCTGTCACGCCAGCACCTTGAAGGAAGAAACCTGCAGCGCAGCACCGGCTTTCAACCCACAAAGCTGGCCGCGCCATTTTCTATGCGTGCGAGTTTTCCTTACTGCGGCGCACCATCACAAGATTCGCTAACGTGTTGGTCACTGCTTCAGGTTGAAAGCGGTGATTTTGCTGTTTATCAAGCAAATCATGGGTGACGCTGCTTAATTTCCCACAAAAAACCCCGGGCTTTCGCCCGGGGTTTTTCGTTTTTGGTGGGGTGGGCTCTATCGAATTGCAATCTCAAGTCATTGATTTTGAAATTCTCTGCGCGAAGTTGTCGCGCGTGTTGCCCCCAGAGTTGCCCCCAGGTGGGGCCGGCTTGTAGGGAATTACCTAGGATTGCAGGGGACTTTATTTGCACGATTTCCGGTGCTGCGCCTTCCGTTCGCACGAATTGCGCGAAGCATGCGCCGCAGGATCACGGCCGGCTCAACACGGCCGGCGCTGGTGCTGTCTCAGATTCGCCAGCGCCTTTGCTCGCCCTGCATCCGTCCGCGGCCCGGTACTGCATCCCCCGTGCCACTTGCACCGCCGCTTGCCCGGCAAGCTGAGTGCTTGGCAAGGTTGGCCGTCGCACCGTCGCTTTGCACCGCAGATCACGCGCACGGCTCGGGCGTGGGGCCGGCCTGCCGAAGTCACTCGCGCGGGCGCGCACGCGCGCGATGTGTGAATAAATTCCGGTCGCGATTGGGCTGGACTCTCCGAAGTCTCTCGCGCGTGTGCGTACTTGTAAGAAAACTCCGGCGCTTCGGGCAGTGATGCAGGCGTATCTACTTGCGCCTTCTTTAGATGCTCCGCTTGCACCCATTCGGCAATGATCGCGTCCAGGATGCCGCTGTAATTGTTGGCCGGGCCGTAGCGGCTGCGGCGAGCTTCGATAGCCGCCAGGGCGCCGGGACTGGGGTAGTAGTCGATCCGGGGTCGGCGGGTGCGGCGGGCGCGTTGGTTCGCGTTGGCGTTGGGATGGCGGTCGGGCATCGCTCATCCTCCCCGCGGCCGGGGGACAGGGCGCCCGGCCCTGCGGTGGGCACACCACGGGCACGCGGTCACCACGGCAGGCGCGCCGGGCCACAGCAGCACAGGGCCGCATCCGCTGCACTGTACGGCTTGGGTCCACCCTTCGGGCACGTTCCCCGCGGCCATGCGCTGCGAGCGTGCGAGCGTCCGCACGTAGGCCCGTAGGGTGTCAGCCGGGCAACCATCGCAGGCCAACACGTCGGCATCGGTAAGCCCTGCGGCCAGCTCTGCCGGCAAGCCTTCGGCCGAAGCCGAGCACCGCAACGCTTCGCGCAGCCGTAGCAATGCGTGCGAATGCTGCGAATCGTGCGAATCCGCGGCCTGCGCTTCATTGCGCCGGCCCTGCGAATCGTGCGAATCGTGCGAATCAGGGTGCGGGGATGCGGGTCGATTCGCAGCATTCGCAGGATTCGCACGGTGCAACAGCTTGGAGAGCGCGCCCATTACCCGGCCTCCTCAATCTGAACCCGCCACACACGCGCCCGGCGTTTGCCAGCGATGACGGCGCCGCCTTCGATGGGCTCCGCCCAGCCGTGGGCGGCCAGAGTGTCGGCAGCCTCGCGGAAGGTTTCGGCGTCGCGGATGGCGGCCGGGCCGTTGCGCAGGGCGTCGGCGGAGCACAGCAGGCGCCGGCCTGTGCGCTGGCACCATTCCAGCAACTGTTCCGCGTTGCGCAGATGGACAGGCACGCGAGCGGTTCCCACGATTCGGGCCGCTTCGCTCAGGTGATAGGCCACAAGATGCGCCGCACGCTCGATTGTGTCGGCCGTGATGGTCTCGGCCTCGTCGTTGTCCACCAGGGTCAGCACGCCCGCGATGCGTAACGCCTGCGCGCCGGCCTTGCTCGCCCAGGCTTTCACGTCCTCATACTCTCCGGCCATGTCCGATTCGATGGCGTCGGCGACTTCGATCCATTGCCGTTTCGCGTCGGGTTGCAGGGTTAGCAGGCGCGGCTGCAATTCGTTGCGGGTGCCGGGGCGCAAGGGTTCCGGCATCTGCAGCAGGAAGCGCATGCGGTCCCAATAGGCCAGCATCGCACGGTCGGCCGCCAGATCGATTTCGACATAGCGCCGGGTGCCGATGGTGGACTGCGGCCACGACAGCAGGCAGCGCGCGAGGAAGCCTTGCCCGGTGAGTACATCATCGGACAGCACCCGTTCGGCGATGACCGGCTGCAGCATGACGTGCAAGGCCAGACGGCGGCCGTAGTACTTGGCCGCACCATCGCTTGAGCGTACCCGCGAGAATTCGCCGCAGTCCCACAGTCGCGAAAAGCCCGCCGCGGACTTTGTGCGGTTGTCGCGATTCATGGCGTGCCCGCCCAGGAAGTCGCCCGCGTCGTCGTTGAATAGCCCCAGGCTCGGGCGGCCGGTCTGGTAGAGCTTTTGCAGCCCTTCCAGCGTCGGTTCGCTCAGCAGCAGCAGCGGCGACAACGGCGGTTCTGGTTCCTCGCCAGCGTCGGCCATCGCCTCGCGGATCGCCGCGGCGTCGGCCTTGCCTTCGGCCTTGCGCATCGCCGCCTTGTGGGCGGTGGCGGCCAGCCTGAAAACCGCCTGCGCCTGCCGATCTTCATCGGCCGCCCGGTGTTCGTGGTCGCGATGCGCGCGCAGTGCCCATTGATCCGCCGCGCTCTTGCGCTCGCCCGATTCCGCGACCGTCACATGCCACAGGCTCAGCAGTTCGCGCCGCCCGTCGATCTCGACATCGGCATGCGCCTGCGCCGCCAGACTGGCCGCGGACAGGACCGATTGCCCGCACATGGCCGCCGGGCATTGCAGGACGGCGTGCAAGCGCTCCGCAGCCGCGCCCAGGCATTCGCCCAGCGCGTCCAACGGGTAAGGCGCGGGGGCCGTGGGCGCGCGCCGTAGCGGCTCCGGTGCAGCGGTAGGCAATGCCGCGGCAGTCGCTGGCGGTGGCGTCTCGGGAGCCGGCAGACGCGCGAGCGCATGCACATCGTCCGCGGTCGCCTGCGGGTGCGACGCGAGCCAATCCACGCAGTCGCCATGCGCGGGCAAGACCAGCGGCGTGCGGTCGATCCATTCGACCGATGCGGCGATGCCTCGCAGTCTGGCGGTGACGGCCGCGGCGTAGGTAGTGCCGGCCGTGTCATTGTCGGGCCAGATCACGACGCGACGCCCGGCCAGGGGCGACCAATCGGCCGCATCCGCTGTGCCGGCGCCGCCCGTCGTCGTCGCGACGATGCCCAAAGCGGCGAGTGCATCCGCACAGGCTTCGCCTTCCACGACGTACACAAGGACATCGGGGGCGCTGGCGATCACGTCGGGCAGGCGATACAGCGGCTTCCCTGCCGCCGCGGCTGCGGGCTCACTCAGCACGAACGCGGTGCCGTCATGGTGCATGGGTCGCACCCATTTCTCCCGGTCGGGATGGGTGCAGCGGATGCGGTAATAGACGGGTTCGCCGGCCGCGTCGCGGTAGGCGTGCAAGGCGGCCAGGACGTAGCCCTGCGCGATCACGCTATGGGCCGGCCGCAGGGCCGCGGCTTCGGGCCTCTCGGGGCGGGCATTCATCGCGCACCCCCGACCAGATCGCGGACGGCATCGGCGAATCCCAAGCCGGTCAGTCGCATATGGAACGACAGCAGATCGCCCGCCCCGCAGCCCGCAAAACATCGCCACCCGCCCCGCGGATTGTCCAGGTGTACGGAAAGGGACGCGGTGCCGTCCTCGTGGAACGGGCACCGGCCCTGCGCCCACCCGCTGCCGTGTCGCGGCCCCAGCTTGTCCACACGGGCGCGGTAGTAGCGTTCGGGGTCGGGCATACGCTCCCGCCAGTTCGACGGCATGCGGTGGCCTTGCCAGCCGCGGCGCGTGGCGGTAGGTTTGGCCGGGCTGTAGCTCTTGCACGGGGCGCCAGTCACCGACCCGGCGCACCTGCCAGTGCGTCGGGTCTCTCTTTTGGTGGACTTCATCCCTGCGCCCCCTGATCGCGCTTGGCGATCCGGTCGGCGATCCATGCGTCAATCTCTGCAGCGCTCCAGGCGCTCGCCCGCTCCCCCAGCTTGATCGGTCTTGGAAAATCGCCGAGTGCGATTCGGCGGTAGATTTCACTGCGGCTGAGGGCCGTTCGGGCTTTGACTTGCGGGAGCCGTTCGAGGGTGAGGCCGACGCGGCATGTAGGAGCCGAAATGTTGCAGGTCATCGCTGTATCTCTCGCTGTGTCCGGAGCCATTCCGGTTTTGCGAGATGCTCGGCTTTAGTGCTGTATGAGTTGAGTATTTACCCGACAGTCCGCCCCTGAGACATGTGTCCTGG
>CBFGMS010000075.1:0-18530 GCA_965649985.1 uncultured Gammaproteobacteria bacterium | reverse complement strand
CAGCGCCGGCAGGTCGGCATTGGTGGCGCTGACCACGCGCACCTTCACCGTGCGCTCGCGGTTGCTGCCCAGGCGCTGGAAGCCGCCGGTCTCCAGCACGCGCAGCAGCTTCACCTGCCCGGCCATCGGCAGGGTGGCGATCTCGTCGAGGAACAGCGTGCCGCCGCCCGCGGCTTCGAACTTGCCTTCGCGCGCGCGCGTCGCGCCGGTGTAGGCGCCGGCCTCCGCACCGAACAGTTCGGCCTCGATCAGCTCCGACGGCAGCGCGCCGCAGTTCACCGCGACATACGGCCCGTCGCGCACGGCGGAATTGGCATGCAGGATCTCGGCCAGTTTTTCCTTGCCGCAGCCGTTGGGCCCGGTGACCAGCACCGGCAGGTCCGAGCGCGCCACTTGGCCGAGCAGGGTCAGCACCGCATCGGTGGCGGCATCGGCGTGCACGTAGCCGCGCAGGTCGAGCCCGTCCAGGGCGCGACGCCGACGCTGCGTGGAGGCGTCGCGTCTGGCCAGTTGCTGACGGGTCTGCGACAGTTCCAGCAGGTTGTTGACCGTGGCCAGCAGCTTGCGGTCGTCCCAGGGCTTGCCCAGATAGTCGGCGGCGCCGGCCTTCACCAGCTCCACCGCCGATTCCAGGTGTGTCCAGGCGGTCAGCAGGATGACAGGCAGGTCCGGATGCCCCGCACGGATCGCGCGGAACAGCGCTACGCCTTCCTCGCCGGAGGTGGTGTCGGCCTCGAAGTTCATGTCCTGCACCACCAGGTCGATGCCACCTTCACCCAGTCGTGCCAGGCCGGCCTGCGGGCCGTCGACGAAGACGGTGTCGATCTCGTACAGCGAGAACAACGTGTCCAGCGCGGCGCCGATGGCGGGGTTGTCGTCGATGACGAGAACGGTGGGCATGGGTAGGCCAGGGTGCGGATGGAGGGTGGATGATTCGAGATGCGCGATGCCGGATACCGGATCCGCGCTGGGCCGGCGCACGGCGGGGCCGGTGTCCACAGGCGCGGTCGATTATGCCGGACGCTCCGTGGCCGTGGCCGTGGCTCGGCCTCGGCCTCGGGTCCGGCCGGTGCCGCTTCTTCCTGGGTCAGACGGCTGCACGGTTCCGGGCTGTCGATTTCGACCCGCCCCTGGGCGTGCTTGAACACATCGCCCGCCACCACAGGCAGCGGGACCGCGCCGCCGGCCACTGCGAATCGTGTCGGGCTGTTGGCGGCGACCGCCCGGCCCGCGGCCGAGAGGGCGCGCACCAGATCGCCGCGGGTCACCTCCGCGATGCGCAGCCGCGCGCCGTCCACCGAGCGCACATCGCCGCACAGCAGACCGGTATCGGCGGCGGCGCATTGCTCGGCCGACCAGTGCGGATCGAAGACGTGGTGCAGGTGCCGGCAGGTGCCGGGCATGGCGGGCTCCGGTCGCCTTGGGGGACGGGGAGCGACGAGGCCATTCGCGCGCCACTCTCAATGCATTGAATTCGGTGGTTATTTTTCGTACTCGCGGCTGTCCGTGCGATGTCCGGACGCGTCCGCGCGGACGCTTTCGACGGGTTTCCGCGTTTACACTAGTCGCCTGCCGGCGACCGCACTTCCGCCTTTGCCGGCCTCATCTTCCGGAGTATTCGAAACACATGTGCGGCATCGTCGGCGCGATCGCGGATCGCGATGTGGTTCCTGTCCTGATCGAAGGCCTGAAACGTCTGGAATACCGCGGTTACGACTCCGCCGGCATCGCCGTGGTGGATGGCGACGATGAGCGCGACGGCGGCAGGCCCGACGTGCGCCGCGTGCGCCGCACCGGGCGTGTGGCCGAAATGGCCGTGGCGGCCGAGCAGGAAGCCTTCCAGGCGACTCTCGGCATCGGGCACACCCGCTGGGCCACGCACGGCGGCGTGACCGAGGAGAACGCGCACCCGCACATCAGCCAGGGCGTCGCGCTGGTGCACAACGGCATCATCGAGAACCACGAGCAGCAGCGCGAACGTCTGCGCGCGCTCGGCTACACGTTCGAGTCGCAGACCGACACCGAAGTCATCGCGCATCTGATCCACCACTACCTCACCCGCGGCGACGACCTGCTCAGGGCGCTGCAGCGTGCGGTGAAGGAACTCCAGGGCGCCTACGCGCTCGCGGTGATCAGCCGCAAGGAGCCCGACCGCATGGTCTGCGCGCGCATGGGCTGCCCGCTGCTGGTCGGCCTGGGCGAAGGCGAGAATTTCATCGCGTCCGACGTGTCGGCGATCGTGCAGGCCACGCGCAAGGTGATCTTCCTCGAAGAGGGCGACACCGCCGAGGTGCGCCGCGACGGCGTGCGCGTGTTCGATGCCGAGGACGCCGAAGTGCGGCGCGAGCCCTACCTGTCCAGCGTGTCGCTGGCGGCGATGGAACTGGGCCCGTACCGCCACTTCATGCAGAAGGAAATCCACGAACAGCCGCGCGCCATCGCCGACACGCTGGAGGCCATCGCCGACCGCGGCAGCTTCGTGCCCGAGCTGTTCGGCGAGAACGCCGAGCCGGTGCTCGCCGACATCGAGGCGCTGCAGATCATCGCCTGCGGCACCAGTTACTACGCCGGGCTCACCGCGCGCTACTGGTTCGAAGCCATGACCGGGCTGCCGTGCAGCGTGGAGATCGCCAGCGAATACCGCTATCGCGACGTGGTGGCCAATCCGAAGCAGCTCATCGTCACCATCTCGCAGTCGGGCGAAACCCTCGACACGATGGAAGCCCTGAAATACGCCAAGTCGCTCGGCCACGAGAAGACGCTGTCGATCTGCAACGTGCCCGAGAGCGCCATCCCGCGCGCCAGCCGCCTGGTGTTCTACACCCGCGCCGGCGCCGAGATCGGCGTGGCCTCGACCAAGGCCTTCACCACCCAGCTGCTGGCGCTGTTCGCCCTCACCTGCACCGTGGCCAAGCTCAAGGGCCGGCTCACGCCGCAGCGCGAGGCCGAGCTGATCGAGGCCCTGCGCCAGCTGCCCGGCGCGGTGCAGTTCGCGCTCAATCTCGAACCGCAGATCGCACTGTGGGCCGAGCGTTTCTCGCCGAAACAGCACGCGTTGTTCCTCGGCCGCGGCATCCACTACCCCATCGCCCTGGAAGGCGCGCTCAAGCTCAAGGAAATCTCCTACATCCACGCCGAGGCTTATCCCGCGGGCGAGCTCAAACACGGCCCGCTGGCGCTGGTGGATGCGGACATGCCCGTCGTGGTGATCGCGCCCAACGACAGCCTGCTGGAGAAGGTGAAATCCAACATCCAGGAAGTCCGCGCCCGCGGCGGCGAGATGTACGTCTTCGCCGATGCCGACAGCCACTTCACCGACTCCGAGCAGGTGCACGTCATCCGCACCCCGCGCCACGTCGGCCCGCTCTCGCCCATCGTCCACGCCATCCCGGTGCAGCTGCTGGCCTACCACACCGCACTCGCCCGCGGCACCGATGTCGACAAGCCGCGCAATCTGGCGAAGTCGGTGACGGTGGAATAAGCGCGACGCCCTGCACGGGCAGGTGCCTCACGGTGCATCCCGTCGCGATGCACCGCCGTCGGCGTTCGCCTTGGCGAGTGCGACCACTCCATGGGCCGTGCCGCAAGCCTCTGAGATCAAGCACACCCGCTGCGTCGACAGGGGATGTGACGCGGTTCGCATCTGGCAGTCGGCGCGCGCCGCTGCCAACACCTGCGTTCGAAACGGGTTTAACGTCGAGGTCGGGATCGCTGCGATGAGGATCGCGACATGCACGAGACGTTCCGACAGGGTGCACCCGCCGCGTTGTGGCAGGCGCTGGTGAAGGAAGGCGAGGCGCGCGCGGGCTGCGTGCTGGACGAGGACTGCGAGAGTCATCTGGTGTTCGTGCTGCTGCGCCACCAGCGCGAGCCGCGGTTCTTCGAACAGGCGCAGGCGCTCGCCTGGCTGCGTGCGCAGGAATGTGTGGGTCGCGCGCGCGAGGAGGCGCTGCGCGACGTGGGCGACCGCTGTCTGCTGGTGGCTGGGCTGTATCCGGGGCTCGCCGACCGTCGACGGGTCAGCGTGGACTACTTCGCCGAACTCGGGCGCAGTGCGTATCGCGATGTCGCCGACGCCGGTCGCAGCGCCTCCGCGGCGCTGTATGCGCGGTTGGCCGAGGTCTATCGCGATCTGGTGCGTACGCTCGCGGCGGCCTGCACCGTGGAGTCGGGGGGCGTGACGGTGCGCCATGCCGCTGCGTTCGCCACGCTGGATGCGCGGCGGCGTCACTGAGTAAGGCCTGGCGCCGCATGCGGGACATGCGGCTGTCTCGACCGACCCGCTCGAATCGCCGATGCCCATCCCTGCTCAGGCCCATCCGGTGGCCGGCGCAGCGTCGCGTCGAGAGCGTGCCGCGTCGCGCCATGACGGCCCGCGCGCTGGCGGACGCGCGCGACGCGCAGCGGCGATGGCATGCGCGCACGCCGCGCGGCGACGCGGCATCATGCGCGCATGCGCAAGATCCTCCACATCGACATGGACGCCTTCTATGCGTCGGTGGAGCAGCGCGACGACCCGTCGCTGCGCGGCCGGCCCGTGGTCGTGGCCTGGCGCGGAGAACGATCGGTGGTGTGTGCGGCGTCGTACGAGGCGCGCACGTTCGGCGTGAGGTCGGCGATGCCCGCGCTGCGTGCGGAGCGGCTGTGCCCGGAGGCGGTGTTCGTGCCGCCGGACTTCCCCCGCTACAAGGCGGTCTCGCGCCAGGTGCGCGAGATCTTCGCGCGGCATACCGAGCTGATCGAGCCGCTCTCGCTGGACGAGGCCTATCTGGATGTCACCGCCCCCAAGTCCGGGCTGCCCAGCGCGACCGCGGTGGCCGAGACCATCCGCGCGCAGATCCGTGAGGAGACCGCGCTCACCGCGTCGGCGGGCGTGGCGCCCAACAAGTTCCTGGCCAAGATCGCCTCGGACTGGAACAAGCCCGACGGCCTGTGCGTGATCCGTCCGCAGCAGGCCTTCGATTTCCTCACCCCGCTGCCGGTGGGGCGCATCCCCGGGGTGGGTAAGGTGGCGCAGCGGCGGCTGGAGGAGATCGGGGTCAAGACCGTCGGCGATCTGCGCGGGGTCGACGCGGCGCTGCTGCAGCGGCTCTTCGGCAGCTTCGGGCCGCGGCTGCTCGAGCGGGCGATGGGTGTCGACGAGCGCCCGGTCGAACCCGACCAGCCGGTGCGTTCGGTGTCGTCGGAGGACACATTCGCGCAGGATCTGCCGCTGGACGCCCTGGAGCCGGCGATCCGCGCGTTGGCGGAGAAGACCTGGGCGGCCGCGCGCAGGACCGGGCGCGTGGGGCGCACGGTGGTGCTGAAGCTGAAGACCGCGCAGTTCCGCATCCTCACCCGCAGCCTCACCCCGGAGACGCCGCCGGCCACGGCCGAGGCGCTGGTCGAGATCGCGCTCGCGCTGCGGGGGCGGGTGGAGTTGCCGGTGGACACCCGCTACCGGCTGGTCGGGGTGGGGCTCTCCGGCTTCGCGGATGCGCAGGGGCTGCCGTCGCAGCCGACGCTGTTCGCGGACGATGCCGGCACCGGGTGAGCGCTGCCGTCCGCCGGCACGCCTGCCCCACAGGCAGGGCCAGCAGGCAGGGTCAGCAGGCAAACCCCGCGACAGTCCCGGCCGGCCACCGCCTGATTCCGGGAGCCGTGACCCACGCATCCTGCGAAAATGAGACCCTGTCTGCCTTCCGCGGGCTGCGGCACGGTCCTTGCTCTGACATCGGAAGAGCGTCCTGCGTCTGGGGAAGCAGGACGGACATCCGCCGGATGGGCGCCGCCTCTGCGCGGCGGCCGGCGGGTGCGGGGGAGCGAAGGACGACGACGACAGCCCGCGCCGGGACGGCGCGATATCACGACACAGGCATGAAGGCAGGGGGAACCGGGTGACCGCAGAGTATTCCGACAGGCTGCAGCGGCAGGTCGCGTACGACCGTGTCGGGATGCTGTATGCCCAGGCGCCGGCGGCGATCATCATCACCTTCGCGGCGTCGCTGGCGATGGTGCTGAGTGCGGCGCACGGGGCGGGTCTCGCCGCCTTCCTGCCGTGGATGGCGGGCATGGCGATCCTGCTGCTGCTGCGCGTG
Source organism: uncultured Gammaproteobacteria bacterium (assembly GCA_965649985.1). Classification (GTDB taxonomy): domain Bacteria; phylum Pseudomonadota; class Gammaproteobacteria; order Xanthomonadales; family Xanthomonadaceae; genus Lysobacter_I. Next base: position 12,453 of record CBFGMS010000075.1, on the reverse strand, counting down.
CTGCTGTACGGCCTGTTCCTGCGCCAGCGGGCTCGGGCCGCCGTCCGCGGCATCGGCCCGTCCAGGCGCGACGCCCGGCGGTGGGAAGCCGTCTACGCGGGCATGGTGCTGCTCACCGGTGCGCACTTCGCGCTCTGGACCCTGCTGCACTTCGAAGGCTTCGACGAAACGCACCGGCTCACGGCCGCGCTGATCCTCGGCGCCATGGCCGGCGGCGCGATGGCGGTGCTGTCGATCGTGCGCTGGCTGGCCCTGACCTATGGCGCCCTGCTGCTGCTGCCCGCGTCGACCCTGCTGATCGTCCTGGGCGGACTGGACGAGCGGCTGTGCGGGGCGCTGGGCTGGATGTTCTGGCTGATGATGCTGTTCTCGGTGAGCCGCACCCACGCCGGTCTGCGCCGCGCGCTGGAGCTCTCGCACCACAACGCGGAGCTGGTGGAGCGGATGGACCGGCAGAGCCGGGCGCTGGTCGAGGCGAACGTCGAACTGGCGATGGCGCAGCGCGAGACGCAGCGCGCCAACCAGGCGCTGGAGCAGCGCATCCTGGAGCGCACCGCCGAGCTGCACCGGCTCGCCACCCGCGATTCGCTCACCGGCCTGGCCAACCGCGCGCGTCTGGTGGAGGTCGCCGAGGCCCAGCTCCTGCCCGACGCGCCGCCGCTCGCACTGTTCTTCGTCGATCTGGACGGGTTCAAGGAAATCAACGACTCCATGGGGCATGCGGTCGGCGACGCCGTGCTCTACGAAGTGGCGCGCCGGCTGACCGCGCTCGCCAGCGGCGACACCATCGCGCTGGCGCGCTGGGGCGGCGACGAATTCCTCCTGCTGCGCACCATGCAGGGCGGGCACGAGGCCGATGTCGCCTTCGCCGAGCGTCTGGTCGAGACCCTGCGCGACCCGGTGCAGGACCAGCGCTATTCGGTCCGCGTCGATGCCTGTGTCGGCATCGCGCACTGGCCCGAGGACGGCGACACCCTGCAGGAGCTGATCTACGGCGCCGACATGGCGGTCTACGCGGCCAAGGCCGCCGGCCGCGGCAAGGTGCGGGTGTATGGCGATGCGCTCGCCGAGGTGGGACGGCGCAGCGCCGCGGTGCGCAAGGCGCTCGCGCTCACCCTGTCCGAGGGCTGCGTGGGCCTGTATCTGGTCTACCAGCCGGTGTTCCTGCTGGCGGACCGCCGGGTGATCTCGGCCGAGGCGCTGCTGCGCTGGCGCCATGCGGAGCTGGGCGAAGTCGGGCCCGCCGAGTTCATCCAGATCGCGGAACACACCGGCGACATCATCGCCCTCGGCGACTGGGTGCTGCACGAGGCCTGCCGCTATGCGGCCGCCATCGACCCGCGCCTGCTGCCCACGATCTCGGTGAATGTCTCCGTGCAGCAGCTGCTGTATCCGGACTTCGTCGCCCAGGTGCGCGCGGTGCTGGCCGACACCGGGCTGGCGCCCGGACGGCTGATCCTGGAACTCACCGAGTCGGTGTTCATCGACGAGCAGGACGACGTGGGCCCGGTGTTCTCGGCACTGGCGGCGCTGGGCCTGCGTCTTGCGATCGACGATTTCGGCACCGGCTATTCGTCGCTGGCCTATCTGCAGCGTGTGCCGGCGGCACTGCTCAAGGTGGACGGCCGGTTCGTCGCCGACATCGAGGAGGGCGGCGGCCCGATCATCGAGGCCAGCATTTCGCTGGCCCGCGCCTTCGGCATGCAGACCGTGGCCGAAGGCGTCGAGACCGAAGCCCAGATGCGCGGGCTGCAGGCCCTCGGAATCGACCGCGTGCAGGGCTTCCTGCTGGCCCGGCCGGAATCCGGCGAGGCCCTGCGCCAGCGCATCGGCGCCGGCCCCGAAGTGAGCCCGGTGTGGCAGGCGGTGTCCTCCGCAGCGACCCCGGCCGCCGCCGGCCTCGGGTCTTGCTGCGAGAGGGCATGAGGGGCGTGCGCGCGACCGTCCCTCGCGAAGGCCGACCGGTCGCATCCATCCCGCGATCACGCCATCAACACGCCATCAAACAGAAGGCCCCGTCCATGACGGGGCCTCCGTGAGCGTCCGCGGAGCGCCGGCGGAGGGGCGTGAATGCCGCCTCCGCCCGGCGCAGGCTCATCGCGCCGCGGGTGCGTAGCGCAGGCGCAGGCCGTAGGTGCGGCCTTCCTGGTTGTAGTACGCCGCGGTCTCGTACGTACGGTCCAGTGCGTTGCCGACACGGGCCTGCAGCGTCCAGTCGGGGGTCAGGGCGTATTCCACGCGCAGATCGAGCGTGCCGTAGCCGGGCAGGCGGCGGGTGTTGGCGATGTTGTCGTAGCGCGCGCTCTGCGCCACCGCGGTCAAGCCCACGCCGAGATCGCCGAAACGGCGGTCCACGTCGAGCCTGGCCTTGCGCGGCGCGCGGCGCGGCAGGTCGTTGCCGCGGTCGGCACCGTCGGTGCGGTTCTCCGCATCCAGCCAGCTGGCGTTGCCGGCCAGCTCCCAGCCGGCGAGGGTCGCCTGCGCGCCCAGCTCGGCCCCGCGCAGGCGCGCGGTTTCGATGTTGTTGGGCAGGAACAGGTCGGCGTCGAACGCGATCAGGTCCTCCACCTCGGTGGAGAACGCATCCAGACGCACCTGCACCGCCTCGCCGCGCCAGGCCACGCCCGCCTCCCAGGTCTTCGAGCGCTCCGGGAGCAGCTCCGGATTGCCGAAGAAGGGGAAATACAGCTCGTTGAAGCTGGGCGCCTTGAACGCGGTGCCGTAGCTCGCGCTCACCCGCCAGCCCTCGGCGAAAGCGAAGCCCCAGGCCGCGGTGCCCGTGGTCTTTTCGCCGAACTGCTCGTTGTCGTCGCGACGCAGCGCGATCTGCAGGTCGTTGCGGGCGCCAAGACGGCCCTGGTACTGGGCGAAGCCGGCCACGTTGCGGCGCGAGGTCACGTCGAAATCGGTATCGCTGCGGGCCGTGTCGTACAGCCAGTCCGCGCCGATGGTGAGCAGCTGGCCCTCGGCGAGGGTGATGTCGGCCTGCACGTTGGCGCTGTCGCGGCGGGTGTCGAAATAGCCGTTGGCGACGGTGCCTGCACCGGGCGTGTCCAGGAAGTTGTCCGAGGCATCGCGGTTGCGGCCGATGGCGAAGGCCACGTCCACGCGCTCGCCGGCGTCCCAGCGCAGCTGCGCGCCCAGCACCTGCTGGCGCACCTCGGAGCGGTTGACGAAGCTGCCGTCGTATTCGTTCTCGGCCTGCACCTGCAGCAGTTGCGCGTCGAGCTGCACGGTCTCGCCCAGGCGCAGGCCGCCGCGCACCGAGGCGTTGAGGCGGTCGTAGCCGTCGCGATCGGGCTCGTCGGTGAAACAGCCGGCGAACACCGGGAAGCCGATGCCGTCGCAGGCGTTGATGCCGTCGGTGCGCGTCCAGCCCAGGTCGATGCCGATCCAGCCGCGCTCGCCGCTGCCGCCCGCGCCCACCGCGACTTCGCGCAGGCCGTGGCTGCCGGCCCCGATCATCATCCGCGCCGAGGGCGCGCCGGCCTCGCGGCGGGTGAAGATCTGGATCACGCCGCCGATCGCATCCGAGCCGTACAGGCTGGAGCGGGGGCCGCGCACGATCTCCACGCGCTCCACCGCCTGCAGCGGCAGGTCCTGCAGCGCGGCCAGGCCGCTGGTGGCCGATCCCACGCGCACGCCGTCGACCAGCACCAGCACGTGGTCGGACTCGCTGCCGCGCAGGAAGACCGTGGTCAGCTTGCCGGCGCCGCCTTGGTTGGCGATGTCGATGCCGGCGCGGCCGCGCAGCAGCTCGCCGACGCTGCGCGCCTGGCTGCGCTCCAGCGCGATGCGGTCGATCACCTCGACCGGTGCCAGCGCCGCATCGGTGGTGAGCGCGGTCCGGGTAGCGGTGACGACCACGCGGTCGAGCGCATCGGCCTCCGCCTCGTCGGCCAGCGCCGGCAGCGGCGCCAGCAGGGCGCAGGCGATGGCCAGCAGGCGGAGCCGGGGACGCGTCGCGGCATTACACAGGCCGGGACGCACGGAAGACGACGGCGCACACGTCATGCGTGCGCGGAGACGAAACAGATCGAGGGACATTCGGGACTCCATCGCGCACACCCGCGCGCGGCAGATCGGAAGGAAAGCCGCGAATGCAGGAAAAAGACGGGCGTGCGGCCGCGAACGCGCGCGGCAGACTCGCCACGACGCCCTCCGCATCGCAACCGCTGGGCTTCGTGGCCGGTCTCCGGGCTCGCACTCCGCGGTGCGCGACGGGCATGGCCCGAGCGGCCGAGCCGTCCGGGTGCACCGTGCGTACCGCATCCCCGCACGCCTTCCCGCGGCGGACGCCGCAGTGGCCTGATGTGCAGGGTGGGCGCCTGCCGGCGCCCGAATGCCTACCGTTGCGGGGGCAGCGCCGGCATGGTGTCGCGAATGGCCCGCGGCACGCACCGGCTTCCCGTTTCAACCCGGCGGACAGGCCGTCGGGTCACCGCGAAGCGGCGCGCAGTGTACCGGAAGCCGCCGGGGAATGTGCGCGGCATCGCAGTCCAGGCGGCCCGCGGCGCCATGCGGGAGTGTCAGTCGGCGTCGGGTTCGTCGAACAGCCGGAACGCCGGGGCGCTGTCTTCACGCTCCATGTGCGTGGTCTTGACCGGCCCGGCCGCAGGACGGCCGCGCGGGTCGGGCAGCTCGGCGATGGCCGCATCCGCGGCGATCAGCAGCTCGCCCCGGCGCTCGGCCGGGATCTCCTGCCAGTGGCAGTCCAGCAGCGCGCCTTCCAGGGCGTAGAGCAGGTTGAGGCTCGGCTTGAAGCCCGCCCGCTTGACCCGGATGAAGGCCTCGAGCGAACCGACCGCACGCAGATCCTCCGCCGTCTTCAGACCGACCTGACGCAGCCATGCCGCGCTCTTGGGACCGATGTTGCGGAGATTGCGGGGGTCGGACATGCGGGGGGCCTCGTGGATCGCGATGGGGGCGGCGCGTATGCGCCTGTGTGCGGGCTCAGGCGGCGTGTGCGGCGTCGCGGCCCTCTGAGAGACTGTCGGCGGAAATGCTCTCCACGAACACCGCGGCCAGCGCCTCCAGACCCGTCTGGTCGTCAACGTCGAAACGGTCGGGCACGGGACTGTCGATGTCGAACACGCCGATCAGCGCATCGCCCAGCAGCAGCGGCACCACCACCTCCGAACGCGAGGCCGCATCGCAGGCGATATGCCCCGGAAAGTCGTGCACATCGGCCACGCGCTGGGTGCTGCGGGTGCGCGCCGCCGCGCCGCAGACGCCCTTGTCGAGCGGAATGCGCACGCAGGCAGGGAGTCCCTGGAACGGGCCGACCACCAGCTCGGTGCCGTCGAAGAAATAGAACCCCACCCAGTTGAGATCGGGCAGCGCGTGATATACGAGTGCCGACAGATTGGCGGCGTTGGCGATGCGGTCGCGTTCGCCGTGCAGCAGCGCGCGGGCCTGCGCGACCAACTGGGCGTATTGGTCCGGCTTGTCGCCGGTCAGCGGGATGGATGCGAAACTCATGCGCCCGAGTGTACAGCCGTCGCCGCCGCGTTGCCGCCGTGCCCGGGTGTTTACCGCCATCCGCATGTCCTCCCGGGACATGCCCACCTCGCGCATGCCCACCTCAGGAGTGTCCGTGTCCACACCGCCTTCCCGCGCCTGGTTCGTCACCGGCACCGACACCGGGGTCGGCAAGACCCGCGCCGCGGTGGCCCTGCTGTACCGCCTGCGTGCCGACGGCCTGCGTGCGGTCGGCATGAAGCCGGTGGCCAGCGGCTGCGTGCGTACCGACGACGGCTGGCGCAACGACGATGCGCTCGCCCTGCAGGCCGCCAGCGACCCGCGTCCGGACTACGCGCTGGTCAACCCCTGCGCCCTGCCGAAGGCCACCGCCCCGCAGCTGGCCGCCGATGCCGCCGGCGTGCGCGTGGCGCTGCCGGTGCTCGTCGACGCCGCCCGCGCGCTGCAGGCACAGGCCGATGCGCTGGTGGTGGAGGGGGCCGGCGGTTGGCTGGCGCCGATGGATCACGGTCTGGACCAGTCCGATCTGGCCCGCGCCTTGGGCCTGCCGGTGCTGCTGGTGGTCGGCGTGCGCCTGGGCTGCCTCAGCCACGCGCGCCTGAGCGCCCGCGCGATCGTCGCCGATGGACTGCCGTTCTCGGGCTGGATCGCCAACCTGATCGACCCCGGCTTCGAGGATGCGCAGGCCTATCTCGACCTGCTGCGCGCCGCGCTGCCCGCGCCGTGTCTGGGCGTGGTGCCCTGGGCCGAAGCGCCGACTCCCGCCGCACTGGCTGCGGCCGTGCGCGCACCGGACGCCATTCCGGCCTGAACCTTTGCAGACGGTGCCAGATTCGCCGCCAGACCTGCCGCGCACTGCCGGGTTGGAGCGCCGCAACGGGGTTCGGTCGCATGCCCGCATCGGACGTCCAGGCGGACAACCGCCCGTCGCGGACAAAAAAAGACCCGGCCATGCGGCCGGGCGAAGAGGGGATGGAACTTGTGTAGGGTGGCAGCGGCGCCGGACGGCAGCCGCTGCGGAACACCCCTGCGCGCGCCTCCGGCGCGCAGACGACTCAGCGCGCGGCCTTGCGACCGGTGGCAGCCTTGGCGACCTGCTCGGCGTCGGCCTGCACCGCGGCGGCGGTGGCTTCGAACTGGCCCTTGGCCAGGCTGGCGATGGCTTCCTGGGTCTTCAGCGTGCGGCCGAAGATCTCCTGGCCCGCGCCGATGCTGCGCTCGACGTTTTCGCGCGCGACCTGCACGCCCTTCGGCCACACGGCCTTGGCACCTTCCAGGTCGCGGACTTCTGCCAGTTCGCCCATGAAGGCGAAGGCGGCGCTCATGTTCTCTTCCAGGGTGGCCAGCTGCAGGCCGAACACCGCCTCGGTGTTCTCCAGCGCCAGACGGCCGACCTGTGCCGACGCATCGGCGAACTGGCGGGTGGACTTGGCGAACTGCGCGTTGATCTGCTCGTACATGGTGGACTCCTGATTTAGGACTGTGCCCCTTGAGCGGGGACCGTGATGAGCAGCCTATGCCTGTCTTTGCTGCAGTGCAACATTTCTCTGATGGGCGGTCAGGGTTGATTGTCTTTTCTTTTAAAACAATGATCTGAACATGAATGGCGTCGTTCTTTTGGTGATGCGCTTGACAGCCCGGTGCGATAGTCGGTTAAGTGCGGTTGCCATGACGGCCTGCAGTCAAGGACATCGATGTCGCAGATTCCACCGAGACCCTTGTCTCATCGATGCTGGAGCGCATCGCCGGCCCCCCCTGCGGGCGGTCACAGCCTTCCTGACCGAAGCGCCCGCGCCGTTCGCCTGAACGTCCTGGTAGCGCATGGGTGGCCGCGCATGTCTCATCGGCAGAGCGTCCGGCCGAGGGAAGTGATCGGCCTGTTGCCAGACAGAGGTCATGACGTTGCCGCACCGAGTGGATTGGGCGGCGGAAGTGCGCCGCAGCCGTGCGGCGCTGGCGGAAACCGAAAAGCCACAACAGAGTAGGTATCGCACCAGCATCACAAAAGGAATGGTTTGATGAATGCCAAGAACATGATCGACACCCTGCCGCAGTTCGAGGTCCGCGTCCTCGACGCGGCCGATCTCGCCCTCGTCTCCGGCGGCTACTCCCCCGAAGAAGTCCTGGACGGCTGCACCTGCGGCACCGTGTCCGTCTGTCACATGGACGGCACCACCGACACGGCTTGATCCGTCTCCGGTCGTCTCGACGGCCGATTCGCGCGGGGCGTCCACGGGCGCCCCGCGACGTCTGCAGAGACCTCGCCCGCGGCACCGCAACGGCTCGCACCGTCTTCGCGCATCCATGGCGCCTTCTGCCTCATCCTCCATTTCGGCGATTCCGCTTGATCCTGATCTTCTCCATCGTCGGCGACCAGACCACGACCGATACGCTGCGCTGGCTGCACCATCTCGGTCTGGATCACGTCGTCCGGCTGAATCAGGAAGATCTGCAGGCCGGCGCGTTGACTCTGGACATCCGCGCCGGCGAGGCGCTGCTGGAATACGAGGGGCGTCGCTTCTCCACCCGGGACGTGGACGCGGTCTGGTATCGCAAGGGCGATTTCCAGCTGTTTGCGCCGCCTGCGACGCCCTCTCTGCCGGGCCATCCCGCACTGGCTGAGCGTTTGCTCCGCAAGTCGCGCACCGAGGGCGAACGGATGAGCGAATACGTCCATCACCTGCTGGCCCGCGCGCCGCGCGTGCTGGGGCACGCCCGCATCGGTGCGCTGAACAAACTCATGGTGCTGGATGCCGCGCGCCGGGTCGGTCTGGATGTGCCCGAATTCATGGCCGCCAATCATCGTCAGGCCTTCGCTGACTGGGCGGCCGACGGCGATGCGGTGGTGAAGGCGGCATCCGACGGCATGTATCTCTGGGATTTCGATGCCGCCCGGCGCGGATATTTTTCCTATACCGAATCCCTCGACGCCGTCGCGCTGATGCGGCTTCCGGAGCGGCTGCCTCCCTCTTTCGCGCAGAGGCAGATCCGCAAGGCCTACGAGGTCCGCGTCTTCTATCTAGACGGTGACATGTATGCCATGGCGATCCTCTCGCAGAACGACGAGAAGACCCGTCTGGATTACCGCAAATACAACTACGAACGGCCGAACCGCAACGCGCCCTACGCGTTGCCCGCGTCGGTCGCCGAGCGCATCGTCGCGCTGTTCTTGGCGCTGGGCCTGAACACCGGATCGGTGGATTTGATCGTCGACGAAGAGGATCGCCACGTCTTTCTCGAGATCAATCCTTCGGGTGAATACGGGGTAATGACCTATGCATGCAACTATTCCCTTCATGCGGCGGTCGCCGCGTGGTTGGCAGGACACAAGGAGGCCGCATGAAGATCGAATTGGAACTCATGGAGCTGGACGAAGTCGCGCGCGCCGCACTGCCGCTGTGTTTTCATGCGATCCACACCAAGTATGTGTATTCCAGTGAGGAGAAGTCGGCCATGGAGCTGGCCAACGCGCGCTACGGGTCGGTGGAGATGCTGTCCCGACGCAGCCCGAAACCGATTTCCAAGCTGCCGCTGTTCAGGACTGCGGATGAGCGCGCCTGAGCCCGCGGCAGCGCTTCGGCTGCATGCCGACTGCAGGCCGGTGCGCGGCGCGCGCAACGGCGCGATCTACGACCTCGGCCGCCGCCGCATCCACACCGTGCCGGCGGGCTACCTGGATGCGTTGCCCCGCATCGAGGGGCTGTATCGGCAGGAGGATTTGGCCCGCGATGCGCAGGGCGATGCGCAGTCCCGCAATCTGGCAGGGTTCGTGCAGTATCTGCTCGATCACGAGCTGGCGCATTTCACTCGGTACGCTGAGCGCTTTCCGTCGATCGCTTCGGACTGGAGCGCTCCCTGCGAGGTGCAGAACGCGATTCTCGACGTGGATTCCGTGCACCACGATTTCGCGGCGCTGCTCGCGCAGCTCGACGCGCTGGGCTGCCAGTTCGTGCAGATCCGTTGCTACAGCGACCTGCTGGAGATGGCTGACCTCGAGGCGATAGGCCGCGCCGCCGCGAACACCTCGATCCGCAGCGTGGAGCTGTTGCTTCCGCACGCGGAGAAATATCCGCTGCCGGCGCTGGAGCGGCTGCTGCGCGCCCATCTGATCTACTCGGCGCTTGCGCTGCATTCCGCGCCCGAGGATGCGGATGTCGAGATCGCATACGGGGACCGCGCAGGCGAAGGCATTTCCGAGGTGCGCCGCATCCTCCTGTTCCGCGCGCGGCTGGTCTCCAGCGACGATTGCGGAGTGATCGTTCCAGCCATGGTGCTTCCGCCCGGCCTCAACCAGTTCATGGAAGCGCACGGTTTCAACGGCTGCCTGAACGGCAAGATTTCGGTGGATGCGCAGGGGCGCATCCGCAACTGTCCTTCCCTCGCCCGTGATTTCGGCGCGGCCGACCGGGTGCCGCTCGCGCAGGTCGTGGGCGACGCCGAATTCCGCGCGCCGTGGGGCATCGCCAAGGATGCCATCGAGATCTGCCGCGACTGCGAGCTTCGCTACGCCTGTACAGATTGCCGAGCCTTTACCGTGCGTCCCGACGATCTCCACAGCAAGCCCGCCAAGTGCGGCTACGACCCCTACACCGGCAAATGGGATCTGCGTGTCGATACGCAGGAGGCAGGCACTCCCGGCTACACCCGGCATCGCCATGCGCAGGCGTGAGCCGCGGCTGCATCGGCTGATCGCGTCGTTGGCGGTCTTCGCGCTGGTCGTTCCGCTGTGGGCGGTCGCCGCCGGTCGAGACGAGGGCGGTTCCCGACAGCGGATCGCGGTCCTGTTGCTGGGCAACAGCATGACGCACTACAACGCACTTCCGATGCGCCTGGCGGAGCGTCTGCGTGCGGCGCGGCCGGATGCCGATGTGCATGTCGCCGCGCTGGCGCCGGACGGCGAGTCCCTGGCCGGGCATCTCGCAGGCGATGCCTTCAGACGCTCGCTGGCAGAGCGCTCCTGGGACTACGTCGTGCTGCAGGAGCGTACGCATGCATCCACATGGACGCTGGACGGCGAGGTGCATTACGACCCTCCGGAGCGCTATCTGGCCGATGTCGGCGCCATCGTCGCGCTCGTCCGCGCGCACGGCGCGCAACCCGTGCTGTACCAGACGTGGTCGCCATCGGCGCCACAGGACGGGTTTGCGTACGTGGACTACGCGACCGTCGAGGCGGCCCGGGCCCATGGTGCGCGTCTGGCGCCGGCGGGCCGGGTATGGCGTGCGCTGAAGGCCGAGGGACTGCCGATGACCCTGACCGATGGCGTGCACCCCACGCCGCTGGCCTCGCATGCGGCAGCCGCGAGCATCGCCGCCGCGCTGATCGGCGAAGATGCCCTCGAAGACCATGGCCAAGGGCCTCCGACGGAGGGGCAGGCTGCGGAGCCGGCTCCTCCCGATGCCGCCAAGGAGCACGCGCAGGCCCTGGCGGCCGTGCGCAGCGCATACCGATCACTGGCTGCGACCGACGGCGGTCCGCCGTCCCCGGTGCCGCGACCCGAGTACGCGCAGAGGCCGGCGCCGGGTCGCAGCGATGTGCCGCTGCGCGGGCAGTTGTCCGGCATCTGGCGGGCACGCGACGGCGGGACACGGCTCAGCCACGGCACCGAGCTGGGTCTGGCCGTGGACGCCGAGCGTTGCGAGGCCACCCTGCGCGAATACACCGCCTCGGGCGTGCTGGCGCCGCAGGTCAGGGTGCAGCGCTGCGACGACGAACGGCTGGAGCTGGAATTCACCTCCTCCGCCGTCGAATTCCGCCTGATCGCCTGGATGGAGCAGGGCGCCCTCTCGGTATTGACGCTCCAGGGCAACGACCGGACGCGCATGCAGTACCGTCGTGTGCGCTATGTGCGTGACCATGCCCGTGATCGGGATGCCGAGGCCGTCTATTTCGATGCCCTGCGCGGGATTTACCTGCGGTTGGAGCAGGACACCCTGCGTCGAGGCCTCGCCGAGGCCCTTCGCGCGCATCATCTGCGGCTGCGCGCGCTGCTGGGCGAGGAACGACTGGTGGGTGATCGCCAAGGCTTCCCGCTCAACGAGTGGGATCTCATCCTTGCCGCGTGGCACTACACGGCCATCGGCGACTCCGACCAGGCGCTCGTCCGCTATGCCGCCGGTGCCGCGCTCTACCCGGGATCGGTCGACCTCCATGTGAGCTACGGCGACGCCCTCGCCCGAATGGGGCGCAACTCCGCGGCAGCGGTCGCCTACGATGCCGCCCTGGCCCTGCTCGATCCACAGCGGGATGCCGCGCGGCGCAGGGCGCTGGAAGCCAAACGCAAGGCCCTCGGCGCGCCCTGAGGCGGAGCAGGCGGATTCGGAGGATCTCGGCGCGGGTGGAGACGACCAGTCGGTTCGTGGGCGGCCTGGGCTCAGGGCGCCCCTGCGACGTCCATGCCGGCCTCAGGCATCCGGGCCGCGATAGCGGCTGCCCGCCGTGCAGGTCTCGTGCACGACCACCTGGCTCAACTGCGGCAGCAGCGGTTTGACCTGGTCCCAGATCCACACCGTGATGCGCTCGGAGGTGGGGTTCTCCAGGCCGGGGATGTCGTTGAGGTAGTGGTGGTCCAGGCGTTCGAGGATCGGCTTGAACACGGCCTTCACGTCGGCGAAATCCACCACCCAGGCCAGATGCGGGTCCAGCTCGCCGGTCAGGTGCAGCTCCACCCGGAAGGAATGCCCGTGCAGGCGGCCGCATTTGTGCCCATCGGGAACGTTGGGCAGGCGGTGGGCGGCCTCGAAGGTGAAGACCTTGAAGATATCCATGCGGACAGGCTCGTGAGGGGGAGCGCCGGAAGACGGAGCGGGGGCCGCGGTCTGCTCGCTCTGCGCATGACGCGCGCGGGACCTGCCGGCGATGCGCCGGGCCGCGATGCGGCGCCATGGCGGGAGATGGTGGCTATGGGTGGACTCGAACCACCGACCCCAGCATTATGAGTGCTGTGCTCTAACCGGCTGAGCTACATAGCCA